>JBIKWM010000001.1:0-383113 GCA_044356305.1 Flavobacteriales bacterium
TCGGTCTCGCCACGAGAATCCTCTCAAAATTGGCCGCAATGACCATGATTCAACTTGATAATGCACTGAGCGGAAGACCATTAGGCCAAATCAAAAATGTTCGCTTCGCCCAATAGCACAACGGGTGATAATAAAAGGACTCGAATTTATTGCAAAACCATTATCAGCAGTTGGTATTATATCAAAACAGAATTCATTGGTGTTCTCATCCAGATGTGTTACAGACCATTCAATTTCTCCACTTAGATCAACGCGCATCAAATAAAATCCAGCGGCAAGTGATTGATTGTTCAAGGTCATGGATAGGACCATGTAGCTGTTCTCAATCGCAAGAATACTATTTCTGCCCCAAATACCTTCACTTTGATACTCAGTGAGCCCACTGTCATACTGCTTATCGAAATAGATCTGTTGGGCATGAAGCCACCTGCTCATGCATATGAGCTGGATTAAAATCAGGAACCTGCTCATTTCACACAGATGATACGTTGACTGTGCAACGGTACCCCATTGGCCGAAATGCGCAACAAATAGAGGCCCAAACACTCGCCAAGGTCAATAGCAAGAGTGCCGCTTCCTGTTGTGTGTGTTGAAGTCCGTTTCACGCTTCGCCCAAGCGGGTCAAATACCTCTACCATCATTTCAGTTTTGGTGGTGCCAAACTGGTAAACCCGCCCGCGCCAATCTGTGCAATGCGCCCGAGCGAGCGTCTTTCCCTCGTTCGTGTTATTCGGTGGGCTCCAGCCCACCCAGTGGCCAGTGTTCTCATGCCTTCTCATCGTTTCAGTTCACCAAAGGTCAACAAATATCTGAGCCACACACCATTCCCGTTCACCTGATCACTCCAACACCTTCTACAACCCTCAATGCAAACCGCGAACAGCCAACGGCCAACAGCCATTTGTATATCCGTACTGATTTGTAATCCGCATCAGCCCCAAAAAAGAAAACCCCGACCATACCGGCCAGGGCTTTCCCTTTCACTCTCTCCCTCACTTTCACTTTCCCTCTCACTCTACCAAATGGCTAACAGCTAGAGGCTTTCCTTCTGCCCTCACCCAGGGTCCAGTAAAAAAATCACACGCCCCTCATAATGAGCGTGTTGAAACTCCTTCTAAGATCGTTGAAACTTCTTCTAAGATCGTTGGCACCGATCCTCAATCTGTTGAGACCCCTTCTCAGATCGTTGGCACCGTTCCTCAACCTGTTGAGACTCCTTCTAAGGTTGTTGAGGCCGATCCGTTAACGGTCGGTGCCCCTTCTTTGCCCTTTATCGGTACGGCTCTGCACCCGGTCGGCCGTTCTGTTCGCATGACTCGGACATCTATGGTGGCCCATGTCCTTTGGTCAGGGCCAGGTGGCCGTGCGTCCCTTGGCATCAGGGCTCCGTTTCCGTCAGGCGCGGCATCGGGCCTATGCATGGGCCTTGCATGGCTTCCCTCCCCGCCCGCGCGTGAGTCTTTCCATCCCCGCAATTGGCAGGACAGGCGCACCAATTATTCGGTGGGCTCTGACCCACCCAGTGGCCAGTGTTCTCATGCCTTCTCATCAGTTCAATGCACCAATGGTCAACGATTATCTGAGCCACACACCATTCCTGTTCTTCCGACTCCCTGATGACCTGACCACCTGACCACCTTACCCCCTGACCGCCTCCCGCGAAAGCTCCCGGAATGTCCACTTACATCGTGGTCTGCCGCTCTGCTGGTAGGGCAAGGACCGCGTGTCTCACAACTTCATTTTTGACGTTCGCCCGAAAACCCAAAATCATACCTTGCGGCCCGTTTCAAAACATGGTAATCTAACATTGTATGAGCTACATCTTCACTTCCGAATCAGTGTCTGAGGGCCACCCGGACAAGGTCGCAGACCAGATCTCTGACGCTATCCTCGATGAGTTTCTGCGCAGGGACGCCTACAGCCGCGTGGCGTGCGAGACCTATTGCACCACGGGCCTTGTGGTAGTGGGTGGCGAGGTGACCTCGAGTGCCTTTGTCGATGTGCAGAATGTGGTGCGCGATGTGGTGAACCGCATCGGATACACCAAGGCCTCATACCGCTTTGATGGCGACAGCTGCGGGGTGCTCAATGCCATACACGAGCAGAGTGCCGACATAAGCCGCGGGGTGAGCGAGGACACCAATGCCGATAAGGATCAGGGTGCCGGAGATCAGGGCATGATGTTCGGTTATGCGGTAAACGAGACCGAGAGCCTGATGCCCGTCACCCTCGAACTGTCGCACATCATCCTGCGCGAGCTTGCCGCCATCAGGCGCGAGGGCAAGAAGATGACCTACCTGGGCCCCGACAGCAAGAGTCAGGTGTCGGTGGAATACAACGACCGCAACCGGCCCGTGGCCATTCACACCATTGTGGTGTCCACCCAGCACGATGAGTTCATCAAGCCGAAGAGCAACACCGCCAAGGCATTGAAGGAAGCCGAAGTGGCTATGCAGAAGCAGATCCATGACGATGTGCGCGACATTCTCCTCAAGCGGGTCATCAAGAACCAGCCGCGCGCCATCAAGAAGCTTTTCGGGAAGAACTGGAAAGAACGTGTGCGGCTGTTGGTAAACCCCACAGGCAAGTTCGTCATAGGTGGTCCGCATGGCGATGTGGGCCTCACCGGGCGTAAGATCATTGTTGACACCTACGGTGGTCACGGTGCCCATGGGGGCGGTGCTTTCTCAGGCAAGGATCCGAGCAAGGTCGACCGTTCGGCAGCCTATGCCGCCCGCCACGTGGCCAAGAACCTTGTGGCCAGCGGCCTGTGCACCCGCGCACTTGTGCAGGTGGCCTACGCCATCGGCAAGGCACAACCGGTGAGTGTGAACGTGAACACCTTCGGCACCTGCCGCCACTGGCACAATGGCGAGAAGATGACCGATGGCCGTATATCCGAGAGGGTGTCCAGCCTGTTCGATATGCGCCCGGCCGCCATCCGCGAGCGCTTCGGCCTGCTCAATCCGATCTATTCGGCCACAGCGGCCTATGGCCACTTCGGCCGCAATGCCGAAGACCGCGATGTCGAGTTCATCACGGTCGAAAAAGGCGTTGAGAAGCGCAGCACCCGCAAAGTGACCTTCTTCGGCTGGGAGCGCACCGACATGGTCGACAAGGTGCGAAAAGCATTTGGCATCGAAGCCCCGAAAGAGGGCAAGACCCGTGGACGCAAGCCCAGCGCGAAGGCCGCTACAGCCAAGGCAGCCACCACTGCCACCAAGGCCGCTCCGGCCAAGCGGGGCCGCAAGAAGGCCGTTACGGCCTGATTCTTCGCGGTCAGATCAATAGACGCAGGGCGGTGTATGGCCGCCCGCAACATTGGTCGCACTGGCCGGGCAATGGGCGCACATCTGTGCACCGTGCCCCGTTTTCCTTTGGGACCGTTCGTTCAAAAGACAGCTTTAAGCTGAATTTGTAGGTGGGCTTCAATCAAACATACCAGTGAACGGGTGGGTTGATTGATGTGAACGGCTCACCCGTTCACTGCCACCACCTCGTCCACCTCGCCCGGCAGCATCTTCTTCAGCAGTCCTTCAATGCCAGCCTTGAGGGTGTAAGTCGATGATGGGCAGCCGCTACAAGCGCCCTGTAGCAGCACATTCACACGGCCTTCCGCATAACTCTGGAAACTGATGTGGCCGCCATCGCCCTCCACGGCCGGGCGCACATATTCATCAAGTATGTCAATGATGCGCTGCTCCACATCGGTGGTGGCCTCGGCATGGGCCATGCGGGGCGGCTCGCTCAGATCGGGCTCCGTCAGGTGCACACCCTCCTTCACCACCCCGCCCCCGCTGTTGAGGTGGTCACGTATGAACTCGCGCAGCTCCAGCACCACCTCGTCCCAGGGCACCATGTCGTTCTTGATCACCGTGACGAAATTGGACGTGATGAACACGGCCTTAACAAACGGGAACCGGAACAGCGCAGCGGCCAAAGGGCTCTGCTGCGCCTCCTCCACCGAGTTCATCTCCAGACTGCCGTTGGGAAGCAGAAACCGGTTGGCCACGAACTTCATGGCAGCCGGATTGGGGTTGCTCTCTGCGTAAACGGAATAGATGATCTTGTCTTCCATGAGCTGTTCGGTGCGGAATTCGGATGGGCGCGGCTACTCGAGCACAATGCGGCTCACCATCAACCCGTCATTGACCCGAAGGTTCAGCGAATAGACCCCCTTGGGCTGACCGGACAGGTCAAGCTCCATGCGGAATGGCCCGTTGGCCATCACTGACCGGCCCATGATGCGCCTGCCCAGCATATCGGTCACCTCAGCTACCACCGCAGTGCCGGTGGCCAACTCAGCCTCCAGGACGAGCAGCCCATCAGTCGGATTAGGATACACCAGCCATTGACCTGCACCCTGTGTCTCATTCACCCCAATACCGAACTGAATGACCGAGATAGGCAGCGAAACGGAGGTGGTGCAGTTCAGGTTGATGGCTGTAAGGGTGATGGTGTAGTCGCCTGGGGTGTTGTAGGCGTGGATAGGACTGACATTGTAGTCGAGGGCACTGCCATCACCGAAATCCCAGATATACTCGGTGGCGTTCAGGCTGTTGTTGGTGGTGGCCACGGTGCCTGTGGCCGATAGGATGACCGTACCTGTGCTGAGCAGGAAATCGGCCGTGAGGCCCAGCGCTGCGCAGTCGTAGTTCACATTCACTGTTGTGTAGGCCGTGTCGCTGCACAGGCCGTTGCTCGCTATCATGAACACCGGACGCGGCCCTGCCTCCGCAAAGGCGTGTATCGGGTTCTGGATGTTCACCACCGGGGTGCCGTCACCAAAGTTCCATGTCCACATGTTGGCGGCCGGACTGGTGTTGTCGTTGAATGCCACCGCCATGCCCAGCGTGGCCGATGTGGGCCCGCTGATCACCGCATTCAGGGTGGGGAATGTGTTGATGGTGATCTGGTCGGAGGCATCACAACCGTACTGGTCGGTGATGGTGACCCCGTATGTTCCTCCCGCACCGGGCTGGTAGGTCTGCTGGGTCTCGCCTGCCAATGGAGAGCCGCCCTGGTCCCACTGGTACTGCGCCCCTTGATTCTGGGCATCGAGCACGGGGAACTGCGCATTCGCGCACACATTCACATCGGCCCCTAGAAACACAAACGGATTGCTGACCACCACCTCCACCTCATCGCTGCCGGTGCAACCGCTGTTCTCGGTCACATCCACCACATAGGTGCCCGGTTGTGCGGCCGTCAGGTCAATAAGGCCCGTACCGATGGGATTGCCGTCCCAAGTCCAGGCGTAGGTGCTGCTGTCAATGCCGGCATTCAGCACGGGCAATGGCTCGCCCTGACAGATGCCCACATCGGGCCCCAGATCCACAGGCGTGGTGGTGTATATCTCCACCTGCACCGTGTCCTGACCATTGCACGTGGGGCCGTAGCTGACCGTGACACCGTAAATACCGGTGATCAATGTTCCCTCCGTTTCCTGTCCCTGCCCGTACGGCTGGCCATTGAGGGTCCATGCGTAGGTGGCCCCATCGTTTCCGTTGGCATCGAGTATGGGTAGATCGCCCAGGAAGCACGCGCGGAAGGGTCCGCCAAGGTCCACATCCACCTGACCGAGCACATGAATCGTGTCCTGCGTCTTGGATGTGCCGCAGCAACTGGTGACGATAAGCTCCACCACATAATCGCCAGGAGTGCTGAAGGTGACCGTGCCAGGATTCTGCACCGTGGATGAGGTGATGTCGCCCCCGGGTATGTCCCATGCATAGCTGAGACCGTTGAAAGTGGTGCTCAGGTCAATGCTCTCACCTGCGCACAGTGTGGTGCGGCTGGCGGTGATCCGCGGAGGATTGAATGCCGTCTCGACCAGCACATAATTGGAAAAGAAATAGGGCACCCCGTCCACAATAAGGGTGAAGCTGCGCGGACCTAAGGGGCCGCTGTACTGCACGTTCTCTGCGGCACTGGTACTGGTGGCGGGTGAGGCCCCATAACCGAAAATCCAATTGATGATGCCTGTGGCAGAGGTGCTGAACGCCACATTGCTGCTGTCGCATCCGAAGTACTCGACATGCACCTCAGGTTCAAAGAGGTTGTACATGAACGGGTCGAGCACGGGGGTCCCGGTCAACTGATAGAGGCCCTCGCTGAGGCCGTCAGAACCTTTGCCACCGCGGCCACCGTTGCCACCACGGCCGCCACGGCCGCCATCGCCTCCCTGGCCCACGTGGCAGCTGGCGTTGGGCCCGTTGTCGCCCAGCACGCCACCGGCACCTCCGGCACCTCCCTGACCACCGGCACCTCCTAGCCCACCGGGCCCGCCCTGTCCGCCATCGCCCGGGTAGTAGTAGCAGTCCTGCACTATGCCATTGATGCCGTTATTGAAAGCGAAAACGCAGAAAGAGCTTCCTCCGCCCGTGCCGCCCGAGCCGCCCTGTCCCAGCTGGCCCCCTTCACCGCCTCCGCCACCGCCACCGCCCGAACCGGCCGAATTGTAGGCGGTATCGGCATCATAAGGGGCCGAACCGAATGTGGGGATGGTGGGTTGCAGCGCGGCCGGTTCGCAGCCTTTGCCGCCACCACCGCCTCCGCCACCGCCTCCGGCCCCATGACCCTGTCCGGGGTTGCCCTGGGCGCCTGTGCCGGGCACAAAGAACCCACCCGCAAACGCGCCCACACCCTGTGTGCCCTGAAAACCATCGAGGCCATCGAGGCCATCGTAACCCACTTTTCCGTGATTGAGCTGTGTGGCCGTGCAATTGGTGTTGGCATACGTCAGCTCGCAGGCCCCGATGCCACGTGCACCGCCCGGCCCTCCACCGGGACCCAATCCAGAAAGGCCCGGATTGCCAGGATTCGTGAACTCGCTACCGGGCGATACCACCCATTCGCACAGGTTGACAATGGGAACACATACCTCTTGGACCTCAAACCCGCCCCATTCTCCTCCCTCGCCACCTACGCCACCGGCAAAGCTTCCCGCGAAAGACCCTGATCCCCCTGCCCCGCCCGCGCGGCAGCAGTTGCCCTCGTCAATGCCCGGCTGTCCTGCCGCGCCAGGTGCCCCGGCCATGCCAGGAGCACCCAAAGTGCCCACTTGCCCATCGCTTCCCTTGCCAGTGTAAATGAGACAGCGCGAAACGGTATAGGCCGAACTGCCCGATATGTAGATGCCGTAAACGCTCACACCGCTGCCCGGGGCATCGGCCACCTCTATGCGCATGTCCTGGATACGGAACCCGCTGATATTGACACAGCGGAGCCCTATGAGTGCACTGTTGGCCGCATCGTGGTTGGCGCTGGTGCGTTGCAGCACGGTCTCGGCCGCGTTGGTCTTGACCCACGTGGCCGGGTCGAACCCGCCCTCAATCACCATGTCGGTCTGCAGATCGAGGGTGGATGTGAGCGAATAATTGCCGTGCGCCAACCGCAGGTGCTTGGCCGTGGGGCCAAAAAGCGTAAGTGCGTAGGTCAATGAGGCGGGATTGGCCTTGGTGCCGGCCCCTCCGCTGCTGGCCCCACCTGCCTTCACATAGATGTAACCGCACTCCTGGGCAGGTGCCACAAAGGGCAGCAGCATCAGGAAAATCAGGACGGGACGGGGCAGAAACATGTTGAGCAAAACCCCGCATTGGGGCTTACAAGTTTACGAATGGACACGGCCACTCCGCCTACCTTGCCGCCATGTTCGACATCACCGATAGCAAGGTGGTCATGCTGGCGGTCCATCATATCCCGCAGCAGGCCCCCGACTCGTTCCTGAGCCTGAAAGGTTCGCCCATTGTACTTGACGATCAGCGCCTGCACGCCAGTGTGCTGCACATGCTCACGGCCCACTTCAAGACGGCCGAGGTGTTCAGGCCCATGCACATGTCACCCGCAGCAGTGGCAGCCGAGCGTGCCATGACCGACCTTAGCGACATGGAGGCCTTCCAGGAAACGGCATCGGCACTGGCCACCCGGCTGTACTCGGTGTCGGGGCATCCGGGCATCCCGGAGGGCGACCTCTTTATCGGCCTTCTCAGCGATGTGGGCTACCAGAACAAATCCTGCACGGCCCTCGCAATCATCAAAGGCGAATCGCACAGCACCGTGATCAGTGCCTCGGAGACCGAGGTGGAGGCCTTTGACGGGCTCGACATATCGAAACCCCAGAAGGGCGGAATCTTTGTGCTGACCGAGGAGGGTATGGTGGCCATGGTGACCGACACCGGCCGCAGGCCCGATGCCGCCTATTGGGTGCAGGATTTTTTGGGGATAGAGCCTGTGGCCGATGAGTTCCAGTTCACCCGGAACGTGATGGCCATGACCCGCGCCTTTGTGCAGGAGCGCATGCCCGAGCGGTTTGAGGTGGAAAGGCCCGACCAGATTGACCTACTTAACCGGTCCATGGAGTATTTCAAGCAGAACGAGACGTACGATGATGGCCACTTTGCCACCGAGGTGTTCCGCGACCCTGCGGTGATAGGCAGTTACAAGGATTTCAAGCAGGAGATCATGCAGAGCGATGACATACCGGTCACCGACCGTTTCGCCATATCGCAGCAGGCCGTAAAGGGCCAGCAGAAGATCTTCAAGAGCGTGCTCAAACTCGACAAGAACTTCCACATCTACATACATGGCAACCGCAACCTGATAGAGAGCGGCTTTGACGATGAAAAAGGCATGAGGTACTACAAGGTCTTCTATAAGGACGAGGCTTGAGGCTGTGCCCCTCCTTTGCCGATAGACCTCAGGGCCGATGCAGGGCACGGAGTACTTTCGCGGCTCACGATTGACACATAGAGCATGAGATTCGGAGTGGTCATTTTCCCGGGCAGCAACTGTGATCAGGACATGATACATGTGCTGCGCAGCGTGACGGGGCAGCCTGTGGTTGAGCTATGGCACAAGGATCACGACCTGCAGGGCTGCGACATGGTGGTGCTGCCCGGTGGTTTCTCGTATGGCGACTATCTGCGCAGCGGGGCCATTGCCCGCTTCTCACCCATCATGACCGAAGTGATGGCCCATGCCGCCCGTGGTGGCTACGTTTTCGGGGTTTGCAACGGTTTTCAGATCCTGTGCGAGAGCGGTCTGCTGCCCGGGGCGCTGCTGCACAACACCAGCCACAAGTTCATCTGCCGCAATGTGCAGATAGCCGCCCAGACCACCGACTCGCTCATCACCAATGCGGTGCAGAAGGGCAAGGCGCTCACCATCCCCATCGCCCATGGCGAGGGCCGGTTTTACGCCCCCGATGCCATGCTGAAGGAGATTGAGGACAACGATCAGGTGCTGTTCCGCTACTGCGATGCGCAAGGGCACATCACCCCCGAGGCCAACCCCAACGGGGCCCTCAACAACATTGCGGGCATCACCAACAAGGGCCGCAACGTGTTCGGCATGATGCCCCACCCCGAGCGGGCCGCTGACCCCGTGCTTAGCAACACCGATGGCCGTGCGCTCTTCGAGAGCATCATGGCCGGGGTTGGGGTTTGAGGAAATAGCCGTTTGCCTATTACTGTTCGGTTTTAGTGCCTGCTGGAGGGACGTGGTCTCTACAACGCAGCTACCGAGCATTATCGCTGAGACAACCGAGGATTTGCTGGGGCCACTGCCTCAATCGGACCGATTGAACAATGATCTGAAAAGGGCGAACAGTGTGTAAAAGACCAAAGTAAGGGCCGACAGGGCCACTGATCCGAGACCGATGATGGCCATGATCATGCCGATACGCCAGTGCTTGGTTTTTGCAATTTTCTTGTTTCGGAGGATTTTGATAAGAACAAAGGTCACAATCCCGAATACAAGACCAGTGACCCCTGCCGATAAGATATACTCCAAAAAATCAGGACCAGAACCATAAGTGGTCTCCGCCTCATTGATATGGGCTATTACGAGACCCAACATGGTGGTTCCTGCGGCCGCAGCTGTTCCGCCCGTTGCGATTATTGAACCTAACAAGGCCCTTTCCTGCTTCATAGTGTCCAGAGCCATATCGGTCTCAACCTGAAAAGGAAATGCAAGATGGTCAGTTTTCAGCCCATTCGCTATAAGCGGCCACATAGCCCCTACTTGAGGAGCCTCTGTACTCGCTGATGCAGTGATATCTCCATCCAGAACGGGGGAATAAGGCATAGAATCGCCTTTTGCAATTGGCGGGGTATGTCTATCCGCCTTGTCCAGACCATTCTCTAATCTGAGACCTCCGTTCCGATTATCAAATGAAACATGGAACCCCGAACGATGTAGTCTTTTCTCAATACTTATTGTAGCGCAAGATGATAGCAACAACGCGCATAGAACGGACCATATCAGCCAACTCCGACCAAGTGATTCGACAACAGTCATTGTGCTTCTCGTTCAGTTGAACAAGATGCAACAAATTTGGCGGCCCGACACTCTACGATTAACACCGATGGCCGTGCGCTCTTCGAGAGCATCATGGCCGGGGTGGGGGTTTGAGAAAATAGCTGTTTGCCTTTTACTGTTCGGCTCTTGTATGCGGTCGAGGGGCATCAGGCCCATTCACCGCTTCATCAGCACCTTAATTCCATGATTCGGAACAGCCTGATCATAGAAGAGTGTTGTCGGGACCCGAAACGCTGAATCCCGCGCCAATTCACACAGGGACTCAACCGGAACATTCCGATTGACACGCTGCACGTGCCGGATATGAACTGGAACATAGGGGTCGTGCAGTTGCACCTGCCTGAAGCGATTGGGAACATTCCGATTGTCGTGCTGCACCTGCCGGATATGGACAGGAACATTCCGATCGTGTCTGTGGAATCCACAGACGGATTCGGAACATTCCAGTTGGCCCTGTGGGTGCCAAAGGCCCTATTGACCAAAAGCTATTGAAAGTCGACCCAAAAGGTCAGTCACTCCTCCTGCATCAGCCTGCCGCTGAGGCGGAGCAGATCCAATTCGGCCAGTTTGGCCTGCACACGGCTGTCGAGTATATCGAGCTCTGACCGAAGGAGGCTGAGCTGCGCATCGCGGTACTCGAGGCCAGTGAGCTGGCCCAGGTTGTACAGCTCCTCGCTGCGCTGCACATTCTGCCGTGCCACATCGAGGTTGCGTGTGCGCAGGGCCATGCGCTGCATGGCGGTCTGCCAGTTGTCGTAGCCATTGGCAAGGTTGCGCATCACCTCGGTGCGCGACTGCTCGAGCCGGAGCTTGTCGGTCTCAAGCGCCAGTTTGGCATTTTGTAGCTGCGTGCGCTTTTTGCGGCCATCGAAAAGATTGTAGCTGAGCGTGATGCCGCCATTGAACCCGAGATTGCTCGATTCTTTGAAGATGCTCACATCGCTGGTGGTGCGGCTGTAGCCATACGACCCGTTGATGGCCAGCACAGGGAACGTAAGCGAACGGTTGATGCGCACATCGTTCTCCGCCCGTTCCACACTCAGGGCCCCCAAAATGAGGGCGGCACTGTTGGCCTCGGCCCCTTCCTGCAGGTCGGCAAAGGCGGGCATGGTGCCCAGGGCTATCATGTCGTCCACTGGTCCGGCCTCTTCCTCGGGCAGCATTATCAGTGCCAACAGGTCGCGCCTCGCCCTGCGGGCCATGTACTCGGCATCAGCCAGAGTGGCGCTGTCCTGATTGACGTACAGTTCGGCATTGAGCACCTCGGTGCGGGTGCCGCTGCCATATTCGGCCCGCCTCCGGGCCCGCTCGAGGCGCTGCAGGCTCACCTCAAGGCTGCGCCTGACATTGGCCGCTGACTGTTGGGCGCGCAGGGCGCTGAGGTACGTTGTGGCCACACTCATCACGGTGGCCTCCACCTGCATGCGCTCGTCCAGTTCGCTCATGTCGCCATTGAGGCGCAGCCTGCGGTAATTGCGGAAATTGCCCAATCCATCGAACAGCACATAGCTGAAACCGAGACTGGCATTGAGGCCCGTGGCGGCCCCGCTGGTGTCGATGGCCGGAATGGCGGGGTTGGAGAAGGTCTGAGACGAGGAGTTGTAGCTGTACGTGGCGCCCCCGTTCAGGTCAACTTTGGGCAGCAGGTTGGCGTTGCCCGGCTTGGCGAGGTTCTTTACCACATCGCTCTGGTTGCCCGCTATCTGTATGCTGAGGTTGCGCTCAAGGCCCAGTGCCATGGCCTTTTGCAAGGTAAGCGGCTCCTGTGCACCGGCCACCGTGGGCAGCAGGCATAGCAGCAGGGGTATGAGCAGGCGGTCAGACATCGGTGCTGTGCTTGAGTTCCTGCACGGCCGGTTCCACCTCTTCGGGTGTGGGCCGCTGGCCCTCCCAGAGCCAGAGCAGGTACTGTTTCAGGTCGTTGAACAGGGACAGGGTGAGGGGCAGCAGCACCAGGGTGATGAAGGTGGCAGCGGCCAGACCGTAGGCAACGGCAATGGCCATGGGCACAAGGAACTGCGCCTGAAAACTCTTTTCGAGGATCAATGGCCCGAGGCCCGCAATGGTGGTGACCGATGTGAGCATGATGGGCCTGAAGCGCGATATGGCCGCCTCGCGCAGTGCGTCAGCGAACCGTTTGCCTTCTTGCAGGTACATGTTGAGGGTCTCGATGAGCACTATGCTGTCGTTCACCATCACCCCGATAAGGGCTATGATGCCGAAGAAGGAGAACAGGCTGATGACGGCCGCGTGCATCCAGTGGCCCAGCACCACACCCATGAGCCCGAACGGGATCATGAACACCACCATGAACGCCTGCGAGAAACTGCGGAAAGTGATGACTATGATTGCCACCATGAGCAGGAACATGATGGGAAGGGCCTTGCCTGCCGATGCTCCCACCTTGCGGCTCTCGGCCGCCTGCCCTTCGAAACCGTAGGTCACGTTGGGGTACTTGGCCAGGATGGGCGGCAGGAACTCGTCTTCTATGCGGGCCATGACATCGGTGGCCGAGACGCCCGCATGGGCAATGTCGCCCTCAATGCGCACCTCGCGCTTGCCATACAGGCGGTTGATGGAAAGCAGCCCGCGCTCCACCTTGTGGGTGGTGAGTTCACTGAGCGGATAGCTGCCGCCATCGGCCGTGCGGATGCGCATCTTGCCCAGATCATCGAGCGATGTGCGGCCCTCATCGGCATAGCGCACCCACACCTTCACCTCGTCCTCGCCCCGTTGCAGGCGCTGCACCTCGTGCCCGAAGAAACCCTGCCGCACCTGCCGCATCACATCAGACAGGGTTAGGCCCAGTTGCTTGGCACGTTCGTTCAGCTCAATGTCAATCTCCTTATATCCCTTCTGGTCGCTGGTGATCACATCGGCCACGTCCTTCAATCCTACAAGCTGGGCCTTGAGTTCATTTTTCGCCAGCTCAAGCTGGTGCAGGTCGTTGCCGAACAGCGACACGCTCACGGGCTTGCCGAAGGGCGTGCGCACCCCGTAGCTCAGATTCTCGGCATCGGGGATTATGCCCACCCGCTTGCGGATGGACATGGTGATGTCGAGCACCTTCATGTTGCGCGCCTCGCCATCGAGCAGGTACATGCTCACACGGCCCTGGTGCGGCCCGGGTCCTATGGCCTGCTCCACCTTGAGCACCACACTGGCTGTGTCAGCACGGGTACCCTTGATGGAATCATTCACCTGCCAGGCCACAGTCTCAATCCTATCAAGCCAATCCTTGGTGATGCGCTCGTTGGTGCCCACGGGCAGGTCGAGGTTCACGGTCACTTCATCGCGCTCAATGAATGGGAAGAAGGTGGTCTTGACGTGTCCACCTTTCAATGCTGCCACCGAGGCCATCAGTGCGGCCACGAAGAATGAGAGGCCCAGCAGCCTGTTGGCCATAAGGAAATCGTAGGCCGGGGCATATACCCGGTCGCGGAACGCGTTCATCAGCCCCGACATCTTATCGGATACGGCATCGCTGAAGCGGTCGAACCAGCCCTTTTCGCCATGCAGCATCAGGTCGCGGCTATGGGCTATGTGGGCCGGTAGGATGAAGGCGGCCTCCACCAACGAAATCATCAGGGTGGCTATGACCACAAAGGCAAGGTCGGGCACCATCTTGCCCAATCTACCGTCCAAAAAGAAGAACGTGCAGAACATCACCACGGTGGTCAGCACCGAGCTCACCACGGATGGAAGTACCTCAATTGACCCATCGATGGCGGCCTGGAGGGGCCCCTTGCCCCGCTCGAAGTGCTGATAGACGTTCTCACCTATCACAATACCGTCATCCACCAATATGCCCACCACGAGGATCATCCCGAAAAGCGACATGACATTGATGGTGATGCCGAAAAAGGCGGCCAAAAGGAACATACCCATGAAGGAGACCGGTATGCTCGAAGCCACCCAGAAGGCCAGCCTGATGCGCAGAAAGAGCGCCAGCACAATGAACACAAGGAAGAACCCGAACACCCCGTTGCTCACCAGCAGGTCAATGCGCTGCTGCAAGGTTGTGCTGCCGTCATAGATCAGGTCGGCCTTGATGCCGTTATTCTCCTTGTTGAATCTCTCGATGTAGCCCCGCACGTATTCGGCCGTTGGGAGCAGATCCTCATCGTCAAGGCTGCTCACTATGACCACCACCGAGGGTTTGCGGTCCAGATACCTGCGGTTGGGCTGCTCGCTCCAGCGGTCCTCCACCTGCGCTATGTCGCTCAGGCGCACCACCCCGCCACCCGGGCGGCTGCGCACCACTATGGCCCGCATGTCCTTGGCGTTGTGGCCGCGGTGGCGCGCTCGGATTAGCATGTCCTCGCGCTCGGTCTTCACTGTTCCGCCAGTTATGTCGAGGTTCCATGAGCCAACGGCCTTGGCCACCTCATCGAACGTGATGCCGTATCCCTGCATCACCTCCTCGTTGAGCAGAACGGCCACTTCCTCCTCGGGGAAACCGGCCAACTCTATCTTGCTGATGCCGGGCTGAGCCAGCAGGTCGTCCTCCACCTTGCGGGCCATCTGCTTCAGGGCGGGCAGGGGCATATCGGCATTGAGCGAGAAACTTATGGCCGTGGTCATGCCCTCCAGCTTGTACACCACCAGCTTCTCCATCCCCACGGGGAATGAGCTGATGCGGTCCAGGGAGTTCTTCACGTCCTGCACCATCACATCAATCTTGCGGCCGCGCTCCACCTCAATGGTCACAGTGGCCGCATTCTCCATGGCCTTTGACGACACCTTGTATATGCCGCTCAGGCCCTTGAGGCGCTGTTCTATGCGGGTCACAATGCCCTCCTCCACCTCCTCGGGCGAGGCACCCGGATACACCGCCTGCACCATGATGGTATCTGGCTCATACACGGGAAAGAAGGTGCTCTTGAGGTTCTGTAGCCCCAAGTAGCCGAAGCCCAGGATGGCCAGGATGAGCAGGTTACCCGTGATCGGGTACTTAATGAAGTAGGTGATGATGCTCCGCATGGCCCTGTGCGATGATCAGCGGACGGGAGTCACCTTGGTGCCGGGGGCCATGCTCTCGGAGGGGCTGCGCACAATGGCCACCCGGGCGGGCAGCCCCGTGATGGTGAGCCGGTCGCCATCGGCATGTACCGTCTGCACGGGCACGGCCCTGAGCAACGAATCGGGGCCTACGACCAGCACGGTACCATCGGTGAGCACCTGCCCCTGACGAACCATGGCTGCCGAGGCCTGCGTGCCAAAATCGATGTGGCCGCTCAGATACTCGCCATCGCGGAGGCCGGCACTGGGGAGACTGAGGAACACGCCAACCATCTGGGTCCGGGGGTCCACACGGTCGCTGATGCGCACCACTGTGGCTTGCAGGGTGTCGCTGCCCTTGGCCACTTTGGCCCTTGCACCCGGCTTTAGGCTCTGCGCCACGCGGGCCGGCACGGAGGTCTCCATCTCATACGAATCGGGGTCAATGAGCTCGCCCAACTGCTGACCTGCCACCACATTGGAACCAGAAGTGACGGTGCCTTTGCCCATGGTGCCGCTGAACGGTGCCAGCACAATGAACTTGTCCAGCCGTGCCTCGGCACTGCGAATGCCATAGAATTTGTCGTAAACGCCCTTGGATGTAAGGAACCTGCGCTCCTTCGGGTCGGTCACCTCTGGCAGGTCATCCAGCGGCTGGCGCTCATCGGCCGTGCCCACATAGCGTTCCCACTTGCCGGCCGAGGCGGGGAAATCGAGGCTCAGGTCGGCCAGTTGCTGCGTGATGAGCGAAAGGAATGCGCTGCGCTGCGCCACCAGCGCCATGCGGGGTTCGCGGTCATCAATGCTGAATATGACCTGCCCCTTGCTGAAACGGCTGCCCTCGCGCACTTCGCCCTGCGGAACATGTATGCGTCCGGTCACCTCGCTGATCACCGTGGCCCTGCGGGTGGCAGCCACCATACCCGTGAAACTCTGCCGCAGCACCATGTCGGCCGTTGCGACCGAATCGAACTGGACCGGCTGCTGCTGCCTGGGGGTCTGTTTGGCCTCCTCGGCCGGGCGGGTGCCCAGCTTGCGGAACAGGACGACCCCGACCACCAGCACCGCTGCGGCCAGTACAATAGACACTTTTCTCATGCGGTGATGCCCCTATGGGCGATTGAGGGTGCAAAGATGCGCCTGCTGGCGAACAGCACACCACGTTCTATGTTCACATCCATGCTAAAGTCAGAAACTGACCTGTTCTTTGCCATCACATTCACACCCCGATGGGCGTAACCGATTACATCATTCTCACCACCGTGGTGGTCTCTGGCGCGGCTCTGCTTCGGCCCGAACTCTCGCACCGCCTCATGTTCAATCCCTATCAGGTCAGCCACCGGGGCGAGTGGTTCCGTTTTATCACCCACGCCTTCGTGCATGCCGATTTCTTTCACCTTCTGGTCAACATGTGGGTGCTCTGGAATTTCGGGCCGAGTACCGAGGAGTTCTTCGTGGCCTATAAAGGCGGGGCGGGGCGGTTCCTGTTTCTGGTGCTGTATGTGGGCGGAGTGCTGTTCGCCAGCCTGCCATCGTACGGGCGCCACCGCAACAATGCCTCATATAACTCGGTGGGTGCCAGCGGGGCGGTGGCCGCAGTACTTTTCTCGGCCATCTACTTCACGCCCACTGTGGGCATAGGTATCATGTTCATCCCTGTGCCCATCCCAGCGTTCATTTTCGGAGTGCTGTATCTGGGTCTTGAGTGGTACATGGACAAGCGCGCCAACGACCACGTGGCGCACGATGCGCACTTCTGGGGTGCGGTGTTCGGTTTCTTCTACTCGGTGGTCATGGCCTGGCAGCAACTGCCCGTCTTCGTTGACGAAATTCGCTATTTCCTGGGCCTTTTATAATGGATAGGCAGGGCAAAAAGGCTGTTTTTCTTGACCGCGATGGGGTGCTCAACCGCGAGATAGGGCGCTATTTGCAGAGCGTAGACGAGTTTGAAGTGCTGCCGCACGTGGCCGAGGTACTGGCCGAACTGAAAGAACGAGGCTATCTGCTCATTATTATATCGAACCAAGGTGGAATAGCAAAAGGCGAGGTGAGTCGGGAAACGGTGGATGCCATATTCACCAAGCTCTTTACAGAATTGATGGCAGCGGGAGTGGTGCTCGATGCCTGGTATTATTGCCCGCATCACCCCGATGTGAGCCCGTGCCGATGCCGGAAGCCCGATAGTCTGTTGTTTGAACAGGCCATAGAATGGTATGATATCGACCCGGCCGCTTCGTACATGATAGGCGACCGCGAGCGCGACATTGAGGCCGCAGCCAAGGTGGGTGTGAGCGGCATTCTTATCGAATCGAACCAGGATCTGAGAACTGTGGCCCACCTGATCAGATGACCCGCTTCTATCTTTTCGATGGCCGGCCGCTGTCCGCAGATTCTCCTGTGCTCACCGCTCAGGCACGGCCGTTGCGCTATGGCGATGGTTTCTTTGAGAGCTACCGCATGGATGGCCCCAAGGTGCTGTTTGCCCAAAGGCATATCGCCCGATTAAAGGACACGGGAGCGTTCATGGCCATGGACGCGGGCCCGGGGTTCGACCTTGAAAAAGAATCGACCACCCTTTGGGAGATGGCAGGCCGACCCGTGGCCGCCCGTGTTCGCCTCCAATTCTGGCATTCAAGCGGCCTGACCTATCTGCCTGAGGGCACCGACTGCCACCGCCTGATGGAGCTTGTGCCGCTGGATCAACGGATGTACCCGGGCACTGTGGACCAATTTAGAATCGGGGTCTTTGCCGATCAGGCCGTTAATGCGGCCCCATTGGGCAACCACAAGACCTCCTCGTGCCTGCCTTCGGTGCTGGGAGCGCGGTGGGCCAAAGAGAACGGGTATGACGATGTGCTGATGCTCGATGCAGCCGGCCATGTGGCCGAGGCCAATGCAGCGAACATCTTTTTTGTGGTGGATGATGGGCTGCTGACCCCTGATCTGGGACGTGGCGGCCTGCGCGGTGTGATGCGCAACGTGGTGATGGACCTTGCCAAAGAGCACGGCATTGCACTCCGAGTGGCCGAGGTGACGCTTGAAGATGCCGAACGCGCCACCGAGATGTTCATCACCAGTTCGGTGCGCGGCATCATGCCGGGCACATCCTTCCTGACGAAACCCCTGCAGCGCACCATGAGCGACAGTCTGCTGGCCCTGCTCAACTGTAAAGCCTTCAGTTGAGGCGTGGATCCTCTGGAAAACTCGCCATCACATCATACGGCCCGCCCAGGTCGCGCAGCACGCAACGCCACAGGTCGTCAGGTTCGTGGCTGAAGAGATAGCGCTGATCGGTGCGTGCCACAATCCAGCTGTTGCGGCCCATCTCATCCATCAGCTGGCCTGCGCTCCATCCGGCATAGCCGATGTAGAGCCGTATGTTGTCCTCGTGCAGGGTGCCATCGTTCATCAGTCGCTTCACTGTGGCAAAATCACCGCCCCAGTAAATGCCCTCTGCCACTTCAACAGTGCCCGGCAGCTGTGGCCCATAGCGGTGGATGAAGTGCAGGGTGCTCCGGTCAACCGGTCCGCCTAGGTTGAGGCTGCCGGCAAAGGCCGGTGCACTTTCCAAGGCCTCGCTCAATTTCAGCGGAATGGGCTTATTCAGGATCAACCCAAAGGAACCCTTCTCATTGTGGTCGGCCAGAAAAATCACGCTACGCTTGAAATACGGGTCGGCCAGAAACGGCTCAGCAACCAACAGGCAGCCTGCACTTACACGGAGCTGCTGCCCGGGTATCTCAAGTATGTTACGGCCTTTCATGCGCTGCGAATGTAAACGGACGGCCGTGTCGGTATGTTCGGCCTCCTCGTGCCATTGAGCGGGTTCGTTAAGAAGTGAGATATCAACTGCAAAACGGATCTTGACCTGCCGTTCATCGATACATCAGAATTCCATAAGGCCGCGTCATCATTGCGTAAAAGCTGCCTCAGGCCGGTTTCCCAACTTCACATCACGGATTGCGAGCGGTCCGGAGTGATAAGTGGAACAACCCTTAAAGTGATAGAGCCATGAGACGCATCATCCCCATTCTTGCAGCAGCCATCGGCTTTGGCCATGCGGCCCTGGCACAGGTGCCACCGGTGTATTTCACCATTTTGACACACAACGAGGAGAACCAGCAGTTCCAGCAGGCAATGTTCTACAATGCCAACCGCACCCGACTGGTGAATCTGGCCCAGTACGTCAATGCCCATGGCATGAAGTGGAACATGCAGAGCGATCAGCGGTTCCTCAATGCTGTGATCCAACAGGACACGGCCTTCTTCCCCACCACCGGGGGCAAGAACCTGTTGCGCTGGATGCATGAGGACATGGGCGTGGAGATGGACCCCCATGCCCACGAGACCATGTACATCTACCCCGATGTGGTACACCTGATGGACAGCCTTGGCCTGCCCGAGAGCAAGGTGATAGGCGGCACCATTTATAACGATTACAACGGTATGAACATCTGGACCGAACTGGTGGGTGGCCAATACGGCAACGTGTTCCCTGATGCCTTTTGGCAACCCCTCTATATGATGGGCGGTGGCACCCCCAACCACGAGGACGACCTGCGCTACCATGGGTTCTGGAATCCCACCTCCACCACCGACTACCTCACGCACAACCCCAACAGCCCGCTCACCCATCTGGGCACCGGCTGCGACATCAAGGTGCAGGACACCAGCACCGTGGCATACACTGTTGGGCGGCTGCGCGAGGTGATAGACAACGTGCAGTCGGGCGCATACGACCCTCAGAACCCCTTCTACCTCCAGATCCTGTTCTTTGAGCATGCAACCCTCAACAGCCAGCCCTTCGAGGACATGATATATGCCATACTCGACAGCATGGACGTCATGGTGCAGGCGGGCGATGCGCAATGGCGCACCTTCAAGGAGGCCTACACCGAATGGGAGAATCTGGGTAGCCCAGTGTTCCAATGGGAGTGTGGGCAGCAGATGCCCACATCGGTGCCCATTGCCGCCACCGGCCCCGCAGGCCTCAGCGTTTACCCAGTGCCCACGGCCGGACCCATTGCCGTGGAGTGGCCCACGGCCGCAGCCCGCAATCTGACCTTGCTTGATGCCACCGGCCGCCAGATCATGGCCCTATCTGCCACCGGCACCACCGCCCGCATGGACCTGAGCGCCCTGCCCTCTGGACCTTATGTGCTGCGTAGCACCACCACCACGGGCCAGCCCGAACTGCGCATGGTGCTCAGGGAATGATGCGTTTCCCGCGCACCGCAGGGGTCAGCGGGCCTCACTGCCCCCAGTCGCTCACGTTGCGGTTGTCGTTGTCGGGTATGGGTGGCACCATGCCCCAAACCTTGTAAGACAGCAGGCGGGCCATTCGGGCTATCTCGCTGTGGGCGCGCATGTAATTGAGCGAGTTGTAGTCATAGATGCTCTTTGCGGGCAGCACTCCCAGGGTCTTGGGCATGTTGTTCACCGAGAAGGTGGTCATGGTGCTCTGTTTCCAGTCGAGCACCTTTTCTATGTTGAAATAGGCCAGATCGTGCCACGGGTGGGTGCGCTCGTCCCACACCACCATGTTGTTAAATACCTCCGGCACATCGTCATCGCTGGCGGTGTGCAGTTGAATCTGAAGTCGGTATCTGGCGCCCTGTCGGTTGACGCGGTCCTCAAACTCATACTTGAGGTAGTTCCGGCCGCGGGTCTCGTGGGGCAGCACGCGCTGGTTGGGCATGTCCCATGTGCTGAAATCGTGCTCAACGCCTGTCTCCTTCACATCCTCGTAGGGCAGCACACGGTATTTGGCGTAACGCCTGATGCCATCGGTGCCGACAAATAGGAAAGGCGTCTTGCAGTAATAGTGCAGGTTGTGGAACGATGTGGGGTCGCGCCTCACCGCGCCATGGGTGCCATCGACCCCATCGGGGTATCTGCGCATGTACTCCACATACTCTACGCCCCACTGTTCCTTGCGCATGCTACCGAACTTGAGGAAACTGACAGCATTCCAGAAAAGGCTCTGCGCCCCGGTGTTCATCTCAATATCGAATGGGCTGTGCCAATGGTGATGCGAGAATTTGATGGAGATGGAGCGGATGCAGTTCATGGCATCGTCAAGGAAAGTGGCCGCAGCATGGCGGATGCGCACGGGGTACTGCTTGCCAGCAGCGAAAAACGGATGCTCGGGGAACTGCGGGTCGTCAACGATGCCCAACCAGCCCTCGGCCGCTATGCCGTTGTTGTGGCTCATGCGCTGCCGCTTGGGGAAACTGAGGAACATTGCGATCATGAGCCCGAACATCTTGGCGTAGCACCAGAGGATGATGAGGTCCATCACCTCGCCCAGCCATATCCATACGGCCCGGAGGAACGATATCTTCTTTATTGCCATGGCTTGATAGTGTGGGGTCAGATATTGGTCCTTGATTCGATGGCGTGCACATCTACGCCCAGCTTGGCGAAGTCGTCCTTCTTGTCGAGCAGCATCTGGATGAAGAGGGGATTCACATCTCCTTCCTCATTTTTGGTGATGAATCCGTATTCGGTACGCGATAGGAAGTTGGTGAACCACAGCGTCTGCGTGCTGCGCGTCAGGTCAGGCGATATGCTCAGGTCCGATTCGGGGGCCAGAATGCCGCGTTCCTTGTTGCCAAAACGCAGGCCACCGCTGCTGTAGAGCACCTCGCCCAGGTCATCGTACTGGTGCTCGTTTATCCAGGTGTGCATGTAGGTGGCCATCATGATGATGTAGGCACAGGCCTGTTTGAGGTTATCCCAGTCGCCCTTGGCAGCCTGATCGAAGTGATGGGCCGTGGTGATGGGCGACACGGCCTTGAGCTCGCCATTCACCGTCTGGCGGGGGGCATTGCGGTCAAAGGCATACTGCAGGCTGTAGTAATCCATGCGGGCCTCGGCCTGCCTGCGCTCGTTGGGCGAGAGCCTGTCCAGATCGGTGTCAGAGAGGAATACTGGCACGGCATGGTTCACAAGATCGTTTGAGAAACGGAGCACCTCGCCCCAATGGTGCTTTATCTCGGCCTTGTGCTGGCCAAAGAAGCGGTCAACGTATTCCACCACCAGGTCCCAGAACATCTGCTCGGCCCGTGCGCAGGTGTGGGCCGCGTTGATGGGCCGCATCGGCCGCCAGCCTTTCCAGTCTTGCATGCCGAGCAGGTCGTAGCAGCGGTGCAGCAGGCCGTTCTCGGTAAGGGCCGTTGCGGTGGGGATGACTGAGTGGATCAGCAGCGTATCGGCCGAGTGGTTCACCAACGCCACCTCTTTCACATGCGGAAAAAGCAGGCAGGCCAACGGACTAAGACGGAAATTGCGGTAGGCGGCAATGGCATACTGCTCGGTGTTGAGGTGGGTGCCGGTGAAATGCTCCTCCACCTCGGTGTTGAAGGCCCCGTTCACCCGTGCGATGCGCTTGGCGTAGAGCCAATCATCGCCACTGGCGGGCGTGAACACCTTTTTCTGCCAAGGATCTTTATCGAAGGCATTGGTCTGTCCCGTGAGGTGTATCTCTATGGGCAGGGGCAGGTTGTCGCCCTCGATGGCAAATTTTATCTCCACATCAGGCAGAGCATACTCCTCGTTGCGGTCGTAGCCACACACCCCGAAGTACTTGACCCAGTAGTGCCCCGGGTGGGCCGCATCGGGCATGAATGTGCCGCGGTTCATGCCATTCATCATCCTGCGGCCGAACCACTCATCGCCCCGGGTATAGCCCGGCAGGTGCTTCTCTATGCACACGGTCAGGTTCAGTGGATAGTCGCGCTGGATCTCTGCCAGTGAGATGGTCTCGGGGGCCTCGGCTATCTGGGCCAGGTGCTTGGCCTTGATCAGCTCAAGGGGCATGATCTGGCGGTACAGGGCATCCACACGGCCCTGGGCGTAGTACTGGGGCGAGTCGCTGTCGACATTCCTGATCACCGTGCGGGGCACTTTGGTGTCGCGCCTGTATTCCCACAGGGCCAGGTGAATGGTGCGCAGGTTGTAGCGCATACCCGTGAGGTTTGAAATGGGTACCTGCTCCACGTGGCAGGTCTCGAGCACCGTCCTGGGCTCCTTGGCCCCGAAATAGGCGTGTGTGGTCTGGTACACCTCAAACTGTACGGTGCGCATCTGCCAGTTTCGTGCCTTGCGCAGCTCAAAGGGCAGGCTGAAACGGCCATCATAATCGCTGTGGCCCTCTGCCATCTTGCGCCACTGGCCCCAATAGGTGCGGCCCCACATCTCCACTTTCAGGTTATGGATGGGCACGTTCAGCTCATACCGTTCGGCATAGTTGATCTGGCCCACCAGGGCGCTGTCGGCCCGGTCGCACCACAGCTTGGCCCTACGCGGGAACAACCATGTCTTGAAGGCCTTCCACGCATCGCGCACGCGCATGTACTGGCGGTACACCCATTCGGCCAGGAGCAGCAGGGGGTTTCGCAGAATCTTAGAGTTGCCCAGCTGCAGATGGTTGAGGCTTAGCATGCGCGGATTGAAAAAGCTGCCATCTTCCCTGTAGCTTATCCGGGTCTTGCGCTTGCACTCGGCTATGATCTGTTCTATGTCCGGGTTCTCCATCCCTTTTTATTATCGTTCAATGAAATACATCTTCACTTTGCCCTTGCCCTTGGCCTCTATCTCGCCCCGGTACTCGCAGTTGAACCGGTCGTGTATGAGGGCATAGGTCGATTCGCTCGCGTTCACCTTGCCCACGGCCCCGCTGCTCTCCATGCGGCTGGCGGTGTTCACGGCATCGCCCCATATGTCGTACTGGAACTTTTTGAGGCCCACGATACCCGCTATAACTGGGCCGGTGTTTATGCCTATGCGCACCTCGAAATAGGGCAGTCCGGCCGCCTTTTTCCGTTCAATGCCCTCGGCAATGAAATCGCGCATCTCGAGGGCCGCCTGCACCACATCGGTGGCGTGGGTACTGTTGGGCGTGGGTATGCCCCCGGCCGCCATGTAGCTGTCGCCAATGGTCTTTATCTTCTCAATGCGGTATTTCTCAACAATCTGATCGAATGCCGAGAAACACTCGTTGAGGTCGCGCACCAGGTCGCGCGGTGTGACCTTCTCAGCCAGCGAGGTGAAGCCCTTGAAGTCGGTGAACAGGATGGTGGCCCGCTCAAACTGCCGCACCTCGGCAAAGCCTTTCTGCTTGATCTCCTCAGCGGTCTCGGCCGGCAGGATGTTGTAGAGCAGGTCATCCGATTTCTTTTTCTCAGCGGCCAGCTCCACCGTGCGCTCCTGCACCTTCTGCTCCAGGTTGTGGTAGAGTATGGCATTGTCAATGGATACCGCTATCTGGCCCGATAGCAGCGTGAGCAGGTTCACCCTTTCCTGCGTGAAAGCGCCCGTGGCCAGGTTGTTTTCGAGATACAGGATACCGATGAACTTGCCCTGATTGATGATGGGCAGGCACATGATGGACTGCGGCCTCATCTCGGTGATGAACGGGTCGCCTTTGTAGCGGGGGTCGCGGGTGGCATCCTGAATCACCACATGCTCGTGTGTGCGCCTCACAAAGGCCACCACCGACCTGGCCAGCAGATTGCTCCCGTCCATGGGGCGATGGCTCAGTATCTCGGTGCTTCCGTCTCCCTCCACCCGGGCCTCTACAAGCAGCTCCCCATCCTTGTCCAGCAACAGGAATCCGCGCTGGGCCCCCGCGTTCTCTATCACCACCTGCATCAGCAGACCCAGCAGCCTGGGCAGCACCACCTCGCCCGATATGGTGGTCGAAGCCTTGATGACCGTGGATATGTCGAGCACCGATGAGTGCACCATGGACGAACTGACATCGACCGATGTGGAGCCCGTGAGCGACTGCTCGCTGCGCATCACACCGCTCACATACTTCGGGAAATTCTGCTCCAGGTGCCGCAGTTTGGCCGAAGCACCCCATTCGCGGTAGGCGTTGTAGGCGGCTTTGAGGTAGTATTCGGCCAGGTCCCTGAGGTCCTGGTCGAGATAGAAACGCCCGGTCAGTTCGTAGCCCAGGGCCTCCTCATGCAGAAACTCATGGGTGCTGGCCCCGGCTATGGCCCTGTCGTACCAGGTGCGGGCCTCGTTGTGCCTGCCCTTCACGCGCAGCAGCTCGGCCTCTATCAGGTCGGCCTTGTGCGCAAAGTTCATGGGGGCATCCTTGGCCCATTTCCGCAGTATGCCCTGACACTTTCTGGCCTTCGCTATCAGCTTTCCGCGGTCGGGATTACGGTCATCGGCCAGGGCAAGGGCGGCCAGAGCATGGTAATAGTGCAGGTTCGGAATCTCGAACTTGGCCAATACCGCATCCAACAGTCTCTCGGCCTCCCGGGCCTGTTGCAGCGCCATCTCAGCCTGGCGGAAGTGCAGCGCCAGCATCGATTTGAGGAAGTGGATGAAGAAGGTGCCCGTCTTGTCGTTGCGCTCAGCATTCTGCCGCAGCATCACGGTCTCGTCATAGGCATCGCCCACCAGCACCACGGGGTCGGCCGCCCGGCCCATGAAGTTGAGCATGGCCTGACGGTACACCTCGTTGTAGTTGAAGTTGGTCTCCTGTCTGAACTGATGATAGCTGCGGCTGTAGGCGTGGGTCTCCTCCTCCACACGGCCCAGCGGCCTGCCACACAGCAGCGAGTGGATGCAGTAGATGTTGGTGTTGACGCACGCGAACTCGATGAGGCCGGTCTCCATGCCTATCTGAAAGCTCTCCTGCAACGGCCGCAGAGTGGTGCGCACATGGTTGCGCCAGTGGAAGGTGAGGGCGTAGGGCGACACATAGATCTGGGCCTTCCACTCCTTGGCGTTGAGCTTGTCGAGCAGTTTGAGCGACAGTTCGCCATACTCATTGCCCTTTTTCATGAAGCCCAGCACCCCGCAGTTGATCACCCCGAACGACCCGTAGGCGAAGCACGACACGGCCGTGTTGCCATATCTGAGCGACAGCCCCACCATGCGGAACACGATAAGGGGCAACAGATTGGGCATGCCCCAGTACACCGATGAGGTGATGTCGGCTATGATGCGCATGGCCGCAATCTTCTCCTGGTCCACCATAACGGGCAGGTTCATGAGGTGGTCGCTGTCCTTGTTGCGCAGACTCCACAACGTGCCCATCAGCCCACCGGCCACATGCAGCATGTTGGGGTTTTTGGGGAATTTCTCGCCCAGTTGCTCCAGCACCTCCAGCCCGGTCCTGATGGCCTCGATCAGTTTGTTCTGTGCCTTAAATGCCAGGATGCGTATCTCGCAGGGCTTCACCTTCTCTAGGATAGTTTGGGCATGGGTGATGATCTCTTGGAAGAGGTTCTCCATGTGCCCGAACTCCCCGTTGAGGTAGGCCGCCTCGCAGGCCTCGCTGTGCAGGGGCAGGCACAGGTCGTACTGGGCGGTCCAGCGGTCGGGGCCCAGCAGGCCTATGCCGGTAGAGAGGTATTCGAATGAGGGCTGAAAGGCCGAATTCTGTTTGGCCCTGCGCCCGGCCTGCAGGTTGAGCTGCGCCAGTTGCTCCTTTTCCTTACCATCCGTTATCAGGCCCAGCCCGCTGTTGAGCTGGTTCACCATGTCAAACAGGCGCTCCTCCCTTTTATCTGCGGGAATGTCGCGCAGCAGCAGACGACCTATGTTCAGGTGCACCTCGCTCTTCCGGTCGGCAGGTATAAGCGAATACACTGCCTGCTGTATTCGGTCGTGCGAGAAACGCACCTTCGTCTCGCCCTGCGGCACTATGAGGCCCTCCTTCAGGGCCGAAAAGAGTGTCTGCCTCAGCTCCTCCTCATCCTTCTGCACCACAATCGACAGCATGTCGTACGGAAAGCTGCTGCCTATGCAGGCCCCGGCCTTCAGCACCTCCTGGGTGGCCGGGGGCAGGCGCAGTATCTTGCCCGTCATCAGCTCCACCACGTTGTCGGTGATGTTCTTCTCGCTCACACGGTCCATGTCCCAGATCCAGCGCAGGGCGGCATGGTCAAACACCAGCAGCTTCTCCTCGTAGATCGATTTCAGGAACTGGGTGACGAAAAAGGCGTTGCCCTTCGTCTTGGCATACACCAGCCGCGTGAGCACAAAGGCCTCCTCTTCCGACACGTGCAGCGCATCGGTGATCAGGTCATTCACATCCTGCTTGCTCAGGTTGCCAATGCTCACGGTGCGCACATTGTGGGCCTCCTGCTGTATGCGGTCCACAGTCACCATGGCCGGGTGGGTGGGGCTCACCTCGTTGTCGCGGTAGGCCCCTATGCACAGCAGGTGCCCGCCCGCGGTGTCGGTCATCAGGGTGTGCAGCAGGTGCAGCGATGCCGAGTCGGCCCACTGCAGGTCGTCAATGAACACCACCAGCGGGTGCTCGTGCGTGCTGATGGCGCCCACAAACCTGCGGAAGAGGTAGTCAAAGCGGTTCTGCGCCTCGCTGCCGCCCACCTCGGGTATGGCGGGCTGCACCCCTATGATGTGCTCCAGGTTGGGCAGCACATTGGTCAGTACGCGGCCCTCCTCGCCCAGGGCCTTTTGTATCTCGTTGCGAAGGCGGTCGAGCTTGTCTTCGTTCTCGGTAAGGAACATGTTCACCAATTCCTTAAACGCCTCAAGGATGGCGTAATAAGGAACTGACCGCTGAAACTGGTCGAACTTGCCCGAGATGAAATAGCCCCGTTTGGCGGTGATGGGCCTGTGCACCTCGTGCACCAGCACCGACTTGCCCGTGCCCGAATAGCCTGCCACCAGCACCAGCTCACGGCCGCCATCGGCACAGCGGTCAAAGGCCGAGAGCAGGGTGGCGGTCTCCGCCTCGCGGCCATAAAGTTTCTGCGGGATCTGAAACTTTCCGCTGAAATCGCGCTGTGCAAGTTCGAAAGGGGCAATTGCCCCGGTGGCGGCAAACTCATTCAGGCACCGCTCCAGATCGGCCCGCAGCCCGTGCGCGCTCTGGTAGCGGTCCTCGGCATTCTTGGCCAGTAGCCTGGCAATAATGGCCGACACCTGTTCGGGCACATGGCTGTTCACCTCATGCAGCGGCCGCGGAATGTGCGCCATGTGGGCATGCACCAGCTCCATGGCGTCTTTCGATGCGAACGGGGGCCGGCCCGCCAGCATCTCGTACATGGTCACCCCCAGCGAGTACAGGTCGGTGCGGTAGTCCACCACACGGTTCATGCGGCCGGTCTGCTCGGGCGAGTTGTAGGTGAGGGTGCCCTCGAGCCGCTCCGGGTTGCCCAGGTAGTGCTGCTTGATGTCCAGATTTGTCGATATGCCGAAATCGATGATCCGCACCTTGCGCTCCTGCAGGTCCACCACCATGTTAAAGGGCGATATGTCCTTATGGATGATGTTGTGGCGGTGTATCTGCCCAAGGGCATCGGCCATAGCCACCGCCAGATGCAAAAAGTCTATGATGTCGTTCTGCTTGCCCCTGAAGGCCACATGCAGCGGCTCACCGTCCACCCACTCCAGGTACAGCACATGGCGGTTCTTGTCCTTCCCCTTTCGTAGCGCGTTGCGAATGCCATCCAGCCGAACACTGCTTATGATCTCGTACTCGTTGTAGAACTGACTGATGTCCTGTGGCGTGGGGAACTCATAGTTGAGCACCTTCATCACCACCGGGCGGCCCCACTCGTTGTCATCGAGCCGGTACACCTTCGATTTCTTACTCTCGTAAATCAGCCGTTCGGACATGCTTCCTCGGGGTGCGGCACCACCGCCCACAGGGGCCGAAGTAAGCTAAAATTAAGCGGAATGCAACGCACGTTCCGGTTGAGGTTCAATAGGATAACATCGATTTTCGAGACTGGGCGGTCCATAGGGACGGGGGCTGTGTTCCAGATACCGGAGGCAGGGGTCTCATGCGCGCAGATGTGGGCGGGGGCGGGCACGGCAGTTGATATTGAACCGAAGCCTCCTCACTCAATAAGGTAGGCCTCATGGGCCACATAGGAGGTGATCATATATATTTCGCGAATTCCGAGAGGTATATAGTTGGTGGTCATTTGACTTAAGCAGATCATCATAGGTATCTAGTAGATGTCCATTGGTATTTAGCAGCTGTCCATTTGTTAATAGCAGGTCTCGATTTGTAAGTTGCAAGTCTCGATTGAGCTCAATTGAGACCTTCTACTTAGTATTGATCTCCTGCTACTTAGCATTGTTCACCTTCTACTTAGTATTGATCAACTGCTATGTAGTGATGATCAACTGCGTGATCCTGTTGGACCTCTGCGGATGGATTTCGAGGGCTCGCCACTATCTGCAGGGCACCAGCGCAACAGAACGGCCTCTGGCCCGAGAGGCGGTAGGGCCTTGCTGCCCGCCCATGGCCGACAATGGATGACCCCCTGCCGACCGTAAAAAAAATGGCCGCCCTGCAGCCCCACTCGTGCGTCCCTGCATCAGAGCAGAATGCCCCGCCCCATCAGGGGGAGACGAACCACATCCCCATCTTCCCTTTCCCCTTGGCCTCTATCTCGCCCCGGTATTCGCAATGGAAATGGCCCTTAACTAATTGATATGTGGCTTCACTGATGTTCACGCGGCCCACCTCACCGCTCGATTCCATGCGGCTGGCGGTGTTCACGGTATCGCCCCAGATGTCGTACTGGAACTTCTTGGTGCCCACGATGCCCGCCACCACCGGGCCGGAGTGGATGCCGATGCGGATGCGGAAGCTGCGCCCACCGATGGCCTTCATGGCCTTGGCCATGTCCAGGGCGGCCTTCACACAGTCGATGGCGTGGGTCTCGCTCGTGATGGGGATACCTGATGCGGCCATGTACGAGTCGCCAATGGTCTTTATCTTCTCCAGGCCGTGCTTCTCCACAATGCGGTCGAAGGCCGAGAAGCAGATGTTGAGCTGGCGGATGAGCTCATCAGGGGTCATCTCGGAGGCCACCTCAGTGAATCCCTGAAAATCGGTGAAGAGCACCGAGACCGAGTCGAAATGCTTGGGCGCTATCTTGCCATCGCGCAGCATCTCTTTGATGGTGTGGCGGGGCAGGATGTTGTGGAGAAGGGCCTCGCTCCGGGCCTTTTCCTGGGTGATGATGGTGTTCGCCTTCTTCTTGTTCTGGTAGCTCTGGTAGCTCACCGCGGCCAGACCGAGCATAAGGACGAACCCGCCAATGAAGGCATTGCGCTGCTGGTCCTTGCGCCTGATCTGCTCTGCGGCTATGGCATCTTTCTTATCCTGTTCGGCCTGCGCTACCGCTTCTTTCTTGTCGAACTCATACTGCATGTCGAGCCGGGTGATCCTTTTCGTGTTCTCCTCATTGAAGAGGCTATCATCAACTGCGGTCAATCGCTCATGGTATAACAATGCCTCGTCCGATCTGCCCATGGCCTTATAGGTGTTGTATAGGCACTCACAGGCATGTTTCTGATCGAGCAGAACACCGGCAGTCACAGCCAGGTCATACCCCCTTTGGCAGTAGTTGAGTGCCTTAGGACGAACACCTTGTATCCTGTATATCTCCCCGATATTGTTCAGCGTGTTCGCTATTTCTTTATCGCCCAGCTGTTCCCTTATATTCAATGCTTGGAAATAGTATTCCAGTGCCTTCTGATGGTCGCCCAGTATCAGATGGCTCTGTCCGATGTTCTCAAGTGCATTGGCTATTCCCTGTCGGTCGCCCAATTGCTCACAGATCTGCTGGCAACGGGTGTAAAAGTCCAATGCCCTGTCATGTTCACCCTGATGGACATACACATTCCCGATATTGTTCAGAGTATTTGCCAGGCTCTTGTCCGCCCCCAGCCTCTCCTGGATTTTCAGGCCACGTGCGTAATGGTCCAATGCCTTTTGATCATCACCCTGTTCATTATGGATCAATCCGATATTGTTCAGGGACAAGGCTATTCCCTTCTGATCGTCCAGTTGTTCCTTGAGCCTCAGGCTCCGGGTATGAAATTCAAGCGCCTTGGCATGGTCGCCCTTTTTCCAGTAGATGTTCCCGATGTTGTTGAGCGCGGTGGCAATTCCCTTCTTATCGCCCAATCCTTCATAGATTCTCAGACTCTGCACGTAACTCTCAAGCGCCTTCGGGATATTGCCCTTCACATTGAAGGCCACCCCCATGGTGATGTGGCCTAAAGCCTGCGCCTTGACATAGCCCTGCTTATTCCCAAAAACGATCAGTTCTTCGGCCAGAACAATGGCACTGTCCGGATCGGAATAGAGATATCCTTTCCAGATGTACTCTTTGAAGGCCAACGCCCGCGCAGAGTCGGCCCGCGCGGGGTCTTTCCAGACCGTGAGCAGCGAATCTGTCCTGGCCTTGGTCAGGATGTTCTGCGCCAGCGTTGCCTCATATGCGGCCAGCAACAGGAAGGCAGTGATAAGGGCCGATCGCATGGTGAACAGGGGTGCGATCCTGTCAGGTCAAACTTAGATGATCATGACCCTTCTGCCGAACGGAAGAACGGGAACACCAGGTAGTGATAGATCACGCAGCCTACACAGAAGTTAAGAACCGAATCGGCAAGGGCCAGCAAGGTGAAGAAAGCAATGACCGCACGCGAGGCCACCACCTGATTGAACAGGATGAATGTCAAACCCACCACCGCACACATCAGCCCAAGGCGCGAGGCGAACATCTTCGGGGCCTTGTCCACCATTTGCGGGGCCAGGCCGATGGCTTTTATGATCATGTTCGACATGAAGCACAAGGGGCTGTATTGGTTGTGGCCCACGGCACGAATGGCGCAGTCAATGGTGACCACAACAAGCAGCACGGGCTGCAAGGTGAATTGAAAGGCGATCATCAGCAAGGCGGTCATGAACACCGCCAAACGGCCCACGTGGCCATCCACTTTAATCGATGAAATTGGGCAGATCAGATGGCTCAGCATGGGCATGTGTTCAGCGTCAGACTTCAGAATGGGCAAAAGTGAAAGGCCCTGACTTGCCGGAACTTGCCTTAAGACAACTTCCGGCCCGACCCTCTGTGTGGCACGCTCCTCTTTTCTTTGACCCGATCCTTAAGCCATCATGCCTGGGCTATGACCTCGATTGCCGGGCCCGCAAGCGCGATAGCGATGTGGGGGTGATGCCGAGATAGGACGAAAGATTCTTCTGTTTCACGCGCTGATCAAGATCGGGGAAGGTGGACCTGAAATGCGCATACCTTTCGTGAGGCCGCAGCATAGTGGCCACCCGGGTCTGCTCGATATTGGACCTTAGCGCATCTCTCAATGACTGGTTCTGCAGACGCATGAGCCGGAGGTTATTGGCCGCGATCCTGTCAAACTCCCTTACATCTACCGTGATCAGGATGGAATCTTCCAGTGCCACGATGTTCTCCTTGGCCGGCACATCGTTGAATATGCAGTCCATCATGGCCGTCTGCCGGCCCTCGGGCACAAAGATCAGGGTGCGGTCAAAGCCTTTAGGGTCGAGGATGTAGTGGCGCAACAGGCCTTTGACCACAGTCACTGCGCTGTAGTAGTACTGCCCTTCCTGCACGAGGTGTTCGTCCCTCCTAAGGGTCCGCAGTTTGGCAATGGAGGCCAACTCTACCAGATCGGTCGGTGTCAGGAATGTGAATCTGGCCAACGACTCCTTAAGCGCGCTCAACATGATTCAGGTGCTGGAATGTTGATCGCTCGGTAAAACTGCTTTCTTGTCTTCTACAAACCACATCCCCATCTTCCCCTTGCCTTTGGCCTCTATCTCGCCCCGGTACTCGCAGTGGAAGTGGTATTTTACGAGCTGATAGGTAGCCTCACTGATGTTCACCTTGCCCACTTCGCCACTGCTCTCCATGCGGCTGGCGGTATTGACGGTATCGCCCCAGATGTCGTACTGGAATTTCTTCACCCCCACAATACCCGCCACCACAGGGCCGGTGTGTATGCCGATGCGAATCTCGAAGAATGGTTGACCCAAGGCCTGTCTGCGTGCCTTGCCCTCGGCCACGAAAGCGGCCATCTCCAAGGCGGCACTCACCACGCGCTCAGCATGGTCATAGCAGGGTGTGGGCAGACCGCCTGCGGCCATGTAAGCATCGCCAATGGTCTTTATCTTCTCAATGCCGTACTTCCCGCAAATTCTATCAAAGGCCGAGAAGCACTCGTGCAGGTCCTTCACCAGTTCTTTCGGGGTGACGAGTTCGCTCATCTGGGTGAATCCCTTGAAGTCGGTGAACAGCACGGTCACATGCTCCATGAGCCGGGCCTCGGCCTCGCCCTTATCCTTCAGTTCATCGGCCACCTCGTGGGGCAGGATGTTGAGGAGGAGTTCTTCGCTGCGGTGGCGCTCCTTGGCTATGCGGTTGCGCTGGATGAGAAAGACGCCCGCTGCCAGCAGCATGAGCACCGAGGCGCCCATGAACACCTTGCGCAGCAGCTGTTGGCGCCTGAGACTCGACTCGGTCTCGGACTGGGCCAGCAGCAGGTCGGCCTCGCGCCTGCCAAACTGGTAACGTGCCTCGGCCCTGAGCGATTCGAGCCGGGTCTGCTCGTTCATTAGGCTGTCGCGCAGGCCGATGTGGCGTTGCAGGTGGGCAAAGGCCCCGGCCATGTCGCCCCGTGCCGAATCGACCTGATAGAGCACGCGTTCGGTGTCTTTTATGAAGGTGAGGATGCCGCCCAATGTGGCATGCCTGCCCGCGCTGTCGGCCATGGCCTTGGCCAGAGGCAGGCGGCCCTCCCTGAGGTAGAGGCCTGCAAGGGCGCTGTAGGATTGCGAAATGGTGGGGTGATTGCCTATGGACATGCGCAGCCGCAGGGCCTCCCTGAAGTTGGCCTCAGCACTGTCGCGCAGTCCCATCCGGGCAAAGGCCCCCCCGAGGTTCTGGTGGATGACCGCCACACTGCCGGGCCGTGCCTTAATCTCTTTGCGCAGGGCGAGGCTCTGCCTGAAACGGTCCATGGCCCCCTTCAGGTCGCCCGTTTCGAGCAGTTGCATGCCCATGTTGTTGAGCGTGCTCGACAGCCCCTTGCGCTCATTGTGCGCCTCCTGAATGGCGCGGGCCTGTTCAAAGTGGGCCAAGGCCGAGGCGCGGTCTATCCCGCCAAGCGACACCCCGATGTTGTTGTGCAGCGTGGCCTCGTATTCCCACAGACCGTTCGATTCGCTCAGCCGCAGGGCCTGGGCATACAGCTCAATGGACCGCGAGCGCTCGCCCATGTCGCGCAGCAACTGCGCCTGTAGGCCGAGGCTCTCCACCCGGCCCACCGTGTCGTGCAGCACGGCATACAGCGAGTCGGCACTGCGGGCTGTAAGCACCGCACCGTCCTCGGCATCGGTGCGCCCCTGGGCCGTGGCCTGCACATACAGGGCCCGGGCCAGCAACCTTGGCGCGGTGCGTTCATCCATGTCAGTGGTAGGGGCTAGGCAAAGGGTGCGGGCCACGCGCACCGCCTCTGTGGCCAGGTCAAGCCCAAAGCGGTCGTCACGGTCATCGGCCATCTGGGCCATCAGCCGTACGCGCACCGTGTCGTGCCGCGCATCGCGGAGGGCCGGGATGGTGTCGGTCCAGCGCGGCTGCGCGTGGGCAACGGCCGCCACGAACAGCGGTGCCAGCATGGCCATGCATATGCCCGAACAGCGCTTTTGCACCCTCCGAAGATGGGGCTTATCTACCTGATTTCATCGAAATTGATAGGCATCTGGCAGATCCAGATATTATCCACATCCCCATCCTGCCATTGCCCTATATCTCGCCCCGGTATTCGCAGGTAAAGTGGTCCTTCGCCAACGCATAGATGGCCTCGCTGATGTTCACGCGGCCCATCTCGCCAGCGCCCGACACCTCCTCGATGCTGGCTGTTCAGGCATCGGGCTTTTGCTGCCGCTTCCATGCGGCCTCGGCCAGGGTCGGGCCTGCGCGAAGCGACCTCATCCCCAGCTCGTCCGCACCGTAGGGAACGTTCTGGGTCCGTACTTCAACCATAAGACAACCGCTAGGCCGAGGCGGACAGAACGGACCTGAAATGGGAGCATCTTGCAAATGAAGGCGGCCAGGTCCATGGTGGCCGACATGCATTCATAAGCCTTTTGCCGCGTCCTGTCTGATATTTTACCGTTATTCCATCCCCTGTTTGAGGTATTTTCGCGGCTTGAAATACGGCTTGTTTAGAACAAGTCTAAATAAAAATTGTTGCCGAAGGCATCATGATAACAGTGACAGAGAACGCCAAGAAGAAGGCCATCAGCCTCATGGAGGAGGAAGGCAAGGACAGTACCGCGGCATTTATCCGTGTCGGGGTAAAGGGCGGTGGCTGCTCGGGCCTGAGCTATGACCTGAGTTTTGATACCGACCTGAAGCCCGAGGACAAGGTGTTTGAGCACAACGGTATCCGCGTGGCCGTGGATAAGAAGAGTTTCCTGTATCTGGTGGGCACCGAGCTCGATTATTCCGGAGGGCTCAACGGCAAAGGGTTTTTCTTCAACAACCCGAATGCCACCCGCACATGCGGCTGCGGGGAAAGTTTCGCAGTTTGATTAGCGTATTTGCTGATTATCAAAGAGATGGCAGAAGAAAATCAGCTCCTCAAGGAGTTCACGCAGAAGGACTACGAGTACGGCTGGAGCATCGACATCGAGGCCGATCAGCTGCCGATGGGCCTCAACGAGGAGATCGTTCGGGCCATCTCGGCCAAGAAGAACGAGCCCGAATGGCTCACCGAATGGCGCTTGAAAGCCTACCGCCACTGGCTCACCTTGGACGAGCCTGTATGGGCGCACATCCATTATCCAAAGGTTGATTTTCAGAACATCATATACTACTCGGCCCCAAAGGCCAAAAAGGAGATTGGCAGTCTGGATGAGGTGGATCCCGAGATGCTCGCCACCTTCGAGAAACTGGGCATCTCATTGGAGGAGCAGAAGCGCCTGCTCAATGTAGCCGGAGCCAATGTGGCTGTTGATGCTGTGTTTGACAGTGTCAGCGTCAAGACCACCTTTCAGGAGACGTTGCGCGAGCGGGGCATCATATTTTGCTCATTCAGCGAGGCGGTGCAGGAACATCCCGATCTGGTGCGCGAATACCTCGGCTCGGTAGTGCCGATGACCGACAACTACTATGCGGCCCTCAACTCGGCCGTATTCAGCGATGGGTCTTTCTGCTACATTCCCAAGGGCGTGCGCTGCCCCATGGAACTGAGCACCTATTTCCGCATCAATGCCATGAACACGGGGCAATTTGAAAGAACCCTTGTGATTGCAGATGAGGACAGCTATGTAAGCTACCTCGAGGGCTGCACCGCCCCGCAGCGCGATGAAAATCAACTACATGCCGCGGTAGTGGAACTGGTGGCCATGAAAGGCGCGGAGATCAAGTACAGCACGGTGCAGAACTGGTATCCTGGCGATAAGGAGGGCAAAGGGGGAATCTACAATTTCGTTACCAAGCGCGGCATATGTGCAGGTGATTGCGCCAAGATCAGTTGGACGCAGGTGGAGACCGGGTCGGCCATCACATGGAAATACCCTAGCTGCATCCTCAAGGGCGACAACAGCATCGGGGAGTTCTACTCCGTGGCTGTGACCAACAACTTCCAACAGGCCGACACGGGCACCAAGATGATCCACCTGGGCAAGAACACCAAGAGCACCATAATCAGCAAGGGTATCTCGGCCGGAAGGAGCAACAATAGCTACCGAGGACTGGTGCGCATAGGCCGCAACGCCTCCAACGCCCGCAACTTCTCGCAGTGTGACTCGCTGCTGCTTGGCGACCGCTGCGGGGCGCACACCTTCCCCTATATCGAGACACAGAACAGCACCGCCAAGGTGGAGCATGAGGCCACCACCAGCAAAGTGGGCGAAGACCAGATCTTCTACTGCAACCAGCGCGGCCTAGACACCGAGCAGGCCATCGGCCTCATCGTGAACGGCTACTGTAAAGAGGTATTGAACAAACTACCAATGGAATTCGCGGTGGAGGCGCAGAAGCTGTTGGCGGTCTCACTCGAAGGGTCGGTGGGATAGAATTTAACCGCAAAGGGCGCAAAGATTTTCGCAAAGAACACAGAGAAAGAAGTGAAGTTGAAATGTCAAGGATGACATTTCACAAGGACGCAAAGACACAACGTGAAGCAGAACCCTACAGAGAATGAGTTGTCGAAGGTGGTGATTGGCCACGCGATCAAGGTGCATCGTGCTTTGGGGCCTGGGCTATTGGAATCGAGCTACGAACAGTGTCTGGCTTATGAACTTAAAAAGAACGGGCTCTACGTGGAGGTGCAGAAACCGATGCCATTGAAATATGAGGATGTGGAGTTGGAGTGTGGTTACAGGATAGATATGATGGTTGAGAACAAGCTGATTCTGGAATTAAAGGCGGTTGAAGAGCTGAACATGGTTCATCTTGCTCAGATTATGACCTATCTCAAACTGAGCGGCTGCAAACTCGGACTGCTCATTAATTTCAATGTGACTTTGCTGCGCGATGGCATTCAACGTGTTGTGAATGGGCTATGAAATGAAACCGCAAAGGGAGCTAATATTCTCGCGAAGAACACGGAGACAAATGAACACGAAGCATTCAGAATCAATCTACTATTTTGAGTTTTCGCAGAATGCGAGAGAACCTCTGCACTCTTGTTTTTCCCTCAAAAAAACCTCCGCGCACTCTGCGTAAACCTCCGCGCACTTTGCGGTAAAAAACAACCACTTAGCTTTAGAAAAGCACACACATGTTAAGAATAGAAAACCTCCACGCCAAAGTGGAGGAAAAAGACATCCTAAAAGGCTTCAATCTTACCGTGAACGCGGGTGAGGTGCACGCCATCATGGGCCCGAACGGTGCAGGCAAGAGCACGTTGGCCGCAGTTTTGGCGGGCAACGAGAATTTTGAGGTTACTGATGGCTGTGCTGAGCTGGACGGCAAGGACCTGCTCGACATGGCCCCAGAGGAAAGGGCGCGTGAGGGGCTGTTCCTCGCCTTTCAGTATCCGGTCGAGATTCCGGGCGTGAGCAACACCAACTTCCTCCGTGCGGCCGTCACTGAAGTGCGCAAGCACCGTGGCCTCCCCGAACTGGACGCAAAAGGATTCCTTCAGTACATGAAGAAGAAAAAGGAACTGGTGGAAATGACCACTGATCTCACCGGAAGGGCTGTGAACGAAGGTTTCTCGGGCGGGGAGAAGAAACGCAACGAGGTGTTCCAGATGGCCATGCTCGAACCGAAACTCGCCATACTTGACGAGACCGATTCCGGCCTCGACATCGATGCACTGCGCATCGTGGCCAACGGGGTGAACAAGCTCCGCAGCAACGACCGCTCGTTCATCGTGATCACGCACTACCAGCGGCTGCTCGACTACATCGTGCCCGACTTCGTGCACGTCCTCTACAACGGCCGCATCGTGAAATCAGGGACAAAAGAACTTGCGTTGGAACTGGAAGAGAAGGGCTACGATTGGATTAAGGCCGAGTTGGAGGAGGCAGCGGCATGAGCACAACATTAGACACATCTGAGGTTGTGGCCAGACTGCTCGAGGCCCTACCCTCTGACAGCCTTTTCGCCCTGCGCGAAGAGGCTGCATCGCTGTTGCGCGAGAAGGGCATACCGAGCAAGAGGCACGAGGACTGGAAATACACCAACGTTAAGCGGTTGTTCGACCAAGGATTGAATCCGACCACTTCGGTCCGGCCAATCGTGTCTGAACAGTCGGTCAGGCTCATGAATGGAAGTGTTGGACGCGAGTTTCCTTCCATCCCAGGAGTGACCTTCACCACCCTTGCCGAGTCGGGCGATCTGCTTAGCTACATCAGCAAGAGCGGCATCCACACCAAGCAGGAGTTGGCCGCGTTGAACACGGTGCTGTTCACCGATGCACTCATCATCCATGTGGCGAGAAATGCGCAGGTGGATGGCACATTGGTCATTGACCATGCGCTGAACACTGTGGACGGTCAACTTTTCTCCTCCCGAATCCTCATTGTCATGGAGGAAGGTGCCCGTCTGCGCTGTTTGCATCATTTCCGCGGGGAGATCATCTCGGAGAAATCGCTTTTGAATCACCTCACCGAGGCATTCATAGGAACGAACGCATCCTTGGAAATGAACATCCTTCAGGAAATTCCCGAAGGAAATCTTGTGAACACCACGGAGATTGAAGTGGAGCGCAATGGCCGTTCGGTGACCAACACCGTGCAGCTGCAAGGCAAGCTGCTGCGCAACAACCTCAACGTGCGCATTGCGGGGCAGAGCGCTGAGGCCCACCTCAACGGATTTTATCTGGTTAGCGGCACCGACCTGTTCGACAACCACACGCTCGTGGACCATCTTGTACCGAACTGCCAGAGCAACGAGACCTACAAAGGCCTTCTTGGCGGAAAGGCTACTGGCGTGTTCAACGGCAAGGTGCATGTGTATGTCGATGCGCAGAAGACCAACGCCTACCAGCAGAACAAGAACATCCTGCTGAGTGATACGGCCACCATGAACTCCAAGCCTGAGCTGGAGATCTATGCCGATGATGTGAAGTGCAGCCACGGAAGCACCACCGGCCAATTGGACGCGGATGCCATGTTCTACCTCCGTTCGCGCGGCCTTTCGCAACGCAGCGCCCTGGCTCTTTTGCTCACAGCCTTCGCCTCCGATGTGCTTGGTGCGGTGAGCGATGAGCAACTGCGCGAGACGCTGGAGCGGAAAGTGCAGGCCCGATTATCTGAAATGGAATAGATGGTCATCGATACCGGTATAGACCTCACCGCGCTCAGGGCGCAGTTTCCCATCCTTCACACTGAAGTGAACGGGAAGCCCTTGGTGTATCTCGATAACGGGGCCAGTTCGCAGAAGCCGCAGTCGGTCATCGACACCATCAGCAGATACTACGAGCAGGAGAACAGCAACATCCACCGTGGGGTGCACACCCTCAGTGCCAATGCCACTGCGGCCTACGAGGAGGTACGGAAGAAAGTGCAGCATTTCATCAACGCGCGGCACGACCATGAGGTGATCTTCACAAGCGGGACCACAGGCAGCATCAATCTTGTCGCGAGTTCGTTCGGAGAAAAATTCATCGAGAAGGAAGATGAGATCATCATCACCGCCATGGAGCACCACAGCAACATCGTGCCCTGGCAGATGCTCTGCGAACGCAAGGGAGCTAAACTGCGTGTGATCCCTATGTCTGATGAAGGCGAGATATGCCTCGATGACTTTGCAAAGCTGCTTTCACCGAAAACGAAACTGGTATCGGTGGTGCACATCTCCAACTCGCTCGGAACGGTGAATCCCGTGCGCAACATCATCCAGATGGCCCATGTCAATGGCATGAAAGTGCTGGTGGACGGTGCGCAGGCAATTCACCACATGCCCGTGGACGTGCAGGAACTAGACTGCGACTTCTATGCATTCTCGGCCCACAAGATGTACGGCCCAACGGGCGTAGGCATTCTCTACGGTAAGGAAGAATATCTCAATGCCATGCCTCCGTATCAGGGCGGTGGCGACATGATAAAGACCGTCACCTTCGAGCGGACTGAGTACAACGAGCTGCCGTTCAAGTTCGAGGCCGGGACGCCCAATATCGCTGGCGGAATGGGCATCGGTGCGGCCATCGACTTCATCAACTCCATTGGTTTCGAGGCCATCATGGCGCATGAGCGGCAGTTGATGCGCTATGGGATAGAAACCCTCGGTGGCATCAAAGGACTTCGGCAGATCGGTACGGCCAAAGAACGGGCTGGCGTCATTTCGTTCATTCTCGATGGCATTCATCCCTACGACACTGGCGTGATCCTCGACAAGATGGGCATAGCCGTTCGCACGGGCCACCATTGCACCCAGCCCGTGATGGACCGCTTCGCCATTCCCGGAACGGTGCGGGCCTCGCTCGCGGTCTATAACACCAAGGCCGAGGTTGACAAACTGGCCGAAGGGCTGGAACGGGTGCTGCGGATGTTCAGTTGAAACCTAAGAAAATGACTACAGCATTGGAAGACAGCATTGGAGCCCGCGAGGCAGAGATCGTAGAGGAGTTCGGGCTTTTCAGCGACTGGACCGACAAGTATGAGCATCTCATTTCGCTGGGCAAGGAATTGCCATTGATTGATGAGGGCATGAAATCGGATGACCTGCTTATCAAAGGCTGCCAGAGCCGGGTGTGGCTACAGGCCAGACTGCAGAATGGCAGAGTCATCTTCACGGCCGACTCCGATGCCATCATCACCAAAGGGGTGATCAGTCTGCTCATCCGTGTTCTGAGCGGTCTGTCGCCCCAGCAGATCATTGATGCCGAACTCACGTTCATCGAGCGCATCGGCCTCAAGGAACACCTTTCGCCCACACGCAGCAACGGCCTGGTGAGCATGATCAGGCAGATGAAGTTCTACGCCATCGCCTTCCGCTCCATCCAACACACCGAGAGCCATGAGTGAGCACACCGAGAGCCTGCGCAAGCAACTGGAGGAGCGCATCATTGACACCCTGCGCACCATTTACGACCCCGAGATCCCGGTCGACATCTACGAGCTGGGCCTCATCTACAACATTGAGGTGAACGAGGCCCTTGAGGCCGTGGTGACCATGACCCTCACTTCGCCCTCGTGCCCCGTGGCCGAGAGCATGCCGCTGGAGGTGGAAGAGAAGGTGGGCAAGGTGCCGGGCGTTATCAAGAGCAAGGTCAACCTCACATTCGACCCGCCCTGGGACAAGGACATGATGAGCGAAGCCGCCATGCTGGAGCTGGGGTTCATGTGAGACCTTTGCCCCATGCCGACAAAGCGCGTGGCCCTGTTCTTCGGTTCGTTCAATCCGGTGCATGTGGGCCACATGGTCATTGCCACCTGGGTGGCCGAGTTTGGAAAGGTGGACGGGCTATGGTTCGTTCCATCGCCCCAGAACCCGTTGAAAGAACGTTCAGGACTGTTGCCGTACCATCACCGCTTGGAGATGCTGCGCTTGGCCGTGGGCGATGACAGCCGTTTCCGCGTGTCGGACATTGAGAGCCGCCTGTCGGTCCCATCCTACACGGCCGACACGCTGGCCCATCTGCACGAGAAATACCCGGAGGTACAATTCTCGTTGGTGATGGGAGGCGATAATCTGGCCACTTTCCATAAGTGGAAGAACCACCGCTATATCATCGATAACCATCCCATCCTGGTCTATACGCGCCCAGGACAAGGTGCCACAGCCTTTGACGCGCATCCGCAGGTGCGGTTCATCGATGCGCCAGTGATGGCCATCTCGAGCACCGCTATAAGGGAGATGGTGGCCGATGGCCGCAATGTGCGCCACCTCATGCCCTATGCGGCATGGGCCTATCTCGATCAGATGAACCTGTTCCGCAGGACCTGATAGAAAGCCTTAGATTACTTGGTCGCCTCTCGGCAATCATGAATTCATGGTCTGAGAGGTCGGGGCAGGTACATCCCGCAGCACGGCCCCAGAGGTACGTAACATATTCCTCCTATACTGCCCCCCCCCACCTCGAACAGCGCATCGGTGATCTGGCCTAAGGAACATGCCTTGGTCACTTCCATCAGCGTGTTGAACAAGGTGCCGTTCTGCACCGCTGTTTCCTGCAACTGGCGCAGGAGGGCGGGTCGGTTAGAAACACCTGCCTTGCCCGCCACTATCTACAGGCATTCTCAACCACCGTGGCCGCATTTTTATTACCCAAGCTGACGGCACGATTCCAGTCCCTACATGCCTCTTCCATCCTGCGAAGACGTGCGAATGCCATCCCTCGGTTGTAGTACAGTTCGCCATCATTTCTTTCTTTTCCGATCGCTTCGGTAAAGTATCGCTCTGCCTCCTCAAAACGTCCGGCACCGAAGCAGAAAAGACCTTTGGCCGCCATGGGTTGGTGCGAAAAGGGATTCAGGACGGCTGCTCTTTCAAGGTCAACGAAGGCCTCGTTGGGCATGTTCCGAGCAAACAGGCACTTTGCCCTGCCCATCAACATATCAACTCTTGTTGAGTCCAATCGTAGGCCCTTTTCATAGTCACTCTGTGCCTTGACCGAATTGCCGCCTTTCAGGGCTATCTCGGCTCTTTTAGCATATCCGTTAATGAACCAGTCGCCAACCTCGCCCAAGGCTTTGTCAATCTGCTTTGCCGCATCCACCAGGTTCCCTTCTTTCTAATACTCAATAGCCCTACCATAGGCAACCTCCCAATCCTGAGGCCCCCCGTGCAAAATAAATCGAATGGGCAAGGTGAGACGCACAGGTACAAATTTGCCGGCTTTCGTTCCCGGCCTGTATCCAATTATGGTCTGCACCACTCGGATTGCCTCCTTATCGAGGATAGGATGACAGCCTTGAACCACATGCACCAGGCCAACTGAACCATCCGATTCGACCACAAATCCCACATGTACCGTCCCGACAATACCACTTGACCGGGCTTCTTTGGGATAGGACAAATTCTTGGAGATGTAATTGAGAACTGCCTGATCACCTCCGGGATATTCAGGCATTATGATCAATTCTGATGAATCGGGAACCAAATCTGAATTGACTTCTGACTGTGCCATCGCCATGGCGAGGTTGAAGGAAAAAAGTAAAACAATACCACAGATTGATTTCATGATGCGGTTGTAATGATTGCCAATGGAAGTGGATAGTAACATTTACAATAGTGACGAATAAGCCTTCTTTGCAAAGAGGCCTTCGACCATCACATATTCCTCCTATACTGCCCCCCCACCTCAAACAGCGCATCGGTGATCTGCCCCAATGAACACGCCTTGGTCACGTCCATCAGCGTGTTGAACAGGTTGCCGTTCTGCACGGCCGTCTGCTGCAACTGCCGCAGCAGGGCGGGCGAGCGGTCGGCATTGGCGGTGTGCAGGTTGGCGAGCATGGCGATCTGGTACTGCTTCTCCTCCTCTGTGGCGCGGATTACCTCCTTGGGCAGGATGGTGGGCGAGCCCTTGCTGCTGAGGAAGGTGTTGACGCCTATGATGGGGAATTCGCCCGTGTGTTTAAGCGTCTCGTAGTAGAGGCTTTCCTCCTGGATGCGGCTGCGCTGGTACATGGTCTCCATGGCGCCCAGCACGCCCCCGCGCTCGGTGATGCGGTCGAATTCTGAGAGCACGGCCTCTTCCACGAGTTCGGTCAGCTCCTCGATGATGAACGCTCCCTGTAGCGCGTTCTCGTTCTTGGCGAGGCCCAGCTCGCGGTTGATGATGAGCTGGATGGCCATGGCCCTGCGCACGCTCTCCTCGGTGGGCGTGGTGATGGCCTCATCGTAGGCATTAGTGTGCAGCGAGTTGCAGTTGTCGTAGATGGCATAAAGCGCCTGCAGCGTGGTGCGGATGTCATTAAAATCGATCTCCTGTGCGTGGAGGCTGCGGCCGCTGGTTTGAATGTGGTATTTGAGCATCTGGCTGCGCTCATCGGCACCGTATTTCTCTTTCATGGCCTTGGCCCAGATGCGCCTCGACACGCGGCCGATGACCGCATATTCCGGGTCGATGCCGTTGCTGAAGAAGAAGCTGAGGTTGGGCCCGAAGGCGTTGATGTCCATGCCCCGGCTCAGGTAATACTCCACGAAGGTGAAGCCGTTGGCGAGGGTGAATGCAAGCTGCGAGATGGGATTGGCGCCCGCCTCGGCAATGTGGTAGCCGCTGATGCTCACCGAATAGAAGTTGCGCACCTTACGGGTGATGAAATACTCCTGCACATCGCCCATGAAGCGCAGCGCGAACTCCGTGCTGAAGATGCAGGTGTTCTGCGCCTGATCCTCCTTGAGGATGTCGGCCTGCACTGTGCCGCGTACTTTGCTCAGCGCATCGGCTTTGATTTTTTTATAAACATTTAAAGGAAGGACTTCATCGCCCGTCAATCCTAGCAGCATTAGACCGAGGCCGCTATTTCCTTCGGGAAGTTCGCCCTGATAGGCCGGCCTTGCGATTCCTTTATTATCAAACTTTACACGTTTACACTTTTCCACCTCACCCTCCAGCTCGTTGGCGCGGATGTACTTTTCGCACTCCTGGTCAATGGCTGCGTTCATGAAGAAACCGAGTAACATGGGCGCGGGGCCGTTGATGGTCATGCTCACCGAGGTCATCGGGTTGGTGAGGTCGAAGCCTGAGTAGAGTTTCTTGGCATCATCGAGGCAGCAGATGCTTACGCCCGAGTTGCCGATCTTGCCGTAGATGTCGGGGCGCAGATGCGGGTCGTTGCCGTAAAGGGTCACGCTGTCGAAGGCTGTGCTGAGGCGTTTGGCTGACATGCCGAGGCTCACATAGTGGAACCTGCGGTTGGTGCGCTCCGGGCCGCCCTCACCAGCAAACATCCGGGTGGGATCCTCGCCTTCTCTTTTGAAAGGATAGATGCCAGAGGTGTAAGGGAAACTGCCTGGGACGTTCTCTTGCAAAAGCCACCTGAGCTGATCGCCCCAACTGCGGAACTTCGGAGTGGCGACCTTGGGTATCTGCAAGTGGCTCAGGCTCTCGGTGTGGGTCTTCACCTTGATCTCCTTGTCGCGCACCTTGAAGATGTAGTGCTCGTCCTTGTAGCGTTGGGCTTCCTTGGGCCAGCCTTCTATCAGCAACCAGTTCTTGGGGTCGAGGTCGAGTTTTATCCTGTCAAACTCCGCACTCAGCACCTTTTTTATCTCCTCGCTTTCAATGGTCTCAATGGAACGATGAATGGAATACAGCCTATCCGCCACTTCGGCCTGCTGGGCCACCCATTTGTCGTAGCTGCGGTTGTTCTCCGAGATTTCTGATAGGTAGCGTGTTCGCTGAGGCGGGATGATGTAGATCTTCTCGCTCATCTCGCCCGAAAGCGAAAAGGTGCTCTTGAGGTCAGCGCCTGTCTTCTCCACCAGCTTGTCCATGATGGCCCTGTAGAGCGTGTTGGTGCCCGGGTCGTTGAACTGGCTGGCGATGGTGCCGTGCACGGGGATGTCCTCGTCCTTTGCATCCCAAAGCCGGTGGTTGCGCCTGTACTGCTTCTTTACATCTCGGATGGCATCGAGTGCGCCCCGCTTGTCGAACTTGTTGATGGCCACGATGTCGGCAAAGTCGAGCATGTCAATCTTCTCCAACTGCGTGGCGGCACCGAACTCAGGGGTCATCACGTAGAGGCTCACATCGCTGTGGTCAAGGATCTCGGTATCGCTCTGCCCGATGCCTGATGTTTCGAGGATGATGAGGTCATATTGCGCAGCCTTGAGGATGTCAACGGCCTCCTGCACGTGCTTGCTGAGCGCAAGATTGCTTTGCCGAGTAGCAAGCGAACGCATATACACCCGTGGGTTGCGGATGGCGTTCATCCGGATCCTGTCACCCAAAAGGGCCCCGCCTGTCTTCCTTTTCGATGGATCAACAGAAACAATGGCCAAGGTCTTCTCCGGGAAATCGAGCAGGAACCTGCGCACAAGCTCATCGACCATTGAAGACTTGCCCGCACCGCCCGTGCCGGTTATTCCCAGCACCGGGGTTTTTGATTTGGCCGAAACCTCGCGCACCTTATCCAGTGCCGTGCCGCTGAGCTCGGGGCTGTTCTCGGCAACTGAGATGAGCCGCGCGATGGCGGGCCAGCTTTTGGTGGCCAGTTGCCCCGCATCAACCGTGGCATCGGTGCCCAAAGCGAAATCGCATTTCGCAACCATATCGTTTATCATCCCTTGCAGCCCCATCGCCCGGCCATCGTCCGGGTGATAGATGCGGGCGATGCCGTAGTCCTGCAGTTCTGCGATCTCGGAGGGCAGGATGGTTCCGCCACCGCCCCCGAAAATCTTGATGTGCCCCGCGCCCTTCTTCTTCAGCAGGTCGAACATGTACTTGAAATACTCCATGTGCCCACCCTGATAGCTGGTCATGGCAATGGCGTGGGCGTCCTCCTGTATGGCGCAGTTCACCACCTCCTCCACGCTGCGGTCGTGGCCTAAGTGAATCACCTCGACACCCGTGCTCTGGATGATCCTGCGCATGATGTTGATGGCCGCATCGTGCCCATCGAACAGGCTGGCTGCGGTGACTATGCGGATCTTGTGCTTGGGGATGTATGGCTGGGCCTCCTGCATGGCGGGGTGCGTATTTAAGGAAGCGCGAAAATAGCCTGTGGGCATCGGGCCCCGTTATCTTCGGCCCGTGCAGCCGTGGCTCATATTCGGGGTGATTACAGCGTACTTCCTGTTGCTGCTTGTCATATCAGCCGTCACCTCGCGCAAGGCAACCAACGATTCGTATTTCCGTGCGGGCCGCTCAGCCCATTGGATGCTCGTTGCGTTCGGCATGGTGGGCACATCGCTTAGCGGGGTCACTTTCATATCGGTGCCCGGCACCGTGGGCACCGACCACTTCTTCTATTTCCAGGTGGTGCTGGGCTACTTCATCGGCTACTTTGTGGTGGCCTATGTGCTGCTGCCGCTCTACTATCGGCTCAATCTGACAAGCATCTACTATTACCTGGAGCACCGGTTCGGGCGCCCGGCCTACCTCACCGGAGCTGGCCTGTTCATTGTGTCGCGCACGTTGGGCGCCACGCTAAGGCTCTATCTGGTCATTAACGTGCTGCAGCTTTTCGTGCTCAGTCCGCTGGGTTTCGCGCCCATGCTGATGGGGCACGATGTCTCCTTCCATCTGGCCGCGCTATTCATCCTGCTCATGATCCTGGCCTACACTTATCAGGGCGGGGTTAAGACCATAGTGTGGACTGACACCCTACAGACCCTATTCATGCTGCTGGCCCTGGTGGTATGCGTGGGGTACATCTTATCGCATCTTGGCCTGTCGGTGGGCGATGCATGGGCCACCCTGAGCGACCGCGGATACACACAGATATTCAATCCGGCCTGGCAACAGAAGAGTTTCTGGCTCAAGCACATCCTGGGCGGGGCGTTCATCACCATCACCATGACTGGCATGGACCAGGAGATGATGCAGAAGAACATCAGCGTGCGCACGCTGGCCGACTCTCAGAAAAACATGGTCACTTTCAGTTTCATACTGGTGATGGTGAACCTCCTCTTTCTTGTCCTTGGCGGTCTGCTCTACGTCTATGCCGGGGCCAACGGCCTGACGGTGGCCAACGATGACCTGTTTCCCACCATTGCGCTGCAGCACCTGCCTCCGGTCATCGGCATCATCTTCATAGTTGGGCTGGTGAGTGCACTTTTCCCATCGGCCGATGGGGCCATCACGGCCCTCACATCAAGCTTCTGCATAGACATACTTGGCATTCAGCGCAACGGCATGCTCGCTGAGGAGCAGCGCGTGAACACACGCAAGCGGGTGCATCTGGCCTTCGCGCTTCTGTTCCTTATCATGGTCTTCATATTTAAGTGGCTGGACAACAAGCAGATCATTGGTATACTGCTCACCATTGCCGGGTACACCTATGGTCCACTTCTGGGCCTGTTTGCCTTTGGGATGATCACCAAGCGGCAACTCACGGGCTGGGCCGCACCGGTGGCATGCCTCGTTGCCCCGGCCCTGTGCTGGGTGATTGATGCGCAGGCTCCGACCCTGCTGGGCGGCTACCGCTTCGGATTTGAACTGCTGATACTCAACGGCACACTCACCTTCATGGGCCTGTTGGCCCTTTCGCGTCCATCGCATGGGCACACAGCACACTAAGAAATGTCCGGCCTGCGGCCAATGGGGCCCGTGGCAGCAGCGCGACACCGACCGCTGCACCCACTGCGGTGCGCTGCTCGACCCCCGTTCGCTCCAGGAGCGCGAGGACCGCGAGGAGTATGAGCGCAAGCACAAAGAGGATTCGTTCTTCACGCCCCGCGCTACCGATGGGGTGCTGATGCGCATAACGCGCAAAGTGGCCTTTGCGGCCTATATCGTGTACACGGCCGTGGTGGCGTTCATCATGTACATTGTGACGAGTCTGGTGGGCTGATGCACCTGCGCCACCCTGTGTTTCTGGTCATGGTGTTGCTATATGCCTTTCTGCGGGCCATGTCTGCGTGCGGGACCATTTTACCACTTCACGGCCACCTCACCGATGTGCTTTGCATGCCCGTGGTGCTTACCCTGGGCCAAAGTGCGGGGCGCCTTGTGGCCCCGGGATTCAGAGTGGGGCCCCTGTTGGCGTGGGCCACCTGCGCGGCCTTCGCCCTGTGGTTCGAGTGGCTGTTGCCCCGCACCGACCCGCGCCACACGGCCGATGTGCTGGATGTGGCCTGCTACGCTGCAGGCACCTATGCCTTCGGGCTGCTCAACAGCCGCTGACAGGCGAGTGTCGCCTCCTTAGGCCTTTGTCTTCACAGCTGCGTCATACGGATGCCCTCCGGTCCGGTCGAAGTGACCAGCCTAAGCGATTACACCCAAAGGGCCATGAGCGCGGGACTTAGCCCGAAGGCTGGGGGCCGGGCCTTGTGCCTCACATGATTCGCAGCGCAATGTTTCAGGGGCCGCTCTTTCCGTAGGAGAGGCAAATATGTGAATACCCTTTCCTTAAGGTCTCTGGCCAAAGTTCAAAATTGAAAAAGCCTGTTCCGGAGTTCGGAACAGGCTTCATAATTCTCAGTTACACGAAGTATCATCACCCATCCTCGAGGGCAGCGGCACCGCCCACTATCTCAAGTATCTCTTTGGTGATATTGGCCTGCCGTGCCTTGTTATAGCTGATCTTGAGTTCCTTCAGCATGTCGGTGGCATTGTCGGTAGCCTTGTGCATGGCCGTCATACGCGCACCATGTTCAGAGGCATTGCTGTCGAGCACGGCTTTGTACAGTTGCACTTTGAGTGAACGTGGAATGAGGTCTTCCACAATCTCGGCCTTGGCAGGTTCAAAAATGTAATCGCCAGTCGATTTCTTGGTTGTAGCCTGCGGTGGGGGTACGGGCAGGAACTGCTCTTGCATGGTGCGCTGCACGGCCGCATTCACAAACTGGTTGTAAACGACATCAACCCTGTCAAACTCGCCTGCCAGATAGCCGTCCATGATGCGCTGGGCTATTGGGGCCACGGCATCAAAACTCAGATTGTCATACACCTCGTTATGCATGCCTATCACGTTAACGCCCCTTCGTTTCACGGCCTCAGCACCCTTTTTTCCGATGGCTATCACGGTCACATCCTTACCGGCATACTCATCGGCCAATAAGGAGAACACTTTCTTTGCAATGTTCGAATTGAATCCTCCGCAAAGGCCGCGGTTCGAACTTACCACCACCAACAGCACTTTACTGCCCTCGCGTGGGGTGCTGAATGCACCACCCTCGCTGCTATCCAATGTGGCCGTCAGGTTCTGCAGTATCTCGCGCAGCTTGCCAGCGTAGGGCCTCATGCGGATGATGGCATCCTGAGCCCTGCGCAGCTTGGCAGCGCTCACCATTTTCATGGCGCTAGTAATCTGCCGGGTGCTCTGCACCGACACTATCCGCTCGCGTACCTCTTTTAATCCGGCCATGATTCTATAGGTGAGAATCGGTCAGTTAGACCAGTCTTATTTGCGGTACTTGGCAGTAAGTTCCTTACAGGCAGACTCCAACACACCTGTGATCTCGTCATTGATCTGTCCCTTGCGGATCAGGTCGAGCGTATCGCGGTGTTTAGCATCCAAGTAATCAAGGTACTCGCCTTGGAATTCGCGCACTTTGTTCACTGGCACATCAATCAACAGGCCCTTGGTGCCAAGGTAAATGATAGCCACCTGCTTCTCAACCGCTACAGGCGAGTATTGACCCTGCTTCAGGATCTCAACGTTGCGCTTACCTTTTTCCAGTACCGATTTGGTAGCGGCATCAAGGTCAGAACCGAATTTGGCGAACGCCTCAAGCTCGCGGTACTGGGCCTGATCAAGTTTCAATGTTCCAGCCACTTTCTTCATCGATTTGATCTGAGCGTTACCGCCCACACGGCTCACCGAAATACCTACGTTGATGGCAGGTCGCACTCCGCTGTTGAACAGGTTCGATTCGAGGAAGATCTGCCCATCGGTGATAGAGATCACGTTGGTGGGAATGTAAGCAGAAACGTCACCGGCCTGAGTCTCAATGATCGGGAGAGCAGTGAGCGAACCACCACCTTTTACTATGTGACGGATACTCTCTGGCAGGTCGTTCATGTTCTTGGCCACGCTGTCGTCTGCTATCACTTTGGCAGCGCGCTCTAGTAGGCGGCTGTGGAGGTAGAACACGTCACCGGGATAAGCCTCACGACCTGGGGGCCTGCGCAGCAGAAGCGATACTTCGCGGTAGGCCACCGCCTGCTTAGAAAGGTCATCATACACGATCAGGGCCGGACGGCCGGTGTCGCGGAAGAACTCACCTATGGCAGCACCAGCAAACGGAGCGTAGAACTGCAACGGTGCAGGGTCTGATGCCGAGGCCGAAACAATCACCGTATAAGGCATTGCACCGGCATCTTCAAGAATCTTCACGATGCCGGCAACAGTAGAGCCCTTCTGTCCGCACGCCACATAGATGCAGAAGACGGGCTCACCACGGTCATAGAATTCCTTTTGGTTGATGATGGTGTCGATGCAAACGGCTGTCTTTCCCGTTTGACGGTCACCGATTACCAGCTCCCGCTGCCCACGGCCCACTGGAATCATGGCATCGATGGCCTTGATACCGGTCTGAAGCGGCTCATTCACCGGTTGGCGGAAAATTACCCCTGGGGCCTTGCGCTCGATGGGCATTTCATAGAGCTCGCCCTTCAATGGTCCTTTGCCATCAATGGGTTCCCCCAGCGTGTTCACCACACGTCCCAACATGCCCTCGCCCACTTTAATAGAGGCAATGCGACCAGTGCGCTTTGCAGTGCTGCCCTCGTGAATATCAGCGGCCACACCGAGCAATACCGCGCCCACGTTGTCCTCCTCCAAGTTGAGGACGATGCCACGCAGGCCGTTCTCAAACTCGATGAGCTCACCGCTCTGCACATTGCTCAGGCCGTAGATGCGAGCAATACCGTCACCTACCTGAAGTACGGTTCCCACCTCGTTCAGCTCGGCCTCGGTCTTGAAGCCCGAAAGCTGCTCTCTCAGTATACCTGAGATCTCTGCTGGTTTAATTTCTGCCATGACCTATGAGAAGTTCAAAGTTTATGATTCAACGTTCAAATTGACGAATCGGATCAGAATTCCTTAACGTACAGGTTCTTACCGAACTCCTTGCGCATTTTGCGCACCTGTGTCACAATGCTGGTATCTATCTGCTGGTCGCCTATCCGAAGCACGAAGCCACCGATCAGATCAGGGTTCACCACTTCTTTCAGTTGCACCTCTCCGCCCACGTTCTTCCTTACAATGGCAAGAACCTGCTCGCGGGCATCGGAACTGAGCATGGTTGCACTTGTCACAACCGCCTCAGTGATGCCTTTGCGCAGGTTGTACAGTTTTACGAAGCTGTCGGCAATAGCCATGAGATGTGCCTCGCGTCCTTTCTCGGTAATCAGTTTCATGAACTTACTCACCAGCTCGCCTACACTCGTCCCGAACACCGCATTGATCACCGCCAATTTCTTATCGGTACCGATAACTGGACTACGGAACATGGCATCCAGGTCCCTGCTTGCTGTAAGGGTGGCATGCACAAGTTTCATGTCTGCGCAGGCCCGCTCAAGGTGACCTGTCTGCTCTGCCAGATCGAGCAGCGACTTGGCGTAACGTTTGGAGACTTTGCTTTCTACCATGATGGGCTGTTGGCTGTTAGCCTTTCGCGGTTGGCCGGTCTCAGTTCAGTTTCACATCGTTCAGCAGACTGGCCACGAGCTGCCTCTGCTTATCATCGCTGCTCAGTTCAGCTTTCAGGATCTTCTCAGCAATGTCGATACTGAGGGTGGCCACCTGATTCTTCAGTTCAGTGATTGCGGCCATCTTCTCGTTTTCAATGCTCTGGCGGGCAGCTACAGTTATAGCAGCGGCCTCTTTGGTGGCAATTTCTTTGGCATCAGCCACCACCTTGTCGCGCATCTCCTTTGCCTCTTTCAGCATGGCATCGCGTTGGGCGCGGGCCTCATTCAGTATCCGCTCGTTGTCAGCGGCCAATTGGGCCATTTCCTGTTTGGCACGGTCAGCGGCTTTCAGGGCATCTTCAATGCTCTGTTCGCGCTCCTTTATGCTCTTGAGAATGGTGGGCCATGCCAATTTGCCCAAGCCTACCCACACCACAAGAAATGCGATGGTCATCCAGATGATGAGACCTACGCCAGGTGTAACTAATCCCATTTCAGTTCAGATTTGTGGTTATCAGACTAGTTTTTGTTCCATGAGGGACTCCCCTCTAAAGTTCCAGCTTAATTTTCAGTTGCGGTTCAGGTTTATCAAAAGCACTGGAGGCCCGAATTCCTGCTAGCACATTAATTTAAGGACTGTCAGCCTTTTTTTCGACCTGGCCCACAGCCCATACCAATCGTATGGGCCGGGCCGTGGTCGGTAAATAATTGCCTATCGCTTATTTGAGAGCGATGAGCAGGCAGACGATGATGCCGAAGAAGGCAGCACCTTCAACAAGGGCAGCAGCCACGATCATGTTGGCGCGGATGTCGCCAGTAGATTCAGGCTGACGGGCCATTGATTCGAGGGCTGAGCCACCGATGCGGCCGATACCGATACCTGCTCCGATAGCAGCTACACCGGCACCGATGCCAGCGCCCATGTAGGCATTGGCCAGGTCAAGAAGGATTGAGAGCATTTCCATGATTGAAGATTGGTTTGGTTGATTTGAAGGAGTGTGAATTCTGTTTCTTAATGATGATGCTCCTCTACGGCTGTACCGAAGTACAGGGCCGAGAGAAGTGTGAACACGTATGCCTGAAGGAATGCCACCAGCAGTTCCATCACATTCATGAATATCCCGAAGGCAAGGCTCACAATACTCACACCGTAACCAGCGGCCGCACCGTACTGATTGGCGAATATGAATATGAGACTCATGAATGAAAGGATGATGATGTGTCCTGCGGTGATGTTGGCGAACAGTCGCAGGCACAAGACGAGAGGCTTTGTGAAAATGCCCATGATCTCGATGGGAATCATCAAAGGCAACAGCCACACCGGCACACCTGGGGGCGCAACAAGGTGCATCCAGTAATTCTTATTCCCTTTTACTGTAGTGATGATGAAAGTGAGGATGGCCAGAACCATGGCTACAGCAATATTGCCAGTCACATTGAACCCACCGATGAAGGGAATGAGTCCCAACATGTTGGCAAACCAGATGAAGAAGAAAATGGTGAGGAGAAACGGCATGAACACCTCGTAATGATGCCCGATGCTGGGTTTGGCCACCTCGTCACGTATGAAGAGCACCAACTGCTCCATTATGGTCTGCAGCCCTTTGGGCGCCTGGCCCTGGCGGGTCTTGTATGCCTTGGCCACGCTCAGGAATATACCGAACATGAGCGCAATGGTTATCAATAGGCCGGCAACAGTTTTGGTGATGCTCAGATCAATAAAGGCACCGGGCGCACCCTTGAACACACCGCCCACGTTCTGGTCGCGGTAGCCCATACCCTTGGCCTCGATAATATCTATGTGATCCGAATTGAAGTGAGGGTTGTTCTGCCCAAGGCGGATGATATGTCCATGGTCGAGCATGTAGCCGTTGTGTGCAGCATGCCCGTGGTGAAACGCAGAACTGAGAAACACGCTCAGCCCGTCATCGGTAGAGTAAATGATGACAGGAAGCGGAAGGCTGATGTGTTGCGCATGTTCGCCCTCACCAATGGTCATGAAGTGGATATCGTGGGCATCCATAACGTGGTGCATGATCATGTCACCTGCGTTGAACGCCTCTCCACCACCGCTCGCAGCCGCATATGACAGCGGAAGAAGTGTAGCTGCCACAAGGAGCAGAAAACTCCTGAAACCCTTATTAATGCTGAATTTCTGCATCGTTCCGACCGTTAATGGGGCCGTATTGAAATCGGGCGCAAACATAGCAAGTTCATCCATGCGGCTGACAGGCATCGGTCAATCATTTTTTTCTGGCTCTGCAATGTTGGAAGTGCCCTGTTTCTCCACTCTGTCCGATTAGCAGAATTGCCACACTTGTATGGTGCAACTTGAAGATAATACGCGCTTCTATCAACTGGCATTTGGTCGTTCTCCTGTTCATGCTGGTCAGCTCAATGATGTCCTTGATCACGCAAAAAGAGCATTCGACAGGTTGCCTGATTCGTCCTTTATTCCGCCCAGAAACAGACTCTATAGAAGTTCAAATCGCCACTTCCAATGGGATGAAGACCGCTCTCAACAGCAATTTCCCGACACGGTCAGGCCTCAGGTCCATTTCCTTAAATTCGCGGCCCTTATTTAAGGAAGGGCCATGAAAGCGAAATACCCCGTTTACCCGCAACTCGACCTGCCCAAAGTAGCCGAGGACATGCTGGCCACGTGGGAGCGTGAAGATGCCTTCCGCAAAAGCATTGACACCCGCGAGGGCTGTCCCCCGTTCGTGTTCTATGAAGGGCCGCCATCGGCCAACGGCATGCCAGGCATCCACCACGTGATGGCCCGCACCATCAAGGACATCTTCTGCCGCCATCGCACGCTGAAAGGTTTTCAGGTGAAGCGCAAGGCCGGATGGGACACCCACGGCCTGCCAATCGAATTGGGCGTGGAGAAGGAACTGGGCATCACCAAGGAGGATATAGGCAAGACCATCACCATTGCCGAATACAATGAGGCGTGCCGCAAGGCCGTGATGAAATACACGGATGTCTGGAACGACCTCACCCGCAAGATGGGCTATTGGGTGGATATGGACAACCCATACATCACCTACGAGAACACCTACATCGAGAGCGTGTGGTGGCTCCTCAGCGACCTGTACAAGAAAGGACTGCTCTACAAGGGCTACACCATTCAGCCCTATTCGCCCAAGGCCGGAACAGGTCTCAGTTCGCACGAGCTGAACCAGCCGGGCACATATCGGGATGTGAAGGATACGACTGTGGTGGCGCAGTTCCGCGCTCCAATGTTGGATGCCAAATTCGGAGGCGAATGTTTCATTCTCGCTTGGACCACCACGCCTTGGACACTTCCATCAAACACCGCTTTGGCGGTAGGTGAGAAGATCGACTATGTGGCGGTCAAGACCTTCAATCAATACACTTTCAATCCCGAGACCGTGATTCTGGCCAAGGATCTGGTGGGAAAATGGTTCAAGGCGGAGAATGCCGCCATCGCCCTTGCCGATTACAAGTCGGGCGACAAGGCTGTTCCCTTTGAAGTGGTCGCTGAGTTCAAAGGCGCAGCGCTCGTAGGCACCACCTACGAGCAACTGATGCCCTACTCTCAGCCCGAAGGCAGAACCTTTGAGGTGATCGCGGGCGATTTTGTCTCCACTGAGGATGGCACAGGCATCGTTCACATAGCCCCCACATTCGGTGCGGACGACATGCGCGTGGCCAAGGCCGCTGGCATCAGCCCCATGCTGGTGGATGACGGACAGGGTACCATGGTGCCTCTGGTAGACCTTCAAGGCCGTTTCCGTCCAGAAGTGACCGACTTCGCTGGCGAATATGTGAAGGCAGAATATCTGTCGGCAGACGAGATTGAGATTGAAAAGAAGAAGCAGGGCCGCGACAACTACCTCAGCGTGGACGAGCGCATCGCCATCAAACTGAAGGAGCAGAACCGCGCTTTCCGCGTGGAGAAATACGAGCACAGCTATCCACATTGCTGGCGCACTGACAAGCCTATCCTGTATTACCCGCTCGATTCGTGGTTCATCAAGACCACAGCAGCGAAGGACAGGCTCATCGCCCTCAACAAGACCATCAACTGGAAACCTGAAAGCACCGGAACTGGCCGTTTCGGCAACTGGCTGGAGAACCTACAGGACTGGAACCTGTCACGTTCGCGCTTCTGGGGCATCCCCTTGCCCATCTGGCGCACCGAGGACGGCAGCGAGGCCAAGTGCATCGGCTCGGTGGAGGAATTGAAGAATGAATGCATCAAGGCCGTGAAAGCGGGCGTGATGGCCGCCAATCCGTTGGAGAAGTTCACTCCGAATGATTTCTCGAAGGAGAATTATCAGTCGTTCGACCTTCACAGACCTTATGCCGATGACATCATCCTCGTGTCGGATTCGGGCAAACCGATGAAACGCGAAGCTGACCTCATTGACGTGTGGTTTGATTCGGGCGCCATGCCTTATGCGCAGATTCACTATCCGTTCGAGAACAAGGATCTGGTGGACGGGAAGAAATACTACCCGGCCGATTTCATTGCCGAAGGTGTAGATCAGACCCGTGGGTGGTTCTTCACACTGCACGCCATCGCTACTATGTGTTTCGATTCGGTGGCGTTCAAGAATGTTGTGAGCAATGGCCTCGTGCTCGACAAGAACGGGCAGAAAATGAGCAAGCGCCTGGGCAACGCGGTCGATCCGTTTGATACCATTGCCAAGTATGGCCCTGATGCCACACGCTGGTATATGATCACCAATGCTGAGCCGTGGGACAATTTAAAGTTTGATATTGAAGGAATAGCAGAGGTTCAGCGGAAGTTCTTCGGCACGCTGTACAACACTTACGGGTTCTTCGCCCTGTATGCCAACATTGATAGTTTTGATGGCAGTGAGCGGGAAGTGCCTTTAATCGAACGTCCAGAGATGGACCGGTGGGTGCTGTCGAAGCTCAATTCGCTCATCACCGAGGTTGATGGGTATTATAATGACTACGAGCCAAAGAAGGCCGGTCGCGCCATTCAGGAGTTTGTGACCGACCACCTTAGCAACTGGTATGTGCGCCTTTGCCGCAGGCGTTTCTGGAAAGGTGAGGCATCGGCAGACAAGAACGCGGCCTACCAGACGCTATACACCTGCCTCGATGTGGTGGCGCACCTGATGAGTCCCATCGCACCTTTTTATGCTGACCGCCTTTATCGCGACCTAAACGCAGTGACGGGCTGCCACAAGCATGATTCAGTGCATCTCTCGGCTATGCCTATGGCTGAAATATTGGCCATCGACACTGACCTCGAAGAGCGAATGGCGATTGCCCAAGATGTGACATCGCTCATTCTCAGCATCCGTAAAAAAGAGAAGATCCGTGTGCGCCAACCCCTGCAAAAAGTGATGGTTCCGGTACCAGACGACACCTTCCGTAAGCGACTTTCAGATGTTGAGCATATTATCCTCAGCGAGGTGAATGTGAAACAGATGGAATACCTATCGCCCGATTCTGATATCATCCGTAGAACTGCCAAGGCCAACTTCAAGACCCTTGGACCACGTTATGGTAAACAGATGAAAGGTATTGCTTCGGCCGTGGCGGCATTCACCGGAAAGGAGATTGCCGAACTTTCGGCCAGTGGCCAGTTCTTGTTAACGGTTGATGGCGTTGAGGTGACCCTGCTGCCTGCCGATGTTGAAGTGACCGCAGCCGACCTGCCTGGCCACACCGTGGCCTCGGAAGGCCGCATCACCGTGGCGCTCGACACTACAATAAGCCCTGAGCTGCGGAACGAGGGCTTGGCCCGCGAAGTGGTGAACCGCATCCAGAACATCCGCAAGGATTTGGGGCTGGATGTGACCGACATCATCAGGCTCGAAGTGGCATCGCACCCTGAACTGGATGTGGCTGTCAAGGGCCACATGGCCTACATCTGCTCCGAGACCTTGGCCGAAGACATCGAGATAATCCCATCTTTCAGTCGGTCTGAGCTCGAAGCAGTTGAGATTGATGAAGGAATAATCACAAGGATCAACATCATCCCACTGAACTAAATTCGCACCCCCATGTCAGAGAAGACCCGCTACACCAAAGAGGAGCTCGATGAGTTCCGCGCCATCATCAACGAAAAACTCGGAAAGGCCCGTGAGGACCTGGGCCTGCTGAAGGATCAGATTTCGCACCGCGATGACCACGGCACAGACGACACTTCGCCCCAGTTCAAACTGCTCGATGACGGCAGCGATGTGCTCTCTAAGGAAGAGATAGTGCAATTGGCCGGGCGCCAACAGAAGTTCATCCAGAACCTGGAGGCTGCGCTGGGCCGCATCGACAATGGTTCGTATGGCGTATGCCGAGTTACTGGGAAGCTTATCTCTAAAGAGCGCCTCCGTGCCGTGCCTCACGCCACATTGAGCATAGAGGCCAAGAACGCTCAATGAACCATGGCTTTGGGCATACTGCCCGCTTGACCAAGGTTAGAATTAAACTGTGAATGAGAAAGGCTCTGGCTGTCGGCCTGATTGTCCTTTTGCTTGACCAGGTGGTCAAACTCTGGTTCAAGACCCATTGGATGCTTGGACAGGAGACCGAGGTTTTCCCTTGGTTCATCCTTCACTTTACCGAGAACCGAGGAATGGCCTTCGGAATGGAGTTCGGTGGCGACTGGGGCAAATTGGCTCTGAGTCTGTTCCGGATACTGGCTGTTGGTGGGTTGGGGTGGTTCACCTGGAAACAGGCCCAGAAAGGTGCTGGCACCATGGCCATGGTAAGTCTGGGTTTGGTATTGGCAGGCGCGTTGGGCAATATCATAGACAGTCTCTTCTATGGCATACTGTTCAGCGACAGCTATGGACAGGTGGCCGAATTCCTTCCACCTGATGGCGGCTACGCCCCGATGTTATATGGCAGGGTGGTGGATATGCTCCATTTCCCTCTTATAGATGGATATTTCCCTGAGTGGATGCCGTTTTGGGGAGGCGAGCACTTTCTTTTCTTCAGGCCAGTATTCAACGTGGCCGATGCAGCCATTACCGTAGGCATTGCGCTGATTCTACTGTTCGAGCGTGAGCTGCTCACCGCACTCGAATCCTGATCGGACATTGACACTCTTACCGGGGACCTGCCCCTGTAATCAATTGCCTTTGCCGTACCGGAGCTGAAGAATGTACAGCACAACTACACCTACAAACAGGCTTATGGGGATGAGGGCTTGCATGTTTTCCATTGCTTGGGGGTATGGAACGGGGCCACTATTCAAATGTTGTGGCAATCTTATTATAAGGTCATGAATGCAAGATTGATTTTAGATTAAGAGGAATGGCTGAGTTGGCCAAACTCCAGCATTGACGGGACTTTGCTGAGGCCTGATGTTGAAAGAAAAGTGATATTGTTGAAAACCCGCGGGCCTCAGAACGAGCCCGCACGGTGAAGTATCTTCAATACAATAAGTGTCATGATGATAAGGAATATGGCCAAAAGGAACAGGCCACTTCCTTTGAACAGCCAGGGAGTGCGTTTCAGATCATCGCGATAGCTGATGATAAGGAGCACCGCAAAACCCAATGAGAACATGGCAGCGAACACCCAATGACCAGTCCCGATCTGCATAGGGCGAAAATAGCGAAGGCCCCTATCGGAGCCTTCACTTTTGACTCAAATGATTCTACTCTGATCAGAAGATGGAGACCTTCTGTACATAGGGGCGGTCGTTAAGCACAGCTTTGACAGTGTAAGTCCCCTTGGCCACATTCCCCAGATCGATGGTTGTCTTGCCTGCGAACTCACCTTTCCTGTTGGCAATTACACGCCCAGTCATGTCCAGCACACGGAGTTCGCCATTCTGTACACTACCGTTCACCAGCACATTAAGGTCGGTTCCGTATGAGTAGATGCTCACATTGGCCTCATCATTGTCGTTGGCCTGATTGAGCCTGAAATGCACTAGGAACCGGTTCTCGTCCTCATCGAGTTCCATGCTGAACTCATAGGACGCATCAGCGGTCAACTCCTGTATCTTCTTAGTTTTGAGATCCTCAATCCAAACACGGGGTTCGGCAAAGAGATTCTCAAGTCCATTGGCGGTAATGGTGTAAGAACCTGCGTAACCAGGCTTGAGGCCAAGGGGCAAGGTCATCGGATGCTCCCTTACATTTAAAGAGTTGATGGAGTACATCTCATTATTCAGCATGGTGTATAAAGTGGGGGCCTCCCCAGTGCTGTAAAGTTTGTTGGCGTCCTTCATCTCGTCAAAGCCATTGGTCATCTCATCCCACTCCTCACCGAAACGTATCACGGTTATGTCACCATTCCCTTTCTCTCCGATTACCTCGAGTTCAAAATAATCCTCAAACTCCATTTTGTGAAAAGTGGGGTCGCCAAGACTACGATGGTTCTGGGTGAGCGTGAAATTGGCCGGGCCTGAAGAGACACGGACAAAGAACCCCTGCATGGACGGAATCAACTGTGCCGGCCCTGGGAGTATAGGCTGGTAGGTGCCCTGGTGAGTAGATGGTGTTCCGTTAAAAAAGTGCGCCTGACCGTTGAAACCAGCCGGAATGTTGTTCCATACCATTGGAGATGGGAACGGGTTGCTAACCAACTGCCAACCCAGTCCGACAGCGTTGGTATTTTGCAGGCTGTTAAGTGTGACGTTTGTGACTTCTGACGTGTTTGCTACGCCCGATATTTCAAGTGTCTGGTTGCCCGGGTTCTGTTTCCAGAGAGAGTAGCCTCGAGCATTCTGCAGATTGCCACCGTTTCGCACGTACCAACCCCACTGCATGCAATTCGTATTGAATGGGCCAGCTTCGCGCCACTCAAAGCACCATCCGTAAGGCGAGCCGAAGCCGACACTGTCTGAACTACAATTGACAGATGCTATGATCTGAGCATTATTCAACCCGAAAAGATTCATCTCGGAAAGCTCTGTCATAGGTGGGTTATTGACAGGGGAACCGATGTAATGGAACTTGGCGAATGGAGATAAAAGCCTCTGGATCCTAAGGTTCCCGGTCACTTGCCCATCATACCCCGGATTACTGAAATCATCGACCAGACCTGTCCCGCTGGCCGTTGACATGATTACCATGTTTCCGTTCGAATTGATGGTGCCTGAATTGAGACGGAGTACATTCTTTACCCTCGTCTCACCGCCTGTTACAGTAGCTACCCCGGCTGTCTTATCAACTTCAAGAGTCTGAAACTCCGACACCCCATTGATGGACTGTGTGGCGCCACCATCAATCTTCACAAGGTTGTTGATCTGGGCCACACCGAGGTTCTGGAAATCGCGCTGGATGTGCAGTACACCATCGTTGACGATGGTGCCACCCACATCATTAACTGTATTACCGGCTAAATAGACTTCTACGCCCGGCTGGATGTAGACCGTAGTCTTATTGGTGTGCTGTGCCCAAACGGACGTTGCAAACAGAAGCCCAATGGCAAGACTCAGGTATTTCTTCTCCATGATTCCCGATTGATTCATGTTAAATCGATTGACCAAGGTAGGCATTTGACCCATTGATGGTGAACATCGATGTGAATTGGCCTTGATGGAATTAAATTCCCGATAAGGAGAAAATTAAATTAATCAAGTCTCTCAAGTATCTGAACCGCGTTGGTAGCAGCACCCTTCCTGAGGTTATCGGCCACTATCCAAAGGTTGATTGCATTGTCGCAGCTGCCGTCTTTCCTGATTCGGCCCACAAAGACCTCATCCTTTCCATGGGCAGTCATTGGCATCGGGTAAGTAGATGTAGATGGGTCATCGAGCACGATTACACCGGGAGAATCTTTAAGAATCCGATGTACCGTTTCCACCGCTGGGCAGCGCTCAAATTCTATGTTCACGGCCTCAGAATGGCCCCCGATCACCGGTACGCGCACCGTGGTGGCCGTTAGCCGGAGGTCTGGGATGTCCATGATCTTGCGGCTTTCATTGACCAGTTTCATCTCCTCCTTGGTGTAACCGTTGTCAGTAAAAACATCGCATTGGGGTATGCAGTTCATGTCAATCCGATGCGGATAGGCGAGGTCGGTGGTATGGCCCATCCGCTCGTCCATGAGTTGTTGCACGGCCTTAGCTCCGGTACCCGAGACACTCTGATAGGTGGAAACGACCACGCGCTTCAGCCCATACCCTCTGTGAAGGGGCCAGAGTACCATTACAAGCTGAATGGTGGAACAATTTGGATTGGCAATGATCATATCATCGCTGCTGAGCACATGGCCGTTTACCTCAGGTACTATCAGCTTTTTCGTGCTGTCCATGCGCCAGGCCGAGCTGTTGTCAATGACCCTACAGCCAACCTCCGCGAATCGGGGAGCCCATTCTAACGAGGTGCCACCACCGGCTGAGAAAAGTGCCACATCGGGACGTAATGCCACCGCTTTGGCGGGGGTCACCACTTCGTGCTCCGTTCCATGGAATCGGACTTTGGTGCCTGCTGAGCGCTCGGAGGCCACTGGGATGAACATAGAGGGCCTGATGGCACGCTCTTCGAGCACCTTTATCATCTCGCGGCCCACAAGCCCGGTTGCGCCTACAAGGGCCAGCCGCATCCTGTCTGTTCTCATTTATACATAGAATCTGTTCTTAACTAGTATGCGCGGTTCGAGCATGTCGGCCATGGCATAGCGCACCCCCTCGCGCCCCAGGCCACTGTCTTTCACACCACCATAAGGCATGTGGTCTACCCTGAAAGTGGGAACATCATTAACAATTACTCCGCCAACCTCCAGACGGGCAAAGGCAAGGTCCATTTCTGTCAATGAATCGGTGAAGATACCCGCCTGCAGCCCGAAACGCGAGTCGTTCACACTTTCTATGGCATCCTCAAAATCTGTGTAAGGCTCAATGGCCATAACAGGTCCGAAAATCTCGTCAGCGCATACCTGAGCCAGGCGCGGAACATGAGTGAGGATGGTAGGCAATAACACTCCCTCTTTGACCTCTGCACCACAAACTATCCGCGCTCCTGCTTCGACTGCGTCCTTTATCCAACGGCTCACCCGCGCGGTATTGGCCTCATCGATCAAAACCGATATCTCCGTCTCCAAGTCAGTCGGGTCACCGATACGCAGGCCTGCTACACCTTTTGACATCGCCTCCACAAAACAATCGTAGTGTACCTGATGAACAAAAAACCTTTGAGCGTGGATGCACACTTGACCTGAGTACGCGAACGCGCCCATCAGGCAACGCGGAACAGCTCTTTCCAGGTCTGCGCTCTCACTGATTATCACGCCTGCGTTGCCTCCAAGTTCAAGCACGACTTTCTTGCGTCCGGCCTTGGCTTTCAAGGCCCATCCGACTTCGGGCGATCCGGTGAACGACAGCAGTTTGAAACGGTCATCGGCTACAAGGCGGTCGCCCATTGACCGCGACATGGGCAAAACGGTGAGCGAACCAGGTGGGAACCCTGCTTCTTCAATGATACGGCCCAAATCCAATGCAGAGAGCGGAGTGGCTGAAGCAGGTTTGAGCACCATGGGGCAACCAGCGGCCAGTGCCGGTGCCACTTTATGAGCAACGAGATTGAGCGGATAATTGAACGGGGCGATGCCCGCCACCGGACCGATGGGGAAGTGCCTAACAATGCCTTCGCGGCCCTCGCCTGCCGGGGTGCGGTCCAGTTGCAGCACCTCAGCCGGCAGTCTAAGGCACTCTTCGGCAGCAATTCTGAACACCTGGGTGGCACGGTCCACCTCGGCCAAGGCGTAGCGCAGTGGTTTGGCACACTCTCGGGAAAGGGTCAATGCAAGGTCGTGCCTGCGTGAATGGAGCACATCGGCCACCATGCCAATTGCTGCTGCACGTCTATGGGCCGGCATGGCCGCCAGTGGACGCTGAGCGGCCAAAGCCGCCATCACGGCAGCCTCGTAGGCTGAATCATCGGCCAGATATGTAGTGCCACAAACCTGTCCGGTCCAAGGCTCGTGAACCTTAAGAACCGCATCGGTGCGGAAATCGGTCCCTGCTATTCTGATGGGATGATCCATTGACCCGAAAAAAGAAGACCACAAAAGAAAGGGGCCCGCACGTGCAGGCCCCAGAAATCATCTGACTGGAGTTGGCCGCTCAGCTATGGGTTCCTTGGGTGTGAGCGGCATCCTCATTGACTGCCTCGGTACCAGCAGGGACGGCATCGCCTGCGCTGACCACCGTGGCCTTATAGGCCCCGCCACCATTTACCCCTTCAATACACTTGATCAGGTCAGCTTGGGTGAGTTTGGCGGCATCGTAGGTGAATGTGCCAGACTTGGCGTCAAAATCCACCTTGCTCACGGCCACTCCAGCTAGTTTACCGCATTCCTGCTGAATGGTGGCCGCGCATCCTACTGCACATGTCATGCCCTCGATGCTCACGGTCATGGTAGTAGGCTGCTCCATTACCAGATCCTTATTGTCGGTGGCCGCCTCGGGCTGCGGCTGGTTGGAGCAGGCAGATACAGAAAGACCGATGGCCGCTGCTATGATGTACTTGTGTGCTTTCATTCTCTTGGTTTTGCTATGTACCCTCCGTGGGTGTTTATGTTCTTAATGATCCGGTCAATGTCGGTTATCGCTTCATCAAAGGTCACCTCCAGCAAACTGTCTGTCCGGTCGGCTCTGGCATCTGTTACGCCCTCTACTTCCCTTGCCAGTTCGAAAACCGCTCGCTCGCAATGTCCGCAGGTCATGCCACTCACGCTTATCTGTGCCCTCATCTGTGCGTGGCAAAAATAGCCTTTGGCCGTTTAGCATGTGTGACCCACGTCATCCCGTTCCTTTGCCGCATGGAAGCCCGCAGGTCCGATCAGTTGTTGCTCCTTGCACTCGGTTTTGTCTGGGGCAGTTCGTTCATCCTGATGAAGATAGGGCTCAACGTTTTCACAGATAGGCAAGTGGCGGCCATGCGCATGTTCTTCGCACTGCTGGCCTGCCTGCCGATGTTGGTACAGCAATGGCGGAACATTGATGGGAAGATGTGGCTGAAGCTCATCGTCCCCGGCATGTTGGGCAGTTGCATCCCCGCCTTCCTTTTCACTGCCGCGCAGACAGCGCTACCGTCTTCGCTTACCGGCATGCTCAATTCAACAGTACCCGTCATCACATTGCTGATCGGTCTGGTCTTTTTCGGTCTGCGGCCCACCATGGTGCAAGTCGCGGGACTGCTAGTGGGGCTGTGCGGTGCAATGTTGCTCATAGTGGGCCCTGATACAGTGGGCGGTTTCAAACCAGAGGCCTTTCTTGTTGTGCTGGCGGCCACGTGCTACGCCATCAACCTGAATTATGTGCGCAGATACCTCACGGGTGTGAGCACCATGGTCATAACTGCAGGTGGATTCGTCTGGGCCGGACTGCCCTGCGGAGTGTATCTGGCCTACGATGGCGCCTTTACCGAAATGCTCCGTTATCAGAATCTGATGCCGCTCTTGGCCATTGTGCTTCTGGCGGTGGTTGGCACGGCACTGGCCGTGGTGGTCTTCAACCGCCTAATCATCCGCTCTGGGCCGCTGTTTGCGAGCATGGTCACCTACATAGTACCGGTTTTCGCGGTAATGTGGGGACTTATTGATGGCGAAACAGTACGCCCTGTGCAGTTGGCAGCCGTGGGGCTTGTGCTTGGCGGAGTGTATCTGGTCAACCTAAAGAAAAGCTGACCCCTTCCCTCAGAATGTGAACTTGGCCTGAAGGGTGAAACTTCGCAGCGGTTCAGGTTTGGCTGGGCGCACGGAATAGACCAGGTTGCCTATGTTCTTGCACATGAAAGTGAGCTGGCACAGGTCGGAGATCTTATAACCGACACGGGCATCCCATACCATGTCTCCGTTGCGGTGTAAGGCGGTATAACGTTTCATCGCGTTGAAGTCGTTGGCTATAACCCCGATAGCAATATCAAATGTGCTCGGCAGCAACTCGGGATAGCTGCCGAAATAGCAGGTGGTGCCCACCGAGAGGCGTTTATAGCCAAGCTCAAGGTCGCCACGGAACAGATGTCTATTGCGGAACTGTAGGATATTGCTGGCATCCTCAGGCAATTTTCCTGAAATATCGGGCTCAATGATTTTGAACATGTTTCCGAACATATCGCCCATATATGTCCCGAAATCACTACGCGATGAATCGAGGCTCACGGGGTAAGTATAGGTATAGCCCAGCATGGCAGTGACTGTTATCGGGCCCAGATTGCCCATCGTGTTAATTGAAAGCTCAAGACCGGCAATTCGCGCATTCTCAACGTTGTTCGGGTGCAGTCCGATAAATAGGGTATCGCCAACAAAAAGGGCCGAGTCGGTGGCCGCACTCACAAAGCGATACTCCACCATGTTCTGATATTGTTGCCAAAAGAATGCGAAATCAATCAAGGCTTTCCATTTGCCCACTTTAATCACCTGATTCAGACCTATTTCAGCGTTCCACCCCTTTTCAGGCTTCAGGTTGGGATTGGGCAGAATGCGCAGCATATTGAAAAGCTGGTTGGTTATGAACCGTTCGGCCACGGCCGGAATGCGGTAACTCTGCCCGAACGAACCCCGCACGAAGGTGCCGGTCACAAATCCGTAGTTGATACCTGCACGGAAAACGGGCACACCAGTCTCCACGTACTCATCGACACCAAGGATCTCATAACGCACCCCGCCCACGATTCCCAATCTGCGGTGCTTGTACTCGCCCTGTGCGTAAACCGCCCCAGAATAGGTCTTGCGCAGCCCTGTGTACAGGTTGCTGCTGCTCAGGCCGATGGTGGCCGGGGCACCCACTGTGAGTATCCATTTGTCTTTCCAGTTCTTCTGAAACTGATAGTTCTCCATCAGGTTGTTCATGATGGCATCGGGGTCGGTACCGCTTCCGAAACGATGGATGTACAGCCACCTCAGGTCGAGCTGGTGGCGGTTGCCCTTTCCGTACTGCCACAGGAAGTGCGGGTCGAGATTCCAACGCAGGTACCTGTCGCCACTGCCGGCAGCCAACACAAAAGTGCTGTCGTCAAGATTGCGAGATAGGAAGAACCTGCCGCTCTGCTCATACATCACGTTGTAATCAATGCCCCAATTGCTGCCGGGTTGGGTCTTGTGACGCACGCGGGTCTTCACATTGGCCCGCACGCGCAGCTCATCAGAATCCTGGAGCACATTCCTGTGATGATAGAATGCTCCGCCCGAGACAATGTCCACCCTTTTTTCTCTCCGCCTATGACTGAAAGTGAAGCCAGACTGACCGCGCACATCATTGTCGCTCCACCACCTCATCGCACGGTCGTCCGGGTTGCTGTAAAGCGAGGCGAACGAGGTTATTTCAGTGCGAGGCTTGTCCTCTGTGGGCCATGCCGTTCGCATATTAACGATGCCGTTAAGGGCCGAGGATCCGTAAACCACGCTTGCCGCACCCTTTATCACTTCCACCTGCTCCACATTCTCGAGTGGGGCCATGCCCATCTGCCCTTCACCAATGTCCGAACTCATGAAACCCATACCATCAACCAGTATGGCCACACGGCTACCCACTCCGTACGAATAGCTGCTGCCGCCACGTATCGACACCTGGCTATCCTGCACCTGCACACCGGGCGTGCGGTTCACCACCTCGCCAAGGTTCACATTATTGGTACTGCTCACCAGCGCCTTGCCTATCACCTGCATGCTAACGGTCTCTTCCTCAATCCTCTTCTCGTACTGGCTTGCAGACACCACCACAATATCCAGCTGCTTTGAGTCAGGATCAAGCACAATGGCAACACTGACCTCCTTGCCTGCCAGCACCGTCACCTCAGTGGTGTGCTTTGTATAGCCGATGAACGAGGCCGTGAGTGTGTGCTTGCCGGGGTTCAATGAAAGGCGGTAGTGCCCGTTGATATCGGTGGTAGAACCTGTGCCGTCATCGGCCACAACATTGGCCCCTATCAGGCTTTCTTTGCCCTCGCTGTCGCGCACAGTGCCCACCACTGTGCCATTCTGGGCAAAGGCCTGCGACAAATGGATGAAAAGGAAAGCAACGAGCGAGAGACTGGGTAGTATTCTGATCATGCGCACGGTGGAAATTTCAGCGGCCAAAATAGGCAGGCGCACGTTTCAGGTGATAATGACGTCCATTTGGTGTTTTGGGTCTCTGTTGCCCGCCTGTATTTTGGCCCAGGCCCCGTGCCTGCCCACTGCCAGCGGATACTGGAAGAGCAATGGATCGGCCGTGGGCGGTTGCGCCCTGCATGACGACCTGGTACTTATTGGCGCATCGACTGACACTCGGGCCACAGTGTGCATGTACCGCACCCAGACCGACACTCTTGCCTGGGTGAGCGAGAAACCCGTAGCGCTGGCACCATACACCTTACCGGGCGCCATGCAACTGTGGGATGGTTGGCTCTTTATCGGGGCCGATGACCCAAAGTCGCGCAAGGACGGCCGACTCATGGTGTTCGATATGCGCACGGCCAGTGCTACCACTGCGCCACCGGTATTCACCTTTGTGCGCGATGGCGAGAAGAATTTCTCGATGGCAAGGGCTATTGCCGTGGCCGATAGAGGCGGGCATCTATTGGTGGCCATAGCATCGGAGCATTGCACCACCATCGAATTCTTCATCAGCAACGGAAAAGACCCCTCGGCCAAGGACTTCAACCTCACACGCTGGTGCCAGTGGGACTCGCGAACAGCAAAACGCAAGAAATGGAGCGACCGCGAATGGCACCTCTACCGCACATTGGCCCTGACATCAGTCGATGGGATCATTCGCCTGCACGCCCTCGGAACTGACCGCAAGGGCAAGACCGTGCTCGACACCTATCGTATTGAGCCAAAGGAGGACATTTTCACCCTTATGGTGAAAGAGGGCACACGCACCATTGAGGTGCCCCATGCCGAAGAGCCCGAGCAGGCATTCGGGATATGTATTGGCGATGGTGCCCGACCCATGGCACTGTGGGCGCGCAAAAGCGGCAAAGTGCTTCGGGCAGGGGTGGCTGGCGAGGCCCCACGCTGAATTTTTCCATCGGGTTTTTCTCACATCCTGCTAATGGCAGGCAATCTGGCGCTCTCTGAATTGTTTTGAGTACCCGATCGGCAAGGTGCAAAGGCCCATGGATCCTTAACCTGAAGCAACAGGCCCCAACGGTAACTTCGGCCCCTGTGAAACGCACATTGGTGCTCATACGCCACGCCAAGAGCGACCGCGAACTGCCTTGGCCCGATGATTTCAGCCGGCCGCTGAGCATGCGTGGCACACACGATGCGGTGTACATGGCACCAGAGGTGGTGGCCCACATTCCGCCTGCCCCGGTGATACTGAGCAGTCCAGCGGTGCGTGCTCTGAGTACCGCCACCATATTCAGTCAGCATATAAAAGACGGCCATGCGCTGCTTCAACTGCGGCCTGAACTGTACCATGCCACCCCACAGGTCATGTTGCATGTGTTGGCCGGAGTGGCCGACAGCTGTTCCTGCGTGCTGCTCTTTGCCCACGAGCCGGGCCTTTCGGGGCTTGTGACCATGTTACGCACCGAGCCGATGCATCACCTTTCAACGTGTGGGGCGGTGGGCCTCAGTCTGCAAGGCACCACATGGGCCGATGCACTGCGCGGAAAGGCCGGGCATCTTTTTCACATCACTCCAAAAGACAAGAGATGAGCCCTGAGAAAATAGAGAAACGCTACGTGGGTCGCGAGCTGAGCTGGCTCTCGTTCAACGAGCGGGTGTTACAGGAGGCCGATGACAAAGAGACGCCCCTAATTGAGCGACTCAAGTTTCTCGGCATTTACAGCAACAACCGCGATGAGTTCTTCCGTGTGCGTGTGGCCACCCTTAAGCGCCTCATAAGCATGGGCAAGGATGCCGAGAATGTGGTGCTTGGCGACCCCGAACGCATGTTGGAAGAGGTGAACCGGGAGGTGGTGCGCCAGCAGAAACGCTTTGATGCGGTGTATGCCTCATTGAGCAAAGAGCTGGAGGCCGAGGGCATACACATGGTGAACGAGAACAACCTGAGTGTGGCTCAGGCCGAATTTGTGAGCATGTACTTCCAGGAACAGGTGCGCCCCACGCTTGTGCCCATCATGCTCGATCTGGCCCCGCATTTCCCCTACCTGCGCGACAAATCGCTGTATTTCATCATCCGCCTGAGCAGCTCCAAGAAAAAAGCCAAGCACACACATTGTGTGATAGAACTGCCAAGCGATGTGCTGCCGCGTTTCGTGGTTCTGCCCGAAGACAGCACCGGTGTGCACATCATCTTCCTTGACGATGTGATCAGGCACAACCTGGGCTCCATGTTTACCCACATGCCTTACGACACCTTTGAGGCATACACTATAAAAATGACCCGCGACTCGGAGCTTGAACTGAGCAACGATGTGAGTCAGAGCTATCTGGAAAAACTGGAGCGCAGCCTGCAGAAGCGCAAGAAGGGCAGCCCGGTGCGTTTTGTCTACGACCGCGAGATGCCCAACGATATGCTGCGCATGGTGCTCAAGGCCGTCAAGTTCAAGGGCACCAGCAGCCTCATAGCCGGGGCGCGGTACCACAACTTCAAGGACTTCATGTCTTTCCCCGAAGTGGGTGGCAAGAAACTGCGGCAGAAGCGCCTCAAGCCCCTCCCTCACCCCGACCTGCCCGCAGGCACCAGTTTTATTGAGGTGATGCGGCACAAAGATGTGATGCTGTGCTACCCCTACCACAGTTTCAACCCGGTCATTGACCTGATTCGCGAGGCGGCCATCGACCCCAAGGTGACGCACATTAAAATGACCCTCTACCGCGTGGCCAACAACAGCCTTGTGGTCAAATCGCTGATCAATGCCGTGCGCAACGGCAAGGATGTGACCGTGGTGGTCGAGTTACAGGCCCGATTTGATGAGGAGAGTAACATCTATTGGAGCAAGAAACTTCAGGACGAGGGCGCACGGGTCATATTCGGGGTTCCAGGCCTCAAGGTGCACGCCAAGCTGTTGCTCATTGCCCGCAAAGAGGGAAGCCGCACGCGCAATTATGTGCGCATCGGCACAGGCAACTTCAACGAGCAGACCTCGCGCATCTACAGCGATCACAGCCTTTTCACCACCGATCCGCGCCTGGGCAACGAGGTGGAGCGCCTCTTCCATTTCTTCGAGAAGAACTATGAGGTGGGCACCTATCGCCACCTGCTCGTCTCGCCCTTTTACATGCGCAAAAGGTGGGAGAAACTGATTGATACCGAGATTGAGAATGCCCGTGCAGGCATCGATGCCTACATCATCATCAAGGTGAACAATCTGGTGGACCGTGGCATCATTGATAAGCTGTACGAAGCCAGCGCGGCAGGGGTCAAGGTGACACTCATTGTCCGAGGCATGTGCTCGCTCAGACCCGGAGTGAAAGGGCTGAGCGACAATATAACGGCAATCAGCATTGTGGGCCGTTATCTGGAACACAGCCGCATTCTGATCTTTGCCAATGGAGGCGATGAGAAGATGTACATAAGCAGTGCCGACCTCATGGCCCGAAACCTCGACCTCCGCTCTGAAGTGGCCTGCCCTATCTATGATGTAGAAATAAAGGAGCAGGTGAGGCAGATGATAGAAGAGCAGTTGCGCGACAATGTGAAGGCGCGGATCGTGGATTCCGACCTCGACAACCGTTTTGTGCAGCGCAAGGGCGTGGCCATAGAGTCGCACGTGACAATGCATGAGTATTACAGGAATCTTTTGGAGAACAGGGCATGAGGTTCGGGGCGATAGATGTGGGGTCGAATGCAGTGAGGCTGCTGATAACCAACGTGTATGAGGGTTCGGGCCTTCCTGTGTTCAAGAAGGAATCGCTGATTCGCGTGCCCGTACGATTGGGCGAGGATGCTTTTCTCACCGGCAACATAAGCACCGCGCAGGCCGACAGGCTCGTAGATACCATGCGCGCCTTCAATCTGCTGCTCAAAGTACATGGAGCTGCCGGCTACAGGGCCTGCGCCACTTCGGCCATGCGCGAGGCCGGCAATGGGGCGGCTGTGGCCGAAAGGGTGCGCAACGAGACAGGAATAGACCTGCGCATCATATCGGGGCAGGAAGAAGCCGAAGTGATTTTTGCCAATCACATCGAAGAGCGTCTAGACCCCGAAGGCCGTTATCTGTATATTGATGTGGGCGGTGGCAGTACCGAGTTGACGGTGTTCAACAAAGGCAAGAAACTGGGGTCACGGTCGTTCCCGCTCGGTACACTGCGGGTGCTGAACAATCTGGCAACCCCCGAAGTATGGGCTGAAATGCGCCAATGGCTGATCAAGGCCGTACATAAGCTTGACGACCTACAGGCCATCGGTTCGGGGGGCAACATCAATAAGATCTATAAGCTGGTGGATGTGAAACATGGCCGCCCGCTCAGTTACAACCGACTGGTGCGCACACACCGCGAACTATCGGCCATGACCTACGACCAGCGTGTGACCGAATTGGGCCTGAACATAGACCGGGCCGATGTGATTGTGCCTGCCTGCGAGATCTTCATTGATGTGATGCACACCGCCCACATCAAAGAGATCATAGTACCCCAGATCGGATTGGCCGATGGCCTTACCCGCATGCTGTACGATGCGCAAGTGGCCGCGTCAAAGCATTGAACAATGCTCAGATCCGTCCTCATTCTGGCACTTTTCCCAGTATTCGGGCACTCCCAAACAGTCCGTATTGTCCGCCTGCCCGAACTGATGGAGGCCGTGCAGACCGACACCCTCCATGTGGTCAACTTCTGGGCCACCTGGTGCGCCCCGTGTGTGAAGGAACTGCCCTATTTTGAGGAACTGGGCCGCGACATGGCCGCCAATGAAGTAAAGGTGACCCTCGTTAGCCTTGACTATGCCGACCGCCTCGAAAGTCGCGTGCTGCCGTTTGTGAAGGACAAAGACCTCCGCAGCCGCATAATGCTACTCGATGAGCGCGACCCTAACCGGTGGATCCCAGCCATCGACACCACCTGGACAGGTTCCATTCCCGCCACCGCCATTTACCGTAACGGTGAGAAGCTCGGTTTTGCTGAGCGCGAGTTTGATGCCTATGGCTTAAAGGCCTGGGTCGGGTCTTTTTTGGAGAGGTGATCACTGATTGCCTTTCCGATTACTTTAGGCGGTCCATACATCCTCACATCCAATCATCGTGCTCATGATCAGGAACATCTACCCCACGCTGCTGGTCCTTGCCACTTCCACCGCCATTCAGGCACAGAATCTGGTCGTGAACCCCAGCTTTGAGACCACCGCCACCAATTGTGGTCAGTTCGGTGGCGAGGGATTCAGGCAAGATCTGAGTGCCAGCTGGGACAATGCCAATTCGAACATTCCGGGCGACAGCTGCAGCTCGCCCGACCTGTTCTCGGCATGCAACACCATTTTCGGTAGTCCCGGCCCGACACACATGCCCTATTCTACCTTGGGTTACCAGTACGCCCGCACAGGAACCCGCCATGCAGGCATCATTGTGCACGAGGCCCTTGATGAGTACCGCGAGTACATACAGGGCCGTACCAGCACCCCCCTTGTGGCGGGTCAGACCTACTGTGTGAGCATGTATGTGAGTTTGGGGAACAGCGTGATGTATGCCACAGACAATATCGGCATACGCTTCAACAACAGCGCCTTTTACCGCGACCCATGTCCGGGCACCAGCAATTCGCGCATAAACCAGACTCCACAGCTCAACTACGACTGTGCCCCGATCACCGATACCACAGACTGGGTGCGCCTGCAATGGAGCTACACGGCTGCCGGGGGCGAGCAGTACTTCATCATCGGCAATTTCTTTAATAATGCCAACACTACCATTGTGAGCAATCCGGGGGGCACATTCACAAATCCCTATGCCTATTATTTCATTGACGATGTGAGCATTGTGCCCAGCGCATGCTGCACGGCCGATCTGACCCAACCTGACCCTGTGTGTGTGACTGATCCGGCCTTTGACCTCGTAGCCATAGCTGGCAATGTGGTAAGCTGTACTGATGATGCCACCGGCACATGGAGCGGCCCGGGCATCACCAATGCTGCCAACGGCACTTTCAGCCCAGCGGCCGCAGGGGCCGGTACGCACACAGTCACTTTTACTATGAACTGTGGGTATGTGGGCACCACCACTGTGGTTGTGAACCCTTGCGCGGCACTTAGCGTGTGCGCTGAGAACAACGGCAGCCTCACCGTTACCGGAGGAACAGGCCCATATACTTGGCAGCAACAGATAACAACGCAGGATTGCAGCGCATGCCAGAACATCTTCCCCATTCCTCCCTGCACGTTCCCTCCGGGTTGTGCAGTGGATGTGTTGGCATGGAGCAGTTTTGCCAATGGGGCCACCATCAGCGCCCCATCGAGCTTCCCCATTCAGGTGCTCGATGCAGCGGGCGGTGTGCAGCTTATATCGAGTGCCGCAAACCTGCCCGCCTGTCAGATATGCGCCATGACGGCACAGGTATCGGCCCAACAGAACGTTAGCTGCGCTGGTGGCACCAATGGTTCGGCCACTGTAAGTACCAGCGGAGGCACTGGCACCACAACCTATAGCTGGACACCCGGCAATATGAGCGGTGCCTCACAAACGACCCTGGCGGCAGGCACATATACGGTTACAGCCACTTCCAACGGTTGCACAGCCACAACCACCCTGACCATCACTGAACCCACCAGCCTGCCAAGTGCCAGTTTAAACGAGGTGGTACAACCAGGCTGCGGTCAGAGCAATGGCAGTATAACTGTGCAAGTGAGCGGTGGCACGGCCGGCTACAACTACAGTTGGGCTCCCTCAGGGGGTAATCAGGCCACGGCCAGCGGACTGGCCGCTGGTTCGTACACCTGTACCATAACCGATTCCAACGGGTGCGGCACCACATTCACCCAGGCGCTTAACAACCCCAACGCGCCCACAGCCCAGGTAAACCAGAGCACCGATGTGAGCTGTGCAGGCGATGCCGATGGTATCGCTACCGTGAGCGCCACAGGCGGCAGCGGAGGTTATTCCTATCTGTGGGACAACAACCAGACCTCGGCCACTGCCACCGGCCTGGCCCCGGGCGACCACAGCTGCACGGTGACAGACCAAGCGGGATGTGCGGTCTCGGTCAGCATCACTATTGATGAACCCACTGCTATCACTGCAACTGCCACGGATGCAACCACCCCTTGCGGTCAGAACTCCGGTTCGGTGACTGCCACCGCAAGCGGAGGCACCGCACCCTTCAGCTATGTATGGGACACCGCTCCTGCGCAGAGCACGGCCACAGCAACAGGATTGGGCGGTGGGTTGTACACAGTGACAGTGACCGATGCCAACGGATGCACCACAACCGCTACTGCCACAGTGACCAACACAGGCGGCCCTGCGGTAAGCGTCAGTTCGGTGGAGAGCGCTCCGTGTTTCGGGTCAACAGGCAGCGCCACACTTGCCGCATCGGGCGGAGGCGCACCCTATACCTATGAGTGGGCAACGCAACCCGTGCAGACTGGGTCCACGCTTACAGCTCACGCAGGCACCTATTCATACACCGTGACCAACAATTTGGGCTGTGTGACATCTGGAGAGGTGACCATTACCGAACCCGCTGCCCTGTGGCCCAACGCCACTTCCGATGATGTGACCTGCAAAGGCGATGAGGACGGCAGCGTGAGTGCTGTCCCCAACGGAGGCACCCCGCCCTACACATACAGTTGGAGTAACGGCCCCACAACGGCCGGTCAGAACAGTGTTCCCATGGGCACATATACCGTTACCGTGACCGATGCCAACGGCTGTCAGCACGACACGACCATGATGGTGAGCTTTCAGTTCGATTTCAATATCAGCATCACGGTAAATGGCAACACGTTCACTTCAACTGGAGGAGGCATCAATTACGTGTGGTATCTCGATGGCAACCCAATCATCGGTGCCAATGGCCCGAACTACACCATGACGCAGAGCGGCAATTACTACGTGTACGCCACCGATGCTAATGGCTGCGAGGGCACATCAAACATCATTGAGGCCACATACATAGGCATAACCGAGAGTGTATTGGGCCATGTGTCATTAATGTATGACGCAGAGGGTGTGGTGGTGCGTTCATCGGTGCCCACCAAGCAGGCGGTGCAATGGCAGTTGCTCGATGCATCGGGTCGCAGGATAATGGATGGCACCATGCCCAAGGGCCAGAATGACCTGCGGCTTAACCTATCATGGTTGGCCAGTGGCGCCTATTCACTCCAACTGCGCACTGACAGGGCCAACGAAGCCTTGAAAGTGATGTGGGTTAGGTAAGCCGTGATCCTGCGGGGTCAGGGGGCTGCGATCAGACCGAACTTATCATGAGCCTGTAGAGCTCATGGTATTGAAGAGGGTTGCGCCATTTCAGCTTATTGGAACCGATATGGATTTCAACTTTGCCAGAAACGCACACCTGCTGCCAACCTTATCGGGTACAGCACAACAGAGACCAGCTGTCACCATCTGGTAAGTTGATGGCTTACCGAACAGTGTAACACCATTCTCAGTCTCTATCAACGACCTATCACTACACGCGACTGGGCCGTGTGGCCATTGTAAGCAGCCTGTAGGGTATAAACACCGGGCGCAAGGCTGCCCAGATCAAGATCGGTCAGACTGAGGTTTGTTGATGTGTTGAACACAGCCCGTCCCGCCACATCGGTTACAACAATGGCGGCCGTACCCTCAGCTCCCAACCCAGCGATGTCGAGCCGCACGGGTCCTTCGGTAGGATTGGGGCTCAATGCGATGCTAATGTCATTGGCCGCCACAGTTTCGTGCCGAATTCCTGTGACATTGCATGTGATAACTTCTATCACTGCCTGATCATTGGTAACACAGAAATCGAGGTCAGCAAACAGCACATCGCCTTGATTTACAGTTATGTTATAGGTCTGCGCCATGGGCACACCGGGAATGTCAACATGTATCACGTACTCATCTCCATCATTGACAGGCATGAAATCAAAAGAGTATTGGCCGTCAATGGCGGTGATGTCGTGCGACATGATGAACGACCCCCCTGGAGGAATCTTCTCAACCACCACGTCAATCAATGGGATCGGATCCTCTTCAGCCATCTTGCCGGTCCAAGGGGCCATGGCGTACACATTGCCTGTTATGGTGCATGTGCCGGTGTTTGTTGGCATCACTATGACCTCAATATCCTCGGTTATCAACTGGTCGCAGCCCATGCTCATCTGGTCGGCCATCATGAAATTGTGGGAGTTGCCCGCATAGGTCTGGCAGGTCTGTGGGTAGTCATTCAGATCAGGCTTCACACGGATGATGTAATCGTGGTAAGGGGGCACGCTGAATTCATAGGAGCCATCTGCCGCGGTCGAAGTCATCTGGTTGGGTATTGAATCCCAGACACTTAACAGATCCCATTTGTAGATCTCGATAGGGCAATTAATACATGGCTGGCCGTCAACAGTAACGAGTCCCTGTATGGTGCCAGGATAGATGCCCACGGCAAGATACACCGGGTCCGAAACACACCCCATGTCATCAGTGGCCGATACACCAATAATAAAAGGGGATTGGTCAAACACATCCATATTGACCAATGGCTGGCTCGGGTTGTCGAAACCGACATTGCCATCTGAGAACCAATCGTAGAAGTACGAACTTGAGAATGGGCTTCCGCCCGATGCTACGGTCTGGTACGTCACCAGATCGCCATCGCAAACCTGCGTAGGACCAACTATGGGCGAAAGCGTGACCTGATCAGGTTCAATGAGTTCGACCGGGAACAGGGCGGAACATCCGTAATTGTCGGTCACCGTGAGGTCGTAAACCCCGGCACATTGAGCCGGAAGATTCACCCCAGTCTGACCACCGGCCCAGGAATAATAGTATTGGTCGGGCATGAGCGGCCCCATGCTCATGGCCGTAAGCGAGCCATCGCACTGCCCGAAACACGATGGGTCGAAGTCATAGACGTTCACCATCGGGGTACCTATAACAACAATGTTCTTTGTGTATCCAGCATTGCCACAATTAAGGATATTGTTGGCATACAGATAAACAGGATACGTTCCGGGCGAATTGAACACATAGGACGGGTGCTGAAGGTTGGACATTCCTCCGTCTCCGAAATCCCAGGTCCATTCGTTCATCACATCCCACGGGCAGTAACTCAGGTCATTGAACTGGACGGGTATGCCGACACAGACTGTATCCTGCGAGGAGGAGGCGCTCGTGATATCGAACAGCGAGTACTGCGCCTGCGCCACGAATGGCAGCAAACCGCACATGAGCATGGGGAGAAGTGGTCTGTTCATCTCTTTGATGATTGTCATTTCACTGTAGTGCTACACGGGCAAAGGCCTTCCGCCCATCCTGTTCCACATTCACGCTGTAAAGACCCGGGGCCTCACCGCTGAGGTCAAATGAGATGGCATCGGCCCGCATGGAGATGTTGAATACCACGCGGCCCGTGGCATCGTGCACAGTGACCATTGCCGGTTGCGTTGGGGAGGCGCCCGACAATTCGGCCCGAACGCTACCTGAGGTTGGGTTCGGGCCAAGGGTAAGGCCAAGTTCTGCCGTACCCTTGTTGACGTGGGTGACAAGCACCGAGCAGGTATCCGTTCCTACTGGGCTCACGCCCGTGCCATCGGCCACGCAGAAATCGAGGCCCGCGAACATCACATCGCCCTGACCGACTGTGATATTATATGACGTGGTCTGTGGCACCCCAGGTATGTCAACATGGATTACGTACTCGTCAGTTCCCGTCTCGGGCATGAAGCTGAAAGTGTAAACCCCATTGATATCGGTGATGTCGTGACCCATGATGAACGAACCACCGGGCGGTATTTTCTCAACCACCACATCAATGAGCGGGATGGGGTCTTCTTCGGCCACCTTACCCACCAGCTCACCTAACATGAACGAGCCGCCATACACGGTGCCAGTAAGTGTGCATAGGCCGGAGTTGGTGGGCCATGTGATCATCTGTATGTCGGTGACAATGTTGTTGCCGCAATCGGAATCGATCTGCTGGGCAATGTCAAAATCATGAACATCGCCCGAATAAGTGGCGCAACTGTTGGGATTAACACCAAAATCAGGCAACACCCTGATGATGTATTGACGATAGGCCTGTACAGTGGTGCTATACTGACCGTTGGCATCAGTAAGGATGCCGTCCGCCTGATTGAGCCAAAAACCATAATTGTCCCATTGGTATAGCTGAACCGGGCAATTGACACACGGCTGACCGGTACCGGCCATGGTAACAGTACCTGTCAATTGGCTCGGGTAATAATCGATGTAAGCCATGGCGGTGTCGTAGCAGAAGTTGCCGTCATGGACAACCAACTTTATCTCACCCGAATTGGTAGTATTGAGGAAATAACTCGGAAACTGAACTCCATTATCGCTGAAATCGCAGCATCCGTTCACCTGTATCCACTCGTAGGTGTAATATCCGTCTCCACCATAGCCATACCCTTCTAAGGACAGAACATCCTGGTCGCACCCCGTGAGCACCGAGGCCGTGCCGATCTCAGCGAGCACCGGGACCGGGTCTGTGACAACAAGAGCTTCGGTGTATGTCACGCTGCAGCCATACACATCGCTTACCGTGAAGTCGTAGAGGCCGGCACATAGGCTCCACACATCAAATCCGGCCTGCGCCAATGGATCGCCCCATGCAATGCTCAGGGTCTGGCCTGGCAATGCGCTTGTCACCACCAGTGAGGTGCTGGCATCGCACAGACCGACACATGAGGTCATTGCGGGGGCCACATACACCTGCGCCCGGTCCACAACGGTCACCTGCCGCTGCATCTGGCCTGAACATCCGGCCCCATCGCTGGCGTTGAGCGTAACCTGATACGTGCCTGTGCTGCCGTAAAGGTGGGTGGGGTTCTGATCAAAGTACTGCGTGCCCTCGCCCATGTCCCATACCCAGATGTTCATGGGCCCGCCCGGTGAGGAGCTCTGATCCATGAACTGGATGGGCAGCCCCAGACATACTGTGTCGGGCACCAGCGAGCTGCTCACAAAATCGAAATCAGTGAAGCATGGCAGATTCACCTGGGCCTGTGCCGAGGCTGCTACAATGCCAAATACAAAGGGTAGTGCTTTTTTCATGCGATGGCTACTTTTGATCGGCCCGCTTTAACGGGTGCTTAAGTGTCGTGGTTAGGATTACGAGCGGTGAAGTTATGAACAGGTTGGCAGTGGTAATGACCAAGATCATTCTGGTGATATTGGCAGTTTACAGCCCTCAATGCCTTGCTCAAAAATATGATTTTGAGAACTTTACCGTGGAGAATGGGCTCTCCCAATCGCAGATTCTCTGCATGTTTCAAGATGATCAGGGAGAGCTTTGGCTAGGTACAAATCAAGGCGGGATCAATCGCTATGATGGTCACAACTTCACACATCTGACCAAGGAACATGGGCTAGCAGACAATGTGGTTTTCGCTATTGCTTACGATTCGAGAAAGCAGGTTTTGGTTGGAACAGCCAATGGTCTGACAGTCATTAATGGAAGAAAGATGTTCTCTCTTAGAAAGGAGAATGGTCTTCCTCATAACGGTGTTGTGAGCATCCTAACAGACATTAGTGGTACTACGTGGTTGGGAACCGGTTCTGGATTAGCTAAAATGGAAGGCGATTCTGTCCGACCATTCAAATTAGACTCATCTTTAGATGCATCGACTATTCTCAATATTCGTCAAGACTCAGACGCCAATTTGTGGTTCTGCACCGTTCAGAATGGGTTTTTCAAATGGGATGGTGTTAGCGTCCAGAAGTACTTTACTGAGTCTGGAAATGTTGGCGCCTATGTATACGATGTCCTTCCTGCAAGGGACAGTACAATAATATTCGGAAGACGATCGCTTTACGTTCAAAGGGGTGATTCCATTTATGAAGTGAATGACCCTGCCATTAAATCTCCCGTAAACTATTTTGGATACTGTACTGACAATAGTTCTAATCTATGGATTGGCACTGGTGAGGGAGTGATTAAATTCAGCAACGGGAAGTACCGAACATACACTAGATCAAACGGCTTGGTGGACGATAATATTTGGAAAATAATGCAAGATCGTGAAGGTAACATATGGTTCGGATCTAGAAGCAATGGACTCAGTAAGTTGAGCAGTGAGAGATTTGTTTTGTATGATGATGAGAAGATTTTTTCAGAAATTCAAGTTTATGCGATAGCTGTCAAAGGGATTGATACAGTCTATTTAGGTACTAAGAACAGCATTGTTGAAAAAACAGATAATTCGTTTAAGGTTGAGGTAAAGAAAAACATCCAAGTTAAAAAAATTGCCATTGATGATTCAGGTGTTTTTTGGATAGCGACTGGCAACGGTGGGTTGCTTAGAGGAAAGCCGGGTAGTTATAAGGTCATTTTGCCCCCAGAAAATTGGGGCGATGGTGTACGTCAGTACTATGATGTTCTGATTGATCAAGATACCGTATGGTTGGCTTCAAAAAATGGCCTGCTTTACTATACAGGAGGGAAGTTTGGAAGACCCACAGGCGCACAATCTTTCCAAAAGGACATTTATCAGCTGGTCAAAGATGATCAAGGCCGACTTTGGGGGGCTTATGAGGAGGGTGTTATCCTCTATTATAATGGAGTGACTAGAAAAATGGGGAAAATTGATGGGTTGTTTGATGGTCGATGTAGATCTGTAATTATCGATCTGCAGGGCGTGATGTGGTTTGGAACCAATGAAGGAATTTGTCTATATGACGAAAAGGCAAGTCGATTTTTAGGAACAAAAGATGGCCTTTTCGCTGAAGCAGTGTATTCGTTGATGATTGATAAAACTGGGGCCGTATGGGTCGGACAGTCGAAGGGAATTTGCAAGGTGACTGTTGACAGTCAAGGAAAGATTGGTGTAAAGCAGTATGGGAGGAAGGATGGATTTATGGGTAAGGGTTGTATTAACAACTCAATCTGTCAATTACCCTCAGGCGAAATCTATATCGGCACCGCGAGCGGACTTGTAGTTTATCAGCCAAAGTTGGACAACGAAAGCATTCACCGATCAATTACTCGAATAAAGGCGGTCCGGTTGTTCAATACCGAGGAGGGGATCAAGGGTTTGTGTGACAGTCTTGACCCTGAGGGTCTTCCTATTGGGCTACAGCTCCCGTTCAACCAGAATCACCTAACTTTCAAATTCAGTGGCGTCAGTCTTACGGCTCCTAACGCTGTGGTTTACCAGTATTTCATGGAAGGATTTGATGAGACTTGGTCGCCCGTCACAACTTCTGATGAAGCAGTTTATGCAAACCTTCCTCCTGGCAGCTACACTTTCCGCGTCCGCTCAGGATATGAGTCTGATGTGAAGTATAGTCCTGACGTGAGTTATAGTTTTATTATTCTCCCCCCTTTTTACAAGACCAATTGGTTCTATGCGCTGTGCATCATCATTGGCTCGGGGTTCATTTACTCATACTACGCCATTCGCAGGGCCAACACCCAGATCACCCGTCAGAAGGAGGAGATTGAGGGCCAGAAGAGCCTCATTGAACGCAGGAATATCGAGGTGATGGACAGCATCAACTATGCCCGCACCATTCAGGATGCAATTCTGCCCAGTGATCAGATCTGGGCCGAGAATGTGGGCGACTCATTCGTGCTATACATGCCCAAGGACATTGTGTCGGGCGATTTCTATTGGACCGAGAAACGGGGCAGCAGCTCGCTGTTCGCAGCTGTTGACTGCACGGGGCACGGGGTGCCGGGTGCCTTTATGAGCATAATCGGATACAACGGCCTCAACTCTGCTGTGAATGAGCACCGCCTAACAAGGCCCGATGTGATCCTGAACTTCCTAAACATGTCGGTGAACGAGGGCCTGCGCAAGCGCGAGGGCAGGAGCATCAAGGATGGCATGGACATCGCCCTCTGCCTGCTCGACAGGGCCCGCATGAAGGTCGATTTTGCAGGGGCCTACAATCCGATGTACATTGTGAGAGATGGCGAACTACAGATATACAAGGGCGAGCGGAGAGCCGTGGGGACAGAGGCCGAGGCAGACCAGGGCGGGTTCAAGATGGTGACCGTACCTGTTCAGCCCGGAGACATGATCTACGTGTTCTCGGATGGTTTTGCTGATCAGTTCGGTGGCCCGCATGGCAAGAAACTTAAGTCGTCAGGTTTCCGCGATCAGCTGCTTAGCATATACCACCAGCCGCTCGATGTCCAGAAGATGCGGTTACGCCAGTTCTTCTTTGATTGGAAGGGTTCTTTGGAGCAGGTAGACGATGTTTGTGTAATAGGTGTGCGGGTTTGACATTTATCAGCATATTTGCACCCCGCAAAACGGGAAGCTCCTCAGGGGGGCTAATTGAAATTTTGGGGGATTAGCTCAGTTGGCTAGAGCGCTTGCATGGCATGCAAGAGGTCACCGGTTCGAATCCGGTATTCTCCACCCCGACCCCGCCACGAGCGGGGTTTTTTGTTTTCACCAAGCAGTGGCCATAGAGTATCGGATTAAGGCCGTTTAAAGCCGTGCGTATATCGAGGCATTGGTCACCCACTGGCCAGAGCGTCCCGCACCGCGTGCGGGAAGGTCACCGGTTCGAATCCGGTATTCTCCACCAAGCCGGACAAAACCAGATTCTGTGGTTGTGTCCGGCTTTTTAGTTTTCTGGAATCCCCATCAGCATTGAGACACAGAACGAGACCTTCATTCAGTCGAGCGGTTCGAACTCTCTCACCGTCAAAAACGACATTTTCGGGAAATATCGAACCGAAAATTTCTAATCTCCGCTCAGACAGCGAGTTGCGCATGAGTGTTCCAAGTGTTGACAGGGCCAGTGAAGCCTTCTTTATCAACTCTTGATTTCCATTTTCAGATCGTGTCAGTCTATTGAGATCTCCTTCAATCTCGTCCAATGTGATCTGACAGCGCTCTCTCATCTGTGAATAATCTGAATGGGAAATCTGACCGTCCATATACCCATCTTGGATTCTATTCAGGCGACCTCTCTGCTTTTCAGCCTCAGCGCTTAGTTTTTCCACCCTGTCCCTATCGTCTCTGTTCTGATACGCAACCATCTTTGAAACTAGGGCCTCATAAATTGCCTTTGCATCCCCGCTGAAGCTGAAGGAATTCATTACGCTGTAAAGTACCGAATCGAGGGACTCAGCCTTATGTCGTTCAATCGCGCAATGATTGCAGTGATAGTAGGAATACTTGACGCCCTTTCTTCCAGTTGATGAACTGGCTGTGAGCTTCAAACCACAATGTGAACAATTGACTAATCCTCTGAATGGGAACCTTTGGCTATCTTCTCTGCTATTGACCCTTGTCCGTCTAGATTTTCCCCTGAGCGCATCTTGAACTTCGTTGAATAAAGACTCTGTGATAATCGGCTCGTGGATCCCCCTTACTAAGTACCCTTTCACCTGTTCTGTGTCAGGGACGCTCACCATACCATAGTAAACATGATTGCGGAACATTCCAGAAAGGTTGCTCTTTTGAATTCTCAATCCTCTTTTCTGCAACTCAGAAAGCACGGTACGTTGACCAGCCCCTGAAGCGATTTGGCGGAATGCCCACAGAACATCTTTTGCCTGAGTTGACGGGATGATAATTGGCCTATTATTCTCGTCATGCGCATTGCGGTATCCAATTGGTGCTTTGGAGCACCATCGGCCAGCTTTCTTAGCAGCCATCAACCCGCCCTTTATCTTTATCGATCTTCGCTCGTTATCAACCTGAGGAATGGCCAAATACATTGCAAGGATAAGCTTGTTCTCAGGAATGCGCAGATCTATCGGCTGCTCGATAGCCTGAGGCGTCACGCCAAGATTCTGTAGTCGTTCAATCATCTTGTAGGCGTCAAGGATGTTCCTTGAGAAACGGTCCCAAGACGTGAAGAGAATGACCTCAGCAAGCCCTTTGTTCTGTTTCAGGTGAGCAAGGAAGCGATTGAACTCAGGCCTATTGAAATCCTTGGCAGAGTGATCTTCTTTGAAAATGTAAACAGGCTCCAGATTATTCAATGCGCAGTACCGCTCAAGAGCACTCATCTGAACATCTAAACTGTAGCCTTTGGCTTGCTCGTCACTTGAGACACGCGCCATCAGGATTGCTCGTTTCATTTGCTTCGGATTGATGTTGATTCATGGACAACGACAATTCTGCGACAGACCGAAGCCAGTCCATCATCATCAGTAATTGTGGGTCGGAGTATCGGTCAGCGTTCTTTCCAAGTAACCGCTTGCATTCTTCGATTGTTAACACGTGTTCGGAAAAGACAGCTCACCCCATTTTTCTGGTGGTGAGCCACTTTTAACAAAAGGCCTGTTGTATCCAGTGCCATTACAGTTTTGTTTTTTCAGTTATTTCGGAATAGGCAATAACTCCATTCTGTGTTTTTACGGTCAAATCTGCATATCCTTTGGTGCGGAGCGCCTCTCCTAACCGAACCGCCATGTCAAGTTTCAATTCTCTCGTAACTTCAAAGGTCATTTCTCCATCCGCTTTTGGGAAGCGCACTGAAACAGATTTCACATCCTTGTCCCTTAAGGCCTCAAGAATCCTCATTTCCTTCGCATTGATCAAACTGAAAGAAAAGTGCAGTTTTGATGGTGAAGTGGTAACGAAGACCTCATTGACAACCTCTGTGAGACTCAGGATTAGGTGAGAGCCATTGAAGAACTTGCTTACATCGAATCCCTTTAACCCGTTCGCTGCTATAAGTTCGACATTCATTAGCTGAACATTTCCTTCGGAGGAGATGATCAAGCTTATCGGTTCACGGCATATGAATGTAAGGCCGACAATTCCATCAAAGTGTGAGAAATCAGGTAGATTCTCTTGAAGTCCTTTTAGGATCATCTGCCGAATCTCCTTATTCTTCAGGAGCTCAACGGCCACTTCATATGAAATGCCACTTCGGTCACATATGAATCTGGTTATCTCGGGCATTTCCTCCAGGGCAGTTGTGATATCGACCAATGTGGGCGTGCAGAAGGAATCACGTATGATCTTTATCTTTTCAAGAGGATAATTGAAAGATCGTAGACGCTGGATGACCCTGATCCAAATTAGCTCCGCGAAGGTGAACCGATGCCACTTGTTCGCCACCGTGGGCGAAAGCAGTAGTCCTTTGTGGTTCCATTCGGCAAGAGACTTAACAGGTACCCCCGTGTCTTTGGCGAGAAACTCCCGCTTCATCAGTCTCGTCATCATTTCTTGATGACCCGGACTCCAATTGAAGGGATTTACTGTCTGCATTCGGCCTAACACTTAGTGACCAAAATCGAGACATTCGATTTCGCACCGCAAACATACATGATACCACATAATGTGTGGTGCGGGCAAATGTGCCCGTATATGAGTCTTGGGTAATAAACGCGATGCATGTGGAAACGCCTTTTGAGAACTTGAACTGGTCTCTGTCCGAAGTACATTGACCCTAGGAGATGTAGAGGGTGAAGCACCTGCTAGACGCAAGCAACTTCATGGTGAGCAATGGGACTCGTATGGAGTAGATCATTATTCCTAAGATGAGAATCAAACTTGAGATGATTGCAGGCCGAGAACACCGATTCAGTCGGCCTTCTGGGCCCAATCACATTCTGAATTCTATAGTCCATGAGTTACTCAATTAACGGGTTGAGTTTCACTAGCGGCCATAATTGGATCAACAGAAAGCCCCTCCGCGTTGCGAAAACCGCAGCATCAATCTTCGAAAGTGACGAACCGATTGATACAGGAGTCCAAGGTGGGCTATTCGGGGGCCAGTATTGTGGCCCAAAGGCCCACTAAATGCGGCCTCCTAGAGATAATTTCAGTGACCGCTCTTTCATTCAAGGGTCTTTCTCATGCGCATAGAGAAAAACGGCACGAAGTACCAGCATTTGCCTAGTTGGTTCTCACAAGTCAAAAGAGTGAGCAAGTTGTGCAGTTTGTAAATCCCCTCCACGAATGGAAGATGAGCATCGTTTTGCTTTGGAAGAGAAACCCAGTGATTACGCGGCATAGGAGGCCGGATTGGGGGCCGGTTGGGAGGCCGGTTGGGAGGCCGATTGGGAGGCCGGTTGGGAGGCCGGTTGGCCCCACCCAATCCGGCCCTAGTTGGCTAGTATGTTGGGGCTTTTTCTGCCTTTTCAGAATGCAAAGGACGCCAAATAGTGAATCGCGCCTTGAGCTTTCTGGAGTTTCAGATGATTCTGATGGATACGTCATAGTCCTGCGGACATACCTTCGTTTGATATACCCATTTTTGCCCTAGACTGCCCGTGATCAAATTGGTCGAGACGATTCGAGATGCCACCCGCGGGGTGCGGTCAGATATAACCAGCACCCACAAAAAGGTAGAATAGAAGAGCACAGGTACGGCTCGTCTTACCTAGAGCTCTTGGAATCTATGTACCCCGTGGTCGAGGGAGTCCGGAGGCTGGTTGGATGGCCGGTTGAGCGGCTGTCAGGCTCTTTATCAGAGGGTACATCGGGGGGCTCTATCTATTTGAGAGTGTCCTGATGCAAGTGTGAACGCAGAACGAGTTGGGAACCAAGCCCGGAGTATCACTGTTTACCGAAAAGAGCCTATTGGTCTGACAAGGGACCTGGAAGCGAATTTCATGTATCATTCTCTGCGATGATATAGTCGAGTGGTAAGACTGTGAATTAATGATGCTGGAGATTGCGGCCTCTTGGTGGTCTTGGAGTGTTATATAAGAGGCCGAATTGGGGGTGAATGCATCCGCACTTTGAGACTGTCGATTTTCAGGGAAGCTTAAAGATCGACAAGTCGATCAGGTTCGCAATGAAGGCGGGCTCAATATGACATATATCATATTATGACACGTGTAGCCGCCTTACTTCGCCCCCCAATAACTCAGCATTCCTTATCGAAAATCAATCAATACAAGTCCTTGCGATGAGAAACACTGCGAAAACCAAGGGTCTGCCTTTCTGGGCAATCGCGTCCGTGTTCATGATGTCAGTCATGTCACAGCCGGTGGCTACACAAGCTCAGTGCACTACGTCCAACGCCACTTCGTGTGTATGTGAGGATGGTAGTGGCATATGCGACCTGCTGCCCGACATGACGATAGCCTGGTATGGGATCACCAACTACCTCCAAGGGCCGAATCAGCAGAACAACCGCGTTTATGTCACCGGATCAACGCCCAACATAGGACACGGGCCATTCGTTGCTCGCGGGGTCGATTTGCAGGGCTACCGTTGGTTCGTGTGTGGCACAGACACCTTTTCAATCTATGACCCGAGCGGCAGCCAGACATACGCATGCCCTTATGGCGGAACGGCCAAACAGCTCACCTTCCAGCGCATATACCACAAGAATGGGAATGCAATGACATCCTATGAACGGATGATGCCACAAGGAATGACCTACCACCCAACGCATGGCCACACCCACTTCGATCAATGGGGCCTTTATTCTCTGCGCCTACCAGAACCGGGAGTGACCGACCCACGTCAATGGCCCATTGTAAATACAGGGTTCAAACTTGGATTCTGTCTGATGGACTACAACAGCTGCAACGATGCGGCCGTCCTTCATCACTGCAAGGACGACAACACCGTGTACAATCAGGGCAACGACCTTTTCGGGGCCGATTTCCCGAATTATGGACTTGGCGGGGGCAACTACGGGTGCAGTATGGTGGAACAAGGAATTTCTTCGGGATACACCGACATTTACAGCGAGTACCTCGATGGTATGTGGATTGATGTGCCCGCAGGAACGTGCAATGGGGAATACTGGATAGTGTATGAGGTAGATCCTTTTAATGTCGTGTTGGAAGAGGACGAGACCAACAATTTCACAGCCGTACCGATCACACTGACCCAGTGGGCCACCGGAACCGCTCAGGCCAAGATCCTTGCCGATGGTACATCCTACATATGTCAGGGCGACTCGGTGAGACTTAAGGCTAATGCTGGTCTTTCGTACCAATGGAACACTGGCGAGACCTCCAGTACCATCTTGGCAGGGCCAGGCACCTACTCGGTCACGGTGACATCCTACTGCGGTACGGCAACATCGGCCCCTTTCACTGTCACAGCCCTGCCACAACCTGACCCACCAATTGTAGATACTGACACTGTGTGCGAAGGCGAGCAGGCGAGTCTGAGTGCGTCAGGGTCTGATCTGGTCTGGCGCAATGCTGACGGCCAGATTATCGGAACGGGCAACCAGATCACAACGCCACCGCTATACAGTTCAACCACCTTCTATGTGACTGACGAGAACACTGTGGCAGGGATTACGAGCTATGGAGGCAAACCGGATAATAGCGGCAATGGCGACTATCACACAGGCGGTCAGAGCATGAGGTTCGATGTGAACGAGGCCGCCTTCCTGCGCTCGGTCAAGGTCTATTCGTCCGGTGAGGCATACCGTACTGTGGAGTTGTACAATAGTGTGGGTGCTCTGCTTGCCCACATCACAGCCATGGTGCCTCAGGGCGAGTCGCGCATTGACCTCAACTTCTATTTGCAACCAAGCACTGGCTACCTGCTCTCCATAGGTGGCCAATGCGACCTCTACCGCAGCTCTTCGGGCGTGACATATCCGTATGTCATAGGAAATGCGGTGACCATAACTGGGTCCACCGGCGGAGCCTCATATTACTACTACTTCTACGATTGGGAAGTTGAAGTGGGCGGGGGTGCCTGTCAGAGCGCAGAGGAAGCGGCCTATGTGGTGGTCGAGAACTGCGATGGGATTGAGGATCCGACATCGGTCAGGGCCATCGAGGTGTTTCCCAATCCGAGCAGCGGGCTATTCAACCTCTCGGTACACCTTGTGAGGTCAGAGGATCTGGTACTGACCGTCACTGATGCGCTCGGCCGTCAGGTTTTCGGTGAGGACTGGGCCGCCAGTTCAGGTCAGTTCAGAAGACCGATCGATCTGAGTTCGTTCCCACAGGGCGTTTACCTCCTTATGATCGATGCGGGAGGCCACCGCTATAACAGACGACTTGCAGTAAGGTGATCCGCGATGACCTGAAGTCATGGAGGGCGATGCGAGGAGCAGAGATTATGGCAAGTGGCGGGCAGCCACCCTGATAGCCGTGCATGTACTATTCGTGGTTCACTTCGTCCATTGGAAACTTCATGGTCGCACACTTGCACCTCTTGAACTCAACGAGGTGTTGTACACCTTGCATCAGGGTGTTGTCACCGGAGGGTTCGTTCTGATGCTTATAGTGATGCTCGCAACCCTTGTGGTAGGGAGGTTCTTCTGTTCGTGGGGCTGCCACATACTCGCCTTGCAGGACCTGTGTGCATACCTGCTGCGCAAGGCGCATATTAAGCCGGTCTCGTTCCGGTCTCGCGTGCTGGTATGGGTACCGATGCTGGTCATGGCCTACATGTTCATATGGCCACAAGTGGCCGCTGCCATGTACGGGGTGCCTGAACATGAGCTGCGCATAGAGTCTGCCGAGCGATCTGTGGGTTGGACTTCCTTCATCACCGAGGATCTGTGGCGCAACCTGCCACCGGCCGAAGTGGCCATCGCCACATTCTTCGTCTGCGGATTCCTGATAGTTTACCTGATGGGAAGCAGGGGATTCTGCTTCAACGGTTGCCCGTATGGTGCCCTCTTCGGCATGGCCGATCAAGTAGCACGGGGCCGCATCAGGCTTACGGGCAATTGCACACAATGCGGACTCTGCACGGCCAGTTGCACATCGGACATACTGGTACATCTTGAACTCAAGAAGCATGGCATGGTCACTAATCCAAGGTGCCTCAAGGATCTTGATTGCGTGGCCGTGTGCCCCGAAGATGCTGTTCATTTCGGCTTCGGAACACCGCCCCTGTTCAGTAAGGGATCATTCACGGGTACCTATGCCTCGCGCTACAGCACATCGCTGGCCGAGGATTTCCTATTGATCAGTCTCTTCCTCCTTACGGTACTTATTTTGCGCGGCTTGTACGATGTGGTGCCACTGCTCATGGCGGTGGGAGCGGCCATCTGCCTGAGTGTGGTGGGCCTGATCACAACAAGGACCTTACGGTCGGGTCATTCTTCGTTCAGAGGAATTGTGTTGCGCACCGGAGGCAAATTCACTTCGAAAGGGGTCGGTCTATTGGCCATGACAGGGCTACTGACCATCTTTCTCCTTCATAGTGCCCTGGTGCAGGTAATGACCGCACGTGCCCTGAATTCATTTGAACAGTTGAAGACCATGGCTGATAGAGGTCAACGGCCATCGGCAGAAAAAGCACTCAGTGCCGTTGATCTGCACAGGGATCTGCTCGGTATGAGCCTTGTCAGGCCCGTTGAGGTCCAGATGCATCTGGCCAACCTGTTGTTGCTTGCGCAGCATCCGAAAGAAGCGCGCGCCATCTTGCTCGATATCATAACCCATCATCCCGACCATGTGGCATCGGCTTACCACTTGGCTCAGTTGGCCGCAGGCGAGCGCAATGAGGCCGAGGCAGTGAAGTACCTGACCCTTGCCAGCGAAGGGCACGACAGGCCGCACAGTAATGACAGGATGATGAAGGCCGATGCACACTACCGGTTGGCAGTGCGGGCCTTGAACCGCCAACTGTTCTCTCAGGCCGCCATTCATGTCGATAATGCTCGCTCGCTCGATCCACAGAAGAACGCCTCCATGAGGCAAGGGATACAGAAAGTGCTGGAACGACAAGGAGTGACCGATCCGGCACAGATGGCCCGTGAGATCGATCGTTTAGGACTCAGTGCCGACAAAGACCTGAAACCATGAACCCGATTCCCATTCTCATAGTAGGTGTCACCTTGTTGCTGGGGGTACAGAATGCGGGTGATCCCTGGATGGCCCCGACCGAAGCTGATGCGCTGAAAAGTCCTGTGGCGAGCGACCCTAAAGCTCCTGTACGTGGTGCCAAGCTGTTCAATGCCTACTGCTGGCAATGCCACGGAGTGACCGGTAAAGGAGACGGCCCCGGTGCCGCGAACCTGAAAGTGCACCCTGCCGATTTCGGTTCCGGGCAAGTTCAGAGCCAGACCGATGGGGCCATCTTCTGGAAACTGTCGAACGGCCGTGGAGAGATGCAACCCTTTCAGCACACATTGGGAAAGGAAGAGCGTTGGTTCCTAGTGTCCTACATCCGGTCTTTGAAGAGCCACTGAGTCCAGATGCAACTCAGACCGTTATTCCTCGCCTGTCTGGCCGTCCCTCTGTTGGCCATCGGGCAAGAACAACCCCAGCACGAACCCGTTCCGCGCCTTTTCGCAGGGCATCTTGTGGTAAATTCGCAATCGGTTGACCTGATGCCCAAGGTGCGAGGGTTCAGTTTCGATATTCAGCACCGATTCGGGGCATTCGGGCCCGATGAGCAGGTGTACAAACAATTTATGGGCATGGACTTGCCGGCCAACATCCGGTTCGGATTCATCTACAGTCCGCTGAAATGGATGCAGCTCGACCTGGGCCGTACCAAGAGCAGCAAGGCCATTGACCTTGGCGGCAAGTTCCGGCTCATGCATCAGACCGATGATAACCACCACCCACTGAGCATATCGGTTTATGTCAATGCAGCGGTCATGACGGATGACTTCCCAGCCCTCACTGGCCGAGACTTTTACCCCGACAGCGTCACCCCATTTGAGTACAGATGGCAGCATAGGTTCAGCTATACGGCTCAGGGCATAGTTGGGCGCAGGGTCACACGCTGGTTCAGCGCGCAGTTGGCTCCAGTGGTGGCATGGCGCAATCTGGCCCCTGCTGGTGGTTCGAATCTGGCAGTGGCACTCGTGGCTTCATTGCGGTTCAAGGTGGGTCCGAAGGGAAGCCTGCTCATTGAGTACCCGGCCATTGTCTATGGCCGACAGCCCACAGCGCACCTCGACCCGTTCTCCATCGCCTACGAAGTGGCCACGCAAGGGCACGTGTTTCAGATCGTTTTAAGTACCACCACCGAGATACTTGAACAGCGCACCTACCATTCCCCGGCACAGCGATACGATAAAGGATATGTGCTGTTGGGATTCAATATCTCGCGCACATTGTTGTTCAAGCCCAAAAAGCCGAAACAATGACTCATATCAGAAAAGCCATCGCGCTATTAGCTGTTGTTGCTCTTTCGGGTGGATGCACAAAGGAACAGGGTCCCATTTATGTGCCACCACCCATCGATACTATCAATGGATTCGACACAGTCAGTTTCGAGAACGAGGTGCTGCCAATATTCAATGAGCACTGTTGGGTCTGTCACCCACCCAACGGGGGTCTGGACCTTGGAGCTGAACTGGCCTACGGGAATCTGGTGAATGTGGAATCAGTGGGGTTCCCTCCGAACAAACGGGTCGTGCCAGGTCAACCCATGCAATCGGTGCTGTGGCACAAGGTGATCCACTCGGGCACATACGGCCTCAACATGCCACCGAACGCCCCCATCTCTACAGAGGAATTGACCACAATCAGAGCTTGGATTGAGCAGGGGGCGATGAACAATTAGGTTATATATCATACCGTGAAATGATATATATCATATACATTACCATGACATAGCTGAATCATTGTGCCAGATAACGCAGGTGGCAAATCCACCCGATCAAGCACAAGACGATGAAGCGAAAATTGATTCTCTCACTCGGTCTGGCCGCCCTGATTGCATCGGCCACCAATGCTCAGGCACAGGATGGTGCCGAGCTATTCCGCAAGAACTGCACCGCCTGCCACAAACTGGGCACCAAGTTGGTAGGCCCCGATCTGGTGGGGGTAACTGACCGCAGGAGCGCGGAATGGCTGCATAAGTTCATCACCTCATCGCAAGGGTTCATAGCCACTGGCGATGCTGATGCTGTTAAAGTGTATGAGGAGTACAACAAGATGGTGATGCCCGATCAGGTACTCACCCCTGCCGAAATTGATCTGGTACTGGCATACCTGAAGGAGCAGAGCGCACCTGCCACAACCGCCACTGCGGATGCGGCCCCTGCCGAACCAGAGAAACCTGTTGAGTACACCGATGCCGACCGCGAAGCCGGCCGGATGCTGTTTGACGGATCGACCCGCTTGAGCGCAGGTGGCCCATCGTGCATAAGTTGCCACAACGTGAACCACGCCAGTGTGATGCTGGGCGGTGGGCTGGCCAAAGACCTGACCAATGTGTTCGGTCGTATGGGCCACGCGGGAATCACAGGCATACTTAGCTCGCCACCGTTCCCGGCCATGGCCAGCTCTTACGCCACCGCCCCGCTCACCGAAGCCGAGATGCACCAATTGGCCGCATTCTTCGCCAAGGCCGATGCCGAGAGCGGTACGCAAGTGGCCCATTCGCCTTATACCCCTTTCATCACCTACGGTCTTGGCGGCCTGGTGGCCATACTGGTGCTGATAGGCATCGCATGGCGCACACGCCTGCGCAACACCGTGAAGGCCGACATCTACAACCGACAGATCAGGTCTATCTGACCGCACTGATACAAACGACTAAAACCCAAGAGCCATGAGCTGGATAGAGGACATCATATCGCCCAAGACACGCCAATGGGAGGAGTTCTACCGCAACCGCTGGCAGTACGACAAGGTGGTGCGTAGCACCCACGGTGTGAACTGCACGGGAGGCTGCAGCTGGAACATCCACGTAAAGGATGGAATTGTGGTGTGGGAAATGCAGGCACTGGATTACCCATTGCTTGAAGAAGGCCTGCCACCCTACGAGCCACGCGGCTGCCAGCGCGGCATAAGCTATAGCTGGTACCTCTACAGCCCCATCAGGGTGAAGTACCCTCTGATGCGCGGTGCGCTGCTCGACCTTTTCCGTCAAGAAAAGGAAGTGTGCAAAGGCGATACCGTGCAGGCCTGGGCCAACATTCAGGAGAACCCTGACAAGCGCAAGCGTTATCAGCGTGCACGTGGTAAGGGTGGTTTCCGCAGGGTGCATTGGGACGAGGTGCTCGAACTAATCGCATCAGCCAACATCTACACCATCAAGAAATATGGGCCCGACCGTATCATCGGTTTCTCGCCAATCCCTGCCATGAGCATGCTCAGCTATGCTGCTGGCGCTCGCTACCTGCAACTGATGGGAGGCGTGAACCTGAGTTTCTATGACTGGTATTGCGACCTGCCCAACGCTTTCCCTGAGATATGGGGCGAGCAGACTGATGTGTGCGAGAGTGCCGACTGGTACAACTCGAAGTTCATTGTGAGCATGGGGGCCAATCTGGGCATGACCCGTACGCCCGACATTCACTTCTTCAGTGAGGCGCGCCACAACGGTTCGAAAACGGTGGTCATGTCACCCGATTTCAGTATGGTGGCCAAACATGCCGACCAGTGGATACCTGCCCACGCAGGCTCTGACGGTGCATTCTGGATGGCCGTGACCCACGTTATCCTGAAAGAATGGCACGTTGACAAAGCCACGCCCTACTTCAAAGACTATGTGAAACGCTACACCGACTGCACCTTTTTGGTAGAGTTGGAACAGACCGGTAAGGGCTACAAGCCCGGCCGCATGCTGCGCGCCAATCAGGTGAGCCAGTTCAAGGATATCACCAATGGCGATTGGAAATTCCTGTGCTACGATGCCGCCACCGGTGGCCTCGTCACCCCAAAAGGTACCATGGGCTACCGTTGGGATGAGAAACAGGGCAACTGGAACCTGAAATACGAGAACGGGACTGACAACAAGGAGTACGATCCCGAACTCTCATTCATCGATAAGCGCGATGATGTGCTGAAAGTGGAATTTGTGGAGTACGGCCTCCAGAAGAAGGCCATGCGTGGCATACCTGTACGCTTTGTACAGACTGCCGATGGCCGCAAAGTGCCAGTTACCACCATCTACGACCTCACTATGGGTCAATACGGTGTGGGTCGCGGCCTCGAAGGCGACTACCCTGCCAACTATGACGATAAGGAGCAGGCCTATACCCCCGCATGGCAAGAGATATTCACCGGAGTGGGCCGCAAGACGGTGATCAAGTTCGCCCGCGAATGGGCCACCACTGCCGAGGCCACCAATGGCAAGTGCATGGTGATAGTGGGCGCGGCCATCAACCACTGGTTCCATGGTAATCTGATGTACCGTGCCAGCATCATGGCACAGATGCTCACCGGCTGTAATGGCAAGAACGGGGGAGGCATGAACCACTACGTGGGTCAGGAGAAACTGGCACCGGTAGATAGCTGGGGCACCATCATGGCGGCCAAGGACTGGCAAGGCGCGAACCGTTTGCAACAGGCCCCCATCTGGCACTACATAAACAGCGATCAGTGGAGGTACGATAGCAACCAGGCCGACTACAACAGCATACCGGACGATGCCAATCCGCTGGCCAAGAAACACTCGGCCGACTGGGCAGTGATGAGTGTGCGCAATGGTTGGATGCCTTTCTATCCGCAGTACAATAAGAGCAATCTCGACATAGTGAAAGATGCCCGCGCAGCTGGTGCCGGCAACGATGACGAGGTGCGCAAGTATGTGGTAGAGAAGCTCAAGAGCAAGGAACTGCTGCACAGCGTGGTGGACCCCGATGACCCCATGAACTTCCCTCGCAACTGGTTCATCTGGCGCGGCAACGCCCTCATGAGCTCAGCCAAGGGTCACGAGTACATGCTCAACCACTATCTGGGCACTCACCACAACGACATTGCAGATGAGGTGGCCGGAGACGTGGTGCAGGACATCATCTATCGCGAGAGTGCCCCATCGGGCAAAATGGATCTGGTGGTCGATATCAACTTCCGCATGGACACCTCGGCCCTCTACTCAGACATTGTGCTGCCAACAGCATCATGGTATGAGAAGGCGGATCTGAACAGCACGGACATGCACTCGTTCATCCACCCGCTGAGCGAGGCCGTGCCACCCGTGTGGGAGGCCAAGACTGACTGGCAGATCTTCCAGACCATTGCCAAAAAAGTGAGCGAACTCTCTAAGCACTACCTGCCACAGCCTGTTACCGATCTGGTGAATGTGCCTTTGCAGCACGATAGTGTTGACGAGATAACCCAACCCAACCTGAAAGACTGGGCCAAGGGAGAATGTGAGCCGATACCGGGCAAAACGATGCACAAGATCGTGCTGGTAGAACGCGACTACACCCGCATCTACGACAAGTACATCAGCCTTGGCGAAAGACTGCTCAACTCTGCACTCGGTGCGCACGGCAACAGTTTCATGGCCGATGATGTGTACCGCGAGATGCAGGAGGACAAGCGGCATGTTCAGCTCTTTGATGGAAAGGATCTGCCCAGTGTGCGCGAGGATGTGGAGGCCTGCAACGCGGTGTTGCGCCTCAGCACCCTTACCAATGGCAAGCTCAACTACCGGGCTTACCAGAACATGGAGAAGAAGAGCGGCCTTATTCTGGCCGATCTGGGCGAGGGCAGTCAAGATGTGCGCATAGACTACAAGGATCTGCAGGCGCAGCCGCGCAGGTACAACACTTCGCCCCTGTGGAGCGGACTGATGAACAATGGCCGCGCCTATGCCGCCTACACCTACAATGTTGATAGGCTGATTCCATGGCGCACCCTCACGGGCAGGCAACACTTCTACCTCGATCATGATGGCTACATCATGTTCGGTGAGCATCTGGCCACCTATAAGCCATCGCCCACACCGGCCGTTTATGGTGACCTGCGAAAAACGGTGAACGATGGCAAGGCCAAGATGCTAAACGTGCTGACGCCTCATGGCAAATGGCACATTCACAGCACGTATGGCGATACGCTGCGCATGCTCACCCTGAGCCGCGGCATGGAGCCATGCTGGATGAGTGAGAAGGATGCGGAGGCCCTTGGCATAAAGGACAACGACTGGGTGGAAGTGTACAACGACCACGGAGTGTATTGCACCCGGGCCTGCGTGAGTGCACGTATCCCACGCGGGGTGTGCATCGTGTACCACTCGCCAGAACGTACCTACACCGTACCCAAGAGCCAGGTGCGCGGTGGGCGGAGGGCCGGTGGCCACAACAGCTTCACCCGCGTACACCTTAAGCCTAACCTGATGGTGGGCGGCTACGGCCAGTTCAGCTACCACTTCAACTACTGGGGACCCGTGGGCGTGAACCGCGACACCCACGTGCTGGTGCGCAAAATGGAGAAGGTAGAGTTCTGATCATCATCATCCATCCCGAAATCAACTTAAAAAGAGACAGAAGCCATGAACGTAAGATCACAGGTGTCGATGGTGTTTCACCTCGACAAGTGCATAGGCTGCCACACTTGCTCCATAGCGTGCAAGAACATCTGGACCGACCGCAGAGGGGCCGAGTACATGTGGTGGAACAACGTAGAGACCAAGCCCGGTACCGGATATCCCACCAAATGGGAGGATCAGGACATCTATCAGGGCGGATGGGTGAAAGACGGCAACAGCGTATCGCTGCGCGGGGCCGGCAAGCTCAAGGGCCTCAAGAACATCTTCCACAACCCGGCAATGCCCGTGCTGGAGGACTACTACGAGCCTTGGACCTACAAGTACAGCGACCTCTTCACCGCCCCCGAGGGCAATGACCAGCCCACGGCACGCACCGTGTCGTTGGTGACGGGCGAGGTGATCGATGTGAAATCGGGACCTAACTGGGATGATGACCTTGGCGGGTCGCCCGACTATGCGCGCAATGATGTGAATTTCAAGGACCTGAGTCCGGCCGAACAGGAGAGCATGTTCCAATTGGAGCGCATGACCCTGCACTACCTGCCGCGCATCTGCAACCACTGCCTCAACCCTGCCTGCGTTGGCAGTTGTCCATCGGGCGCGCTGTATAAGCGTGGCGAGGATGGTGTGGTACTCATCAATCAGGAACGTTGCCGGGCATGGCGCATGTGCGTGACGGCCTGCCCTTACAAGAAGAGCTACTACAACTGGAACACCGGTAAGAGCGAGAAGTGCATATTGTGCTACCCGCGCCTTGAGAGCGGACAGGCCCCTGCCTGCATGCACAGTTGCGTGGGCCGCATCCGTTACCTAGGTGTGATGCTCTATGATGCCGATCAGATTGAGAAGGTGGCATCGGCCGATGAGAAGAACCTTGTCGATGCCCAGCTCAACATCTATCTGGACCCATTTGATGAGCGCGTGATCGCTGCCGCCAAGGCCAACGGCATTGCCGATAGCACCATACGTGCAGCACAGAAGAGCCCGGTGTACAAATTCGTGAAGCAATGGGGTATAGCCCTGCCGCTGCACCCCGAGTTCCGCACCATTCCCAACCTGTTCTATGTGCCACCCATGCTGCCGGCCATGGCCAGTGTTGATAGCGATGGGGTGTATGACAGCACCACCAAGAGCCTGTGGGGCGGAGTAGAGACATCGCGCCTGCCTATGAAGTACCTGGCAAGCCTTTTCACTGCTGGCGATGAGGAGCGTATGCGGCAGGTGATGCGCAAGCTGCTGGCCGTGAAGATCCATCGCAGGGATGCCACCGTTGGCGACCTGGCCAAAGAGGAAGTTGAGGAAGCAGTGCGCATGGGCAAGACCAGTGCCCGCGAGGCCGATGAGATTTTCCGCCTCACATCGCTGGCCACCTTCAACGAGCGTTTTGTGATCCCGCCCGCACACCGCGAAGAGAGCATTGAGATGATGGAGGCCACGGCTGATGCCAAAGGCGAGACCGGATTCGGATTCAAGATGCGCCCAACAAGAGGACTCTGAGCCATGTCACATCTCGATAAATACCGATTGTTCGCTGACCTGTTCAAGTACCCCGATGCGGGGCTTGCGCAGGCTGCGGCCGGCTGCGTCAAGCGCGCCCGACTGGTGAGCCCCGAGGCCGCCACAGAGTTGGAGTTGTTCCGCTCGTGGGCGTTGGACACCCCCGTGCACGACATGGAAGAGGTGTACACCCGCACATTTCACATCCAGGCCGTGTGCTACCTCGATCTGGGCTACGTGATATTCGGTGAGGACTATAAGCGCGGAGAGTTCCTTGTGAATATGAAGCGCGAACAGGCCGAGGCCGGCAATGATTGCGGTGACGAACTGCCCGACAATCTGGTGAATGTGCTGAACCTGCTTCCGCTGCTCCATGATAGCGAACTGTGCAACGACCTCGGGTCGCGGGTGCTGATACCTGCCCTGCGCAAGATGCTGGTGGAATTCGACTCCTCGCGGATGGACATGCGCGAAAAAGCCCTTAAGCGCAAGCACAACGCCATCATCCTCGAAGGGCGTGCCGATGCCAACATCTACCGCTACGCTCTCCATGCACTGCTCATGGTGCTGCTCACCGATTTCCCCGAAGTGGCTGCACCCACAGTCACACAGAGCCAGACCGATGCATTCCTACGCGGGGCATCTGCCTGCGGAACATGCTCTACAACACACTGAAATAAGAACCCTTAACGCAACAAAGTCATGAACAATAACTTTCCCGTTGATGCCCAAGGCGACATGACACTTCTGGTGATCATGGTGCTGGTGGGCCTGCTGGTGGCCGCCTCCATCATGGTGATAGCAAAGGCCCGCAGAGTGATAGCCGAGAGCGGACCGGTACCTCAGGAAGAGGGTATGAGTTACCCCATGGTGCTCGGAGCCATGTTGGTAGTGGCAGGTGCCATCACATTCCTGCTCAAAACGGGATGGGAGGCCAACAACGCCATGCTCAACACCTTCGCTTTCACGGTGTTCCCGTATCTGGCCCTCGCCATCTTCCTCATCGGCAGTGTGTACCGCTACCTCAACCGTGGTTTTCAGGTATCGTCACTCTCTTCCGAGTTCCTTGAGCGCAAGAAACTCTTTTGGGGCAGCCAGCCTTTCCACTACGGCATCCTGTTCCTGTTTTTCGGGCACCTGATCGCCTTCCTGTTCCCATCTTCCGTTCTGGCTTGGAACGGCTCGCCCGTGCGGCTTCTCATTCTGGAGATGGCCGCCTTTGCCTTTGGGCTGTCAGTTCTGGTGGGCCTATCACTTCTCATCAAACGGAGACTCAGCAGCAGCAAGGTGTTGGTAGTGACCAACCGCATGGATATGCTGGTCTATACCATTCTGTTGGTGCAGGTGATCAGTGGCCTTACCGTAGCCTTTGGCGACCGTTGGGGTTCATCATGGTTCGCCTCGGTGCTTACACCCTACCTGCGGTCGGTTCTGGCCTTCAACCCCGATGTGGCCGCAGTGAGCGCCATGCCCTGGACCGTGAAACTGCACATCTTCTCGGCTCTTTTCATCATTGCCGTGATTCCCTTCACCCGTTTCATGCACTTTCTGGTAGCCCCGGTCGATTACATCTGGCGCAGCTACCAGCTTGTGATCTGGAACTGGAACCGCAACACCATCCGCAAGAGCACTTCTTGGTTCTTCGGATACAAGGCCAAGAATCACTGATCGATCTTACCCCTATCATCGCGGCCGTGTGCCGCACCGACCCGGATAGCCAAGCTGTCCGGGTCTTTTTTTTAATGGATGGCATCGGAGCCATTCAGATCAGATCACCCTACCTGAGTTCGGGATAAGCTAATCTATCATTCATTCAAAAAATTGAAGGACAATTTATACCCACGGAAACTCCGCATGGGCGGGTCAGGCACAGAACTCACAGAATTGGGAGTTGAGTCTGTTTCATGATTTTTTCCGTGGCTGACCGATGTCCCGCACTTCGTATTTTGTTCGATGACAGCTGATTTGAATTTCGCTTAACCCGAACATAGGCACCCTGAATCTGAGCCGAATTTTTGATTCAGATGAGCCGAAAGGCTATGCTGATAATTTGCTTGAAATAGGCTGGCCGCTTCTTTATCGGCCAGAATCTAACCTGCCATCAGGAGCCTCACCCGCACTTGGTATGCCCGCAGCTCTTGCACTTGAGGCAGCCTTCTTCGTAGATCAGGCCTTCGGTGTCGGCACATTGCGGGCAGGCACGGTCGGGTGCCTGGGTACCATCGGGTATGTATGCCTTGAGGGTGCGCTCAACCCCATTCTTCCAAGAGTTGATGTGCTCATCGAACAGGTTGAGACGGGCCACCATGTTCACTACGTATGGCAGTGGCATACCGTGGCGCAGCACGCCCGATATCAGCTTGGCGTAGTTCCAGTACTCTTTGTTGAATGATCGCGACAACCCCTCAATGGTCACGCGATATCCTTCACGGTCAACGTACTGGAAATCGTAGCGGGCCTTGCCTTGGTCATCGCGCTGCTTGATCACCCAGCCGCGCTCGACCCACGTGGGCAGGTGGAACGCCTCCTCGGCCCTTCCGGTGAATATCTCGTAGGGCTTACCGTTGAGCAGGCCCACCACGGCAATCCATTTCTCGTGGTCGTTCTGGAACCTGCGCACATCGGCCTCCAACTTATGTGGTCTGCGTGGCGGTCGGCTCTCGGTGATGGCCTCTGGTTCGGCCTCTTTCTTCTTGGTGTCGGCCACCAGTACGCCAGTGCGCGACCCATCGCGATAGACCGTGATGCCTTTGAGGCCCATTTCCCACGCCTTCAGGTAAATCTCGGCCACCTTATCGGTACTCACCTCGTTGGGAAGATTTATTGTGGAGCTGATGGAGTGCGTCACGTACTTCTGCACCAGGGCCTGTAGGCGGATGCGCTGTGTCCAGTCGATCTCTGGCGCGGTGGCCCCGGCATAAGGACTCAGGCTCTCATCTGTTTGGCCGGTGGCCTGCATCCAGTCCTTCATTTTAGGATGGAAAACAGTGAATTCCTCCCAGCGGTCGCCTAAGGCATCAACAAATGCCACTTGGGTCTCAGGGGTGTCGGTCACCACTTTGCGCCTGCGCTTGTAGCTAGTGAGGAACACCGGTTCGATGCCCGATGATGTGCGGGCCAGGATGCTCAGGCTGCCCGTGGGGGCCACTGTGCTCAGTGATATGTTCCTGCGGCCATGCTGCATCATGCGCTCATAAACGGATGGGAAATCCTTGCGCATCATGGCTATGAATTCTGATGTTTCCTCGATTTTCCGGTCGAAGGCCTCGAATTTCCCACGTTCAATGGCCATGTCGATGCTTGATGTGAACTCTGCATCGCACTTAGTGCGCATCATCTGATCCACGGCTCTGAGTGCCTCATCGCTATCGAATCTGAGGCCCAGCGCAGCCACGGCATCGGCCAGGGCGGTGAAACCCAGACCGGTGCGCCTGCCGGTCTTCCCGGCATTGTACAGCAGATTCCATGTGCGCACCTCTACATCTTTGATGTGTTCTGCTTCGGGATCCTTGCGCACCTTTTCTCGTATGCGGTCAATGGCCTCCAGTTCAAGATCTACCAGATCATCCATGAGGCGCTGCGCCTCGTAAGTGATCTTATAGAATTTCTGGTGGTTGAAAGTGGCCTGCGGGGTAAAGGGCTGGTCAACGAATGAATAGAGGTTGATGGCTATGAGGCGGCAACTGTCGCCCCCTTGCATGGCTATCTCGCTGCACGGGTTGGTGCTCAGATTCTTGAACTCCGGATACACCGAAGATGTGGAATAGTGGTGCTGGCGGTCCCAGAATATGAGGCCCGGCTCAGCAGACGCGTGGGCGCAGTTGATTATGGTGTCCCAAAGCTCGCGGGCATCCACCTTTTTGGTGAATTTGGGTTTTTTGCTGTCAATAGGCCAGCGGTGGGTGTACGGTCTACCATCGCGCACGGCTTTCATGAATTCGTCTGAGATGCGGATGCTCACATTGGCCCCGGTAACCTTGCTCAGGTCTTGTTTTATGGTGATGAAATGCTCCACATCGGGGTGGGCGATGTCCATGGTGATCATGAGCGCGCCCCTGCGCCCGTTCTGGCTCACCTCGCGGGTGGTGTTAGAGAAACGTTCCATGAAACTCACTGCCCCGCTGGTGCTGCCCGCAGCGTTGTTGACGCGCAGCCCCTCTGGCCTGATGGAGCTGATGTCTATGCCTACCCCGCAGCGCCTCTTGAAGAGCTGCACCAATTGCTGATCGGTGTACATGATGCCCCCGTAACTGTCCTGTATCTCGGGTATCACCACGCAGTTTGAGAGCGAAGCCAGTATGTGCGGGTTACCCAACGAGGCCATCACGCTGCCCTGTGGTATCACATACCTGAAATCACGGAAAAGATCCAGGATATCGTCTGTGCTGAGCGGGTGCCTCTGCTGCCCGTATTCCGAGAGCAGCGGCATGCGTGTGCCCAGATTGGAGGCATGGCCATATTTCTGTTCGATGCGGGCAAATTCGCGGGCCATGCGCAGGTGCATCTCATCGGGATGGCTCTCGCAAAGGCGGCCCTCGCTGTCGCGCATGGCATATTTGTTCACCCAGGTGCTGGCGGCCAGTTCATCGCCCCCGAAATCGGGCAAGCAGGCATTCAATACTTCTTGTTTGGTGTAGGTGCGTTGGAGGGTTGTTCTCATGGGGATCAAAAAATTGCTATGAATCTCTAACTGATGGCCTATTCTTTTCTGTTGGGGGGTGCAAGGTATCGGCCGCCACCTCTTTCGTTGGCAGAGAGTTATAGGATAAATTCAACAATCGGAGTCTGAAAAATCAATTCACTGACCTCTAATCAGTTCGTCATACCATGACGAAAATCATATTGTAGATTCCATGAAGGGATTATGTGCAAAACCTCAGCGACCCATGATCGTCCTGAGTGCGGCCCATGCCATAAGGCCGAGGCCTGTGGTGACACCGATCCCGGCCACAGCAAAGGCGGCCAACGGGCGGTTCACATGCCCCATGATATACTGAAACGGCAGGTCCTGACCTCCCATTGTCAGATAAGACTTCACAGCCCCGGCCACCACCAAGGACACAAGGAACACACTGAGTGATACGTTGAAGATCACTAGTCCCAGCCTCGCCATGCCGGTGGCAGGTCGCTGTCCGTTTCCCTGACCGATATGGAACACTGAGGCGAGCATGATGCAGGTATTGATCCCGATCGTTGATCCCATTGCGTGAGCCACCGTGATGTGCGTGCCGTGGGTGTACAGGTTGATGGCAGGGATGGAAATGACGATGGCCAGCACCAGGTTAGCGAGGATCCAATACTCCGCACTACGCAGTAAGAGCACAGGGACCGAATCTCCCAACGCCCCTATTCTCTGCATATTGCCGTGCCAACCATGTATGATCCTGACCAGGATCAGCAATTCGGTCATGCTAACGCCATAGGCCATGATGCGCACCCATGGTGCAGTGGGCACCGGGTACACGTGATGTGCCCAACCCATGAGCAGGTTTGTGAAACCTAACAGGAACATGGCAAACGCCATCCGCGATCGCAGATATGACCCGTCACCGCTTATCTGCGCCATAGTGACCAGCGATGTTCCATATACCAACATGTTCCACGATCCCACCAGAGCACCATAGGCTTTCCATTGAAATGTGATCTCGCGTACAGGGTGGCTACCCACCTGGGGCAACAACCACATATGGGCCTCAGCGAATGTGAGCAGGAAGAACACCGCACCTGTGGCCCACATCCATTGATGCACAGACCATTTGCCAGGCAAGCTGACCGAGCGGGCGAAGTAATGAACGATGAACCCCACCCAACCTATCGCGATCGGTACTGAAAGCCACGGAGGATACTCCCAGTATTCGCGCCCACCGAAGCGGCCCATGATGTATGATGAGAGGATGAGCAGCCCGGTACCGATGAAAATGAAGAGATGGATACGGGGCCAGCGACTTTCCGGACCAGTTTGTGACCTGCCAGTGCCTAAGTGGTGGTAAACCGTGCCCAGCGCAGAAAGGAAGATCCAGGCCACCACAAGAGATACGTGCAGTGGGCGCACCTTCTCAAAACCCAAAGGGGCCCAATGTCCGGGCATGATGAACTCAAAACCTGCCACTATACCCATAGCGGCACCCAGAACAAGGGCTACCAGTGCTGACAGGAGGAAATGGCGTGGGATCATACCTCAGTTACTTATTGACATACCTGTGGTCGAACCATTCCACAGTGGTCTGTTCATAGAATCGGGATAGTGCCCGGTACGGCCCACCGCCTCAAGATAATCAACCACTGCCTCCGCCTCTTCTTCGCTCAGACCGAGATCGGGCATCTTCAACGTGCCGTTGGGGATAAAGGCCATGGCATACGGCCGTCCGCGGAGGGCCACCACATCGGTAAGGTCAGGCCCCATGTAGCCGCCTAGACCATAGAATTGGTGGCAGGCCACGCAGTTCTTCTCACGGAACAGTCGCATCCCGCGTATGGCACCTTCATCCATGGTGACGCTGTCGGCCCCTTTCGAATGATAAACGGCAACGGTCTGTAAAGCCCCAAGGGCTAAAAGCACAAGTATGCCGACCAGACGCAGGTTCATTCAACGATGAATCAGATGTAGGCGAAGTACGGCAATATCTTGCGCTTGTACTTTAATAGTAGGATGCGTCATCTCGATGCAGAACAATATGCCTCACAGGGCCGACTTCATATGGACAGGGTCTCTGTCAATGAGATCGGCCGCATCTGCCCGGACGAGAATCTCGGGTCAGTCTTTCTTCGGCTCTGGATATATGACCTGCAACAGTTTCTGATAGGAAGGTATGCGGATTCCCTTGCCAGCGATCTCTATCACTTTATTGTCGTTGAGCTGCGCAAGGCTGCGGATCACCGATTCGTAGGTGGTGCCTGCGTACTGGGCCATCTCGGTGCGCGATATGGTGTACGATATCAATGTGGGGTCTTCGGTATCGAACCCGAACGCATCGACATTGATCTTGATGGCCTTGGCCACCCGCTGCACCACGGTCATGTTTAGGAAATTGGCCATCTGGTGCTCGCTCAGGCGCAGTTCCTCGGCCATGAACAGCATGAAGTGGTAGCAGAAAAGGCCATTGGCTTTGAGCACACTGATGAAAAGCGACAGTGGAATGATGTTCACTGAGGTTTCCGTCAGGGCTTCGGCAGTCACTGTATATGTGAAATCATCGCCCAGACCACGGTGGCCCAGCACTTCGCCATCGGCTGCAAGGCGCACCATACGGTCAATGCCGTGCGTCACGGTGTTGAACACCTTAACCTTGCCATGCTTGATCATGTACATGTGTTCGGCCGTGAGGCCCTGCTTGAAAATGGTCTGCCCAGCGCTGAAGTACAGTACGGTGTTGCGCTCGCGCATGAGCGTCTTCCATTCGTCAGTGCAATACTCTTCTAATAGATCGGTTAGCCTGCGGTGATGCTCGGAGCCTGATAGCATGATGGAGGTCATAATTTGGATGTGGGCAAATGTACCCCGTCATCCACCAATGACAACCATGCTGCGGCCCTGCTGCATGGTGGCGTTCTCGGCCAGTGTCTCGAGGGTGTTCCGCCCACCGCGCCATTGCTTTTTCTCCATGACCGAACTGATGATCAGAGGCTTGATGTCGACACCGTATCTCATAGCGGTGAGCAGATCTGTCTCTGTGCCCGAGAACAGGCAGTTCTTGATGCGTCCATCGGCCGTGATGCGAAGGCGGTTGCAGGTGTCGCAGAACGGGTTGGTGACCGAACTGATGATGGCGAATGTGCCGACAGCCCCATTCAAACGATAGTTGCGCGATGTGTCGTTGGGGCGGTCGGCAATGCGGCTGTATCCTTCAGCACCGAAACGCTCATCGGCACGGGCCAGTATCTCGGCCTGGCTCACACCTTTCGACCAGTCCCATCGGTTGCCATCAAACGGCATGAACTCAATGAACCGCACATCCACAGACACGTCTCGGGTCCATTCCATGAAATCGGTCACCTCATCGTCATTCACCCCGCGCATCACCACCATGTTCGCCTTGGGCCTGAATCCGTTGGCCATGAGCAGGTCGATGTTCGAGAGCACCTTCATAGCATGGTTCCTGCGGGTGATCTGGTCAATGCGGTCGGCCCTCAACGAGTCGAGGCTCACATTCATTTCTGTGACACCTGACGACCTGAACACATCGATGAACCGATCCAATAGGACCCCGTTGGTGGTTATGGCCAGACGGATGGGCAGTTCGGCCAACCTCTCAATGATGCCTTCTACTCCGTGGCGTACCAGCGGCTCGCCCCCTGTGAGGCGAATCTTGGTGACACCCATCGACACAAAAATCCGAGCCATCTCCACCACTTCCTCATTGCTCATGAATTCGGCCTTTGGTCGCAGCGGTACCCCCTCAAGCGGCATGCAGTAGAAGCACCGCATGTTGCACCGCTCGGTGAGCGACAGCCGCAGGTAGTCGTGCCTACGCCCGAATCGGTCGGTCAATATGTTCGGGGAGAAATTCAAAGTTCAAGGTTTAAGGTGTAGCGTAGCGAAATCCCGCCTATGCGTGATTCAAGGTCGCGCCATGAGCCTCATTATCTCTGATTTTCTGATGTTCTATACTCTTGGTTAACTGAATCTCTGAGCTGCTGATTCGCTGAAATCCTGAGACCCTGATCTGCTTGACCCCTCAGAACCTATCCAACTCCTCTTTGCTCAACAACTTGTGCGCCAGAGGGAACAGGATGTTGTCTTCTCGGTAGATGTGCAGGCGGATGGTCTCGGTCAGTTCGCGCGAGGTCTCATAAGCGGCATCGAACGTGAAGAGTGCCGACCGTGCATCGGGCAGGCGGGCGGCAAGGCCCAAAAGGTTGAAGGTGAGTGCTCCGAGCTGAATGAACTTCACATGGTCGTCCTCCATCAGGTCGATGGCCGTACGGGGCACAGTGCCTGTGCCGTGTTCGCCCTGAGCCAGCAACTTGGCATGTAGCACCGGGAATAGCTCCCGCTCCTCGCGCCTGTTGTGATCCAGCAACTTATCATCAAAAAACTCGAAAAAAACATGAAGGGCCTCGTTAACCTCTTGATCAGGTTTGTATCGCGACTGTTTGTATCCGGCCATGGCCTGCTCAAACCGCGCTATCACTTCCTCTGCCCTGCGGTGCTCGTCCATGTAGCGTTGCATGAGCGGGTGCAGGTCGGCATATTCCACTTCTTCGATCACCGCGCCACCGTAGGCATCGGGCGGATCCATGGGCGAGTGCTCAGAGGCGTTCAACTCCTTGGCCACCTCGCGTTGCACGGGATCCACCAGTTTCAGGTGTTTGGCCGTGGCGGCATCTGGACGGTCGAGTCTTTTCTTGGTTACGGGGTCAATGATCTGCATTGCGTTGGTACTATTCGGTCATTACGGTGGAAGCGTTCATTCCAATTGCTATGGTCGACTTCATCCTGCTTTTTGGATAAGGCAAATGGACACATCCGAAACTTTGCGAAGCATGATATAAATCAGATAATATAATGATTGAAAACAACAATAGCGCCAGGTGATAAAAAAGACCCGCAGCCTGCCTCCATCCATGGGCAGGTGCGGGTCAAGAACAGGCATCCATTAGATACCCGAACCGGTGGTCACTGCAACCGACTTGCAGTAGCGTTCACTGACGGGGCGAAAGTAGCCTAATGAGATTTCGATAAAATGACGTGCGTCATATATGGAGGTTTTTCATTCGTTAGATCTATTGGAATGATGCTCCCTCCTTTGCACTTTCTCGTTCATTGGTCAACCACAGAAACACCCTGATGTGGCCATGGCATAATTGACCCATGCCGCAACTGCCTGTTCAAGGAACAAGGGGCGCGGTCAATTGCGTTTGACTTTTGAAGCATCACCACCCAACATGCACGAGCAATGACCTACTCGGGAGAACAAGATTAGAGAGTGCGGTCACCCCTTAGAAGCCTTCCCATTCCGCATAGCTGGTGGCGGTCTCGTAAAGGCGCAGCCTGCCTATGGTGACATCAGGTGGTAAATAATGGTTCAGCAACCGTACCATCTCAAGCATCAGATTCTCGCAGGTGGGTTGGAAAGAAGTGAATTCCAACTGTTTGAATAGGCCACCCGCATCGGGGAACACATGTCTGTCGCGCTCGCTCAGAAGCAGGGCATGGTCGAAACGGTCGAGGATGTGCTCTTTCACAATGGCCTTCAGCTCTGCGAAATCCATGACCATGCCGTGGTCGGGCCGTGAGGGGTCATTGATGGGCGTGCCCTTGACCGTGACCTCCAACCTGTAGGAGTGTCCGTGTATCTGGGCGCACTTGCCCCTGTGGCCGTGGAGCGCGTGGGCCATCTCGAAACGGAACTCCTTGGTGATGCTGATGATGCTGTTCACAACGGTTCGAAATGGGCGGTGAAGTGGCGGAGGAACTTCGGCTCCTTCACAATGCGGAGGCCGCGCACCTGCTCGCAAGTGCGAAGGACCTCAATGAAGGTCTCCAGCACGTACTCGATGTGGCTCTGGGTATAGACCCTGCGCGGGATGGCCAGTCGCACCAGCTCCATCGGGGCGGGGATCAGCGAGCCGTCATCGGCATACTTCCCGAACATCACAGAGCCTATCTCCACCGAACGGATGCCCGCCAGTCGGTACAGCTCGCAGACCAACGCCTGCCCCGGGTACTCGTGGGGCGGGATGTGCGGATAGAGCCTTTTGGCGTCAACATACACCGCGTGGCCGCCCGATGGCCGCATGACGGGCACACCGAGGCGGTGCAGCCCATCTCCGAGGTAGGCTGTGCTCTTGATGCGATATTCGAGGTACGAGGGATCAAATACCTCGTCCAGCCCAATGGCGATGGCCTCCATGTCGCGGCCGGAAAGACCCCCGTAGGTGGTAAAACCCTCGGTGATGATGAGCAGGTTGATGCAGGCCTCGGCCAGTGCGGTGTCGCGCAGGGTGAGGAAACCGCCCATGTTGACCATCGCGTCCTTCTTGGCGCTCATCACGGCCCCATCGGCCAGAGAGAACATGTGCCGGGCGATATCGCGGTAGGTGAGACTGTCCATGCCCGACTCGCGGTGGCGTACGAAATAGCTGTTCTCGGCAATACGGCAGCAGTCGAGCAGGAACAGGATGCCGTGCTGGCGGCAGATGCGCGACACCTCCTCGGCATTGGCCAGGCTGACGGGCTGGCCGCCCCCGCTGTTGTTGGTCACCGTGAGTATGACCGCCCCGATGTTCCCGGCCTCGCGCTGCGCGATGAGCTGTCGGAGCGCATCGGTGTCCATATTGCCCTTGAAAGGGTGCTCAAGCGCAGTGTCCCGCCCTTCAGCAATGGGGATGTCGATGGCCTCGGCCCCGCTGAACTCGATGTTGGCACGGGTGGTGTCGAAATGGGTGTTGCTGATGAACACCTTGCCCGCACCCCCGAGGTGGCCGTATATGATGCGCTCGGCTGCGCGTCCCTGATGGGTGGGAAGCACATGCTCCATGCCTGTGAGGTCGCGGACAGCCTTCTGCATCCTGAGCCACGAGCGTGAGCCGGCATACGCCTCATCGCCCTCCATGATGCCGCCCCATTGGGCCGCGCTCATGGCCGATGTGCCGCTGTCGGTAAGCAGGTCGATGATGACCTTGTCGCTCTCGAGCAGGAAGGGGTTGAAATGAGCTTCGTTCAGATAACGTGTCCGTTCGGCCTCTGTGGAGAGCGAAATGGGTTCCACGCTCTTGATGCGGAACGGCTCGATGATGGTGGTGTGCTTCATCTCATTGAAAAATGACCGCGATCATAGCGCAGCCTGATGCCACATGACCGAACATTGGTCAGTTCTGGGCATGATGAAGGTCTGTCCGTTCCCAGTGCAGCCTGCTCCCGAAACCGAGGGTGTTGTCCGTCATTTTCACAGTATCAAGCATCACTGCGTAACATTCGCCTTTCATGGCACGAGCAAAGGGGAAGCGTTTGAAGTAAAGGTCGCGCAACATTTCCCCTTCGGTCAGGCGGTTGCATGGGACAGCTTTCCCGGTGAACTGAATTCCCCTGATCTTTCCCACAGTGGAGCGGTCGGGCAGGATGCTCCCCGCCACGGTATCATGGGCCAGCATCTCGCGGATGTGCCGCGTATCGGACTGCGACATGAACACCAGCCGCATCTGATCGGATTCGAAGGCGTAATAGCACGGGGCACACCACGGCCCATGGCTGCCGCAGGTGGCAAGTGTGAACACCTGTTGGGAGGCGATGAAGCCGATGATCCGGGTTTTCTGCTCTTGGACTGTCACAGTTATCAGGTGGGTAGGAAATGGTGGTGCCTGAACGGAGTGGGCAGGATGCCGCAAAGAACGGTGAGCCACAAGGCGGCTTTATGATGCGCGTCATATGGGTCTCTTGCGGCCCTGCACTATTTGCGCCCTCCTTCCATGGGGTCTTCGATCGGGCAGAGAATGAATACGGCACTCAGAGTAGCTCATGGGCCATCTTGAACTTTTCATTGAGGCGCTCATTGCGCTTATCGTCATTCTTTTCATGGCTCAGATGATGGGGCGGCTCATACGGCTGTTGGGGCAGCCGGCCGTTGTGGGCGAGATGATCTCTGGTGTGCTGCTGGGCCCCACGTTCTTCGGGCATTTCTTTCCCGATGCATCGGCTGCGGTGTTCCCGGTGGACACCATGTCCATCCTGTTCTTTGTGAGCAACCTTGGTCTCTCTATCTATATGTTCCTGGTGGGGGCCGAGATGGATCTGAGCCATTTCAACCCTAAGGCCGTGCGTAGGGCATCGGTACTGTCGGTAGTGGCCATCATGGTACCGTTCGGGTTCGGTGCACTCAGCGCGGCACTGTTCAATGATGCCATCAACAGCAATGGCATACCCTCTGTGCAGCTCACTATATTCATGGGCACTGCGTTGGCCATAACGGCCTTCCCGATGTTGGCGCGTATCCTTCAGGAGAAAGGTATCGTGAACACCCGTCTGGGCTCACTCTCGCTTCTGTCGGCCAGCCTTCAGGATGTGGTGAGCTGGGTGCTGTTGGGGCTGGTGACGGCCATGAGCACCAAGGGCGATTATACGGGTATCGTCATCATGGTGCTGGGAGCCACACTGCTTGTACTGGTCCTCTTTTTTGTGGTCAGGCCAATGCTGCGCGCCACCGCCCGGCACGTGAATGTGCCTGCAGACCTCAGCCCCACGGCCTTTGCGGTGGTCATGGGTCTGCTCCTGGTGTGTGCCCTGGCCACCGACTGGCTCGGGCTGTACTCGGTGTTCGGTGGTTTTGTGCTTGGGCTGGCCATGCCGCGCGACAAGGGTTATGTACAGGCACTGAGTGTGCGGCTCAAGGACCTGACGGTGGTGTTCCTGTTGCCGGTGTTCTTCGCCTTTTCAGGACTGAACACGAATATGTTGGGTCTTGGCGCTTCTGATATGATAGTGCCCACGGTGGTCATTGTCATATTCGCATTCATGAGCAAGTACCTGAGCTGCACATTCACTATGAAGCTGTCCGGATTCAACTGGGCCGATTCATCGGCCGTGGGTGGCCTGCTCAACGCGCGTGGCCTGATGGAGCTGATCATAGCCAACATCGGGCTGTTCTATGGTCTCATAGACCGGTCGGTGTATTCCATACTGGTGCTGGTGGCCGTTTCGACAACGCTTGCTGCCATGCCCATATACAATGCCTCGCTGAGCATGTCAGGGAAGAGGGGCCGGAGTTGATGGGCCGGAGCCCCATTGTCCCACTTCGCCCCGAAAAAAGACGGCCCACTGTGCGCATGGCGGGCACAGCGGGCCGTCTGATGGCGACCTGATGTGAGCGATCAGGCCATGACCGCTTCGTTGAGCGGATACAGCCACATGCGGCACACCTGATCGGCCACGTACGGGTCGCGGCCCAGCACTTTGCTGTTCTGGCTGGTGCGCTGCTCACCGCTCAGGCTCATGGTGTAGGGATCCACGTCTATGTCCATCGGGGTGCCGTGGGCCAGATTGCTTGCCAGGCGGAACATCTCTGCGGCCACCTTCTCCAACAGTTCGAAATTGGATACGACCTTTTGCAGCACCTCTTCCTTCGGGTACTGTTTCTCAACTATATCCTGCTGGAACGCGCGCATATAGTCCATGTCGAACGGGTCGGCATAGCGGTCGGTGATGTCGTCCGTGTCGTAAGGCATCATGTCTCTGAACAGGCGCTGCATCTGTGCGCTCAGCTCACCGTAGCGGGCCAGGAAGCTTGTGGGCCCGGTAGCCACCTGACGCATCATGTCCAGATCGGTGAGGGCCTTGTTGACGAAGAGCAGGGTGTTGATGCTCCAATATGCGCCCCAGTCCCAGAAGATCTTGGTCACCATGACCTGTGTGCTGCCCCACAGTGGGTACTGCCCTTTGTACAGGGGCATCCAGTTGTCGTACAGCGCCCTGATCAGCGTGGCGTAGAACTTGGTGCGGAACATGACGTCCTCACCCGAAAGGTCGCGCAGGATCAGGTCACCGGTGAATGTGTTGGCCAATGTGATGAAATCGATACCGGGCGAGTAGAAGGGGTCACCGAACAGGCCGGCCTCGCCCACCACGGTCCAACGGTCGGTGTTGTAGGTCTCTTTGGAGGCGTAGGCGAAGTGCTTCATCACCAGAAAGTCCATGATCTTGGCGTGGTAAGGGCTGAGCTCACGTGCCAGTTGCGGCTCGTTGCGGCCTATCCACGCAAGGGTCTTCTCAAGGGTGTCGTAGGTGTTGAACGGATGGATGGCCTCATCGGCCACGATGCCTATGCTGGTGCGGCCTCCTACCAACGGGATGATCCACACCCAGTAACCCTTGTCCATCAGGTGAACAGTGCTCAGGTGCCTGATGCCGTCCACCTTCAACCGCGAGTGCCAGGTGGGGTCGCTGCTCCATGTATCCACGTCCACTTTGTGGTCAATGCGGAACCAGGAGGAGCTCACATTGTGCGGATACTCTTCTGCAAAGCCCAGTTTGCGTTTCATGAAACTCGAACGGCCGGTGGCATCGACAACCCAGTGGGTCTTGACAGTATGTTGTAGGCCACCACAGGTGTAGGAGACCGTGTGGCCATTGTCGCGGTCTATGTCAACGCCCTGCACCCTTGCCCCTAACAGGAACTCGGTGCCGAGCTGGCGCGTCATGTCGATCAGGTCGTTCTCAAAGATGCCACGGTCTATCTGGTGGCTGGGCACGGGCAATTTGATACGTGGCCCTAACTCCACCCGTTTGTGAATCTGATCCTTGTGTCTGGGCGACATGAAGAACCGCTGACCGTTCTTGGGCAGGTGCTTCGAGTCGAGGTAGCCTTTGAGGCCCAGCACCTCGCGCATGTAGTGTGTGCCGAGCTCCACGCTCGACTCTCCGATCTTGAATGCAGCCTCGGGTGCCTGCCCCTCGCGCATCTCGAGCACCAGTAGCCTGATGTCCGGCTTCTGTTTCCTCAACTGCAATGAGAGCAATAGGCCTGCAAGGCCTCCGCCAAGGATGACAACATCGTACTGCTCGGTCTTCATTTTATGCAACTTGTTCTTTAAGGGTTGTACTCGGAATGGGGGCGCGAACATACATCCGTAGTTTCAAATAATCATGATGGCGATCATATTTAATGGATCGGTGACCTCACAATGTATGCCTTTCATTTAGCGGGTCTGCTTAAGGGTCGGACTTTTGGATCCCATCCTGAAAGGGTATGGAAGCCATGTCCTGTTTCACAAAGAAGAATGGCCGATATAACTGTTATTGATATATATAGGTTGTTACATGTGGGTGGTGCAAGGGGGTGTGGCATAGAGCCGCGCGTGCTCATGAGCACTGAGATGTCAGGATAGCCCCGATATTGCACCTCCGAAATGACCACCACAGAGACACTTTCAATTATCATGATGCCTATCATATCGGCATTGATAGGTTGGGGCACAAACTGGTTGGCGCTGAAGATGACTTTCGGGCCTATGGAGTATGTGGGGGTCAGGCCATTCGGGTGGCAGGGGATCATACCGGCCAAAGCCGAGAAGATGGCCGGGAAGACCGTTGATCTGCTCACGGCCCACCTTATCGATGTGCGAGAGCTGTTCTCACGGATCGATCATGGTAAGGTGCTCGAGGAGATGGGGCCGGCATTGAAGGGGCTTGCCCGAGAGCTGATCGATTCGGGCATGAGGGAACACATGTCGCTTGTATGGCGCCTGATGCCCGGCATGGCAAAGGAGCGGCTGTATAAACAGGCCGAGGCCCAGTTGCCCGCAGCTGTGAAAGGTGTGATGGATGCCATGCACGATGACCTGACCGGCATATTCGACATCAGGCAGATGGTGGTGAGCCATATCGCGGCCGACAAGAGGATATTGAACAGGCTTTTCCTTGAATGTGGGGAGCAGGAGTTCAGGTTCATTGAACGGTCGGGTCTTTATTTCGGCTTGCTGTTCGGTCTCCTTCAGGCCGCCATATGGTGCTACTGGCAGGAGTGGTGGCTGCTCCCGCTTGGCGGTCTTCTTGTAGGCTACATCACCAATTGGCTTGCACTCAAACTCATCTTTTGGCCCAAGCATCCTGTACAGATCGGGCCATGGAACCTTCAGGGCCTGTTCATGAAACGGCAGCAGGAGGTCTCAGTGCGGTACAGCAGGCTGGTGGCCACCGATGTCCTTTCGGCCCGCAACATATTCGGCCATGTGCTGCGCGATGGACTATCGGGCCGTATGGCCGAGATCGTGGGGCTGCACGTGTCGCGCGCCATTGACCGTTCAGCAGGTCCTTATGCCCTGCTCCTGCGGCTTACGGGCACGACCGAGGCACTGCACCGCCTGCGCCTGCATGTGGCCGCACAGCTTGTGGTGCGGCTGCCCGAGCATGCGCATCTGCTGTTCGTGCATACCGACCATGCGCTGGATCTGGAGAACACCCTGCGCCAGCGTATGGGTCTGCTGGCCCCCGAAGATTTTGAAGGGGCTCTGCATCCGGCATTCCAGGAGGATGAACTGACCCTGATACTGGTAGGTGCGGCCTTGGGTCTGGTGGCAGGATGCCTCCAGATCCTGTTGACCTGAGGCCCGAGCAGGCCTGTGTTCGGGCCTGAGCAAGCGGTCAATGTCGGCTTGCCGATGTCGTATTCCGCAGTTTCACGTATGACCTATGTTATATCCTCTGCAGGGCGAGGTGCTGAATTTCGCGGTTGAGGATACAAAGACCTTCTTGATGGACTACTACATCTCCAGGACCGTTTCGGCCCAGATGGGCTGGGATGCCATACGCCAAAAGGTGGAGGCCGCGCTCGCAGAGCAGGGTTTCGGTGTGCTGACCGAGATTGACATCAGGGCCACCATGAAAAAGAAGTTGGACAAGGAATACCTGCCCCACGTGATCCTGGGCGCGTGCAACCCCGTGTTCGCAGACCGGGCGTTGCAGTCTGACCCGCACATCAGCACCATGCTGCCATGCAACGTCACGCTCCGCCAGACCGAGAGCGGGGACATAGAGGTGGCGGCCATTGACCCGGCAGCCGCCATGGGCATGATAGGCGACCCGCACATCGCAGCGCTGGCCGATGAGGTGCGTGACCGCCTTGCAACTGTCATCAATAACATCTGATAACCAATTACACCATGGACAGACACTCATACAACATTGACATACGCTGGGACGAGGGTCGCACAGGCACGGCCTCATCGCCTCAGTTGCCCGTATCATTCCGAGTGGCCACGCCCCCGGAGTTTGACAAGGGCGTGCCCGGCATCTGGTCTCCGGAGCATCTTTTCACCGCCTCGGTGGCGAGCTGTTTCATGACCACCTTTCTGGCCATTGCCGAGTACTCGAAACTGGAATACATCTCGTTCAACTGTCCCTCAGAGGGCATTCTGGACAAGGTGGACGGCAAGTTCATCATGACCGAGGTGATCCTGCGCCCACAGCTGGTGCTGCCCGCTGGAGGCAATGCAGAGAAGGCCGAGCGCATCCTCCAGAAGGCCGAGGCAGCCTGCCTCATCACCAATTCTGTGCGCAGTTCCGTGCGGCTGGAGCCGACAGTCACGTACTGACCGTTGTCCTCTTCCTCTCAGATGAACTGGCGCACCACTGATAACCTCCCTACCCTGTGGCTCTGGCTCGGGGTGTTCATGGTGGCGGTGCAGATGGTGGTGGGCGGCATAACAAGGCTCACGGGCTCTGGGCTCTCCATCACCCGTTGGGAGATAGTGACAGGCACGGTGCCCCCGCTCACAGAGGCCCAATGGGAGGTTGAGTTCGACCGTTACAAGGGCACCCCTCAGTACAATATGATCAACAAGGGGATGGACAAGGCCGGCTTCAAGGCCATCTATTTCTGGGAATATCTCCACAGGCTCTGGGCCAGGCTCATGGGGCTGGTGTTCATCATCCCCTTCGGGTTTTTCCTTGCCAAAGGCCTGTTCACACGCAAGGAGCTGACAAGGCTCACGGTGGTGCTGATGCTGGCCGGGGTGGTGGCCTCATTCGGTTGGCTCATGGTGAAGAGCGGGCTGGTTGACCGCCCTTGGGTGAGCCCGTACCGGCTCACGGCCCACCTCCTGCTGGCACTGGCCCTGTATGCCTATCTGCTGCGCACGGCCCTCATGCGCAGTTTCCCGGAAGGCCCCGCTGTCCCGCGCCAGGCACTATTGAACGTGCTCTGGCTGCTGCTGTGGCTTCAACTGGCACTGGGCGGACTTATGTCGGGCATGCGGGCAGGGCTGTACTACCCCACTTTCCCTGATATGGCCGGCCGACTGATGCCCGACCTGCTGTTGGACCGGGCCAACTGGGATCTGGCCCACTTCCGCGACCACGCCACACACGGTTTCGTCATTGCGCTTGTGCAGTGGGCGCACCGGGTGGTGGGCACCCTGCTGCTCGTGGGGGCGGTGGCGTCATATTGGAAGAACAGGCAGCACGGAGGGGCGCAGGCCCGCACCGCCCTTGCCATAGTCTCGGTCATCATCATACAGTACGCCCTCGGTGTGTGGACTGTGCTGAGCTGCCGAAACGGCATACCGGTGGCCCTCGGTGCGGTGCATCAGGCAGGCGGCATAGCGGTGCTCACCGTGCTGGTGGTGGCGCGGCATAGGCGCAAAGTGCCGCCCGTGTCGAGCAGTGCCGGGGGGCATATGGTCCGTGCTTCAGGCTGAATGGCGATCAGGTAAGGAGGCGCGGCCCCGAAGTGGGTGCGACAGTGCTGTTTCCGTGTGGTATGAAGAGAATACCTCCGAGGTCTGGGACCGGGGCGGTATTGAATGAAGAACCCCGCTGGGGGGCGGGGTCCTTGGGGTCTTTAGCCTGCGGTAACAGACCGCTGCACTTGGGCCTGGATGTTCATGATCGCCTTGGTTTTTAAGGTTTGGTTGAAGTCTGAGAAAAAGAGTGTATGGAGGTTCCGCTCAGAGCGTGACGGTGAGTCTGGTGGCCGCACCGCTGCCGTTGTGGGCTGTGAGGTGGCGGTGGGTGCTGTAGTCCGTGATGCCGAAGTCTGATGCGGGGAAGGTCTTCTCCTCGTCTGTTGCGAGGTCTATGGCGGTGCTGTCGTTGCCGCCCTCGGTGGTGGCGAGGTACAGTTTAAGGGGGCCGGGGCCTGTGACCTTGGCGCGGATCATATCATCGGGCAGCAGGGTGCGGGTGGCCATGGTGCGCACCTCGGCCGCTGCGAGGTTGGCCGTGAAGGTGGTCTGCTCGGGGTTGCGCAGGGTCTCGAGGTCGAACAGCGCCTTGCACATCGTCTCGCGGTCGGTGTAGAACGCATCGAGCACCAAAGCCATGTCGCGGTACTGCATGTCCATGATGGCCACACGGGCGGCCTCCACTGCCCCGCTCTTCACCTTGCGGCCGCCCTTTGCCCCGCTCTGTGTGTCGCGGGCGGTATCGAGGGCCGTGTAGGTGGCATCAACAAGGACCTTCACCGCGGCCAGGGCCACCTCGGCCCCGATGGCATCAGAAAGGGCATCGAAGGCATTGATCCTGGTCTCCAATGTGCCTTGGTTGAACGGCAAGCGCCCATCGGGGAACAGCTCCTTGTACCTCACCGTGCCCTTGGCATGCACCACCTGTATCTGCACATCCCACACATCGAGGTCGAGCAGGGCCTGCTTGAGCAGCTCCTTCACGTTCTGGGTCTGGCCCTCCTGTGTGCCCTTGGCCGAGCCCCAAAGGCTGTATGCGGCCACATAGGCCGTATGCAGCGGATGGTAGCGGTTGTAGAGCGGCACAAGGGCCGGCTCGGTGGCCTGCAGGGTGTTCAGGTTCGAGTCGTGCCAGTTGCTCAGCTTAAGCGCCTTGCGGTAGCTGGTGCGGGTACTCACCAGAAACTGGTTATCAACGTATTTCCAAGGCTTGTCCATGGTAATTGATCTTTGGTTGATGTGGTTCAGGGATTGTGGCGGTGCCCATCGGGTCTGTGTCTGGCAATGAAATGCTTGTGGCGGTGCCCATCGGGTCTGTGTCTGGCAATGAAATGCCTGTGGCGGTGCCCATCGGGTCTGTGTCTTGCAATGAAATGCCTGTGGCAGTGCCGATCACGTCTGTGTCTGGCAATGAAGAGCCTGTGGCAGTGCCGATCGGGTCTGTGTCTGGCAATGAAATGCCTGTGGCGGTGCCGATCGCGTCTGTGTCTGGCAATGAAGAGCCTGTGGCGGTGCCGATCACGTCTGTGTTCCATACCGAATGAATTTCACCCCTCCCCCACACCAGCATGGCCAGCCCCACCAGAATGGCGGTAAGGGCCAGGGCCACAAGGGTGGATATGAGTGGGTGCTTCATGTGGCGGTGCGGGTCGTTCGGGTCAGTCACGGAGCAAAGGTCCGGGGGTCAGAAGCGACTATTTCCTCACGGAAACCGTGATTTTGGAGGGGTGATATAGCGGAAACCGTGATACGGTCAGCCCAATTCGGGCGCAAACAGGCCCAAGAGGCCCATGGGCGTGCGCACACCGAGCTTGCGCAGTATGTTGCGCTTGTGGGTGCACAGCGTGTCGGGCGATATCTTGAGCATGCGCATGATCTCATCGTGCAACATGTCGGCCCGCATGAGGCGGAATATCTGCTGCTCGCGGGGGCTGAGTTCCTTGAGCCGGGGATCGGCCGGGATGACCGCATCCCCGTCCGGGTCTGACATGGCAGGCACAAGCACAGTCAGGCAGCTGAGCAGTACCGGCCACCCCTGCGCCCTTCCTATGTGCCTCACCTGCCAACGCAGAGCCATGGCCGTATCCTCGCTGCCCATGCTCAGCAGACTGGCGAACGGGGCCGTGCTGCCACCACTGAAATTGTAGCTCATGCTACTGTGGGCCATGGCATTGAGCGGGCTCCTGAAGTGCATGGGCACTATGGGCAGCAGGTCGCTGTCCTTTTCCAGCAAGGTTCTCATGGGTTCGTTCGCAAGGCGTACCTCGTGCTCTCCCTTCACATGCACAGCCGCAGGCACCGGGCACGCCCCCAGGTGGGGCCGCAACTTGTCGATGGTATGCGGATGCAGGGCCCCGTTGTCGCCCACAATGGGGCGCAGCTGTGCGGCAAGGACATCAATATCTACGGGCTTTTCCATGGCCTCTTCTGTTTGAGGCCACAAACAGATAAGGAAAAAATCGCAATATCAAACCAACTTTTTGCCCGAAATGGGGTTTCTAAGGCACCCCCAAAATGCACGCAAGGCCCGCCAATGCTGCAAAACAGCCTAAAAAAAACAGGATTTCTGAGGAGGTGACGCCCATGAATTTTTTTTGGGGGGGGGTGTAAATACCGATGCACCCCACCCATCGCTATGAGATTGCGCCCACTTCTGGGCTGAGCCACCCCGCCCTCCCCTCAATAACCATTCTCCAATAACCCAATAACCCTCATTCCGATGGGCTCCACCCATCGCTATGAGATTGCGCCCACTTCGGGGCTGAGCACCCCGCCCTCCCCTCAATAACTCAATAACCTATAACCCAATAACCTGATGCACCCCACCCATCGCTATGAGATTCCGCCCACTTCGGGGCTGAGCACCCTGCCCTCCCCTCAATGACCATTCTCCAATAACTCAATAACTATTCTCCAATAACTCAATAACCCTCATTCCGATGCACACTGCCCTGATCCTCGTCAGCCGCCAATTTCACCCCCCTCCTGTAAATTAGGCACCGCAAACGATACATCCATGAGACCTACTCTGACCCTGCTGCTGGCATTGCTCTCGTTCGCACAGGCCATCTACGCCCAGAACATCATGACCTACGACAAGGGCAAGCGTTGCGGCTACCGCTTGGCGGGCGGAGACGACATCACCAAGGCCATATTCGATTGTTGCGGCTCTATGAACGATGTGGGCAGCACCTCTACCATGATCAGGACCGTGGTGGGCATGGGCAAGGTGGACAGCTACACCTGCCAGAAGTACGCCCTCATCAACGCCAAGGGCGAACTGCTCACCGAGTACAAGTACGATCAGATCGTGTTCAACCCCAGCCCGCGCACCGAGGCGCTAATGGTGCGAGTAGGGCAGCAGTACGGGGTCATAAGCACGGCCACCGGCAAAGAGATAGTGCCCGTGGGCTCGGCCCTCGACATACGCGATATCGTGAAGGTCGATAACGGCCAGCTGCACTCCTCCAAGACAGGCGTATGGACAGACCGCGGCACCATACAGGTAAAGAACCTCAACGGCCGATGGGGCATGATGGACCTCGAGGGCAACATAGTGGTCCCGCAGGAGTACGACAGCATCATACACGTCAAGACCGACCGCAACAATTGGAGCTATTACCAGCTGCTCAAGGACGGCAAGAAAGGCATCATACAGTTCCATGACGGCAAGCCCGTTGTGATCCCTGCAGTGTACGATGAATTCGGGGCGTATGCCGCAGAGCAGAGCAACCCCTCCATCTACCTCCGCACCCGTCTGGCCGTAGCGCACAAGGTCAACTACGGCCCAGTGTACTTCGGCCATTTCATCATTGCCCGCAATGCCAAGGGTGTGGCCGTGTACGACCATACCGGCACCGAGGTGGTGCCCTGCTGCGACCCCCAACCTCCCATACACCCCGCCAGCAGCTACGTGCGCCTCAATGAGGGGAAGATAGGGGTGGTTGATTTCAGTGGCGACACCATCGTACCGGTGATCTATGACGAGGTGATCGATCTGGCCCTCGACAACAAGAACTGGTACAATGGATGCAAATCGTTCGTGGTGAAGAAGGACGGCCTGTGGGGCCTCATAAGTGAGAGCGGGGCCGTGCTGCTGCCACCCACTTACACATCTTACGTTATGGAGACATCAGCTCCTATCAAGCGCAACGCCATCGGGTTCGTACATGCCAACGGCACCGATGTCACTGCCTATGTCAACGGCTGCGCCCCCAAGCCCACCACCCTCAAGGAATTCTATGTCAAGGACAAGTACAGCGGCACAGGGGTGCCCCAGGTCAAGAAGAGTGCAGAGGATGAGTGCATTACATGCACTGTATGCGAAGGTACCGGCCTGAGCCGGGACAAGGTGGCCGAGTACGAGAAGTGCCCTATCTGCGCGGGCAGCGGCTGGAACGGGTACCATATCGAGAGCAACTATACCGGCCGCGACCACTCGCGCTGGTTCGGTGGCCCCGGCTACCAGCGCAGCCGCTGCACCACCTGCAAGGGTACGGGCAAGGCCTTTGCCGGCCGCAAGAACCTGCCCTGCAGGGTATGTAGTGGTGTGGGCTGCACGCGTTGAGTCCCTGTGTTGCCACCCGCCCTGTCTGTCCCTATGTGCGTATCAGGTTCAGGGGCCACCCATGACCCGATGGTCTATGGTATGTACTGCTACCTGTTCCTCCTTCAGCAGCTCAGACTGCTGCGCGATATGATCTCGTCCTTCATGGCAGGCGAGAGGTCGTTGAAATAGGCCGAGTAGCCCGACACGCGCACCAACAGGTTGGGGTATTTCTCGGGGTGCAGCTTGGCATCCTTCAGCATCTCGGTGTCCAGCACGTTGAGCTGAATCTGCATCCCGCCTTTCTTGAAATAAGTGAGCAGCAGGTGTTCCAGCAGCATGCGCCCGTGCTCGCCCCGCAGGGTGGCAGTATCGAACTTGGCGTTCACGTTCACCCCGTTGGGTGCGTTGAGGAAACCGATCGAGGCCACAGAGTTGAACAGCGCGGTCGGGCCCTTCATATCCTTACCGTTCATGGGTGCTATGCCCGAGCTGAACGGCTCACCGCGCCTGCGCCCGTTGGCAAGTGCCCCCGTGAGCTTACCGAAGCTGTAATGCGTGGTGGTGCTGTAGAACCCTGCCACAAAGTTGCCTCCGCGTGTGTTGCGGTGGCCCTCCAGTGCCCGGCAGAACGTGTCGAGCACCCACTTGCTGTGGCTGTCCACCTCGGGCAGGTCGTTGCCGAACTTGGGCAGGTTGAGCAGGCGGGCGCGGAGCTTCCCATCACCACTGAAATCGACTTTCAATGCCCCGATCAGCTCATGCAGGGTGCATTCCTTCCTCACAAACACCAGCTGCTCTATGGCATAGAGGCTGTCGCCCGCATCGGTCACGCCCACACCCTGCACACCGCTGAAGTTGTACACGGCACCGCCCTCGGTCACATCCGAGCCCTTCGCTATGCAGCCCTCTGTGAGCACAGATGTGAGCGGTGTGGGATGGAACTGGCGGTTGGCCAGCTCTATGGGAGCGAGCGTGTGTACTAGCCGGTCGATGAGGGCATTGAGCTGCACGAGGAACGCATGTCTGACATCCTCCATGGACTTGAAACCGATGGGGGCACCCGTGTCGGGGCCACTGCGCAGCACATCACCGAATAGCCGCCCACGGTTCAGTGCCATCTCCAGACAGATGGGGATGTTGAGAAGCGCAGCATCGGTGGAACCGAAGGTCTTGCCGGCCGCCAGCAGCTCCACACAGCCCAGCGTGGCGTAGTTCTGCGCATCCTCGGCAGAGTAGCCCGCTTTTTTGAGGCACGGTACGATCACATGGTCGTTGTAGATGGCCGGAGAATTGACTCCCCGCACCAGATTGCCCATGATGCCATCAATGTAAGGCTTTGGCGACCCATCGTGGATGCGGGCGTGGTAGTTGGGCTGACGCATGCGCACCTCGTCCATCAGCTCAAGGAAGAGCATGGTGAGGTCGTTGGTCACATCCTCACCCTTAGCATCCGTGCCACCCAGCGTGATGGCCTGCCCGCTGAGGAATCCCCCGTGGCACTCGGTCACCTTCTCGCTGAACACCGGTATCACCTCCGAGGTCTTCACGGCCAGACAGCCCAGAATGTCCTTGGCCTCCTCGCGGGTAAGGGTACCATTCCCGATATCGGTCTGATAGTACGGCCACAGATAGCGGTCCATGTGCCCGAAGCTGATACCGTTGTCCAACCCTTCAAGCAGCACGGCCACGTGCGTCAGCCACACGGCCTGTACCGCCTGCTGCAGCGTGCGGGCAGGCTTTTCGGGGCTGTGCATCAGGTTATTTCCTATAGTGTTCAGCTCGGCCCTCCTTGCCGGGTCGGCCTCGGCCTCGGCCATCCGGAATGCCTCGTCAGCATACCGCTTGGCAAATTGCACCATGGCCTCGCAGATGATCTGCATGGCCTCGAGCTGCGCATGGCGCGGGTCTGTCGGACTTATGCGGTTCATCTTTCCCCTGATGTTGTCCATGATGCCCGAATAGCCCACGGTCAGCACCAGGTTGTGGTCGGGTATCAGGTGGCCTATGCCCCCCGTCTCATTTATGAGGTAAAAACGCGGGGCGAGCTGATCCTTAGTGAATCTGACCAGATCCAGCCCTGAGAACGAACGGTAGGCAAGAAACTTCGTGAGCCAGAACGGGGCCACATCTTTGAGCAGCGTGTTGCGCTCTTCGGGCGTTATCTCCAACGGGTTGTTCTGTCGGCTGTTGAAGCGGAACAGATCCTCCATCATGGGCAGTCCGTGCAGTTCAGGGTATACCGGCCCTGCCTTGCGCTTTGATGTGGTGGTGCCCACGATCAGTTCATCGGGGTATATGCGCACGGTCTTGCTCAGCAGCACGTGGCGCAGTGCCCCGGCCTTCTGGATGGGCATGGGCACGGCACGGTTCTCTTTCTTGCGCAAGTGCTCGGTAACTAGCAGGGCTCGCTCTGTGCATATGGAGGGTGCAGCCTGCTCAACGGCCTCGCGCAGGCGGGCCAGACGTACTGAAGGGGCGGTTCCTACCTGTTCTGTTGATTCAAGGGTCTGCATGGCTGAGGTGTTCTTCTTTTGTCCAGACGATTCAGTATAGTACGGTCTCCATTCCTTGTTCCTGAAAAACATGCTGAATGGAGTCAAGATGATCACGGGTCAATGGCTTCTCATTGAGCCGGGGCAGAGGGCTACAGATGCGGTCGGCCTTGGCCTCGCCCATGCTGTGGTAGGGCAGCAGATGCACCTTTCCGATGCCGATGGCCTGCAATGCAGCAATGATGCCGTGTACATTGGCCTGGGTGGCGGTGTGGCCCGGGATGAGCGGAATGCGGAACTGTACCGGTGCGCCCAAGGAGTGCAGCCTACGGGCATTCTCTAGTATCCGGTCGGAATCGCCCCCCAGAATGTTACGCCCGGTCTCAGGGTCAGCCGTCTTGATGTCGAAGTAAATGAGGTCGAGGTAGGGTAGCATCGGCTCGACCTTGGCCCATGAGAAATAGCCATTGGTCTCTATGTTGGTGTGAATGCCCTCGGCCTTACACGCTTTCAGCAGGCCAAGCACGAAATCGGCATGCAGTGTGGGTTCGCCACCGCTGAAGGTGACCCCGCCACCCGAACGCTTGTAGTAATCGCGGTCGCGCAACACCTCCTCCATCACCCTGTGGTGCTCGGCCGTCCGGCCTATGAGCTGTAGGGCACCGAACACACACGCCTCGGCACACTTGCCGCAGGCGGTGCATCTCACTGTGTCAATACGATGCACGTCACCCGTCACAATGGCATCTTCGGGGCATGCGGCAAGGCAATCGAGGCCATTCTCGCAGCGGTCGGCATAGAAGGCGATCTCAGGCCTCAGACCTATTGATTCCGGGTTCTGGCACCATGGACACTTCAGGTTGCAGCCCTTGAGGAAAACCACCGTGCGTATGCCCGGCCCATCGTGTATGGAGAAGCGCTGTATGTCAAAGACGTGGGGCTCCATGGTTTCCCTAAGCTATTCAATGCAATGTGTCAGAATATGCAGTGTGTCATTGAACGGGATTTACTGAGCCGAACCGGGAGTCGCTCACCTCGTCAGGCACTCATAGTGCTTGGACGAAAGTTCTTCCTTGTTCTCAGAGCCACAAACGTCCTGTGTGGTGTTGTTGTAAACGCAGGTGTAGCCCTGGCTCTCGAAGTATGCCTTCCATGCCTCGACAGAGTACCCTTGTAGGACTGAGTCGCCCTGACAGCCGGCCCGCACATCGCTGCCCAGGGTGCAGGTGCCGCATTTCTTGGTGCAGTCGTAGCATTTCTCGCAGCTTGAGAAAAATGCTGTTATGAGAAGTATGATGGAAAGGCCGGTCAGAGGTCTCATTTGCGTATCGATCGGGGTTTATCAGGAAAGACGACCATGGGCCGAATCGCATCGCGAGTTATCAAAGAAAAATCCCCGAAACATGACAGAAGTCATGCTTCGGGGTCTTGGAACGTATTCAGCCTTGGGTCACTCCTTTTTCACCCAGTTGGCCGAGTTGAGCAAGGTGGGTTTCACAGTTATCATCAGGTAGGCCCAGTTGTTCAGGGCATCGGCCTTACCGCCTTTGAGCGTCTCCATGCTCTCGCTGGCGAACATGTGCGAGTAACCACCTTGCAGGGACACCCAGTCATTGACCTTGTAATTCAATGTCAGGTCAAGTTCAAAGCCGAGGTAAGGGTCCATGGCCACCTGATCGCCAGTGGCCATCAGCTCCTTCTTGTTGATGAGGGCTGCAGCAGTATAGAACATGTGTCCATCGAGGGCCGCACCGAACTTCCCGATCTTGCGCAATCGGAACCACCCATCGTTGAGGCCCACATTGCCAAGGTGATTGTTCACGTAGAAATAGTCCATATAGCCGTTGAACTTGTGGTTTGTGCCATAGAACGGGGTGAACGAGCGGTTATCCTTGTTGGTCAGGTTGAGCTGACCCGTGCCCGACAGTGCCTCATAGCCCAGCCCGATTCCGAACTGCTTCACCGGACGCACCTCCAGGTCGGCTGCGGCATTGAAAGCAGTCAGATCAAGCCCTTTCAGGTCCTTACCGAACTGGTAGTAGAAGTTGCCCGATGCACTCACCATCTTGCCGTTATAGGATAGGCGGGTGCCGGCCGTCTGACTGAAGTTGAGCGCAAAGTCGTACGGCTTGCCCACGCTGTCGGTCTTGAAACTCTGCATCCCGTTGTTAAGGAACAGCACACTCCAACCGATCTTGTACTTGAAATCCTTGTGGAACCAGAGGTACTGCATGGTCTTGTAGTTGCCCGCCACTGTGTATCCGTTGCCGAAAAAACCCGGAGCATTCTGGTTGTAGGCCGCCCCGGCATGAATGAACATTGTGCTGTCCTCGTACTTGAGCAGGAAGGCATCGTGGCTGCGGCCTTGCTGCGCCCACTCCAAGTTGCCCAGTATGCGCGCATCGTCATAGTCTATCTGCTGCCGCCCGAACTTGGTGGACAGTCCTTTGTAGATCTTCACCTCGGCATAAGCCTGATTGAGCGAGGTGAAGCCGTCAATGCGGTTGGTCTGGGCGGTGCTGCCCCATGTGCGGATGTCCTGAACCGACACGAACACCTTGAACTTCTCGTGGTCGTAGCTGAACGTGAGCCGCGTGCGCTGATCGATGTAAACCGCGGGTTCCTGTCCCGTAGAATCAGAAAGTGTGCGGAAACCGTGCAGGTATTCGGCACGGGGCCTCACCTCGGCTCCCAGTTTGAACTGGGCCATGCCGAGCAGGGGCAGAAAGGCCAAAGCGGCCATCATGGGAATTGAACGGGTTCTCATTTTCTTGGGTTTTATGGGCAGGCTATATGCCGCCCGGTTAAAGACTGTGCTCTGATCTGAGGCGATGATGAAGTAAGTCGGGGTTCAGCTCGGCCGCTCGCAGCCCTTGCGGTTGTAGAACCACCAGTTGATGGCCGTGGCCGACAATGCAAATACCGCAATGCCCATGAAGAACGGGTTGGCGTTGCCTGCCGAGGTCATCACCGAACTCACAGTGGTGGCAAAAACGAAAGGCCCGAATGCCGCAAGGGCCGCTGTGAACCCGATGACCCCTGCCGCCTGACGGGCATTGTGCCCGAAGATGATCGGGTACTGCCTGAACGTGGCCGCATTGCCCACCCCTGTTATGAAGAACAGGAACAGCATGAGGTAGAGGAACGTAGGGAACTGGTCGACCCCCGTGGGCGTGAGCGCACCGGTCTGCACCATCAGAATGCAACCCACTATGAGGCCGATGCCCGTGCACGTGGTCAGGATGGCACCGCCCACCTTATCGGCCACAAAGCCGAACAGCACTCGGCTGCTGGCCCCGATCAATGGGCCCAGGAATGCATACTTGAGCGGGTCGGGCGCATCGGCAAAATCGCCATATATGGTCTTGATAAGTAGAGGGAAGATGGCCGCAAGGCCTGAGAACCCACCGAAGGTCATGATGTAAGTGATGGTGCAGAACCACGTGTGCTTATCGCTGAAAATATCGAGCTGCTCTTTGAATGAGGCCTTCATAGGTATGCTGCGGATGTACCACCAGGCCAGTATGCCCAGGATGATGAGCAGCGGGGCGTACCAGAATGCCGCACTCTGAAGGAACACATCGCTGGTGCCCAGCACCTCCTTCGTCTTAGGATCCACCTTCGTGAACACCTGAGCCGCCCCATACGTGGCCACGCCAAGCATTGCTGGAGTCATGAACTGCGCCACGCTCACCCCGAAATTGCCGATACCTGCCTGTATGCCCAGTGCCGTTCCTTGCAACCGCTTGGGGAAATGGATGCTGGTGCTGGGCATATAGCTGCTGAAATCGCCCCCACCGAAACCAGCGGTGAACGCCAACACCATGAACACCCAGAACGGGGTGTTGGGATCCATCACCGCAAAACCCAGCCCTATGACCGGGATAAGCTTGATGAACGTGCTGATGGCGATCACGTGCCGCGACCCGTAAATAGGCAGCAGAAAGGTGTGGATCATGCGCAGGGTGCCGGCCGCCAATCCGGGCATGGCTGTGAGCCAGAACAGTTGATCCTTCGTGAACTTGAAACCTATGCCGGGCAGTTTCACCGCTATGGCACTCATCATGAACCACGTGGCGAATGACAGGATCAGTGCCAGAGTGGTGATGGTGAGCGTAGTCCAAGCGCGGGTGCTTCCACCGCTGTTCCAGAATTTCTCATCTTCCGGAGTCCATTTGTCGAGCCAGGTTGACATGGGGTGAGTGGTTATTGGTTATTGAATCTTGGTTATTGGGGAGTAGTCATTGGATGGTCAGTTGTGCTCAATCTCGCCTTTCACATCCTTGAGCATGAAGAGGCAGAAAAGGAAACTGACGAATGCACCTGCCGCAACGATGTAGAAGAAGGTCTTTGCATCGACCAGCGAGAAGATGACCAGGTACACTACCGCTCCCACGTTGCCGTAGGCTCCGGCCATACCGGCTATCTGCCCGGTCATGTTGGGTTTGATACCGGGTATGATGGCGAACGTGGCCCCTTCGGCCCCTTGCACGAACACCGAACACAGCACCGTTATCACCACCGATACCACCAGCCACCACATACCGCTGTACATGGGCACAATGGTCTGTTCGCCATCTACCACCGGGCCGTAATCGGCAATGAACGCCATGCCGAAGAAGCCGAGGGCGATGCCCACCATGTACACTATCATGGTGAGTTTCCGGCTGGGTAGAAGATCGGAGAGCAGACCGCCCAAAGGCCGCGCTATCAGGTTCACAAATGCGAACGACCCTGCCACCAGGCCCGCCAACTGCGGGGTCATGATCTTGGCTCCGGCATCATCAGTAAGGCCAGCGAACACCGTTTGGAAGAACATGGGCAACATGCTCACCACGGCCAACTCGGCCCCGAAATTGGCGAAGTAGGTGCTGTTGAGGGCCGCCACACTGCTCCACGAGTACTTGTCCTTCTCGGGTACCCCGTTCCTGATGTAGGGCAGATTCACCTGCAGTGTCTTGGCTATATGGCCTATCATGGCTAATGCCAGAACCGCCCAGATTCCCCACAGCACCTCTTGGCCGTATAAAGGACCCAAAGTGCCATCCTCGTGCGCGATCTTGACGCTCTGCAGTTTCCACGCCAGCAGGGCAATGGCACCGCCCAACGGCAGGCTCCACACCACATACTGCACAAGATCCATGTACGAGGTCACCTTCATGGGCTCGGTCTTGGCGGCCAGTTTCACCTTGGTGCCATCTGGGTTGTCTTTCACCAGGAACCAGTAGGCAATGCCATACAGGCCGCACACTATGCCGCTTATGGCAAGCGACCAACGCCAGCTCGTCTCCAGGTCGATGCCCATCCATTTGTTGAACATCGTGATGGCGAAGAAGGCCAAAGTGCCCGATGCACCAGCCGACCCGAAGTTGCCCCATCCGGCATAGAAGCCTTCGGCACGCCCTACTTTCTCAGGCGGGAACCAGTTGGCCACCATCTTGATGCCTATCACAAAACCGGCACCGATGCTGCCCAGCACCAAACGGGCCAACAGCAGTTGTACGAACGAGTTGCCGAATGCGAATGCGATGGCCGGAACGGTCATCACCACCATCAGGCCAGAGAACACCCTGCGCGGGCCATACTTATCAATCATGGCCCCGATTATGATTCGGGCCGGGATGGTCAGTGCCACATTGCAGATAGCCAGTACCTTGATGTGGTCTTTTGTGAGCCAGCTCACAGTCTCGAGCATGGTGGTGGCCAACGGGGGCATGTTGAACCACACGTAGAAGGTAAGGAAGAACGCAATCCACGAATAGTGGAGCACCCGTATCCTTTCCTGCCTGAAATCGAGTAATTCCGGACGTTCCATGGTTGATAGGGGTCTTGGTTTGACGCGCCAAAGGTGTATCTAGCGTGTACCCACGCACGAAATCGTGGGTCATGTTGAAATATGATAATTATCAGATTATACGAGATCGAAGGGGTTGAGCATTGGCCTATATGTGAGCGTCTGGGTGCTGTATGTCACAACGAATAATGATTCCGATCATTATATATGGATGCACATACTCCTACCCTTGTGCTATGACACAAGAAGCCACACTTCCCATTGATGCGGTGCGTCAGAGTCCGCTGTTCAGCGAGGCCATCACTTTCTGGTTCACCGGAAACGGTCATCTGCGTTCGCCTTTCAAGCCAGAATGGCGGCAGCAGGTGGAGACCACTGCGGCAGAGAAGTTTCACACCTGGCTCAGCGGACTCAAAGAGGATGCCCGCCATAGCGTGAACGATGTGATCGTGAGCGAGAAGTTGGAAGAGATCATATTCGATAGCGCCATGGGCCTCGCAACCACAGAGGAAGAGCGCATCACCATACTCTACCCCTTCCTGCCCCGCGTGGGCGACCCCATCAGTAAAGACGGGTCAGCCGATGTGGACTCGGTAGTAACGGCCCGCGCCATAGTAAAAGAAGGTCAGGACAAGAAGATGACCGTGACGGCCAAGCGCACCACGACAGACGAAGCGTGGGAAACGGCTTTTGAGTTGCCGTGATCACCTCCGTGCCGCAGCCCGCACCTTGAGCACCATGATGCCAGCCATCAGGCCGAACATGGCAACAATCGTTATTCCGTTGGCAGTGGCCATGATTGCGCGCAGTTGAGATTCGTGGAGCAAAGTGGAGGCGATCCGGCCAAAAAGCGAGAGCTGGAACAAGGCCCATCCGCCCCAGAGCACTGGGTGAAAGGGTTGGTGGGCCACCTTGAGCACCCCGGGCAGTATGATGGGTGCGTGGGCCCAGATCATAGAAAAAGCAAAGCCTAAAAAGAACGTGTGCAGCGTGAGGTCGTAAGCCTTGGCACCGCCCAGGCCCAACAGCAGCACTGCCCCGCACAGCAAGAGCCACCCGTAGCCCACCAGCAGACCGGTGGCCACATAGCGATGAATGCCGGCCTTGCGCACCGCTGTACGTGCCATATCGTAGCGCAGCAGCCAGGCCGTGGCCATCAACATGGCGGCACCCAGAACAATGCTACCGAAAGTGTGAAATGGCATGGCCATACCTGCCACGGCTATGCCTAAAATCACCATCAGCAGTGCCTTTGCGCGGTGGGGCACGGGCAGGTAGCGCGTCAGCTCGAGCCGCTCGCCCACTATGGTGAGGAGTATGAAACCCATCCACCATGGGGTGGCCGCTGCCACAAGCCCCGTGCGCAGCACCACTACATTGCCCATGCCCCAGCAAAGGCCTCCGGCCAACATGGCGTACCACGGCCATGCCGCATGTTTGCGCAGCTCGCTCACATAAACGGCCAACAGCCCTGCGTTGCCCACCAGGAGTACTGAAATGGCCAACCGCTGCTGGCCTGTGGCCAATAGCAGTGTGCCCATGGCCGATGCCGCAGGGAATATTCTCCACCAAAGGCCCGCCTGTGTCACAGTGCGTTCGAGCACAATGAGCGACCCGAGAAAACCTCCGGTCATGAGCAGGCCGTGGTGAGCGGTGGCCCAAGCCGGGGCATCATAGACGCCCGATCGGCCCAGGCCACCCAGAACTCCGCTCAGCAGCCCCAGCACTATGAACGGCAGAGGCAAAAGGCGCAGCACAGTGCTCATGGCAGGTCAGATGCCCAGGAGTCTCTGCTCAAGCTGTGCGGCCTTCGGGAAAAGGATGTTGTTCTCGAGGTGGATGTGGCGGTGCAGGTCCTCCTCAAAATCGCGAAGCAGCGCAAAAGTGGCCTGATAGGTGCGGCAGGCGTAGCTGGGCGGGTTGTAGCCGCTGGTCAGCTCGTTTATCTCCGCAAAGCGGTCGCCCTCTACCTCGTGCTCGTGGCGCATCATGGCAATAGGGTTGCGCACCGACCCGAACATGGGTGGGGCGGGCACACGGCCTTCGCGGTCGGCACGGGCCAGTTCGCGTATGTAGGGGAACAGCGCCATCTCCTCCTTGTGCATATGGTGCGTCAGCTCGTGGGCCGAGGCCATGAAAGCCTCCCTCACCTTGTGCAGCTCGGGGTGGCCATCGCCATGCACGCGGCTCACCTTGTCGAGGAATGGCATCAACTGCTCAATGGCCTCGCGCACATAAGTGTGGTGTACCTCCACTATGTGGTCGGCCAAGGTGTCGAGCGGCCAGGTGTTGGCCACATCGGTACTGTCCGGGCGGTCGGCTCGGGCCCTATCAAGGTCGCTCAACAGTGGTGCAGGGTCAATGCCCTTCTCGGCACAGGCATCGGCAATGGTGCGCCCGCCCTTGCAGCAGAAATCGAGCCCGTACTTCTTGAATACCGGGGCGGTGCGATAGTTCTCGGTCACCAGTTCTCCTATGGTGCGAGGTTTCTCTTCAGTCAGTGTCTCCATGGTCTTGATGTTGTTGATTGGTTGTTGGTTTTGTCTTGATTTCGTTTTTCAGTGGTTGATGTTCTGAGTGCCATCTCATTTGCCTCCCTGCGCCTCATCATTCACATAATTCATCGTTGACAGGCGTTTCCCATCTGTGCCGAACTGAATGAATGGCCCGTTGAGGCGGTCATCGGCATAGGTGGCCACGCTTATGGTGTCGCCATTCTGGGCGAAGGTGACCCACCGGCCCACCCGTTTGCCCATCTCAAAACGGCCTTCCAGCTTTTTTACCCCATTCTCATAGTACCATGTCCATGGACCATGGTTCAGGTTGTTCTGCCGCCCACCTGTGCTTATGGTCTGGCCGTTGGCGTATCTCTCAATGGCCGGGCCACGGTCCCAGAAATGCCATACGGCCCAAGCAATGATCAGAGCGCCCGTTATCACCTTGTGTCTGCTATTGTAACTGAATGCCGACATGCCTCACTCGTGCCTGGCTCCGCGCATGATGCCGAACAGGTGGAGCACGTGCGGGAACACCGCCTCCATCGACTCTTGCGCACCGCGTGTAGATCCTGGCAGGGCCAGAATGAGTGTGTTGCCCCGCACCCCTGCCACACACCGCGATAGCATGGAGTAAGGTGTGCGTTGTTGGCCATGTGCGCGGATGGCCTCGGCAATGCCCGGTACCTCGCGGTCAATCAACGGAAGCAGTGCCTCGGGGGTCACATCGCGCACTGAAAGTCCCGTTCCACCTGTGTAAATGAGCAGATCGAGGCCGGCATCTGCAGCCTGCACGGCCTCGCGGGCTATATGGTCGGCCTCATCGGGTATCACGGTGTAGCTCACCTCGGTCACACCATCGGCCCGCAGTTTCTCCATGATGGCCTGTCCGGCACGGTCTTCCTTCTGACCGGCCGAAATGGTATCGGAACACACCACCACACGGGCGCGGAGGTCTCTGCGGAAACGGTCTTTGAACGATGATTTGCCCCCTTTCTTATCGAGCAACCGGATGTTGAGGATCTCAATGCCCTTGTCGAGCGGTTTGAGCATATCGTACATGGTGAGTGCCACCACACTGGCCCCGTGCATGGCCTCAACCTCGACCCCAGTGCGGTAGATGGTCTTCACATACATCTCGATGATGATGTCGAGACCCTCAGTGCGGTAGTCTACGCGGGCACACTCAATGGGCAGCGGATGGCAATCGGGCAAAAGGTCTGGTGTCTTTTTCACACCCAGCAGACCGGCCGCGCGGGCCATCTCAAACACATCGCCCTTGGGTACGGTGCGGTTGTGCACGGCATCCATGGCCGACTGTTGGCTGAGCCGAACAGTGGCCTGGGCCGTGGCTTCGCGCAGAGTGGTGGGTTTGTGGGTTATGTCAACCATTTTGGTTATGGAGAGAATGGTTATTGGATATCGGTTATTTGAATGATCCCTTGGTTTCAACCGTGGGATATTGGTGGACGGTGGCCCGGCAAGAAACCGTTTCAACGGTTTCAGGTCTGTCTGATTTCTTATTTTTCATAGAATCTGATTCTTCATTGACTAATTATCCATTCCTCAATGATCATTACCTAAAATCCGTTTTCAGTAACTGATCTCTAATCCCCAACAACCACTATCTATTAACCAATAACCACTACCTATTCACTTTCCACTGGTGGTCGCCATCGGTGAACACCTCCTTACCGAACACCGGCAGGCGCGATTTGATGGCCTCGGTGACAAAGCGACAGGCTTCGAAGGCGGCCTCGCGGTGCGGGGCAGAGACGAAGACGAACAGACAGAGTTGACCCGCTTGCACCGTGCCGAGGCTGTGGTGTACATGCATGCACGTGAGGCTGAACTTGGAAAAGGCCTCCTCGCGTATGCCATGCATCTCGTCCAGAGCCATATCGGGATATGCTGTGTAGTCAATGGCCGCCACGGTGCGCCCATTCACCACATCGGCCCGCACCTGCCCGAGAAAGATATCGTGCGCCCCGATGGTTGTCTTCACCTGATGGCTGGCAATGGACCGCGCGATCATCTCGGGGCTCACCGGCCCATCGACAAAAATGTTCTTCGGTTTTTTTTCGGTCGTGGTCTCCATTGTTCAGAGGCTGTGTGTCTGGACACGGTCGGCAATGGCGTTGAGGGCCGCAGCACCGCCTTGCAATGAGCGCACCTGGGCAAAGCCGAGCTCAGTAAGTATCTGTACCGCTTGGGTGCTGCGTTGGCCCGACTTGCAGAAGGCGAGCACCGGGCGCTTGGGGTCAATCGGTTCAAACGAATCGCGCAATTGGCCCAACGGAATGCGGAGGGTGTCGAAACCTCCGATAACGGGCAGTTCGTCAGGGTTACGCACGTCCAGAAGTTGCCAATCATCGCTCATGAGAAGAGAATGTTCCAACTCCTTCGGGGTGATGCTGAAACGCTTCGTAATACACGATGGGCTGACGAGGCTGTCGAGGTCGGAGATTCGGGCAATGGTCAATTGGGCCTCATCGCGAAGCATCTCAATAGTCTCAAAACGCCCGTGCAGCAGATCGATCATCAACAGTTGGCCCGCAGAGTCATCGGCAGCACCCAAAATGAGTTTGAGCACCTCAGCGGCCTGAATGCTGCCCACCACACCCGGCAATGCGCCCAGTACCCCGGCTTCGGCACAGTTCTGAGCACCATCGGTGGCAGACTGCGGGTAAAGGCAACGGTAGGTGGCCCCACCATTGTGGTTGAAAACGGCCACCTGCCCCTCGAAACGGTGGATGCTGCCATGCACGAAGGGCTTGCCCGACCGTACGCAAACATCGTTGATCAGATAGCGGGCCATGCGGTCATCGGTGCAATCGACCACCACATCGCAATGGCCGATCAGCTCAAGGGCATTTTTCGGGTCGATGTGAAAAGGATGGGCTACGGCATGGCAATCGGGGTTCTGTAGCTCGGCCTTGCGGGCGGCCACTTCGGCTTTTTTCAGCCCGAGGTCGACATCGGTGAACAGGATCTGGCGGTGCAGATTGCTCAGGCTCACGGTATCGCCATCGGCTATGTACAGTGTGCCCACCCCGGCCGCAGCGAGGTACTGGATAACAGGGCAGCCCAGCCCGCCTGTGCCCACCACCAGCACATGGGCCTGCCGCAGCCGCTGCTGGCCTTGCTCGCCCACTTGGGGCAGCGCTGTCTGGCGGATGTAGCGTTCCATTTGTTATCTGAACTGAAATCTCGATTACATCAGTGACTATTTTCTCAATAACCCCATAACTGATGCCTCATCCTCCGGCAAAAGGAGGCAGCAGCGCCACCTCATCACCGGGGTGCCATGGGCTGTGGTCATCGGCCAGTTTGCGGTTGAGGGCCATGCGGAACGTGTGGCCCGCAAGTGATGGATGCCGTTGCAGCACGTGTGCGCGGAGGTCGGCCAGAGTGCCGCCTCGTGCCGCGCTGATGCGCTCGCAGGCCAGCCCGGCCCGCTCAGCCAACATGCCGAAATAGTGAATGGTGGTGTGCATGGTCAAATTCGTTGTATCGGTCGGGTGTGTTCATGTTGCCGAATGCATCGGTATCGGTGTCAGGGAAGTGGACGCTGGTGGCTCCGAGCTTGGCGTTCAGGGCAGTGAGGCGTACTTCGTTGGCCAGAGTGGCTTTCATGAATTCCGATGTCAGGTGCTGATGGTAGATGCCTGGCAGCGGGTGCGTACGGCCTGTGGTAGCCCCGTGGATGATCAGATTCCAGTGTGAAAGATTGATCAGTCTTTCCAGCACCTCACCGCGCATCCATGGCATATCGCAACTGATGATCAGGTTGAGATCGGTAAGGGTGTGGGCAAGGGCTGTGGCTATTCCGCCCACAGGGCCACATCCGGGCATGATGTCGGCTATCACCCTCAGGCCATGGCCGTGGTGCAGGTCATTGTTCGATATCACCACCACTTCACGCACATACGGGCTTAGAATAGCCGCCATGTGCAGCAACATGGGGCGGCCTCCTACGGGCAGCAGGGCCTTGTCGCGGCCCATGCGCGAGCTGGCCCCACCGGCCAGAACGAAACCCGTTATTGCGCCTGTGCCCATCATACCATCAGAAGTTTGACGCTGGCTATGAGCAGCACGGTGGCCAACAGATAGGTGATGGGCCGCTCGCTGAGGCGGTAACTGCCCATGTAGGAGCCTAGCCACCCGCCCACGAAGGCCAGCACGGCCATGTACATGAACTGTGGCTCAAATGTGAGGCCCGCAGTGCCACTGCCCAACAGCCCGGCCAGTGAATTGATCAGGATGAACAGGGCCGATACGCCTGCCGTGGTCTTCACATCGGCCCACCCCAAAAGAATGATGATGGGGCTGAGGATGATGCCCCCACCTATGCCGATCATGCCCGACAGCAGGCCGATGACCGCCCCAATGGCAGACGCGGCCCACACCGGGGCTGTGCGCTGCTCGGCAGGTGCATTGCGGCCAAGGCCCAGCAAGCGGAGTATGGCCACCAACAGCACCAGCCCAAGCATGACCTTGTAGATCCGGGGATCGAAGGTGATGGTTCCGCCCACAAAGGCCATAGGTACCGAGGTGGCCGCGAACGGCCAGAACAACCGCCATTTGAAATGCCCGTTGCGCGCAAACTGAACAAAGGCCAAGGTGGCAACAAGTATGTTGAGCACTAGGGCGGTGGGGCGCATCTGTGCGGGGCTGAACGAGAACAGGGCCATGAGCGCCAGATAACCGCTCGCACCCCCGTGGCCCACACTGGCATACAGGTAGGCGGCCACCGGAAGCAGCAGCAGGAACAATGCACTATCGGGCGTCAGGGAGGGCATGTCTCACAGATTTCCGTGAAAGGGCAGGTCTTGTAGCAGTTGTAGTTGGCGTTGCTCCACCTCGCGGTAAAAGCGGATGGCCTCGTGGCCGGCCTCAGTGAGCAGGCTCTTGCCTCCGCCCACGCCACCGCTTGCTTTCAGCACAAAAGGCGATAGGGCGGCACCGTTCATGGCTTTCACCATCTCCCATGCCTTTTTGTAGGAGAGACCGAGGTCACGGGCGGCCTGACTGATGCAGCCGGTGCGATCGATCTGTTCTAGCAGGGCCACACGGCCTTCGCCCAGCACTGTCACGCCATCGCGCATGAACCAGATACGGGCCTTGAGCTGAAGAGGGGTTGTTGTTTGGGGCGTCATGACTGATCCGTTATCACGGTCAAAGGTGCTCGCCCTCAAATCATCATAAGATGATATATATCATATCTTAATATGATTGATGAAAACAGAACACCTGAACTGGTGTACCAACTGCTGTCTCGTCATTTTTTTCGGGGAAAAGGGCAATGCCATCGGCCATGCTAAAGGTGGCCAGCTCGGCACTGGTCTGCCCGGAGATGGGCTGCGCCTCGCCATCGGTGAGTCGGTAACGTACCAGATGCGCCTTACCATCGGTCTTGGCATAGGCGGAGTGCAGCGGGATCATATTCACCGTTTCGGTAGGATGGCCGCAAATCTGCCTCAAAGCGGGTATCACGTAGAAACAAAGGCAAGTGAGGGCTGCGGCAGGGTTGCCTGGCAGACCAAAGATCAACTTGCGGTCGCGTTTGGCAAAAAGGAAAGGCTTGCCCGGCTTCTGGTTCACCTTATGAAAAACAGTCGTGGCCCCGGCAGCTGCAATGGACTTGGCCACGTGGTCGTGATCGCCAACCGAGACGCCTCCGGTCATGATCACACAATCAAAAAGAATGACCATAGATATGAGGGCCTCGGAGGTCAGCATGGGGTCATCGGGCACATGCTCGTGTACCGATACCTTGAACCCGGCCATGGTCAATGCGGCCGTGATGGCCACCGAGTTGCATTCAAATACCTGCCCGGGCCGTGGTTCGGTGTCCAATGGAACGGCCTCGTTGCCTGTGGTGAGCAGGGCTATGGAGGGCCTGCACCATACATCGACCTTGGCTATGCCCACACTGGCCAGATGCCCCAAAGCACCCGGTGTGAGCAAGGTGCCGGCCCGCAGCGCGGTAGAACCACTTTTGATCACCGACCCTTTTGGCCGCACATTGTCTTCTGCACCCACCGGCCGCAGCACCACGATCTCATCGCCTTGGCGTTGCACCCACTCTTGCATGGCCACCGGACCAGACCCTTCAGGCAACATGGCCCCGGTGAACACACGGAAGGCCTCACCGGGCGCAGGAACAACAGCCTCCCCATCGCCCGCTTTTATCTCACATACCACACGGAATCTCTCACCCGAAGTGTGTGCGCCTTCGGGCAGCAGGTAGCCGTCCATAGCGCATTGCCTGAACGGGGGCAGGTGGGTGGCGGCCAGCACATCGCGGGCTAGTATGCGCCCCAGACCCAATGCTATTGGTAGCTGCTCGGCCGTTGGGGCAGGCAGGTTGGTGCTTATGGCCCTGATGGCCTCGTGTACTGAGATCATGGTAGCGGTAGATTATTGGTTCATCTGGTCCCAGACATATTGCAGCAATTATGGAATGTCACCTGTGAAAGCGCTCCAGATGAGCTATTGCAATGGCCTGAATCGCGCCTGAAAAAAGCGGAGGTATTTCGGTTCGTAAACCATCTCGAGGCCGCGCACGGCATGGCGGTTCTGCCATACACTGGCAACCGATTCGGCCACCACGTCCATGTGTGCCTGGGTGTACACGCGCCTGGGAATTGTAAGGCGCACGAGTTCCAGCTCCGGACGGCAGTGGTCGCCCGTGTGCTTGTCGCGGCCCGCGCTCACAATGCCGCGCTCCATGGCCCGCACGCCCGAGTCGAGGTAGATCTCGGCTGCCAGTGCCTGTGCAGGGAATTGATCCTGGGGAATGTGAGGCAGAAACCTCTTGGCATCGAGGAAAACACCGTGTGTGCCGATGGGGTTTACAATAGGAACGCCCATTTGGAGTAGCCTTTCGCCCAGATAGAATACCTGCCCCACGCGGGCACGGATATGGTCATCGTCCAACGATTCCTCTATGCCGATGGCCATAGCTTCCATGTCGCGTCCGGCCAGCCCGCCATACGTGTGCAACCCCTCGTAAATCACAACCAGGTTGCGGCAATCCTCAAAAACATCCCATTCGTTGGTGGCCAGAAAACCACCGATGTTCACCAGTGCATCCTTCTTGGCGCTCATGGTGGCACCATCTGTCAGCGAACAGATCTCGTGCACAATATCAGCCACCGTGAGGTTGCGCTGGCCTTCTTCCAACTGCTGTATCATGTAGGCATTCTCGGCCACCCGGGTCATGTCGTGTATGATCCTGATTCCCTTCTGCTGGCAATAGGCCCTCAGTTCTTTCAGGTTGGCAAGGCTGATAGGTTGGCCGCCAGCCATGTTCACCGTGGTGGCTATAGACACGTACGGAATGCGGTCGGCACCCACCTCTTGCACAATGGCATCAAGTTTTGCCAGATCAACATTCCCTTTGAACGGAAAGGAACTGAGTGGGTCGTGGGCCTCGTCAATGATGATGTCGCGAAATGATCCGCCCGCCAACTCCTGATGCACCTTGGTGGTGGTGAAGTACATGTTGCCAGGCACAACATGTCCGGGCTTGATGAGCACCTGCGAAATGAGATTCTCGGCACCACGTCCTTGGTGGGTGGGCACCACATACTTATAGCCGTAGCAACGCTGAATGGTCGATTCGAGGCGGTAGTAGTTGCGGCTTCCGGCATAGGCCTCATCGCCCATCATGAGCCCGGCCCACTGGCGGTCGCTCATGGCCGATGTGCCGCTGTCGGTCAGCAAGTCGATATAAACATCATCACTTTTAAGCAGAAAGGTGTTGTAGCCAGCCGCGCTGAGAGCGGCTACACGTTGTCCGCGGTCGGTGATACGCAACGGCTCCACCATTTTTATCTTGAACGGCTCGGCCCAGCTTCGGGTGCCCTGTGGTGTATGTGTGTCTCGGTTCATGGGGAGCAAATCTGACCCAAGGGCGATCGGACTGGTATGATGTGCGTCATACATGGGAGACCTAAATGGTCAGACTTTCGCGTCCTCAATCCCCGAAGAGATGATTAAAAACGCACTCTACTTAATGGTAATGAGCATGTTGATCGGCCTTGTCTCCCATGCCCAGACCATAAACAGCACCAGCAACGGGCTGTATTACATGCCCACCACGTGGGATTGTTTCTGCATTCCCACACAGAGCATGAACATCAACATCAACCATCAGGTGACGCTCAACAACAACCTGGGCATGAGCGGCTCCATAACCATAGGGGCCAGCGGGACATTGGTGCAGGATGGCACTCCACGGTCGGGGCAGTTCTCATCGGGCACGTTCATCAACAACGGGCAGTTCAGCATTGACAGGTTGAATCTTGTGGGCGGCACATTCACCAATGGCGGAACGGCCAATATCAGAGCTTACGCGAATTACACCCAAGCCACTAACAATGGTTCGGTACTGGGCACCGATACCCTTTACAACATGGGCACCTATGTGAACAACGGCACCCTGAACCACACTGTGGTTTACACCGGGGTGAGCCTACAGAACAACGGCACTATTACTGGGGCCGATAGCCTCTACAACGCAGGCACACTGAACAACGCGGTGGGCGCGGTGATCAGCTGCGACAGCCTGTACAACGACAATACCATGACCAACGATGGTATTGTGCAGCACGTGGCCTTCACCAATGCGGGCAACTATACCAATAACGGCAGCGTGAATTTCAATTCCATGACCAACATTGGTACGTTTGACAACCACGGGCAGCTTGCGGGCACGTGGAGCATGACCAACGCATCTGTTTTCAACAACTACATCGATGGCACCGTGAACCTTGATGTGAGTTTCCTCAACAGCTCGCTCACCATGCCGCCTCTTCCGGTGGCCGTTTTCACCAACAACGGCACCGTGACCATTGGCGACAGTTGGTACAATTTCGAATCGGTGACGGGTGGCCCCTCAGGCAGTTGGACGGTTCAGGACTCATCGGTGAATTACGGCAGCATGACAGGCAGCTTCAGTTTCTGCGACCTCACACCGCAGACCTTGAATTTCCCAGTGGTCGATTTCAATTTCGGCACGGTGGACCCGACTGTGAGTTTCTGCCAGTTGGTGGGGGTGGATGTTACGGATGTGGATGCGCGTGCATCGCTGTTCCCCAATCCAGCCCATGATGCGATCACTGTGCGCCTGCCTGATCCGTACGCTTCGGTTAGTATATCGGTGTACGATATGATCGGCAGGCAGATTCTTCCTACCCGCACACACAGGCCCGATAACGGAGTCTTGAAAATTGATGTCAGCACCCTTCCGCGCGGGCTTTATTCTATCCGTTGGGCCGCTGATGGTGCGGCCGGAAATGAGGGACTGGTGGTGGAGTGAAGCACAGAAGTGCCGCACATACCTAGTGACAGGGAGCAACCCTAGGCCTTTTGCCGTGCTTCGATGCGGGCGAGGGATCGCCTATCAGGGCGACTGCGATGGTACCTCTAGCCCTGTCCAGCCAATACAGAGTTGAACTTCGAATCTCGCATTTGGGGGATTTCGCTACACTCAATCTCCCCCTCAAAGATCCTTCTTGCCAAAGATGCGTCCGGCCAGCAGAGCAGGTAGCAGCACCCAGATGCCCAACGTGGTACCGGCAAAGGCGATGCCAGTGGTCTGGGTGAAGAAATTGTTGAAGAATGCGCCTGTGTATCCCAGCAGCGCTGCAGCATCGAGCTGCATCATCATGAGTATGCGGGCTAGGTCAACGGGGTTGAGGGCCATCATGGTAAGGGTGGGATATTCGAGCGGATACTCGCTGAAGGTGTAGAGCACCCAGAGCACAAAGGCATCGTAGATGAGGGCGAAATAGAACCAGAAGATGAGGGCCACGCCTATGGCCCGTGCCTTGTCGCGCACCACCACGCTGGCCAGCATGCTCAGGGCCACGAAAACCCAGGTTAGGACCGTGCCGCACAGCAGCAGGGCCACGCTGCCGGCCCCACCCCCATAGAGCAGCATTGGCAGACCTATACCCACAAGGAATGCCACACTGAGCGATATACCTAGCGCAAGGAACAGCGATGCGAACACAGCCGCCCTGCGTATTGGCTGGGTGAGGATGAGCGAAATGAACTCGTAAGAGTCGTAGAAATAGACCGATGAGAACACTACGCTGACCAATGGAGTGACCAGCAGCAGCACATTGATAAGGCTGAGCACTACGCGGGTGGGGTCGCTATCGAGCTGATAGAGGCCTACGCAACTTAGGGCCAGAAAGGCGGTGTACACCAGTATGAACCGTGTGCGGAGAATGTCGGACACCACATAACGCAACAGTTTAAGCATGGCTCAGTGGGCGGGTGGGGTGCTGGTGCGCATGATGTGGGCAATGGCCCTGACGAGGCTGGCCTGCCCCGTACTCTCCTTTATGGCTTCGACCTGGCCAGTGTACGCCACCTTGCCCTCGTTGAGGTAAACGAGGTGGGTGGTGAGTTCCTCAAGATCGCTGAGTATGTGCGATGTGACCATGATGGTCTTGCCCTTCTGTTTCTCGGCCAGCACCTTCTCTTTGAGGGTCTCGGCCGCCAAGGGGTCGAGGCCAGCAGTAGGCTCGTCAAGAATGAGGATGGGCGGGTTGAACATGAATGCCAGAGCCGCGCTCACCTTTTGCCGCGTGCCGCCCGATAGGGTGTGCATGGGCTTGTGGCGCATGGTGGTAAGACCGAATGCTTGTGTCAGATCGTTGTCGATGGCTGTTGTGCTGCCGCGTAGGTCGCACACCATGTCCATTACCTGCCCAATGGTCATGTTGGCGGGGTAGCGGCCTATCTGTGGCATGTAGCCTATCTGGTGGCGGTGCTTGTAGCGGCCCGCCACATCGGTGCCGTTGAGCATTATGTGGCCACTGGTGGGCACCATCAGCCCCAGGATGCACTTGATCAGGGTGGTCTTTCCCGAGCCGTTGGGGCCAATAAGGGCATACGACTGCCCCGGCCCGAAACGGGCATCTACCTCGTGCAGGGCGCGCAGCCCTTTGAAGTCCTTGGTGAGTGCTGATACCTCAAGCATAGGGTCGCATACGTGGGGCGGGGTCGCGCATGTCTTGCGGAGTCACGGCCGGAATGAGCCGTTCGGCCCTATCGAGCAGGAACACGAGGAAACTGCGCCACAGCATCATGGCCGATGGCACACGGTCGCACACCACCGAGAACAGGCTCACGGGCAGGTGGGGCACATCGCCCACCCCATTGCGGTCAAGGTCATAGCCTTGGTAGCGGTCCCAGTAATTGTTGTGCACGGTGTTCAGCATCACAATGCCATTGGTTGACACATCAAAGGTATTGGCCACAAAATCGTTGTCTCTGAAATCGTTGCGGTCGCAACTGGCCATCAGCTTCAGAGCCCAGCCGTTCTCTCTGAAGGTGTTGTGCTCAAACACTGTGCGGCTGGTGCCTTCCATGTATATGCCACTGGTGTTGCCCACAAAGCGGTTGGCCCACACGTGGCTGTCGGTTATGTCTTTGAGCAACATGCCGTAGGCGGCCGAGCCCCAGTTGTCCTCAAATGTGTTGTTGTGCATCTGCACATTGCGCGAGTACATGACCGACACCCCGGCCCCGTTGCCACGGAACAGGTTGTGCTCGTACCTATCGGAATGTGAGAACATGAAATGCAGGCCGTAGCGCATGTTGGCTATGCTCACATTGTCGCGTATCAGAGAGTTGGTCACGAATTCGAAATAGATGCCATCGCGGTGGCCCTCAATGCGGTTGCCTGCTATGAAGGCATCGGTACATTTCCAGAGGTGGATACCGTTGCCCAACTGGTACTCGAACTCAGCCTTTGAGCGCAGGCGGTTGCCCGTTATATCCGCATGGTCGGTATTGGAGAGATGGATGCCGAAGAACGAGTTGTCGAACTCGTTGTCGTGGATCGTGATATAGTGTGCATCGAGGCATTTGATGCCCGCCATGTCCTCAAGGCTCGACCGGCCTGCATCGATGAACCGGAACCCGCTCACGGTTACGCACGGTGCGGCAATGGTGAACAGCTCATGCTTCAACCCACCATCGAGCGTGGGCCTTCCTTCGCCCAGCAAAGTGATGGACTTCTGCACCGTCACATTGCCACTGGCATAGGTGCCCGCGGGCACCAGCACCGTGTCGCCATCGGTGGCCTGGTCCACAGCCCGCTGAATGGAGGCCATGGCCCCATCGGGCCGCACCTTTATGACATGTGCATCGGTTGCCGTGGCCGATAGCCACAAGGCCGCGAGAACCAACATCCGCATCAGAATCGCTCTTTTATCTTGGGCCAATTGAGAACCTCACCACCCGTGGTGGCTTGTTCGGCCGAGCAGGCATCGGCTTGCGCAAAGGCCGCTATGCCACTGGCCATAGGTGTGCGCAGGGCATCGCTGTGCAGATAGTGGGCGGTGCGGGCATCGGTCAGTGTGTTGGGCGCGGCCATATCTGCCACCAATATGTGGCGGGCGTTCACGGTATCGACCATGTGCTGGACGGCAGCATTCATGAGGCAATTGATATCATCAAAGACAAGTACTTTTCCTTTTGATGTGATCACCTCGGCCCCGTAGCGGGCATCAACCAAAGTCATTTTGCAAAAGGCGCACGCATCGGTGCCATAGCGGATGGGTACCGGCTCTGAGGTGCATCCTCCAACCATCATTGCAAAGAGAAAAAAGAGAGTCGTTCTCATAGGGCGCGGTTCCATTTCATCTCAGCAAAAAGAGTGATTACAGCAATAAGTCCCGTGCTGATGAATGCCCAGCCACCTACTGCCGGGGCAGAATAGGCGAGGAAATTCAAAAGCTCCTTGGACCCGATCAAAGGTGGCTGATAGGCCATGCCGGGCACTTTGATGGCAGCCGTGGGGTCGAGGTTGTGGCCGTAGTCATATCCCCACATATAGAAATCAACCATGCCGGCTATGCCTGTAATTGCGAATATCAACACAAAGGCCCAGAGCGCCCACCGTTTGCCCACCGCGGCTACGGCCATTGAGAGGGCCATGAGCGCATACACCACGTAGGGCATGATCTTGAACTCAGGGAACATCTCGACCTTGATGTGCTTCATGCCGATGTAGTGGTTCAGGCCGTTGATGATCTCAACATCGCCCGATATGTCATTGACCCAGATGTACAGGTTGAGACCCTCGGGATATTGCGGTGCCCACATCCAGATCCACCAGATAGGGGTCTTCAGGGTTATGATGAGGGCCAAAGCGGCCACTACCATGGCCACGCGGCCAGCGGTACTCAGTTTCATTATGGGTTGATGATGAGGCCACCGCCCGCTGGGGCAACGACCGTTGTGAACGGATGGAGGACAGAGGGAAAAGGAAGGCCGTCCGGGTCAGTCGGTGTGGCCCGGACGGCCATCAGAAGCAGATCACTGCGGCTTGGTCTCGCCCAGCGAATAGGTGAGCGGCACATTGCTACCGGCAGGCGAAACGCGGAGGTAGCCCTGCATCTCCTGGTGCAATGCCGAACAGAAGTCGGTGCAGTAGAATGGCTGCACACCTACACGGTCGGGCACCCATTTCAGGGTCTGGGTGGCACCGGGCATGATCAGGATCTCGGCATTGTTGGCACCTTTCACAGAGAAACCATGGGGCACATCCCAGTCCTGCTCGAGGTTGGTGACGTGGAAATAGACCTCATCGCCCAGTTTGATGCCCTCAATGTTGTCGGGCGAGAAGTGCGAGCGGATCGAGGTCATGTAAACGTGCACCTCTTTGCCCTTACGCTCAACCTTGGCCTGACCTTCGCCTTTGGCAGCGTAAGGGTGGCCATTCTCCTCAAGCTTGTACAGTTTCACCTGCTTGTCCTTGATCAGGCTGGCGGGCAACGACTCGGCATAGTGCGGTTCACCAATGGTGGGGAAGTCGAGCAGCAGCTTCATCTTCTCGCCCGATATGTCATACAACTGTGCCGATTGGGCCAGTTCGGGGCCAGTGGGCAGGTAGCGGTCCTTGGTTATCTTGTTGTAGGCCACTAGGTATTTGCCATGTGGTTTGGCAGTGGGGCCGCCCGGTACAGAAAGGTGACCCACTGAGTAGTATGTAGGTGCGCGGTCAACCACTTGCAGGGTCTTGATGTCCCACTTAACCACCTCGCTCGACACGAAGAAGCTGGTGTAAGCGAATCCGTTGGCATCGAACTCGGTGTGCAAGGGGCCGAGGCCCGGCTTCTCTACCACACCGTGAAGGGCCGACTCGTAGCGCACCACAGGGTGTCCGGCATATTCGCCCTCAAAATCCTTGGCGGCAATAGCCTTCATCAGCTTATCGAAACTGAACACAGGAATCTGAGCGGCCAGCTTGCCACTACCTACTATGTACTCGCCAGTAGGGTTCACATCGCAGCCGTGCGGGCTCTTAGGGCAGGGGATGAAATAGATGATGTCTTTAAGCACGAGCGGATCGAGCTGGAGCACATCTTCCAAAATGGTCGATGTCGCCTGAAAAGTCTTCTTGTTGATCTTGTTGTGGGCGTACCGTGCCTTGGTCTTGGTGCCCTGACCGGCCTTGATATACTCCTCGGCCTTCTTCCAGTTCACAGCCATGATAAAGTCCTTGTCCTTCTGCGAGGCATTCACCTCGAGCAGGGTGTAGGCCGCCTCCGAGTTGTAGCACGAGAAGAAGAACCACCCGTGCGATGGGCCTTTGCCTGCGCGGGCCAGGTCAAAGTTCACGGGCGGGGTCACAAGCTGAAAGGCAAGGCTCAGTTCGCCCTCGTTGCCAATGTTTACAAAACTCACCGTGCCCCTGAAATTCTCCTTGTAGGTACTGATGGGCACATCGCGGCTGGCATCGTCACCTATGGGCACCGAGAAGCGGCTGCTGGCCACCAGATATTCGGTGTTCTCGGTTATGAATGGCGATGAGTGGTTACCACCGCTGTTGGGTAGCTCCAGTATCTCCTCGGTCTCAAAGGTGGTCAGGTCCACACGGGCCACACGCGGGGTGTTGTTGGCATTCCCAAAAGCCCAGCGGCCATCATGCTCGCCCTTTGTGGTAGATAGGGCTATGTGGTGCAGATCGTCCCACGGAACGAAACCGTGCGATGTATTGAGCATCGGCTTGCTCTCTTCGCTGAAACCGTAGCCCTTTTCGGCATCGACACTGAACACGGGCACCACCCTGAACACGCGTCCGCTGGGTAGGCCCACAACGCTCATCTGGCCATTGAAACCGCCCGAAATGATGTTGTAGAACTCATCGTGCTGGCCCGGGGCCACATACACTTTGCTGGCTGCATCGCCCACGCCCACCTCTCCAGGGGTCTTGGGTTTGCAACCGGGCAGCATGGCTGCTGCAAAGGCACTGGCCAGTATTGCACCAGCCATTATCGATCTCTGATTCTTCATGATTCTTGTTGTTGAGGTATTGTTGATTCAGTCAGTCATTCACTCAGGCAGCAGCACGCCATCGATCACGTGCACTATGCCGTTCGATGCCTCTACAGAGGCCACGATGGTGGCATTGTTCACCTTGAACTTGTCGCCATCCTTAGTGATCTTGATGTTCTTGCCGTTCACCTGATTCAGGCTCATGCCATCGCGCATCAGGTTGGGGCCTATCACACCCACATAAACGTGGTATTCGAGTATGTTGGTGAGTTGGGCCTTGTTCTCAGGCTTCAGCAGCGACTCCACAGTGCCAGCAGGCAATGCATCGAATGCCGAGTTAACAGGTGCGAACACCGTGAAAGGGCCCACATTTGAGAGCACATCGACCAGTCCGGCCGTTTTAACAGCGGTGACCAGTGTGCTGTGATCCTTCGACCCCACGGCTATCTGCACCACGGTGGGTTTCGAATTAGGGTCAACCACGGCCGATTGGCCCGGTCCACCTTCTACTCCACCTGTGTCGATGCCCTGTTGTGCGGACTGTTCACCGCAGGCGGCCACCATGACCACAACGGCCAAGGCAAGCATCAAATTGACTGTTCTCATGATCTTTTCGGTTTTTTGGAAAGGTTCAACTGTTGAGCGCGCCATCGCGCTTTTTCTCGGTGTCTTCATCGTTCTTGCGCATGAACTCAAGTACTGAGCGGGCATCGCCCGTACTCAGGTTCTGGTTGGGCATGCGCATGAGGCACTCCTCGAGCAGGGCCTGCGCGGCAGGGTCCTTTTCGAGCATCACATCGGTGTTGGTCACCATATTCATGATCCATTCGGGCCTGCGCCTGTTGGTAACGCCCTGGAAACCGGGCCCTACCACACGGGTCTTGTCCAACTTGTGGCAGGCCGAGCATTTCATCTCATAAATGGCCTTTCCGCCCACCACCATCGACTGTTCGAGCGGGTCGGTCAGTTTCACTTCGGTTATAGCACCAATTCCTTTGGGTGATGCTTTGACCGGTTCGGCCGCAGGGGCGGTAGTGGCAGGTTGCGGTTGCTCACTGCCTCCGCCACATGCGCCAATCAAGGCTACAATAGCCACAGAGGCCAGGATCACTGCTGTCTTTTTCATGCTGAAAATTGATTTGGGTTGATGTTGATTTGATTGATGTGAACGGATGTCCGAGAAGTTCGTCTTAGGTAGCCAGAGAGTATCAGGGCAATAGCCACCGGGAAAAGGGCCGATACCAGAAACAGTGAGAGGTGGTAGGATGGGATGAAACCAGCCTCGGCCCACAGCAGCGTGCCCTGCCCGAACAGGAGTGCCTCAGTAAGGCCGAAGGTGCAGGCCAGCATCAGCCAACCCACACTGCTGCGCCCACCGGTGGGGATAAGACCTTGTTGCAGCAATATGCCACCTACGGATAATGTCACCGAGCCGATGACTACCAGATGTATGAACCCGATCACATAGTTCTTGATGGTGTACGACATGACCGCAACCACCGGCAGGGCCACCGCGAGGTGAATGAGCACCTTGCCCACAAAGCAGGCCACCCCTGCCATGAGCACCCAATGGCGCCAGTCGCGCAGGTCGATGTGGCGTACAGAAGACCTCCACAACGGGCGCGCCATGAGGTACACGGCCACAGCCTGAAGGATCACTCCGAGGCTGTTCACATAGAACAGGGCAGGCACTGGTGTGCTCCACGTAACGCTCAAGAAATAAGTGAGGAACAGGCTGATGACCAAGAGCGTCATAGCCGATCGTGATATGCGGAATTCAGGTTCGTGCAGTTTCACATGTTGTACCAGCAGAGCCAACACCCCGAACGTGAGCCAACCGTTGAGCTGAAAATGCAGGAAGAATTGGATGGCCATAAAATAGACCGGGTGCAGCCGTCCTAGCATGGCACCCAGCGGCCCTACGGCCCATAGCCCTATGGATGCCACCAGCATCCAGATCACGGCAAGTCGGGCCAACAGGTGCTCGTGGTCTTTTTTGCCTCGCATATCGAGCAGAAAGAGGAACGCAAACCCATACGAGGCCACCACATGAAGTACCGAGAAGGAGATGCTCGATGCGCCATAACCTTGGATAGGGAAACTGACCGCCATGCCGAGTGTGGCGAGGATGTTAAGCCAGAAGAAGAGATGGTAGCTGCGTGTCCTTTCGCTGTCGGGCACCAGCCGTGCCACCAGTGCACCGCTCAGCAACTGATAGGCCCAGCCCATGAGTGCCACATGCGAGTGGGCGTGCAATATGTTGCGGTAGCGCACCCCGGTCACTTCGCCCACGAACATGTAGCGCATCAGCAACCCAAACACCGAAGCGGCCAAGAAAAAACCCATGGCACTGCCGAACCAAAGACGGAGATCGGTCAGAACAGCGGGCCGCGCAACAGCATTGGAAACAGAGCCAACCGCTGAGTGCCGGATACTGAGCGCGCACGGATCTATACCGTCAGCCTCCCTTGATCCACCATATCTGCTTGCCAGTGCCATGTTCGGGCCTTCTTTTCCCAGGGCCAAATATCCGTGAAGACCTTAGTCGTTGTGTGCATTTGATCATGCGATCCGATGATAAAAGTCATAACGCAATATGCGATATGAAACATAAAACTTTGTTCCAAACAGGAGTCACGGTTTGTAACAGCACTTGTAACTGCTTAACCGAGTAGGGTAATGACCCTCTTCAGGTCTATTATAAGGTTCGACTTTTGTCCGCTTTCCTCCACCCCGACCTCGCCACGAGCGGGGTTTTTTGTTTTCACTAAGCAGTGGCCGAAGAGTATCGGTTTAAGGCCGTTTAAAGCCATACGTACATCGAGGCATTGGTCACCCACTGGCCAGAGCGTCCCGCACCGCGTGCGGGAAGGTCACCGGTTCGAATCCGGTATTCTCCACCCCGACCTCGCCACGAGCGGGGTTTTTTGTTTTCACTAAGCAGTGGCCGAAGAGTATCGGTTTAAGGCCGTTTAAAGCCGTGCGTATATCGAGGCATTGGTCACCCACTGGCCAGAGCGTCCCGCACCGCGTGCGGGAAGGTCACCGGTTCGAATCCGGTATTCTCCACCCCGACCCCGCCACGAGCGGGGTTTTTTGTTTTCACTAAGCAGTGGCCGAAGAGTATCGGTTTAAGGCCGTTTAAAGCCATACGTACATCGAGGCATTGGTCACCCACTGGTCAGAGCGTCCCGCACCGCGTGCGGGAAGGTCACCGGTTCGAATCCGGTATTCTCCACCCCGACCCCCGCCACGAGCGGGGTTTTTTATTTCGATGGCACTGCCAATGCACATGCGCCCCATGCGCACCTTTGCACGCTGCTGTCCGCATCATGGCCCAAAAGGCATATCCTTTCCGATTTGATTGCCCAGTAGACTGGGCGGTGCAGACATTCCGAAACCTGTGTGACCGATGCGCATAATCATTGCCGGAGCGGGCGATGTGGGTTTTCACCTGGCCAGATTGCTGGTGCAGGAGAACCATGACATAACCCTGATAGAAAAGAATGCCGAGAAGCTGAAATATGCGGCCGAGCACCTTGATATTGCCACGCTTAAGGGCAACTCCATCTCGTACAGCATTCTTGAGGAAGCAAATGTTGCCAAGAGCGACCTGGTGATAGCCGTCACCTCGAGCGAGGAGAGCAACATCACCACTGCGATCATAGCCAAGAATCTAGGGGCCAAAAAGACCATTGCACGCATCAGCAATGTCGAGTTCCTGCTCAAGAAAGAGAAATTCGACCTGGAGAAACTGGGCATTGATGAGATTATTAGTCCCGAGACCCTTGCAGCGCGCGAGATAAAGCGGCTACTGAAGGAAGTGGCGGTGACCGATAGCTTTGAGTTTGACCGTGGACTGCTGTCATTGGCCGGAATACATGTGGAACCGGGAAGCCCCATTGCCGACAAGACCATTGCAGAGGCGGCCAGCTACAACCCCGACAAGAATTTCCTCACTGTCGCCATCCTGCGGAACAACGAGACGATCATTCCACGGGGCGATGTCACTTTCCGGGTGGGCGACCACGTGTATTTCATCACCCAGCCCGAAGGCATGGAGCGCATTTTGGAGCTATCGCCCCGCAAGCGCAAGCGCATCAAGAATGTGATGATACTGGGCGGCAATCAGGTGGGTTTCCACACAGCTCGTAAACTGAGCACCCGCTTCAACGTTAAGCTGATAGACGACAATAAGGAGCGCTGCCTCGAGCTGGCCGACCAACTTACTGAGACCCTCGTACTGCATGGCGATGGCCGCAATGTGGAGTTGCTCGAGGACGAGGGCCTCGGTCAGATGGACGCTTTTATAGCAGTGACCGACAACTCGGAGACCAACATCATATCATGCCTAATGGCCAAGAACCATGGTGTGCAGAAGACCATAGCCATGGTCGAGAACATGGACTATATCCACCTGAGCCAGAACATTGGCGTGGATACCATGATTAACAAGAAACTGATAGCCGCCAACTTCATATTCAGGTATATCCGCAAAGGTTCTGTTGTAAGCCTCACCAGCCTGCACGGGGTGGATGTGGAAGTGGTAGAGTTTGAGGTGAGCGACAGTAGCAGGCTGCAAGGTCAGACTTTGAAGAACATCAGTTTCCCGCGCAATGCCATTGTTGGCGGGGTGGTACGCAATGGCCACGGACTGACTGTAACGGGCGATTTCGTCTTTGCTGCCCGCGACCGCGTGGTGGTGGTCACCAAGCCTGAGTGCATTGCCAAGGTGGAGAGCTATTTCTGATGGCATAGGGCTAAAATCAGGGCCATCATCGGCATGTTCTCTTTGAGGGTGACAGAACATTAGCACATGTAATTAGGAATAAGCTAGGAACATGATGTTCGGCCGTCTCGAGCTGTTCACCTTACTGGTGCCGCTATCGCCCATCTTCAGGCCTTTGAGGGGGTGAGTGGCGATAGAATTTCTTATTAACTGACAATGTCGGTGTGTGATAAGGATCAACGCTTGACCCCATCCATGCCCAAAGTCATTCTGCCCTCAAATCAAGCAGGTACCTTCGCGGCATGAACACCACCTTTCGCCTCTTGGCACTGCTATCGGGTATTGCAGCCACCGTTAGCCTGACCGGATGCAACCAGGCCGCTGAAACTGTGGCGGAGTCGCCTGTCCCTACGGCCGCTGAGCTGGCCCATGCAGGCGAGGCCCTGTACAAGGCCACCTGCGCGGCCTGCCACGGCAGCAGGGCTGAAGGCATGAAGGCCCTCAACGCCCCCGCTCTGGCCGGACAGGAGGACTGGTATGTGGCGCGGCAGTTGAGGCATTTCAAGGCCGGGGTGCGCGGCACCGACCCGGCCCATGTGCCCGGCACCCAGATGGCCGCCATTGCCAAGACCGTGAAGGACGCTGATATACCTGCCCTGGCCGCCTTTGTGGCCCAGCTGCCCAAGGCGACCCATGCCGCAGAGGTGCAAGGCGATGCCGGAGCGGGCAAGGTGCGTTTCGATGCCGTGTGCACCGCCTGCCACGGACAGGCGGCCGATGGCAACCGGAGCCTCAACTCACCGCGCCTCACCACGCTCAACGACTGGTACATGGCTGCACAGCTCAACCAGTTTGTGCACGGCACACGGGGCACGCTGCCACAGGACACCTTCGGGCTGCAGATGCGCCCCATGGCCGCCACGCTCGACAGCCCCGAGGCCATCAACGATGTGGTGAGCCACATTGCCCACCTGCAATCTGCGCAATGAGGCATGGCACCTAACGGCCCTTTGGTGCTCCTTCTGGGGCTTATATTGGGCGGATGTGGCGGCACCATGGGGCCTGCACCGGTGCTGGACTCGGCAGTGGCACCCACCGATTCGTTCGCCCTTTGCGACCGCTGCCCTCCGGGCTTCGAGCTTGTGGAGGGCAACCGCTGCCTCACTCGCAATCTCTACCAGATCTACCTATCGCCACAGCATGCAGGGGTGGGTGGCCCCCAGACCGCCCTTCCCCCGGTGCGCGAGGGGTTCAGCCCGCAGCAGATGGACCTGGGGCGCTACCTCTTCTTTGATCCTGTGCTGTCGGGCAACGGCCAGATAGCCTGCTCCACCTGCCACGACCCCGACAAGGGATTTGCAGACGGGCTGCCCCGCAGTGTGGGTATCAAGGGCACCGAGGTGAGGCGCTCGGCCCCCTCGCTCTGGAACGTGGCCTACCTGAAAAGGCTGTTCTGGGATGCCAGGGCCGCCTCGCTGGAGGAACAGGCCCGCGGGCCGCTCTATGCCGATGATGAGATGGGCAGCTCGTGGGAGCTGATAGATGGGCGGCTGAACAGCCTTACAGACTACAGACTCATGTTCGCAGAGGCCTTCGGGCGCAATCCCGATGCACGCATCACCGAGCAGGAGGTGCTAACGGCCATCGCAGCCTTCGAGTCGAGCCTCATCTCGCTCAACAGCCGCTACGACCAGTATGCCCACGGCTACCACGCGGCACTCACCCCCGATGAGATAGCGGGCATGAACGTGTTCCGCTCCTTCGTGGCCCGATGCACCGAGTGCCACACGCCACCGCTGTTCACCAATCAGCAACTGGCCGTGATAGGCACACCCGAACCCGATGGCCTGAGCTTCGACATAGGGGCTGAGCAGCCGCTGAACGACCCCACGCTCAAAGGCGGGTTCAAGGTGCCGAGCCTGCGCAACGTGGCCCTCACGGCACCCTACTTCCACAGTGGACGGTTCGCCACGCTGCGCCAGACGGTGGAGTTCTATACCCTGGGCCGCGGCCATGCGGTGCCCGACACCTTGGACCTCAAGATACACTGGCACATATGGGAGCCACAGCTTAGCCCGACCGAGCTCGACCTGCTGGTTAAGTTCCTAGGCACCCTCACCGATGAGAGTTTCAAGCCCGCTCGCCCCGACAGGCTGCCATCGGGCCTTGCCCCGTCCTATCTTTCACCCCAAGAAAAACAACCTTCCTGACCTGATCACCTTTTCATCCCGATGAGAAAGCTATTCATTGTGCTGGGCGCTGTGGCCCTTTTCGGTGGCGGGGCCTATGTGGGCAGCCGTTTCCTTGGCGTTGAGAAACCGATGATGGCCGCGGCATCGCCCCTGGCGGGCATGAGCGGGGCGGCATCGGCCACCGGTACCATTGCCAGCACTTTCACAGGCGAGGTGATAGAGGTGATGGACGGCCAGAGCATACAGGAGGCTGTGGGCCGGGCCAGGCCGGGCGACATGGTGCGGGTGTATCCCGGCACGTACAGGGAGACCGTGTACATCGACAAGGACAACATCACCCTGCAAGGCGTGATACGCGAGGGCGAATGGCCCACCATGGAGGGCGATAAGAAACTCAACGATGCCATCCTCTATTCGGGCAACGGCATAACGGTCGAGAATTTCCGCATCACCAACTACAAGGGCAACGGGATCATGGGGCAGGCGGGCAACAACTTTGTGCTGCGCAACAACCTGATCATTGACACCGGGGTGTACGGCATTTTCCCCGAATACGGCACGAACGGGGTCATCTCGCACAACATCCTTTCGGGCATTGAGGATGCCGCCATCTATGTGGGCATGTGTGATAATGTGGATGTGCGGAACAACGAGGTGTTCAACAGCGTGGCGGGCATAGAGATAGAGAACTGCCGCTACAGCCTTGTTGAGGACAACTACGTTCACGATAACACCGGGGGCATACTCACCTTCATCACACCCGGACTGCCCATCAAAGACTGCCACCATGTAATCATCCGAAACAACTTTGTGGTGAACAACAACCACGAGAACTTCGCCATCAAGGGCTCGCTGGTGGCATCGCTGCCCAAGGGTACCGGCATTATCGTGATGGCGGCCGATGATGTGGTGATAGAGAACAACATTGTGCAGGGCAACAACAACGCGGGCATCGTGGTCACTGACCTGAGCTTCGGGGCACAGATATCCAAGGACCTGGAGGTGGAGCCCTACCCCGATCGCATTGTGATACTGGACAACGTGATGCTCAACAACGGGGCCGAGCCCATGGGCGACATCCAGGTGGCAATCAAGGCCGGGCTGGTGGACCGCGGGCCCGATGTGGTGAGCAACGGCAAGACCAACGGCTGTATGCGCAACGCGGCCAATTACGTCACCCTGCAGATGGGGCATTTTGAGCGGTGCGACCACCCCGGCACCTCAGAGATACGCTCCTATCTGCTGGCCGAATCTGTGAAACCTCGCACTGATGACGAGATGGAAAAGGGCAAGCTGGCCTACTACGGGGTGTGTGCCGGCTGCCATGCCTATGACATCCGTATGATAGGCCCGCCCACACAGGTCATTCAGGCCCTGTATGCCAACAACCCCCAGGGCATAGCCGACTATGTGGCCAACCCGGTGAAGAAGCGTGATGATTTCCCGGCCATGCCCCCACAGGCGCACCTCACGCCTGAGACAAGACTGGCCGTGGCCAAGTACCTGCTCAGCATAGAGCAGCAGGCCAAGAAGGGTATGGGCCGCGCCAACTACAACCGCGAGGCCAAGGAGAAGAAGGACAGCACCGAGGCGAAGAAGTGAGTCGTCAATAGCCTGTCCGTATCTGGCACCCACAGTGCCGACCGGAATGTTCCGAATCCGTCTGGGGAATCCACAGACATGATCGGAATGTTCCTGTCCATATCCGGCAGGTGCAGGACGTAAATCGGAATGTTCCCATTCGCTTCAGGCAGGTGCAACCACACGACCCCGATGTTCCAAAGGCCTCCAAGCAGGTGCATGGCATTGACCGCGATGTTCCTGTTCGCATCCGGCACGTCCAGCGTGTAACCGTGCATGTTCCGGTTGATTCCCTTCGTGAATAGGCGCGGGATTCAGCGTTTAGGGTCCTGACAATACTCTTCCATGATCAGGCTATTTCGAATCATGAAATTAAGGCGCTGATGAAGCGGTGAATGAGCCTGATGCCCCTCCACCGTATACAAGAGCCGAACTGTAATAGGCAAACAGCTATTTCCTCAAACCCCTACCCCGGCCATGATGCTTTCGATGTGCGCACGGCCATCGTTGTTGCTCAGCGCGGGGTCAGCGGCCCGCTCGGGGTGGGCTAGTCAACTTTATCCATCTGCGAATAATGAAGAAGGGCGGCCCTTGCGGAGCCGCCCTTCGGGGGGAAAAAATGAAGACCGAAACCCATTAATCGGCCTTCATGAACCTTTCGGTGACTGCGCTGCTGCCCACTGGCTGCAGACTCAGAACATACACACCGGGGGTGAGGGCGCTCACATCAACAGTGATGCTGTTGGCACCGGCAGCAATGCTCACATTGCGGGCCACCACCTTACGCCCTGTAAGATCGCTCACAGTCAGGGTACCCTGAGCAGCAGTACGGGCATCGAGGCCGAGGGTGAGGCGGTCGTTGGCCGGATTTGGGTACGTGCCGGTGATGCTGACCACAGTAGCCTCGTCAATGCCGGTGGCCACCATGTCAGAGTTCACGAAGAAGCTCAGGTCAGACACACCAGGGTTCTGAGGGCTCAGGGTCACTACAGCAGGGGTGCAGGGCACACCGAGCACCTCTACATACACCTGATAGGTGCCATATGCAAGGTCGCTCAGGTTGAAGTTGCCATTGGCATCGGTGTAGGTGTACATCACGGCATCACCGTTCATGGTGAACACCTCAACAGCCACGTTGGCAATGGCATCGCCCGGATCCTGCTTGTTGGCACCTTCGGTCACATCGCCACCGATAAAGCCTGGGCCTCCGGGGTTGTTGCCCGAGATGAGTATAATATCGTTCGGCGCACCGGGCATCACAGCACCAATGGTGATCTCGTCAGCGAAGTTCCAGAAGGGCGAATTGCCATAGTAGGTAGGCAGGTGATCACTGTAGTAGATGCTGTTGGGGCCTGTTGCTGCCTTTACCAGGTAGTTTCCGCAATCAGCTCCGAACCAGTAGTAGCCCATCGAGTCGGCACTGGTGGTCTGCACAGCAGTGAGCATGTTGGTGTTGGCATCGAAGGTGATAAGATACACGGTTGCGAAATCGACCGGGGTGCTGGTATTGCCAGCGAAAACCTGACCATAGATGTAGTTGTAGCAGCCCATGCTGTCAGTAACCACTGTCATGCACTCTGTGCACGATGTGCCATTCAGGGTGTAGGCTGTGAGGCATACATTGTAGGTGCCGGCAACTGAGAAGGTATGATCCACAACCACGCCTGAACCGGTTGACCCATCACCGAAATTCCACACGAACTGACCCATCACGTTGGCAGCCGAGGCCACAAAAGTGTACCCGCCAGCAGGGGTCTGACCGAAGGAGAATGTTGCATCGCAGTTGCCACCGCTGCCACCACCGAAGCTCACATAGTCACAGTAGGTGTCTGAGCACGTGCCGTTGCTCACAGTGAGGCATACATAGTAGGTGCCCACGCTGTCGTACGAATGCCATGGATACTGTTGGTTGCTGGTGCTTCCGTCACCGAAATCCCAAGCGTAGCTCAGGCCGCTGCCTTGGCTCTGGTTGTAGAAGTACATGGCCACATTGGCACTGTCAACAGAGGTGAAGTATGCCTGGCAGCTGCCACCACCGTTACCGCTCACGGTCACATTGGCGCAGAACTGGTCGGCACACATTGCAGTGCTATCGATGACCGTGGCGCAGACACTGTACACGCCACCGCTTGGGAAAGTGATGTTCGGGTTAGCCCCATAATAGGTTAGGCTCAGACCATTGCCTGTTACACTCCAGTAGTAGGTGCTATTGTTAGGGTCGGTGCTGCTTCCGGTGAAGTAGAACGGATTGGCCACACCTGCGGTGATCCCACCGTTCGGATTACTCGCGTATTGGAAAGAGGCAGAACAGCCATTGCCGCTGCCACCACCTATCACAATGGTGTCGCAGGCAGTCCAAGAGCAGCCGTTGGCATCGGCAATCACAGCGCAGATCCCGTAAGAGCCTGCTGTAAGCCCAGTTGTATCATAGGCCACCGTCTGCCCTGTCTGGCTGTTGCCATCAGGCATCCACCAAGTGTAGGTGTATGGGGCTGTGCCGCAACCTACCACCGCGGTGTAGGTGCTCATGAAACCGTTGTTCCCGGCCGAGATATAGGCAGAGCAGTTGCAACCGCCACCGCCACCGTTGGGGTTACAGCTGAGCACAAAGTTCACCAGGGCCGTGTCAACCGTTCCCTGCTGGTTGCTCACTGTGGCCGAGTAGGTGTTCAGAGCACCGTTGCAAGGTTCGTAGGTAACCAGATTATACGTCTGGTTGGGGCCCGTAAGGCTACCGTCCACGATATTGATGTAATACCAGCCGTTGGCGTTGGTCACCCCGCAAAGGGTGTCAAGTGCCGGGCTGTTGACTGTCACACACACCTGTTGGCCGCTTACAGCAGCACCACTGGAGTTGGTGACATAACCTGAAATGAACATGTCATCTGGGTTGAGTTGGGCCCACAGCGAGGTGCTCGCCAGTAGGCTCAACAGGAGGGGAAGGAGTCGCTTTTTCATGGCAATTGGATTTTGGTTGATGCAAATGTGGAGGGGTGATTCTCTCCCCAAAAGATGTTTTTACCTTTTTCTTACGCGTTCAAACTTTCGTTCTCGGATTTCAACGCACTTATTGTTGACTTCCCACCCTCAGACGCTTACATGGTCAGGGGTTGCCAGTGTCGAATTTTCCTTCAAATTGATGGATGCTGGGTTGTGGTTCTATTCTGAAAACCGGACCTGTTTCACCAGTTGCAATCACATAATGGTGTGTTTTAAACCTTCCACATTCTTTGGGACTGGCAATAGTAGGTTGGAATACCATCAACAATTCAAGTACAATGCCCCTTAACCTGCCTTCTATCACTTACTTCGCCCGTTACCTTATAAGGAGCTGAATCGTCAATGATCCACCACACAGCAATTGTAGAGCGTTTCGGTAGCATGGGCGAGAAAACCGGCTGGACCTATGTGACTATTCCGGCTGCCATTGCGCGGTTGATAAAGGACGACAGGCGCAGTTTCCGTGTCAAAGGCACATTGGCCGGGCACCCCATAGCAATGGTGGCGCTGATTCCTATGGGCGAAGGCGATTTCATCCTCCCACTCAATGACCGCTTACGGAGAGGCATGGGTCCTGCCGCACGCGAGGGCAACGAAGTGGACATGGTTCTGGAACTGGACCTCACTCCCCAGACTATTGACGAGGAGCTCCTCCTTTGCCTGGCCGATGAACCCCACGCCATGCAGGCGTTTGAGGCCATGCCTCGATCGCATCAGCGCTATTTCTCTAAGTGGGTGCAAGAAGCCAAGACCGCACCTACGCGTGCCAAGCGCATAGCTATGACGGTCGAAGCCATGCTGCGGGGCTTCGATTTCGGGCAGATGCTGCGCCACGAGCGTGAGCAACGGAACAGGTGATCTGAAGTGCTCTCTGTTCAGACCGCATTAGCTGAGAGCGCTCGCAGCGGTCAACCTTGCCATTGGGAACAGCCATGACGTATCAGCCCTTTTATCAAAGAGAATAAGAGATACGGGATCTATCAACTATCACCTGTATGCCGCGCCCACTGGGTTCTGATTGCCCACCGACCGGCATCCTACCTTCGTGCCATGCACTTGAGCCGGATATCCCTTTCGCTGACTTTAGCCATATTGCTCTCAACTGTTGTTCGCGCGCAGCAGATCCCTGTGCTTTCAGATAGTGCGCGAATCAGCCTCATAACCTGCGGCCCCGGCAATGAACTGTACTCCTCGTTCGGCCACACGGCCATTCGCGTATACGACCCCCAGCAGGGCATCGACTACACCTATAATTACGGTACGTTCGATTTCGACCAGCCCAATTTCTATCTCAATTTCACAAGGGGAAATCTGCTTTACATGCTCTCGGTGGGGCATTACCGGAATTTCGTGCGCGTATACAGGAATGAGAACCGAAGTGTACACGAGCAATTTCTGCGCCTCGATGCCGATCAGAGACAGGCCCTTTTTGAGTTTGTGGAATGGAATGCAGAGCCTGAGAACCGCAGCTATGCGTACGACTATTTCTTCGACAATTGCAGCACACGTCCTCGCGATGTGATAGCCCAGGTGCTTGGCGATCAACTGATGTGGGACAGCAGCTACGTGGATCACCACCGCAGCATCCGCTCCATGTGCGATGATTACATACTGCACACCCAACCGTGGGGCGATCTGGGTATCGACATCTGCCTCGGCAGCCGCATTGACAGGACCACGACCGCTTGGGAGCACACCTACCTGCCATACGAACTGGAGCGGGCAGTTGACCACGCCTACGTGCGCTCAGGCGATTCAATCTTACCTCTTGTCAGCAGCAAATGGGATGTGGTGGTGCCCGAGCCAACTGAAAATGAAGTGGGCTGGTTCGCACCGCAGCCAGTGTTCGTGGCAGTGCTCTTGGTGGTGGCCATGATGGTCACATTTATGCGCATGGGCGGCTGGTTCGCAGGTTATGTGGAGGGCTCCGTTTTCTTCCTTTCCGGCCTTTTGGGCCTGCTGCTGGCTTTTCTATGGTTCGGCACATCGCACGCCACAGCGGCATGGAACCTCAATCTGGCCTGGGCCGTGCCCACCGATATTGTGTTTGCCCTGGCCCTTTTCAGGCGGCAGCGGCCCACATGGGTGCGTTGGTATGCCATTTTCATGCTTGCGCTGTGCGCGTTGCTGCTGATTTTCTGGGGGATGCTGCCTCAGATGCTCCACTACTCCCTACGCTTCTTCGTGATCCTCAAGATGTTCCTTGCCCTCGGCATATTCCGCACATGGGCAGGCGGAACAGCCATGCGCAATTGACATAGGCTTAACGCACCACCGCTATATTCAACCCCTTCAAAGGCGCATCATGAGGCTATGCCTGATAGTGAGTATGATTCTTGCCAACGTGCTCACTTTGCGCGCACAGGACAACTGGTCGCTCGGGGCGCGCTCGGCCGCTATGGCCAATGCATCAGTTTGCCTCACCGACCTGTGGGCCGTACATCACAACCAGGCGGCATTGGCTGATCTGCGTCAAGCAGGCATCGGGGTGTACTATGAGAACCGTTTCCTAGTCAAGGACATGTCTATGCAGGGGGCGGCCATTGCCATCCCCACCTTCAAAGTGGGCACTTTCGGAGTAAGCTGGTCGAGATTTGGCAACAACCTATATAACGACAACCGTGTGGGCCTGGCCTATGGCATGAAGTTGTTCAAGTTCCTCAGTGCCGGGGTGCAGCTCAATTACCTCAACACCTACCTGGCCGAGAACTATGGCAACAAAGGCAATTTCGTTGTCGAACTGGGCGTGCTGTCGCAAGTGACAAAGAACTTCCGCGTGGGATTCCATGCCTACAACCTGTCACGCGCCTCACTTTCAGACCGCTTCTCTACAGAGTATGTGCCCATGATCTTCAGGCTGGGCATGCAGTACGATTTTTCGCAGAAGGTGCGTGTGGCCCTCGAGGCCAACAAGGACATGGTGCTACCACCAGTGGTGAAACTGGGTGTGGAATATCTGCCCAGCGAAGTGATCCAGATCCGGGTGGGCGCGGCCACACAGCCCTTTCAGGCCACATTCGGTTTCGGGGTCAGGTTCAAAGGCATCCATTTCGATGTGGCGGGGGCGGTGCACCCGGTGCTCGGTTTCTCGCCCATGGGATCGCTGTCGTACAACTTCAACGCCTTCAAGCAGCCCAAGGAGAAAGAGAAGGTGAAGGATGGCGCCTCGAAGTCTAAGGGCAGGAAATGAGGCGTTTCGCAGCATATTTCGCGCTGCTTATGGGCCCGCTAATGGCCGCTGCACAGGTCTATGACCCGCAGAACGAGAACATCATTGAACGCAAGGTGGAGACCGTGGCCGAGCAGAGCGATGACGACCAGGATTTCACCACCATGATGGACGAGATGGTGTATTATCTCGAAAATCCGCTCAATATCAACCGCGCCAGCTATCAGGACCTCGAGCAGTTGAACATGCTCGATGACATCACAATCAACAATCTGCTCGATCATATAAAAAAGAACGGCAAGCTGCTCAATATCTATGAGTTGCAGACAGTGAACGGGTTCGACCTGCCGTTGATACGCAAGATTCAGCCCTTTATCAAAGTGAACGATGATCCGGATAAAAAGGGGTTCTCATTCCGCGACATGTTCAAGGAAGGGAGGCACGAGACGCTGATCCGCTACACACAGGTATTGGAGGAGCAATTGGGCTATTCGGCCATCGATGACAGTCTTTTGGCACTTAACCCTAACCAACGCTACCTGGGCGACCCGTACAGGCTGATGCTGCGCTACCGTTTCCAACATGGCAACCGCGTCAGCTGGGGCCTTACGGCCGAGAAAGACCCCGGTGAGGAGTTCTTCACCGGAAGCAACAAGCAGGGCTTCGATTATTATTCCGCTCACCTCTTTGTGCGCAACATCGGGTTCCTGAAGGCCTTGGCCATTGGCGATTATCAGGCCCAGTTCGGGCAGGGGCTCACCATGTGGTCGGGGTTGGCATTCGGCAAAACGGCCGATGGAATCAGCATTAAGCGCACAGCCGTGGGCCTTAGGCCGTATGCCTCGGTGGGCGAGTCCAATTTTCTGCGCGGGGGCGGATTCACGCTCGGTTTCGGGAAATTTGAGTTCACGGCCTTCGGCAGCTACCGTTGGCTCGATGGCAACGTGAGCATTGTTGACACCACCAGCAACGAGATTGAGGTGGTCACCAGCATCCAGACCAGCGGCTACCATCGCACACCCAACGAGCTGATTGACCGCAACTCGGTGAGTCAGCAGGCCTATGGCGGCAACGTGGCCTTTCGCACGCGTAAGCTCAAAGTGGGTCTTACTGGCGTGTATTACCTACTGTCGTCCGATCTGCTGCGGGGCGATGCATTGTATCAGAGGTTCGTGAACATCGGTACCTACGGGGCCAATTTCGGGGTCGATTACAGTTGGGTGTGGCGCAACTTCCATTTTTTCGGTGAGGTGGCCATGGATCACAACAAGGCGGTGGCCACCACCCATGGCGTGTACCTCACGCTCGATCCTCGGGTGAGCATCGGCATCATGTACCGCAACTTCAGCAAGGAGTATGTGGGCATGTTCAGCAATCCGATACAGGAAGGCAATGGCGGGGCCAATGAGCAGGGTTATTACCTGGGCTACAATATCCAGCCCATCAGGAACTTTACCCTTTCGGGCTATTTCGATGTGTTCCGTTTCCCTTGGCTCACATACCTCACCAACTCGCCCAGCACAGGCTATGAGGTGATGAGTCAACTGTCGTTCCGCCCGTCAAAGACCCTCGACATCACGGCCCGGTTCAGGCAGAAACTGCGTCAATTGAACACGAGCAGCACCTACGACCCTGAACCTATCCAGACCCTCGAGGATCAGCTGCGCACGTATTACCGCCTCACGGTCACATTCTCGCTATCGAAGACAGTGAAACTGCGCAGCCGAGTGGAATACAGCCGCTACCGCAGGGGCGATGACGATGCCGAGGAGGGTTTCATTGCCTACCAGGACATTTCGTATGACCCGCTCAAATTCCCCGTTTCGTTCTCAGGCCGCATAGCATGGTTCGATACCGACAGTTACAACACGCGCATCTACACCTACGAGAATGATGTGCTCTACGCCTATTCGTTGCCCGCCTATTACTATCAGGGCCTGCGCAGTTACCTCACAGTTCGGGTCACCCCTTATAAAGGCATAGATGTATGGCTGCGCATAGGCAATACGCTGTACAGCAATCAGCAGAGCGTAGGCAGTGGCCTCGACCTCATCAATGGCACCAGCCGCACCGAGTTCAAGGCTCAGGTGCGGTTCAAGTTCTGATAGTTCCCGGAAACGGTCATCCCCTCCCCCACACCGCCCATATATATTTGACCGCCCAATGGGCAAGCCCTTCCGCAATGCGGTTTGACGACACTTCTGTAGCCTTCTCAGACCGCACCGATGCCGAAGTGCGCAGGGCCAAATGGCTTTTCACTCTGGTTGGCAGCCCTACGCTTGTAAAGATGGGCAGTCCGCTGCTCAATCTGGCCCTGCGGCTTCATCTACCGGTAAAAGGGCTTATCCGCAGCACGGTCTTCAGTCATTTCTGCGGAGGCGAGGACATCCCCTCGTGCAGCGTCACGGTTGATCGGCTCTACCGTTCGCACATCCACAGTCTGCTCGATTTCTCGGCCGAAGGGAAAGACACCGAGGACGATCATGACCGGGTGATGCGTGAGGTCATGCTCACGATACACAATGCTGCCGATGACAGGCGGATACCGTTCGCGGTGTTCAAGTGCACCGGGCTGGTGCGCTTCGGTCTGCTCGAGAAACTCTCTGGCAGTGGCCCATTGACCCAAGAGGAGAAGACCGAATGGGGCCGTGCCCGCGGCCGAGTGGTGCGTCTGTGCGAAGAGGCTGCGCGGTGCAATGTCCCCATATTCATTGATGCCGAAGAGAGTTGGATCCAAGATGCCATAGACCTGTTGGCGCACGAGATGATGGCCTTGCACAACAGACAGAAGGCCATAGTGCACAACACGGTTCAACTGTATCGGCACGACCGTCTGCAACACCTTAATAAAGCCCACGCCACAGCCAAGAATGACGGCTATATCTATGGGGTGAAACTTGTACGCGGGGCCTACATGGAAAAGGAACGCGAGCGGGCCGCCAAGCACGGCTACCCATCGCCCATACATGCCGACAAGGCCAGTACCGACCGCGATTTCGACCAGGCTGTCGAACATTGCCTCGCCCACTTGTCGGAGGTTTCTGTGTTCATTGGCACACACAACGAGAACAGTTGCGCAACTGCCTCTGGGTGGCTGACGAGCTCGGGCAAAAGGCCTGACGAACGCCACGTCTGGTTCGGGCAACTGCTCGGAATGAGCGACAACATCAGTTACGCACTTGCCCAAGCAGGCCATAATGTGGTGAAGTATGTGCCTTATGGACCGGTGGCCGATGTGATGCCCTACCTCATCCGCAGGGCTGAGGAGAACACTTCCATTGCCGGACAGACAGGGCGCGAACTGAGTCTGATAAGGCGCGAGATTGAGCGCAGAAAAACCAGGACGGCCTGAGCCATTTTTGACGAAATTGCAGGCCGCTCCGCCCCATGGACGCCCGCATGTCAGTGCACGACCCATCATTTGCCGCTCTGCTCGACCATTTCGAGCGTTGCACCGTAATTATCGGTCCTGACCTGCGGGTGATGCACTTCAATAAACTTGCTGCCACCAGCCACAGACTGCGCCATGGGGCCGAATTGGTTGAGGGTGCTGCATACTTTGACATTGTCCCATCTGACCAGAACAAGAGCTTCTTGCGCAACTTCATGGCTGCGCTGGCTGGCCGTAAGGTGTCTTTTGAACGAAGAGAAGCCGATGGTGGCTGGACCGAGGGCCGCATGACCCCATTCCAATATGGCGAAGGGGCCATTCAGGGGGTTACCTATTCCTTCATCAGCATAGCCGAAAGGAAAAATGCTGAACGCGGTGCAGAAGAGGGCGAACTGGTGATGCGCGCCTTGGAAGGCAATGACCTGCAGGCATTCATCCTCCTCGATGAAAAAGGGCGGCTGATTAAATGGAACAGCAGGGCAGCTTCAATGCTGATGCGGCACAATGCAGCACCACAGCGCGGTGCGGCCATAAGAGACCTTGTCCATTCCGAATGGGAGCAGCGTGTGGGCGTACTTCTCAAGGTTGTGACCAATGGTGGGGTGGTCAGCGATGAGTTTGACATGCCCGACACGGTAGATGGCATGGTGGAGATGCACATAGAGCTTGTGCGGCATGACAATCACCCGCTCATTTGCGTCTGGGGTCATGATATCACAGCGCAGAAACGGGCGGGCAGGTCACTGCGCGACAACGAAGCCAATCTGCGTGCTGTATTCGACAGCAGCCTAAGCTCCTATCTCCTCATTGACAGACAGCTGCGCATCCTTGCATTTAATGGCGTGGCCGATCAGATATCGCGGACCGTTTACGGCAAGCCACTGTCGCGCATGATGAGCGCGGCCGATGTTCTGGCCGTTGAAAGAAGACCTGAGACTCAGGCTGAGATTGATAGGGCCTTCTCAGGTGAATATGTGGTGGCCGAGAAGTTGAACATTGTAGACGGCACCGAACGTTGGTTTGAGCGCCATTACGACCCCGTCAAGGGTCCTGACGGCAAGATTGACCGCATCACTTTCTGGTCCATCGATGTCACTGAACGCAGAAAGATGTATGTGGATCTGCGAACCAGTGAAGAGAAGTTCCGCAAGCTGGCCACCCTGCTTCCTGTTGGCATCTATCAGATTGATGCTGAAGGCCGGTCTGTCCTTACCAATAACGCACTGGAACAGATAGTCGGTACAGATAGAGAGGGCATAGTTGACGGCTCGTGGAAGGAAAAGGTGCATCCTGATGACCTTCCGGAGCTACAGGCCGAATGGGACCGCGCCACCTCTGTCCGTGACAGTTTTCAGATGGCATTCCGATTCCTTAGGGCCGATGGCGAGCAGGTGCATGTGCTCGAAAGCGCTGTTCCACTATACACCCAGAGCGGTGAATTCAACGGTTATGTGGGCACGGTGGTTGACCTCACCTCACAGATCAAGGCCACGCAACTCGAACAGGAGAAGGGGCTGGCTGAGCGCTCTCTGCGTTTCCGGAGCGATTTCCTGGCCAGCATGAGCCACGAGATTCGCACACCACTCAACGGCATCATGGGCATGGCGGAGCTGCTGAGCACCGCTGTGGCAGGCGATGAGGAACGCTCCATGGCCCGTAACATTTTGCATTCTGCCACCGATCTCAGGGCCATTGTCAATGAGGTCCTTGAACTGTCGAAGCTCGAGGCCGGGAAGGTGCGGCCCGAAGCTGTGGCATTCAATCTGCGCGAGATGATGGCCCATGTGGTGGCACAACATGATGTGGAGGCCACGCGCAAAGGCCTGAAAATGGAGGTCCACATAGAAGATTCGTGCCCGGTTGAGGTCATAAGCGACCGCAGGCGCGTGGGTCAGGTGCTCGGCAACCTGCTCCGCAATGCAGTGAAGTTCACATCGACCGGAAAAGTTAGCCTCCACTGTGTTCTCAGCAGCCCAGAGACCCTCTTGTTTGAGGTGACCGATACCGGACCGGGCATTCCTGAGGCCGACCGCTCGAAACTCTTTATCGATTTCTCGCAGCTCGACCACACCACCGCACAAAATATGGAGGGCACTGGCCTCGGCCTCTCCATAAGCCGCAAACTTGTAGGTCTACTAGGCGGTACAATCGGTGTACGGAGCACCGTGGGCAAGGGTAGCACCTTCTGGTTCACATTACATCTGAACGCGCCTGCCTCCCCAACTGAAAATAAAGTGAGTGACGGGGCGAAGACCCCATCTGTGCTGCAAGGCCTAAGGGTGCTTCTGGTAGAGGACAACCTTATCAATCAAAAGGCTTTCATGGTGATGCTGCGCAAATTCGGGTGCAATGTGACCGCATGCTCCAACGGCCGCGAGGCGGTCAATGCCTTTGCGCCAGACCGTTTCGACATCATCCTGATGGATATTCAGATGCCTGAGATGGACGGCATTCAGGCCACCTCCGAGATAAGGGGCGGCCACCGGCATGTTCCGCCCATAATCGGGCTCAGCGGCAACATTCTGGAGCGCGATGCCGATGGCCGGTTCGCCACCGGCATGGATGATCTGTTGCTCAAGCCTGTTGTGAGCCACGAAGTGGAGCGCAAATTGCTGATGTGGGCCTCGGGCACCGCCTCGAACTAATTTCACGGCCCGTTTATCTGAATCAGTAAAATGCCATTCATCGCAGTCCTTCTCCCATTCCTGCTGCTCCTGTCGGCCCCAGCGCTGGCACAGACCCCAAGTCGGGATCAGATCTATCAGGGCATGATGAGCACCATCAAGAACATCCGCACACTCAGGTTCCATCTCTATAAATCTGAGCGGATAAAAGGCGAGATGAAGGCAGGTGAACAGGATGTGAAACTGAATCAGACACCGTTCAAGGTCTACCTGAAAGTGAAATCGCCCAACGCGGGTGCAGAGGTGTTATACATTGAAGGAACCAACAGCAACAATGCGCTGGTATATCCGGGCTCATTCCCCTATGTGAATCTCAACCTTGACCCCGATGGCAGCATACTTAGAAAAGACCAGCACCACAGTGTGAAAGAGCTCGGGTTTAAATACACGGGCGAGGTGATTGGCACGCTGCACGACCGGTTCAAGGACAAGATGAATGAATATTTTCAGGTGCTCGGTGAGGTGGAACATAAAGGCGTGAAGTGCTATAAGGTGTTCATTGACAACAAACAGTACGCCTACGAGAACTACACGGTGAAGGCCGGTGAGAACCTATTGACCATAGCCCGCAGGTTAAAGGTGAACGAGTACATGCTGCTTGAGCAGAACAAACTGGGCAGTTTCACAAGTGTCAAGGCAGGCCAGGTGATCAAAGTGCCAAACTCGTACTGCAAGACCATAGAGGCGTACATCGACAAGCAGACCTTTCTGCCCATCTATCAGAAGATGAGCGATGAACATGGTCTCGTGGCCATTTACGAGTACTCTGGCCTGAAAGTGAACCCCACCATAGCCCCTGAGGAATTCACAGAGGATTTCAAGGACTATAAATTCTAATAGAAAGGCCCTCATCCATAACAAAGGAATATCCATGTCATTGAACATCAACCTACTAAAGGAGATATGCGAGACCCCCGGAGCGCCCGGTCATGAACAGCGCATCCGGCAGGTTGTGCTTCGCGAGGCCACAACGCATGCCGATGAGATGGCTGTGGACAACATGGGCAATGTGACGGCCATAAAGCGCGGCCGCGACCCGAAGCGGGTCATGGTGGCCGCCCACATGGACGAGATCAGCTTCATTGTGAGCCACATTGATGACAATGGTTTTCTGCGGTTCCATCCTTTGGGCGGTTTTGACCCGAAGACCCTGACCGCCCAGCGCGTTATCGTGCATGGGAAAAAAGATCTTGTAGGGGTGATGGGAAGCAAGCCCATACATGTGATGAGCCCAGATGAGCGCAACAAGCCGCCCAAGATCTCAGATTTCTTCATCGATATGGGAATGGGACGCGAGGAGGTGGCCTCCATCGTTTCGGTGGGCGATGTGGTGACCCGCCAACGCGAGCTGATAGAAATGGGCAACTGCGTGAACTGCAAGAGCATCGACAACCGGGTGTCTGTATTCATTCTTTTGGAGGCCCTGCGCAGGTTGGGTGAGGTGCCCTTTGATGTCTATGCGGTTTTCACGGTGCAGGAGGAGGTCGGCATCCGTGGGGCCAATGCCAGCGCCCTGCAGCATCAGCCCCACTTCGGCATCGGTCTCGATACGACCATAGCCTTTGATGTGCCTGGTTCGACCCCGCACGAGCGTGTGACTGAGCTGGGCAAGGGCACCGCCATCAAGATCATGGACTCAAGCACCATATGCGACCAGCGCATGGTGCGGTACATGAAGGAAGTGGCCGACCGCAACGGCATCATGTGGCAGCCAGAGGTGCTGCCGGCCGGTGGCACAGACACGGCCGCCATTCAGCGCATGAGCGCTGGCGGGTCCATATCGGGCGCCATAAGCATCCCCACAAGGCACATTCATCAGGTGATTGAGATGGCCGACAAGGGCGATATTGAAGCCAGCATACGCCTGTTGGTGCACTGCCTTGAGGACCTTGACCGGTTCGACTGGGCTCACTGAGGCCCGATCGCTTCAAACACGGCCAGCATGGGTTGGCCACTGCCATCACCATAAATGGCCACGGCACGCAGATCCGGGTCGTCTATCATGCTCTGGTAAGTTATTCCTGCATTGATTGGTCCCAGCCAGCTATCCCATGCCACCACAATGCCCGGCCCGAACTCCTCCTTGGCAAATGGCCGCATACGGTTCCCATACTTGGCGAACGGGTCAGTGGCCGTGATCACCCACCAATAGGGCTCTGAGCCTATCACATCCCTGTTGCCGAGCCCCTCCCGTGCCAGGGCTGTGTTGGCCTGAACGATACGCTCTTGAAGCGGGGTGAGTGTGAATTCGGATAGTTGGAGGGCAGCATGGTTGGAGGTGAACGGAAAAATGAGGACATATCCTACCAATGCGACCACCGCCCAGCGCCCCTTACCGCTAAGGCGCGCATCTATGGCCTCCCTTATTGCGATGATGGCCTCCGATGCGATGATGGCGCACAAAGGGGCGATTGCGATAAGCACCCGAGATAATCCGGCCGACCCGAACAGCCCCTTCCACCAGAACAAGCTGTGAGATAACAGATAAACAACCACCGGGCCCACCAGGAGCAACGTGCCCCGCCAGTCATTCCTGACCTTGAAAGTCATCACCATCAGCCCGAACCAAAAGAGAACATATACAGGTAGCCCGAGCACGTAAATGAGGTGCTCAGCAAAATGCCACAGTGGTCCAGACCCGTATTTGAGCGCACCCACCGCGTACGGATTGCCTGTGAAAACATGTGATACATCGTGGCCGGTGGCGGTATAGAGGCCTGACATGATAAGAGTGCCCGATGCGAGGAGAAGAACCTGCCACTTTGGTGCATTACCCGAGATCATGTACAATCCGAAAACAGGCAGAAGCAGGAACCCTTCGGTGCGACAGAACGGAAGGGCCGAGAGCAGAAGTGCACCTGCGACATTGTTCCCACCAAGAAGCAGGAGCACCCCACCTGCCAGCACAAGGCCGAAGGTGGGTTCGGTGAGGCCGCTCTGCGAGGCCATGATCACATCGGGGCACAGGCTGAACAGCACCAGCGGCAGCCATGGCATGGGCCGTTGGCGCCCTGCCTGAATGAACCATAGCAGGCCGGCTGTGATGGCAATGACCAAAGCCTGATACACCTTGATGCCCAAAAAGCCATATTGCGCAAAGGGCGAGGCAAGGACTGTGAACACCGGTTTGGCCCAGTGATCAAGCAGAAGAATGGGATGGTCCCATGCGTGGCGGGCAAAAAGATAGTGGGTGATGCTGTCTCCCGTTCCCCAGGTGCCATCGGTTATCACAGAAACGGCACTCAGCACCAGCGCCACCAGCAGGGTGGGCCGGAGCCACGGGGGCAACATGTCTTTTCGGGCCGGTCTCATGCGTCTGGGCCAAAGGTATCGGGATGCGTTGTCCTATCCCATCAAATCAAATACGCTTTTTGCGCCTCTCTTTTTGCGTTTTTTATTTTGCGCTTCGCAATCTATTAATATTTTTGTCGGATGGATAATCCGTTCCCGATACACGACTACACGGGGCCAGAGTACTTCTGCGACCGCGCCAAGGAGACCGCATCCCTTATAGAGGCTGTGCGCAACGGTCGCAATGTGACCCTGTTCTCAAAAAGGAGGATGGGCAAAACGGGCCTGTTGCGCCATCTGATCAGGACCCTTGCGGCAGAGGGTATACAGGGCATTTATATCGACATATTCCCTACCCAGAGCACTGGCGGGCTCATGAACACCATAGGCACCGAGCTGCTGCACCTCACGGAGACCTGGCCAGAAAAAGCAGGCCGAATGCTGCGCGAGGCATTGTTGTCGCTGCGGCCCCGCATTACATACGACCCGGTATCGGGCCAGCCGGCAGTCGAATTCCTGATGCAGGATGACCGCACTGGTCCGGCATTGGCCGAGGTACTGCGCAAGATTGATTCGCTGGGCCACACCGTACTCATTGCCATTGACGAATTTCAACAGATAACGCGCTACCCCGAGCGTGATACCGAGGCACTGCTCCGCTCCATCATCCAGGATCTGCGCAATGTGCGGTTCATATTCTCGGGCAGCGAGACAGGCCTGCTCACATCCATGTTCACCGATTCGGCACGGCCGTTCTACCAAAGTGCACAGATGCTTCATCTCGGCCCAATTGACCGCGCCATGTATGGCCCGTTCATACTTCAATGGATGCAACATGGTGGTAAAATGATGGATGCCGATGCCTTGGACAGGGTGTTTGAACTGACCCAGGTACACACGTACTACGTACAGGCCATCTGCAACAGGCTGTATGCCAAGGATGTGACACGGATAGATGTAAAGGCGGTGAACGAGGTGCTCACCGCCATTTTGGCCGAGAACGACTATGTATGCCACAGCTATCGTCTCATGCTGACCAACCCACAATGGAACACACTGAGGGCTGTTGCACATGAGGGCAGACTGTTCTCGCCTGCCGCTTCGGCTTTTCTACGCAGATACAACCTTGGTGCGGCCAGCACCGTGAGGCGATCAATCGAGTCGCTCTCGGCATCAGGGTTCCTTGTGCAGGATGTGGCGGACGGCCGTCAATACCTCGAGGTACAGGACGTGTTCCTGGCATTGTGGCTAAGGGGACATTGACCTCAGAGGCCGTTCACCTGGGTTTGTGCTTCCACCGGTTGTGGGTCCAAAGCCAGTTCTCGGGGTGCTCGCGTATGCGTCCTTCCATCCACCTCGCATAGGCCTCAGTTATCTCGTCCTCTGTGGTGACCGACCCATCGGCAAAAGCTAAATGCGTGTGGTTGCAATATCGCCCTCGCCCTGTGCGCACCATGTCCTCAAAGACCACCGCCTGCCCAGTTCTGCGCGCCATAATCTCCATGCCACGATGGAATGGGGCCTTCCGCCCCAAGAAAAAGGTCCAATGCGCCCTGCGCAGTTCCGATGGGTTCTGGTCGGCAAGGAAAACCGTCACGGTTGGCACCTCGGGCCTCGTCAACAGGGCGCCCAGGTCGTTGGCTGCCACCATTGTACTGCCGTGCCGCTGCCTGATGTGCATGAGCAACCGTCCCATGGCCGGGCTGCCCGTCATCATGTAGATCACCCGGCTGCGGTGCCCCGAGTCGCTGCTCAGCAGCCAATTGGCCCATTCCCAATTGAAGAAATGACCTGATGCCTGAAGGATGCTCCTACCCTCAGCCTGCCACTGACGATAAAGGCCGAAATCAATCTGAAACCGCTCGCGGATCTCAGCTGGCGTGGCGGTAAGCAGCTTAAGTGTCTCAACCGCCATGTCGCACAGGTTGCGGTAGAACTGTTTGGCTATCTCCTCCCGTTCCGATTCGCTCTTTTCGGGAAATGCATGCCGGAGATTATCCTGCACAAGGGCTCTCCGGTAACCTATGACCCTGAATATGAGAAAGTACAGAAGGTCGCTCAGCACATACAGTGCCCACCAGGGCAGATATGAGAGTAGCTGGAGCGGAATCCTGATCGCCCAATACGCCATTGAGCTGTCAAATGTAGGTCTCGGCACAGGGCCTGACACACATCAGCCTCAGTTCAGACCTGCATCAGGTCCAACGGCTCGGGCCCCGTTTTCCTTTGCCTCAGGATCAATCAACAACCCAATCCGAATGAGTACACAGACTGCAACAAGACGCCTTACCGACCTGCACTTCGAAAACCAGCTATGGCTGAAAGAGATGGGATTCTATGAGGTGGAACAAAAGAGCCTCGAATCGCGCCTGCAGGAAGTGGTGGCCAAGAACAACGACCACGACATGCTCGCCAAGGCAGAGTCCTTTCAGAACAAGTTCATCAGGCAGCATGAGGTGACGCGCGAGATCATTCACTCCATCAAGGAACACGAGAACTGGCTGGCGGCCTATGCCGCCAAGAACCCTGTGGCCGTTGACAAGATGGAATTTGCTGACCACGCCATCCTGCGCGACCGCGTTGAGACCTACAAGAGGCTGTATGCAGAGCTGCGGGCCGACTTTCTCAAATGGCTTATAAACTGGATGTGAGATGATTGTACATGTGGACGACAACAGCACCACTGCCTCGGTAAACGAGGCCTTCGGTGCGAATTTTCCCTTCCTGCGTCTGGCCTTTTTCAAGAAATCGCATGGGCAGGGCGAGATATCGAAACGGGCCGACCAATTGGCCGATGATGCCCGTTTCGGGGAATACAGAAAGAAACACGGCAGCGGTGACCTCATCATCACCCCCGCCATGATCGTGAGCGACCTTGAGGATGCCTTTGAGCTGCATTTCGCTCTGCACGTTCAGGTGTTGCGCAGGCAGGGCAAGTCGTGGATTGTGACCGGAATAACCGACACCTGGACCCTTGAGCGGCAGAACTCCGAAGGCGAGGTTCTGAGCACGGAGGTAGAGGAGTAGGCTTGATCGGATTGATATCATGAGGCTGCGGGATGACCGTGGCCTCTTTTCTTTTCTGTCCTTTGCCAAAATCTTAGACCAATGGCAGAGCAGATCGAATTTGGCACAGACGGCTGGCGGGCCGTGATAGCCCGCGAGTTCACCGTAGAGAATGTGGCCCGCGTGGCACAGGCCACCGCTGATTGGTTGAAGGCAAAGCCTCTGCCCCAACGGGCCGTGGTGGGGCACGACAACCGCTTTGCTGGCGAACTTTTTGCCGATACGGTGGCGCGGGTTTTCCTGCTCAACGGCATCGAGGTGCATTTGGCCGAAGGTCCCGTGAGCACACCCATGATATCGTTGGCCACCAAAGAGCTGAACTGCGGCATCGGGGTGATCATCACCGCCAGCCACAATCCGCCCGAATACAATGGGTTCAAGCTGAAAGGCGCTCACGGAGGGCCGCTGTTGGAAGCCGATGTGAAGGCTGTGGAGGCATTGATATCGGCTTCTGCCCCAGCCGGGTTCGCGGACGCGGACCTTTCTGCCGCCAAAAGCAAAGGACAGTTGCACACCACCAACCTCATGGCCATGTACATAGGTAAGGTTGAAACGGCCTTCGACCTCGACCTGATCCGCAGGTCAGGCCTCGAGTTTGCATACGATGCCATGTACGGCAGCGGGGCACAGTTGATGCGCAGGCTGTTCCCCGACATCACTTTCCTCCATGCCGAGCGCAACCCGCTGTTCGATGGCATTCCGCCCGAGCCGGTGCTGCGCAACCTGGGCGCGTTCCAAGAGGTGATAAAGCTCTCGGGCGATCTCGATTGCGGCCTGGCCACCGATGGCGATGCTGACCGCATCGCGCTGTTCGATGGCGAAGGCAATTACATCGACAGCCACCATGTGCTCATGCTACTGATCCATTACCTGGCCGGCACCAAGGGCTGGAAAGGCATGGTGGGCATGGGCTTCTCAAGTTCAGTGAAGGTGAAGCGTCTCTGCGAACACTACAACATTCCTTATGTGGAAGTGATGATCGGGTTCAAGCACCTGTGCGGTGTGATGCTCGAACACGATGTGCTGGTGGGGGGCGAAGAGAGCGGTGGCATAGCCGTGAAAGGCCACATCCCCGAACGCGATGGCGTCTGGAACGGAATGGTGATCTGGGAGATGATGGCCCGGAGCGGAAAAAGCCTGCGGCAACTCATCGAGGAGATGTACACCATCACCGGGCCGTTCGCCTTCGAGCGCATCGACCTAAACATCCCCGAAGGCAAAAAGAACGAGGTGGTTGAAAACTGCAAAGCCGGCCGCTACACCGCCTTCAATGGTCGCAAGGTGCAGCGCGTAGAGACCATGGACGGCTACAAATACTGGCTCAGCGACCACGAATGGGTGATGGTGCGCCCATCTGGCACCGAGCCCGTGCTGCGCACCTATGCCGAGGCCGCCACCACTGCCGAGGCCTTCGCCATCTTGAAGGACTGCCACACGGAGTTGGGGGTGTAAATATTCATCGCTTCTCGATATACCTTTGATCAGCAATCCGGTGTTCGAATGCGTAAAGGGAAGGTCGCTTTAGAGATCAAACAACCCTGTGGGGAGCCTTGGGCTGGAATGACACGCAGTGGTCATGGCCGCTATTGCATGAACTGCCAGAAATCTGTGATTGACTTTACTGGCATGAACGACCGCCAGATCCTCGCCATCATCGAACAAGCGAATGGAAAGGTCTGCGGTCGATTGAATAAAGACCAGTTGGCCCGTCCACTCGATCTTGGTGGTGCTGAACAGCGTTCTCCCGTTCCGATGGCCCCTTTGCTGGCCGGCCTGATGCTATTGGGCGGAGCAGAAAATCTGATGGCCCAGGCAAATAATGAACCTATTACGTCCGTTCACGTGTTGGGCGAGGAATCGGATAAGACCACGATCAGTGGCGCAAAGAAATTATGTAAGGCTCTGACCGGAAGGGTGGTGGACAAAGACTCAAAGCTCCCGCTGAGTGGCGTTCTGATCCAACATTACTACCGTGGCCGCTACAACACCTTATCCGATGAGGACGGCTACTTCTCTCTTGAATTGCCTGAGAAACTCTCGAAACAGAGCAATTGGTTCAAGATTACCAAAACAGGATATGTGCTACTCGAATTTCAATTTGAAAAAGGCGTGCTACCGTTAGAACTGCAAGGGTCATTGGAAATGGAATCCATGGATAACTTGGGTTTAAGGGTAGCAGGTGAGATTGAGGTAAGACCTCATAAGTGAACGGTGTTGAGTTAATTTTTGACTTCGCCATTTTGAAGGATTGCCACATGGAGTTGGGGGTGTGATGCGTGTTTGGGTATTCCTTTCTGTTTTGCTTCTGATAACCCATAATGGGCTTGCACAGATTAGTTCTCCCCATCAACAGGCCGTGGCTGCGGTAACGCAGATGTCGCTGCGGCAGAAGGTGAACGAGATGCGCGGCCGTGGCCGGGTGCGCTTTGCTTTGGGCATGATGAGCGGCATGGCGGTGCCGGTGCGGGCTGGAGGGAATGAGAAACAAGGAATTCCCAGCACGGTTTTCCTTGATGGTCCGCGCGGGGTGAGCCTGCGCAAAGGCACCACCGCCTTTCCTTGCACCATGGCAAGGGCGGCATCGTGGGACCCCGATCTGGAACAGGAGGTAGGGGCCGCCATGGCCCGCGAGATCCGCGCATTGGGTGGCAACTATAGCGGGGCCATGTGCATGAACCTGTTGCGCCATCCGGGCTGGGGCCGTGCGCAAGAGACCTATGGCGAAGACCCGCACCATGTGGGCCGCATGGCTGAGGGACTCATGCTCGGCCTGCACCGCCACCGTGTGCAGAGCTGCGCCAAACACTTCGCCCTCAACAGCATGGAGAACAACCGTTTCGGGGGCAATTTCTTGGTGGAAGAGCGCACGCTACGCGAGGTCTATCTGCCGCACTTCGAGCGGGTGGTCAGGGCCGGGGCCACCAGCGTAATGAGCGCATACAACCGCGTGAACGGGGAATATTGCGGGGAGAACCGGCATCTGCTCACCGACATCCTCCGCAAGGAATGGGGCTTCACCGGCTACGTGACCTCCGATTGGGAATACGGAATAACAGATCCTGTAATGGCCATCAAGGCCGGCATGAACATCGAGATGCCCAGCGGAAAGCGGTACTCGGTGCCCAAGATCAGGAGGGCATTGAAAAAGGGCAAGATTTCCGAGGCCGATATTGACTCGCTCGTGGTGCAATCGGTGCGCACCAAGCTGGAATTCCTCTCAAGGCCCGACACGGCCCAGTACACCAATGCCATGCTGGCCTCAAAGGCCCACACAGACCTGGCACGCAAGGTGGCCGAGCAGAGCGCGGTGCTGCTGCGCAATGAGCATGGCGCGTTGCCCTTGCAATGGTGGGAAATGAAGAGCGTGGTGGTGACCGGATCCATGATGTGCTATGCCGAAACGGGCGACCGTGGCAGCAGCCGCTGCTATCCGTCATATGTCATCACTCCGCTCCAGGGCATAGAAGAGGCTTTGGACCGTACACCCGTTCGTCTGTCGGCCATGGCGCACACACAAGTTGATGCCTTGCGCGACAGCGCAGCCAAGGCCGATGCGGTCATTGTATTCGCAGGGACCACCTACAAAGACGAGGGCGAGTATATAGGCGGAGGCAGGATCCGCAGCCGCGAGAATCCGGACAAAGGCAACTTCATTGTGAATGTGGGCTCCCTGGGCCTGGGTGGCGACCGCACCGACCTCCGCCTACGTGCTGATGACGTGACCGCCATTCAGACCGCCACAGCAGTGAACAGGCGCGTGATCGTGGTGCTGATAGGTGGATCGGCCTTCACGGTAGAGGAATGGCACGAAGGCACCGGGGCCATACTGCAGACCTTCTACAATGGCATGGAAGGGGGCCGTGCCACCGCCCGTATCCTTTTCGGTGACGTGAACCCATCGGGCAAACTGCCCTTCACCGTGGCGAATAAAATGGAAGATTATCCGCCTTTCGACCCGTTCAGCCCTGAAGTGGAGTACGGTTATTTCCACGGATATACGCTTTTAGATAAGAACGGAGTGGAGCCGCGTTACCGTTTCGGTCATGGGCTCAGCTATACCTCTTTCCGTATGGATAGCCTGCATTTTGCCGGTGAGGTGTGGGAAGGCGGCAAACAGACAGCCGTGTTCGCAGTAAAATTGACCAATACTGGAAACAGGCCCGGGGCGGAGGTGGTGCAGGCCTATGTCTCCTTTCCCGGCACCAAGGTGCAAAGGCCAAAGGAACTGCTGCGCGATTTTGGCAAAGTGCCCCTCAGGCAAGGCGAGAGCGCCTGGGTGCCCATTCACATCCGCATGGACGAGCTTCGGTATTTCGATCTGAAGACCAACGCATGGAATGTTGAAGAGGGCCAGTATCGCTTGGTGGTTCGAATGGGCTCAGACATTGAGCACGCGGTTGATATGGGATTCTGAACAATTGAGTCTCTATGAGGAGGGTGTATAGGGTCTAACACGCTCAAAAGTCGCGGTGTATGAGAAAGCCCCCTTTCACCACCGACCACTGAGAACGATCACCATGATAAGTCCAAGGCCGCAGGCCAGCATCTACATTCGCAAGCCATAACCCGACACTGCTGCCATGGCACCACGCGCTATCACATTCCGCTCAAGAAGGGACTTTATCCGCAACACTGCATTTGTGAGCCTTGGTTTCATGGCGCTCAAAGCCATGGCCTGCCGCCCTATGGCCGATGAGGCCACCACCGAGCTCCTTGCCGGGCCGGGCTACGGCCCCCTGGTGCCCGACCCCGTGGGAATTCTCGATCTGCCAGACGGGTTCCGTTACAAAGTGATATCGAACACCACGCGCCCTATGAGCGATGGTCTGGTGGTGCCCGGAAAACCGGATGGCATGGCCGCTTTTACTGGAAGCAAAGGCCGTGTCATTGTGGTGCGCAACCACGAGATGGAACTAGTGAATGTGGATATCGGGGCGTATGGACCATCGAACGAGAACATGAACAAGGTGCCGGCCGGTAAATTCTATGACGCGGGCAACGGCACTAACCCTGGTCAGGGTGGTACCACCACCATGGTGATAAACGAGGATACGCTTGAGGTGGAGAAGGAGTTCATGAGTCTGGCGGGCACCTACCGCAACTGCGCGGGGGGGCCTACACCGTGGGGCAGTTGGGTGACGTGCGAGGAGGATGTGACGCGTTTAGGCGGCTTTAACGGCATGACATCTGTCGATCACGGCTATGTGTTCGAAGTGCCGGCCTCCGAGACCATTGCGCTTGCCGATCCACGCCCGATCAAAGAGATGGGCCGTTTCAATCACGAGGCCATCTGTGTCGATCCGGCCACGGGCATCGTCTATCTCACGGAAGACCGCCCCGATGGCATCTTCTACCGTTTCATCCCAAATGTGAAAGGCGATCTGCACTCAGGAGGCAAATTGCAGGCACTGGCCATTGTAGGTAAGGACAGTTTCGATACCCGCAACTGGCCCACCAGCACCACCGAGAAGATGTTGCGCTCTAAACCGATGCAGACCAGGTGGATAGACATGACCGAGGTGGAATCGCCCAACGATGACCTGCGCATCCGCGGGTTCAAGGCGGGTGCTGCGCGATTTGCGCGGGGTGAGGGCACCTGGTTCGGTGACAACGAACTCTATTTCACATGTACCAACGGAGGCCAGATCATGAAAGGGCAGATATTCCGTTACCGCCCGGGCAAGGCCGAGGGTGAAGGTGAGGACGGGACGATTGAACTCTTTGTTGAGACCGAAAATGAGCAGGTGATGAAATCGTGCGATAACCTGACCGTGGCCCCGTGGGGCGACCTGATGGTATGCGAGGACGATCCCGCGCCATTCCTGCGCGGTGTCACGCGCGATGGGCACATCTACGACTTTGGGCGCAACCGCCTGGCCAATGAGTTCACAGGCATCTGTTTCTCGCCCAGCGGCCGCACTATGTTCGTCAACATCCAGCACGAGGGGCTCACACTGGCCATTCAGGGGAAATGGCGGAGTTGAGGGTGCGTTAAGCGACTTCACAGTACACTTTGTGGACCCAATGGCCATCCTTTGTGAGAATTCCCATTGGCTCATCATAGGGTACAGTCAGGTCTGCGTACAGTATTCGGGAATTAGATGAGGGATATCGAAGCTCTGGTTGTAGGCCTCGGTATTGCGGGCATCAACATGTGCCGTGCGTTGGAGCAGGCGGGCATCAGTTACCACGTAATCGACCCGTGTGCCGATAGAGGCAGTTCCTACATAGCTGGCGGCATCTATAATCCCATTGTCATAAAGCGCAAGGTGAAGAGCTGGCGCGTAGACGAACTCTTCCCCAAGTTGGTGCAGACCTACTCGGCCATCGATGCACAGCTGGGCATCCGATCGCTGCACCATGAGGTGCCCATCATCAAACCCATTTTTTCTGATGATGAACTACATGAATGGCGCTTGTCTGCTGAAAGGGGCATCTTGGCCCCGTACATCACCCCAAACGACATTACCGCCCCCGACTCGCACGTGGCGGATAGTGCCCTGGCCCAGATAAACATCCGCCATTCAGGATTTGTAGATCTGAAGACCCTGATCACGGCCTTCCGCGGCCACCTGACAGATAATGGCCTGCTCACGGTGGGTGCCATCTCCCCTGAGCGGTGCGAGGCCGAGCAAATCGCTGAGGACCATGGCGTGCATGCCGCCCATGTTATCTGGTGCACAGGGGCCGAAGTTCGGCACCATCCGCACTTCGGGTGGGTGCCGCTGCGCCCCACCAAAGGCCAGATGCTGACCGTGCAAGCGCACGAGGACCTGCCCCGGGCCATCTACAACAAGGACTTCTACCTGCTACCGGGCAGCGGCCGCACCCACCGCCTTGGCGCCACCTACGAGTGGCACGATGTGTACAGTGGCCCCACCGATGCCGCAAGCCTGGAGCTTATCGGCCGGGTAGAACGTGCGATGCGCCACCCCGTGAACACCATCGATGCACAGACCGCTGTGCGTCCGAATGTGGCCGACCGCAGGCCACTGCTCGGCACCTACGGAACTGGCACCGGTCAGCACCTGTTCAACGGCATGGGCAGCAAGGGTGTGATGCTGGCACCCTTTTTTGCCCACCAATTGGTTAGCCACATCTGGCACGGTGAACCGCTTGACCCCGCTGTGGACATGATGCGGTTCGGTAAAAGATTAAGAATCTGAGGACTTGTAAGTACTCTTTGGAAAAGGGCCTTGTATTTACGCGCTACAGACACGTTGCTTTTGTGGCTTTCAATACCACGTCACTGAACTGTGTTGCCGTGCAAATCGCACATTTATATCTGCACCCTTTCAGTCTAAAAAGCATCACGAATGCCATGAAGAATTTGGCGAATGAGTCGGCCAACAGCCTCAGCCCCCAACGCTGAACATGCACTTTTCCATTTGTCATCCATTGGCTTTCAATCGGCCCGATGGGGCCACTAAATTCGCGCCACCGAACCACCTCATACTCAGTCATTGACCAAACCGACAACATGAAGAGAATCTTTACCCTTTTTGCAATGGCCCTGAGCCTTGCCTTGGGCACACAGGCCCAAGAGAAGTGTGGCATGCAGCAGGCCATGCAGCAGTATTTCAATGGCAATGCCCAGGCTGAGGCTGAATTCCGCGAGGCCCGTCAGCGCAGTCTCGATGCGTTCATCTCCGATGGGGCACAGAACCCGAACAGAGGCGGTGGGGTCATCAACATCCCTGTGGTGTTCCATGTGGTGTATAACACTACGGCAGAGAACATCAGCGATGCTGCCATCATGGCGCAGCTCGATAGGCTGAACACCGATTTCAGCACCTCGTACCTCAACACGCAGGTGGCCCAGTTCCTGAATGTGGCAGCCAACCCTAATATCCAGTTCTGCCTTGCCGACACCGACCCTCAGGGCAATCCGACCACGGGAATCACGCGTACGCAGACCTCAGTGACCTCGTTTGCCATCGGGCATGACATGAAGTCCACTGGAACCGGAGGGGTCAATCCATGGCCGTTCAGCAGCTATTACAATATCTGGGTGTGCGATATCGGGTTCAATATCCAAACGGGCGGAACTGCCGGCTATGCCATGCTGCCGGGATGGGGCTCGGGCTGGGAGGCCATTGACGGCACAGTGCTGGCATATCAGATCGTGGGCGGCACAGAGACCACACTCAGCCACGAGAGCGGCCACTATCTGGGCCTGAACCACACTTGGGGCGACCTCGAGAGCTGCGCCAACGATGACGGTTTTACCGACACGCCCAATTGCGATGGTCCCAATTTCTTCTGCCCGCTCACCGCACAGAGCTGCGGATCGCTCGATATGGTTGAGAACTTCATGGACTATGCCGACTGCCCAACCATGTTCAGTGCACAGCAGGTGGCATACATGACCCAGATCCTGAACACGAATTACAACTCTTTCCAAGGCATTGCCGGCCGCGCCAGCCTCCAGAACTCGAACGGTTGTGCCGGTTCGGCAAGCAATCCTCCGGTTGCGGCTTTCATTGCCAACCCTAATCCTGCTCAGGTCAGCCAGACGGTGAATTTCACCGATCAGAGCACCAACTCACCCACACAGTGGAGCTGGACCTTCGGTGACGGTGGCACATCGACCAGTCAGAACCCGACCCACGCCTATGGCGCACCGGGCACATACCCTGTAACCCTTACTGCCACCAATGCCGATGGCAGTGATGCTGTGACCGTTAACGTGATTGTGCAACAGCAAGGCGGTGGCGGTGGCACCACCTGCGACACGCTCGTATATATTGACGGTCAGTTCATCGTTTCGGTCAACCCCACCGATGAAGCTCTTTTTGAGGCGCAGCTTTATGATGTGGATGGTCTAACCATCAACACTGCTCTGTCTGATGCTGGCTTCACATCGGGTTGGGACATCATTCAGGATGAAGACAACAACTATGTTCTCTCTGCCACATCTTGGTTTGATACACCTGCACAGGCCACGAACCTTATCGGCTTGGGACCTCTGACAATCCCTAACGGTGGCGCCACTCTGACCTGGAAGCACCGCATGACCGACAATGACTATCGCGATGGGTATGCTGTGATCCTGAATACCACCGGCAATACGGTCAATGATTATGTGAACAGTGTCCTGCTGTGGGGAGTGGTGGACAATGACCCGCTGACCGATGGTGATACCGTACTGACGCAACAGAGTGTACAGATACCAGCCCAATACAACGGACAGGTGGTGTATGTAGGATACCTGCACGATGCCACTGACATGTTCCTTCTGTTCCTCGATGATATATACATGGAAGGCTGCACCAGCACACCGGTGGCAATCAGCGAGGGCATCACCGATGACGTCCGGGTGTACCCTAACCCTTCGAACGGGCAGTTCACGGTGAATCTCGGTCAAGGAAGGTACTCTGCCGTCAGGGTGATGAATGCCATGGGTCAGACCGTATGGCAGAACTCCACCTTCGGAAATGCTGCCACGCTTAATGTAGAACTGAGCGGTGCCGCCAGCGGTGCATACATCCTGATGCTCGATGGTCCTGAAGGCCGCGTACATCGCAAGATAGTGGTGAGAGATTGAGTGTCTTGAGCCCTAATTGAATTTGGAGAAGCCCTGGGCCATCGGTCTGGGGCTTTTTCTTAATCGATACTTCATTAAACACCGTCATTATCTTGCTAAGCGCGGTGACCACGCCCCGTTACATTTGCCGCCCGAACCGAAAAACAACCTTGAAAATGAGGAGACTCTACACCCTTTCAGCATTGCTCATCACAACCGTCAGCATGGCGGTGGCGCAACCCAATTCGGGTGGCAGCCCACTGAGCTATGGCTCGCAGGTATTGCAGGATGCCGAGATAGAGAGCATCCGTACCTACGGAATTGACCTGGGGGCCACGCTCAGCGAAGATGCCCAGTTGGAGGCCGCAGGTCGTCCGCCCCGCTTCGCGAAGTTCATAACTGCGGGTTACGGCACCGCCAATAGCGGCACATGGACCCCGTTAAAGAACGGTGACCGTGTATGGCGCCTGCGAATAGAGAGCATCCATGCCGAGGCCATCACGCTCTATTACGATGATTTCTTCATCCCCGAAGGTGGAAGGCTTTTCATCTACAACGATGCCCATAGCGATCATCTCGGAGCATTCACCCACGACAACAATCCAGCTGGTGGGCCATTTGCCACGCAGATACTCTATGGTGAGGCCTGCACCATTGAGTACTTTGAACCTGCTGCGGCTGCAGGTCAGGGCCGCATAAGCATTGAAAAAGTGGGGCATGCCTACCGCTACGTCCATTTTGAGGAAGATGAGCATACCGAGCGCGGTGGAGATGCCTGCGAAGTGGACATTAACTGCAGCGAGGGCACCAACTGGCAGGATGAGAAGCATGGTGTGGTGCGCATTCAGGTTGTAGATGGTCAGGGTGCGGGATGGTGCACGGGATCGATGGTGAACAACACCGCTCAGGACTGTAAGAACCTTGTGCTGACGGCACTGCACTGTGGCGACAATAGCACGGCCAGTCATTTTAACCAATACATCTTCTATTACAACTACGAGCGCACCGGCTGCGGCACAGGGGCATCGAGCACATCGCAGAGCATGACGGGCTGTGTGAAAAGGGCAGAGAGCAATGATGGCGGTGGCAATACCGGGTCCGATTTCCTTTTGGTTGAGCTCAACTCGACCCCGCCCAGCAACTACAACGTTTACTACAACGGTTGGAACGCGAACAATACCGCCAGCTCTTCAGGCGTGGGCATACACCACCCTGCGGGAGGGCGTAAGAAAATCAGCACATATACTTCGGCCCTGACGAGCACCACATGGGGCGGATCAGTATCGAACACCCACTGGAGGGTGGTTTGGGCTGCCACAGCCAATGGTCATGGGGTGACAGAAGGCGGCTCGTCAGGATCTCCACTCTTCAACTCATCAGGGCTGATTGTGGGCACGCTGACAGGCGGTGGCTCATTCTGCAACACACCGACTCAGCCTGATTCGTACGGAAAGATGTCGTACCACTGGACCAGCAACACGGCCGGGCAGCAGCTCAAGACCTATCTGGACCCGGGCAACACAGGGGCACTGACCCTGAATGGCACGTATGCCCCCTGCACACCTGCAGTGACGGTGGATGCAGGCATTTCGGCCATTGTGGCCCCAGTCGGTTCGTATTGCACAACCACCATTGCTCCGGTAGTAACACTTAAGAACTTCGGTACAAGCACGCTCACATCCTGCACCATCAATTATAATGTTGACGGTGGGGCAAACAGCACTTTCAGCTGGACCGGAAGCCTTGCGGCAAATGCCACCACCAATGTGACGCTGAACAACATCACGGTTGGAGCCGGCAATCACACCTTCAATGCCAATACCACAAACCCGAACGGGCAGGCCGATGGCAATGCCGGGAATAACGCGTCTTCATCCACTTTCACGGCCAGTAACGGCAGTGCGAATGTGTGGGTAGTGATAGACACCGACAACTACGGGGCAGAGACCACATGGCAGATCACCAATTCAGGTGGACAGACCATCGCATCAGGTGGGCCCTATGCCAATGCGACCCACTACGAGGTGCAAGTGTGCGTAACGGCCGGACAGTGCTACAATTTCACCATCAATGACTCTGAGGGTGACGGCATCTGTTGCGCATATGGCTTTGGAGATTACACCGTGGGCGATGCAAACGGCTTTGCACTTGCCTCGGGCGGCCAGTTCGGCACCAGCGAGACCACCAACTTCTGTGTGCAGCCCGCCTCGGCAGCAGGTTGCGACACCCTGTGGAGCCCCTTCTTTGACAATGCCACGGGAGTGACTGTGTATACCTTGGGTACGGGCAACGGCTATGTGAGCGGCACCAATAATTTCGGTGACCTTGCCAAGGCTCAGGCATACGGCACACCTCCGGTGGGCAGCACGGTGGCAGGTATAGGTTTCTGGGCAGCCGCCAAGAATGCTGAGACCGGCAACGTGAACCTGCGCCTGTACAACCGCAATGGTAGCGGCACAGCGGGATCAGGTACCGTGAACAACGCCCCGGGCACAGTGCTGGCCACCACCACCATGTCATTCAATCAGATCGACACCTCAGGTTTCATCACCTATAAGGCCTTCCCCAGCCCGGTGAGCGTGAGCGCGGCCTATGCCGTGGGTGTGAGCTGGAGCGGATTGACAGCCGATGAGCTGGGCATTGTGACCAACATGGATGGCGATGCCAACAGCACGGAGCTTGCCTGGGAGCAGTGGAGCGACAATGCCTGGCACACGATGCTCTCGGCATGGAGCACCAACTTGGACGGAGATTTTGACCTTGCCATATTCCCTGTGCTGTGTTCGCCCAACGTTGGCAGCACATTCACGGAGGATGTCTTTGTACAGATATACCCCAATCCGTCATCGGGTCTGTTCACACTCGACTACGGATTCCGTGACGACAAGGATGTTACCCTCGCCATATTCGATGCCATGGGCCACAGTGTCTCGATGACAACCCTGAGCGGACAGGTAGGCCATCGCACCCTTGACCTTTCGCACCTTCCATCGGGTATCTACTTTGCCCGCATGATGGGCGATGGTGTCAATATCACGCACAGGATAGCTGTACAGCGCTGATCTGAGCAGAATTTTGATGTGCAAGGGCCGGTCCGAATGGACCGGCCCTTGTCATTTGCATCAGGCTGAAAAGGGCGTAACAAGGTGCATCTGGTTCACAACCTGTTCACAAGCGGTTAGATAGCTGTTTGCCAGACGGGTGATCAAAGTGAGCAACAAATGGCCGAGGCATGGTCGGGGAACGAATTGCCGTTGCACATTTACATCACTGAGTATGTGATACGCAGCAGGCCGCAAGGTCGTCCTGAAAAGCCCCTCACGGGGGGACCGAGTAGGGAGAAGGAGACAGAGGTCCGGGCCGTAACTGGTTCATGGACTAAAGGCGGAGGAAGGGAGTCGGTTCGGTCGTAAGGCCGGGCATCCAATCCTGGAGACCGCGCCCCAGGCCAGGGTCAGGGGAAGTCTGCCGGAGGCTGTCAACGGCTGCTCAGGGTCAGGTGCGGTGCCACGGTGCCGCATAGGGCGAGCGGGGTCGGGAAGCAATTCCAGACCCCGCTTCTGTTTTTTTTGAACCTGAGTGCGTGATAACGGCTGCAGTAATACCGCTGTTAATGAACTGATCAGCCACAGTAGCACAGAACATCACGGGATCTCGGATTTAATTGGAACTGCCTTTCTGTATGATTCTGTGTTTCCGCGCTCGTGCCAGAACGGTATGTTTGGGGGGAAGGCCTACGGGTGGCCGCGCGGCTGTGCGCCACCTGTATGCCCAGGCCGCACTGACGGTGCAGGAGCCGGTGTTCGTGGAATGAACCGGACAAAGGACAAAAGGCCCGAATACATCTCTTGAACACCGATAGCAGAACAACGAAACACCATTGATGAAGATTGATGGGCGATATAGGAACCTAAAAGGATTCGCGGGCAACCCAGAAGGACTTTGGGAGGACCCTGAAGGCCAAAATCGGAGGCCACAAGGACTTTAGGAGAACTTAGAAGGACTTTCGGGAGACTCTTAAGGACTGTCGGAGAACTCTTAAGGACTATCGGAGAATTCTTAAGGACTGTCGGGCCACCCAACAAGGACAATATGGCAGGCCACAAGGACTGTCGGGAGTTTCTTAAGGACTATCGGGGATTTCTTAAGGACTGTCGGAGATTTCTTAAACCCTCATTTTCAGCATCATAATTAAAAGTGTAGGGTGAAATCATGCTTGGCCGTACAATTCAAGCTGATGCGGATTACGGATGGGTACGGATATACAAATGATTGATATTCGTTGGCTGTTAGCCATTTGTTAGAGTGAGAGTGAAAGTGAGGGTGAGAGTGAAAGGGGAAGCCCTGGCCGGTATGGTCGGGGTTTTCTGTTATGGGCTGATGCGAATTACAGATGAGTACGGATATACAAATGGTTGATAGCTGTTCGCTGTTTGCGAGGAGGGGAACTCCATTGGCACTGACACAGCCGATTCATTCCTAAGGGAGAACTCCATTGGCACTGAAACGACAGATTCACTCCTAAGGAAGAACTCCATTGGCACTGAAACGACCGATTCACTCCTAAGGGAGAACTCCTTTGGCACTGAAACGACCGTTTCACTCCTAAGGGAGAACTCCATTGGCACTGCCACAGCCGGGGCACGACCGCTCGGACACGTCACGGGCGGGTAAACAACAATTAGGTCAGTGCTGTCATGGCCAAGGATCACTTTGTGGGTGATGGGCCAAGAATGCGCGAATGGCGCTGAGCACCGCCTCGGGCTCTTCCTCCTGGGGGAAATGTCCGCACCCTGCAAGCCCCTGAACCACGGCCTGTGAGAACCCTTCCTTGAACCTGTAGAGGCAGGCTGTGGTGACAGCCTTGTCGGCCATGCCCCATATAAGCAGCATGGGAAGGTGGGCGATGGCCCCGCGCTGCAGCCACATGCTGCCGAACAGGGCCTGGTCGTGCAACAGCGAGCGTGCAAATGCCAAGGGCCCTTGGCGGTGGGCCACTTTTGGGAAAGGTGCGGTGAAATGGCGCAGCACATGGGCGGCCGGCCGGTGCCTACCGAAGGATGACGGCAGGAGGAACCTGGGCGAGAAGTTGAGGTAACGGTAAAGCAACGGCAACAGCGGGCTGCGCAGTATGGGCACCAGTCTGCGGTAGGTTGGGTCGTGGCTCATGTCGAACAGCCACGAGTTGAGAATGACCACACGGCTGAAAAGTGCTGGCCTGCGAAGGGCCAGGCCCAATGCGATGGGGCCACCGAAATCGTGTACCACCAATGTGATACGGGTAAGGCCGAGGCTGCCGATGAGGGCCTCGAGCCGCGCAGTGTGTGCCGGGATGGAGTAATCGCCATGGCATGGCTTGTCAGACAGCCCGAACCCGAGATGGTCCAACGCCACGCATCGGTATGGGCCCATGAGCCCTTTGATGAGGTGCCTAAAATCGAAACTCCACGAGGGGGTGCCGTGCACGAACAGCACCGCCTGGCCCGCTCCCTCATCGATGTAATGGATAGAATCTCCATTGATATTGAGGCTTCGGAGCGTGAAGGGATACTCGTTCCTGTCGAGCCAATCGGGTGCGGTGGTTTCCATGGCCCGAAGGTGTGCGGGCCGCCCTCAACGGCATGTTGGTATGCACCAACATCAGAACCTGACGGTGTTGTAGAGCTTGCTGAAGTTGGTATGATCCATGCCCAGATAGGAGGCGATGTACCTGTGGGGCACGACCTGCAACAGATGGGGGCTACGGTTGCAGAAACGCACGTAGCGCTCTTGGATGGGAAGGGTATGAAACTCGAGGTGGCGGTCTATCACCCCGGCAAGTACCTGCTCTGTGAGCTTGCGGAAGAGCCGCTCAACGGCCGGAAATCTGTCGTACAGCGCAGTGAGGTGCCCATGGCTGAGGCGGCCAAGGCGGCTGTCGGTAAGGCAGACGATGCTGTGTGAGGACGGTCGCTGCATGGGAAAGGACCCCGGTACAGCGCATAGCCCGGGCGGATAGGTGAAGGCCATGACGTGCGTGCCGCGTCCGGATTCTGAAACGGCCATCTGCACACCCTGGTACACCAGGAAAAGGTCTTTCTGCACATCGCCTGCGTGGAGCAGAATGTGCCCCTTGGGATAATGACACTCCGAAATGTGTGCCGCGAGCGCCTCTGTTTCAACCCCACTCAGCGGGTGGATGGCGGAGAGCCATTGCACAAGCTCCACGGGCAAGCCCATCACACGGGCTTCACATTGAGCCGGTCCCACACAAATTTGATGTGGAAGGCCATGCCGGCTATCACAAACAGGTGCCACACCTCGTGCCCCTCGAACCAACCTGCGGCAATCACGGGCTGGTCGGTGGCCAGGAACCAAGTGCCGGCCGTGTAGACCAGACCTCCTATCACCCCATATTTGAGTTGAGAGATAGGGTACATGCTGAATGCCTTGAGCACGGCCAGCCCGCTGACCCACCCCTGTCCGAGCAGGATGGCCAACTTGGGCATGAGTGTCATCTCATCGAAGTAGTATGTGACATAAATGGCACCGACCACGGCCGTGACCCATACAAATGCCGTGAGTCCCCAACGCCACCAACCGCGGAAAAGCATTATCTGCACCACGGTGAATGTTCCGGCAATCATGATGAAAATGCCCGTATAATCAAGCCTGCGGAAGATGTCGCGTGCCAGACCGGGCGTGCAGGCGTGGTAAATGCCACTCATGGTGAGGAGGAAGAATGCTGAGCAGAAGAACACCGTTATACCGAACCGCTGAGCCTTGTGCGGCCCTGCCTTGAGCAACATACGGTAGGCCACATAGATGAGCACCACAGCCGACAGAAGATGGGACAGTGCAGATATGGGCTGATGGATGAATTCTTTCATGCGGGAGTGCAAAAAGCCGCACCGATACGGGGCCAAGGGGCCATTGGTTATGCCCTGTTGATAGTTTTGCACCATGCAGATAATCACCGGGGCCGCTGCCATGGCCGCATACAGTGGCGAGATGCGCCAAAGGGGCCTCACCATCGGTTTTGTGCCCACCATGGGTGCGCTGCACGCTGGTCACGCATCGCTGGTATCGAGGGCCCTGCAAGAGTGCGGTGCGGTGGTGGCCAGTGTGTTCGTCAACCCCACGCAGTTCAACGACCCCAAGGACCTGGAGCGGTACCCGCGCACCTTTGATGCTGACAGCGCCCTGCTGAGCTCGCTGGGCTGCCACGCGCTCTTTTTCCCTTCGGAACAGGAGGTCTATCCTGATGGCACAGGCCACGCACCGGCTATTGACCTGAACGGTCTGGACCGGGTGATGGAAGGGGAGCACCGGCCCGGCCACTTTGATGGGGTGGTGCAGGTGGTAGGCAGGCTGTTCGACCTCGTATCGCCCCACCGGGCCTATTTCGGGGAGAAGGATTTCCAGCAACTGAGCATCATCAGGCACATGGTGCAGGTAAGTGGCCGTGGGGTGCAGATAGTAGGTTGCCCCACCGTGCGCGAACCCGATGGGCTGGCCATGAGCTCGCGCAACACGCTGTTGAGCTCCGAGGCGCGCACACAGGCACTGGCACTCAGCCGCTGCCTGCACCACGCGCTCCGAAAAAGTTCAACGGCCCAGTGGGCCACAGCCGCGCAGGCGGCCTTTGATATGCTTGCCGCATCGGAAGGGGTAAGACCTGAATACCTTTCAATTGTGGACGGAAGCACCCTGCGCGCCCTGAAGGATGGCGAACCCTGCACCGACCCGGTGGCCTGTGTGGCGGCCAAGGTGGGCGGCATTAGGCTAATTGACAACCTGCGGCTGCGTGTGGCCTGAGCCTCTGATATAGGGCAGGTCACAGAGTCATGATGGGGCCCACAGGGGTTTTGCAGGCTGACTGTTCAGATGGGATCGGCCGCCCCGGGCGCCATGCGGCCCACCCCGGCCTTTTCAAGTTCGTCCAGATATCGTTGCACATCGGGTGCTGAGACGAGAGCGTAAATGATCCTATCGGGCCTGACTATGGCGAGCTGCGCACCGTTGCGGGCCAACCACCCGGCCGCCTCGACACTGAAAGGCAAGTGACCAGGGTGGTTTCCGATGCTGGCCATTCCCAGGGCATTGAGCCGTACGCTCAGTGCGGGCCCAAAGGCATCGGCCCCGCCCACCACGGCCCAGCCGAGGCCCCAGAGCGTGTCGATCCGCACATCGCCCACCGTAAAATTGGGAAGGTGCTGCCCACCGCCCGCGCGCCTGTCGAAGAACCCATCGGTGAGCGGAAATGGGCGCAGTATCCGGCCGCGCAGTTTATTGCGCAACAGCGAGAAACGCGCGAGCACCCAGAACTGCAGCTCTTTCCATCTGCGCTCGATGGCCGATGCGGCCGACACCCGCCTGCCGATGAACATGGCATTGCGCAACAGTTGGATAAGATGTGGCATGCGCTCTTTTTGATAACTGTGCAGCACCTGCCCGCTTCCTCCACGCAGAACGTGGTTCAACTTCCATGACAGGTTCACCGCATCGCGAATGCCCGAGCACATGCCCTGCCCGCCATCGGGCGGCATCATGTGGGCGGCATCTCCAGCCAGGATCAACGGGCCCTTTGTCCATTCCTCGGCCACCAGGCCGTTCTGCACATAGCGCGTGATGCGCAATATGTTGAGCCGGTGCAGGTCAATGTACCTGGCCACCTGATCGAGGGCCTCGGCCTCGGTCATGGCCCTGCCGACATCGTTGAGCCTGAACTCCCACCTGCGGTTGAGCCCATGCCCGTGAGCATAGAGCGAAAGACCCGCGCTGCCCATGCGGTACTGGAACCCGGATGGCAGCAGGGCGGCATCGGCAGCATGTTTCAGTACGGTATCGATCACCATCCAGTTGGTCGGGGGCGAAATGGTGCGCATATCAGTGCCTATGGCCTTGCGCACTATACTCTTGCCCCCATCGCAGCCCACCACATAACGGGCAATGAACCGGGCGGAATTGCCCGCCTGATCTGTGTCTGCGCTCACAATGGCATGGTGGCCCTCTGTCTCAACTTTCGTAACAGTGGCTCCCGATATAAGGCTGATGCACCCGTAGCGCTTCAGGCCATCCTTCAGCACCTGTTCTATTTCGGGTTGATCGAAGAAGAATGAACCCTGACGCCCATGGATGGGGTCGTTGAGCCCCACCCGCTGCCTGAAGATGACCCGGCCCTTGGAGTCGGTCACCTCGGCATGGCCAAAGGTTGACATGTGCTGGGCCAATTGCGGCAGCAGACCGGTCAGCGCAAGGTTGCGCACTGTCTCTTCGTCCATGTGGGTGGCGCGGGGCACAGGGAAAACCTCAATGCCGCGCTCAATCACAACAGTCTGCACCCCGCACTGGCCCAGCAGATTGGCAAGCACAAGTCCAGTGGGGCCCGCGCCCACCAGGGCCACATCAAACCGCTGTGTCATCAGGCCACAAAATACATTTTGAGCATGCCTTTTCCTTTGGCCTCCACCTCGCCCCGATAGGTGCAGCTGAAACGGTCCTTCACCAATTCGTAGGTCGATTGGCTGATGTTGACCATGCCCACCTCGCCCGATGTCTCCATGCGGTTGGCGGTGTTCACAGTATCGCCCCAGATGTCGTACTGGAATTTCTTGAGGCCCACAATGCCCGCCACCACAGGACCGGTGTGAACCCCGATGCGCACCTGAAAACGGTTTTCGACCGAGAGCTGGTTGGCCACCGAGTTGTAGCGTCTGTTCATGAAATCGCGGATCTCGCAGGCGGCCTTCACCACATCCACCGCGTGGGTGTGGTTGGCCGTGGGCAGGCCCCCTGCGGCCATGTAGGCATCGCCAATGGTCTTTATCTTCTCGATACCGTGCCGCTCGCAGATGCGGTCAAACTCGCTGAAACAGTCGTTTATCTCGGCCACCAGTTCCTTGGGGCTGAGTTTCTCGCTCAGTTGGGTGAATCCTTTGAAATCGGTGAAGAGCACGGTGACCTCATCAATGTGCTGGGCATCGGCCGTGCCTTTGGTCTTGAGTTCCTGTGCAGTCTCGTAGGGCAGAATGTTCAGCAGCAGTTCCTCGCTGCGGTCCTTTTCCTTCTGTATGCGGTTGCGCTGCACAAAGAAGATGGCGGCAAAGGCCAGCATGAGTGCAAATCCGCCCACAAATCCGTTGCGCACCAGTTTCTGTTTGGCAATCTCCTTCTGTTGGATCTGGCTGTCCTTGTTCAACAGTTCTATCTCCTGCTCCTTGCGCTCCGATTCGAAACGGGCATCCATCTCCGCCAACTGCTCGGTGGTGGTCTCATTCAGAATGCTGTCCTCGTACAGCTTGTACATCTTGAAATGCTCGAAGGCCGATCTCAGATTGTTCCGGGCGCTGTCGAGCCGCGCCAGACTGAGGTAGCCGATACTGATGTACTCCTTATGTCCGAGGGATCTCACTATCTCCAGGCCCTGCCTAATGCTCTTTTCTGCCACATCAAACCTGCGCAGTCTGATGGCATTCCGGCCCAGGTTGATATACCCTCCGCCCAGGTCGTGCTTCTTGCCCAGTTGGGTATAGACGCGGATCTCCTCTTCAAAATGCGGATGGGCCTTTTCGTAGTTCCCGGTCTCGTACAGGACGACCCCGATGGCACCGTTGCTTTCGGCCACTCCGGCAAGATTCCCGTTACGGGCGTAAAGGGTCCGCGCAGAATCCAGCAGCGGAAGAGCCTCTGTCTGCCGTTTCATCTCAATCAGACAAAGAGCCTCATTTCTTAGATCGGATGCCAGGGCGAAGGTGTCCTTTGCCGCTAAGTCAAAAGCTGTAATCCCTTTGAATATCTCCAGTGCCTTTTCAAGTCGTTTCTGGTTGGCATATACAATGGCTATATTATTCATGGATGACTTAATCCCTCTTTTGTCATTGCTTTTCTCGAAATGTGAAAGCGACTTCTGGTGGCATTCGAGCGCAGCAGACAAGTTGCCGAGCTTTGAGTGGCAATTGCCCATCAAGGTTTCAAGGTTGCCCCATTGCCTTTCGGTTCCGCCCTTTTTGAGCAGGGCCTCAATCTCTGCGTGCATGGCCAGGGCTCTCCGAAATTCGCCCCGTTTCTGTGCGGTGTGCCCGAGGTTGATCCTCGACTCCGCCTCAAACTTGGCAGACCCTGCCCTGACCGCGGCCTCGATGGCCAGCATCGAGAGCGAATCGGCCCGGTCAAACTGCGATTTCATCCGCGCTATCACCGATAGTTTGCTCAGCACCTCAGCCCGGACCGTGTCGTGCACCGGCCGGCTGATGATATTCAAAAGGCTATCGGCATTCGGGATCTTCTGCGCCTGCGAAGTCTGGGACAACATCAGTCCGAGAACAGTGAGCAGGCAAAAACGGAGGATGGATGGATGGTGCATGAGGCAAAACTGGCCGCATGCGTCCTGCCTCTGGATTATCCTATGTTAATTTCCATCAGCCCCGCGCCCTGATGCGCGAAAGGGATACGGGCGTGATGCCGAGGTACGAGGCCAGATGCTTGAGCGGGATGCGTTGGCTGAGCCCGGGATTCTCCCTTACAAAACGGTTGTACCGCTCTTCGGCCGTAAGCAGAATGAACTGATCGATGCGCGAAATGGTATCGGTCAGCGCCAGTTCAACAGCCGAAGTATAGGCCCGCATAAGGCGCGGATTCTGGTCAATTTGCCTGCGAAGGGCGCGCAGATCTATCTCGAGCAGCACAGTGTCTTCCATGGTCATGGTGCTCTCGGTTGCGGGCAGACCACTGAACAGGGTAGCGTATGGTGCAATGGTGCGCAGCTCGGGAATAAACAACACCGTGCGCTCGGTGCCATCGGGCAGGGTATGGAAGTTGCGCATAAGCCCATGCAACACAATGGCCCCGCGCATCTCCACCTTTCCAGCCCTGAGGAAATACTCGTTGGCCCCTATCTCGCGTGTGGAACAGATGCCCAGCACCTCGCCCACATCGTCATCGGTCAGGAAAGGGAACTTCTCCCTTACTGCGGCTAATGGATCTCGGAATGGCATCGGCCCGAAGGTAAGTCTGCACCTCTTGCTGCCTGCCTCCTACCTTCGCCCGCAACATGAAGAAAGACATTGTCAGGCCAAAGGTGGAAGACGTGTCGATGGCCGTAGTGCTCGAAAAGGACGCGGCCAACGGCCAACCGCGCGAGTGGGCCGTGTACCTCATCAACCGGAAAGATGTGGCACTGCGCAACGTTCTCATTGCCTCTAAAGGCTATGGCAACATTGACGGGCAGGAGATCCGCACCTCGGTGCTGCGCCATTTTTTTGAAGATGTCGGGCCACAGAGCAGCACCAAAGTGGAGCGCATCATGGAAGACGTTTTCGGCCTCAACAACGAGTACATGCTCAGTTTTTACATCGGCTCCGATATTTACGACCGCAAATACATCTTCGTGCCCGAGAGCGTGAGCGATGGCAACCTGGTGAAGGTGCCGATCTTAGGTCTCAAGGGCGTGCTTATTGCCTGATATGCCATGTTGCAGCGCATAGATCTGAGCAAAGTCCTCTTCCTTGACATCGAAACGGTGCCGCAGGAGCCCGCCATGGATCAACTGAGCCCTGAGTGGTGCGAACTGTGGCAGGCAAAGGCCGCCACACTGCGAAAAGACGAACCTGCCGATGACGACCTCTACTCCCGCGCTGGCATCTATGCCGAGTTCGGTAAAGTGGTGTGCGTATCGGTCGGGTACTTCAATATCAAGCCCGGAAAACCGCGCGAGTTCAGGCTCAGGTCCTTTTACGGGCACGATGAGCGCGAACTGCTGACCGGGCTCTTTGCTCTGCTCGACCGCCATTTTAACAGAAGGGACAGCCTGCTGTGTGCCCACAATGGCAAGGAGTTCGATTTCCCATATCTGGCCCGCAGAGGTGTGACTCTCGGACTCAAGCTCCCTCAGGTGCTCGATATGGCTGGTCGCAAGCCGTGGGAGGTGCCCCACCTCGACACCATGGAACTCTGGAAGTTCGGAGACCGCAAGAGTTACACATCGCTGCGGCTGCTGGCCGCCACTCTGGGCATCGCCACCCCGAAGGATGATATTCAGGGTAAGGATGTGTACCGCGTATATCATCATGAGAATGACCTAAGCCGCATTGAGCGGTACTGCCGCAAAGACACACTGACGGTTGCTCAGGTTGTACTGCGTTTCAGGGGCGAGGCCCTGCTCACAGACAATGAGGTGGTAGAGGCATGAGAAAGAGGCACTTTCTTTTCGGGGTGATAATGATGGCTCTGGCCGGTTGTGGCAACGAAGCGGGCACCGGGACAGCAGTGCCCGACCTGCCGATTGTGAACGGCCTTGAGGCGGGAATGGCCCGTTCGGCTGTTACGACCCTCTTGCCCAGCAGCACTGACGATGGCCTTGGCGGACTGGCCTACGATACCACCTTGGCCGATGGCACCCGTATTGAAGCGGCCCTTCAGTTTGAGAACGGTGGGTTGAGCAATGCCCAGATAAACCTGATACCTGCTGATGCCGTGGCCACCGACAGCCTGCTGGCTCAGTTCAACCGCCATTTCGACCGCAGTCATGGTGCGGCAGTGCGCGATGGTGACTACCTCACTTGGACACACGGCAATACGGCCATCGAACTGGCCGATGAGAGCGCCACTTACGGTTCGCCCCATTTGTCGCTCACGCTCTATCCTACCTTTAGCCGATGATGGGCACACCCCTCCTCGACATCCGCAACCTCACCACCGAGTTCACCTCTGATGGGCAGGTGCTCAAGGCGGTGAACGATGTGAGTCTGACTCTTCACAGAGGAGAGACCATAGGCATTGTGGGCGAATCAGGCTCAGGTAAATCCGTCACTTCGCTATCGGTGATGCGGCTGATTCCCGACCCACCGGGCCGCATCGCTGCTGGACAGATCATGTTCAGCAAGCGGAACGGTGAACAGGTGAATCTGGTCACTTTGCCCGAGAAGGACATGCGCGCTATCCGTGGCAATGAGATCGCGATGATCTTTCAGGAACCGATGACCTCATTGAACCCGGTCTTCACATGCGGGTATCAGGTCATCGAGGCCATCATGCTGCATCAGGGCCTGAACAGGAAGGATGCCCGGCAAAAGGCCATCGACCTGTTCAAATTGGTGCAACTGCCGAGGCCCGAGGCCATATTTGACAGCTATCCGCACCAGATCTCGGGTGGACAGAAGCAGCGTGTCATGATAGCCATGGCCATGAGCTGCAACCCGAGCGTGCTTATAGCCGATGAACCTACCACGGCCCTTGATGTGACGGTGCAGAAGACCATTCTTGACCTCATGCTCAAGCTGCAGCGTGAGCACGATATGGGCATCCTATTCATCACCCACGATCTAGGGGTCATTGCCGAGCTGGCCGACCGCGTGGTGGTGATGTACAAGGGGTGCATAGTGGAGCAGGGACCGGTTGACGAGATATTCCGCGACCCGAAACATCCTTACACCAAGGGGCTCTTGGCCTGCCGTCCGCCATTGGACCGCAGGTTGCGCAGACTGCCTGTGGTGAGTGATTTCATGGATGTGGCCCCCGATGGCACACTGAGCGAGCGCGCGGGCACTGTGGCCGAGGCATTGAACCGCGAGACCGTGACCGATGAACAGCGCAAGGCTGACCACGCGGTACTGTATGCGCAGGAACCGGTGCTGCGGCTCAAAGAACTGTGCACATGGTTCCCGCTCAAAAAGGACATTCTGGGCCGCACAAAGGAGTTTGTAAAGGCTGTGGACGGGGTGACCTTCGATGTTTTTCCAGGTGAGACCCTCGGACTTGTGGGCGAGAGCGGATGTGGCAAGACCACGCTTGGCCGCACCATCATACGCCTCATCGACCCGACCAGTGGCGAGGTATGGTTCAAAGGGCAGCCTCTGCACAGCCTTACTCAGGCCCAGATGCGCGAGCTGCGGAAGGACATTCAGATCATCTTTCAGGACCCCTACTCAAGCCTCAATCCGCGGATCACTGTGGGCGATGCCATTCTCGAACCCATGCAGGTGCACGGCCTCTATGCCGATGACCGCGAACGGAGAGCCAAGGTGTTGGAGCTACTTGAACGTGTGAACCTGCGCCCCGAGCATTACCACCGCTACCCGCACGAGTTCAGCGGAGGGCAGCGGCAGCGCATCTGCATTGCCAGAGCCTTGGCCCTCAGACCGCAGTTCATCATCTGCGATGAGAGCGTGAGCGCCCTCGATGTGAGCGTGCAGGCACAGGTGCTCAACCTGCTCAATGAGCTTAAGCGCGACTTCGGGTTCACCTACATATTCATCAGCCACGATTTAGGTGTGGTCAAGTTCATGAGCGACCGCATGGTGGTGATGAACAAGGGCGTGATCGAGGAGATGGGCGATGCCGACCAGATCTACCACAATCCTCAGACTGACTACACCCGAAAGCTCATATCTGCCATACCCAAGGGCCGGATGGACGACATTGAACGTTCCTTGGCCGAGAAGAGGGCGTGGCGCGGAGTGGGGGTGTAAGCCCCTTTACCCGAAAATGGCCTTGAAGGCCTCATCGACCCGCGAAACGGCAATGATCTCAATGTCCTTGCGGGTAGTGACATCGGCACCGAGACTGCGCTTTGAAATGACCATGCGCCTCATTCCCATCTTGGCCGCCTCATCAATGCGCTGAGCGGTACGGCTAATGGGCCTTATTTCTCCGCTCAGGCCCACCTCGGCCGCCAGACATGTGCCGCTGGGCACGGGTATGTCCTCTGACGATGAGAGCACCGCGCATATCACTCCAAGGTCCATTGCAGGGTCATCGACCCGGATGCCGCCTGTTATGTTCAGGAAAACATCCTTTGCTCCGAGGCGGAAACCACAGCGTTTCTCAAGCACCGCCAGAAGCATGTTGAGCCTGCGCAGGTCAAAGCCCGTAGTGCTGCGCTGCGGAGTGCCATACACCGCGCTGCTAACAAGGGCCTGCACCTCAATGAGCATGGGCCTTATGCCCTCCAACGATGCCGCAATGGCCACCCCGCTGAGACCCGAATCGCGGTCGGGGGCCAGCACGCTGCTGGGGTCGGTCACTGCTTGCAGACCGCTGCCCGACATCTCGTAAATACCGAGCTCGGGTGTGCTGCCGAACCGGTTCTTGATGGAACGCAACATCCGGAACATATGGTGGCGGTCGCCCTCAAACTGCAACACGGTATCGACCATGTGCTCCAGCAGCTTGGGACCCGCAATGGTGCCGTCTTTGGTGATATGGCCTACAAGTACCACCGGTACCCCGGTCTCTTTGGCATATCGTAGAAACTCGCCCGCACATTCGCGGATCTGCGACACGCTGCCCGGGGGCGAATCTATCAGGTCAGAATGCAGTGTCTGCACCGAATCGACAATGACCAGGTCAGGGCGCATCTGACGCAGTTGGCTGAATATGGCCGTGGTAGAGGTCTCAGTGTACACATCGCAGCGGGTGGTGACGAGCCCAAGACGCTCGGCCCTCATGCGTATCTGCCCTTCGCTCTCCTCACCCGAGATATAGAGCACATGCCTATCGGGCCAGCGCAAGGCTGTCTGCAACAGCAGGGTCGACTTGCCTATGCCCGGCTCACCGCCCATGAGGATGAGCGACCCCGGGACTATGCCTCCGCCCAACACCCTGTTCAATTCGGTATCGGGCAGTGGCATGCGGGCCTCCTCGGCCCTGTCAATCTGATTTATAGGTGTGGGCTGCGTCCTGCGCGAATGACGGTCTCCGAACACTGTGCGCGACTTGGCATCGGGCACGCTCACCACTTCTTCTACAAATGTGTTCCACTCGTTGCACGAGGGGCATCGGCCCACCCATTTAGGAGACGATGTGCCGCAGCTTTGGCAATGGAAGACAGTCTTAGGCTTTGACACGGCCTGACTGTGGCGATATCAATTGACGCGGGTGAATTCCCTGATAACGTGGCCCCCTTGGCTCTCGGTGTCGAGGCGCATTATCTCCTCGTCTATCTCCACAATGGTCCACTCCCCTTCGCTCACCTGCGGAGTGGCCCACTGTTGCTGACCGTTCACCGTCAGATTCGAGATGCTGATAACCGCATCAATGAACTCGGCTTTTGTCTCATAATCGGCATCGGCAATCACAAAAAAATCCGGTCCACCGGGAATGGGCGGATTCGGGTACTTGTAGATGTTGAGGCGACCATCAGTGAAATCCCACACGTAATAGTTGGGGTCGCTGATGTTATTCATGTTGAACAGTTGCCACTTGCCGCTCAATCCATCGATCTTTGACTGCGAGCAGCCCGATATTCCTACCACATAGGCAACAAGGGCGAAGGGAATGAACAATTTGCGAAGCGACATGACGACCTGCGTTGTGTGAAAAGCGGGTTAAAGGTAATCAGGCTTGAGTATCTGCGGCCACCACCTTGTTGCGGCCACGGTTGTAAATGGGCATAAGCAGCAATGACACGCCACCGAACATGACCAACATGAGGGTCTGGGCTGTCCAGACGAGCCAACCGAGCGCAAGGCCCTCCTCTTGCGGTATGCCGTATAGGATGAGCGCCTGCCCAACGGCCACCGGATACACGCCTATGCCGCCCTGAACCACTGCAATGCTCATACTGGCCACCACAAACGATGACAGCACCGCCCCGAACGATGCGTGGGCTGTGCCGGGCATGGAAAGGAACGGGGTCCAGAACATGAGCACGTACATGGCCCAGATGAACACCGTGTGGAGAATGAATTTCCAGTTGTCCTCCATTCGGATAATGGCCAGGATGCCGTCCATGAGTCCGGCCATGGAGGCGCGGGCCCGTGCGAATACCGGATGGTCGGAGTGCCGCATCAGGCGCCAGAGCATCCAAATGCCAGCTATGACGGCTGCCATGGCCACTCCCATCTTAATAAGAAGGCCGCTCAAAGGCCGATCCTGTAGGTACTGGTTGAGCAGTTGGCCAACGAGTCCGCCTATCACATCGAGTTGTATCAGTACCACCACCACCACTATCAGTGCAAGAATGACCAGATCGGCCACGCGCTCGGCTATCACAGTGCCGAAAAGTTTGCCGAAAGGAGCACCCTCGTACTTGGTCATCACGGCACAGCGGGTGGCTTCGCCCACGCGGTTAAAGGCCAGATTGGCGATGTAACTGATCATCACCGCAAAAAAACTATTGAGCAATCTGGGCTTATAGTTGAGCGGTGCCAACATGTATTTCCAACGATAGGCACGGCTTATATGGCTCAGCAGACCAATGATCACACTGACCCACACCCAGAAGTAATCGGCCTCGCGGAAAGACTGTTTGATGTTCTCTATCTGCTGCGCGCTGAGCTGGTCGTACTGGTACCAGATCACATATACGCCCAAGGCAAGGGGCAGCCCTACCGTGATGAGGTTTATGAGAAACTTCTTCAAACCGTGGCCTGTGGCAGCCTGTTGGTGGCGGTGTCAGGGAAAATGAGCACCGGGCGGTAGGTCTTCGCCTCCTCGCGCGGCAGGATGCAGTAGGCTATGACAATGACCACATCGCCTACAGCCACCTTACGAGCAGCGGGCCCGTTGAGGCAGATGCCGCCTTTGCCGCGCTCGCCTTTGATCACGTATGTCTCGAGTCGCTCACCGTTGTTGAGGTTCACCACCTGCACCTTCTCGCCCTCCATCAGGTCCGCTGCATCCATCAGATCTTCGTCTATGGTAATGCTCCCGATGTAGTTCAGGTCGGCCTCGGTGACCGTGACGCGGTGAATCTTGCTCTTGAGTACGTGAACCAGCATGAGGCTTTCTGTAAGGGCGCGCGAAATTAGGCACGCAGCAGCTTATTGGTCATCTGCCTCATTCTGCCTGGACTGGCCTCGCAGACCCCATTATTCAGCCGGGCTTAAAGACCTCACTTCAACTTCTCCTTCTTCCCGATACTATCGAGCTGCAAGGCGGCAAGGCCCACTTTGATCCAGTTCTTTTTGCGGGAGAAGAGTCCATCAATCACATCGCTCAGGAGGGTGTACTTGCCCTTGGTGAACGGATACCAGTTGGGCTCAATGATGTCGCTGTCCTTATCAATAAGTACGGACTTGGTGTGGCTGAAGGTGAGCAGGCCGGCCTCGCCCTTGTAACGCCCGAAGCCGCTGTTCTTCACCCCACCGAAGGGTAGGTAGGGGTTGCCCTCGTTGAGCATGTGGTTGTTGATGCACAGGTTGCCGGTCTTGATGGCCCTTGCCACGCGCTCGCCCCGGCTGATGTCCTTGCTCCAGATGCTACCACCAAGGCCATATTCGCTGTCGTTGGCAAGGCGAATCACTTCCTCCTCGGTCTTGAACCTCATGATGGGAATCACGGGCCCGAAGGTCTCGTCCATCATCACTTTCATGGTGTGGTCCACATCTACAAGTACGGTGGGCGGAAAATGATGGGTGCCTGCCTCGCGGCTGCCACCGCACAGCACCTTGGCGCCTTTGGCCACTGCATCCTGTATGTGATCTTCAATGATGCGCAGTTGGAACTCGGTAGTGACGCAGCCTACATCGCAGTCCTCGGCAGTGCTGATGTCGCGCCCCGCGTGCGATGGGCGGAGTTTCTTGCTGCGGTCCACGATCATCTCCACAAATCGGTCGTACACCTTCTCGTGCACGTAGCACCTCTCCACACTGGTGCAGCTCTGGCCAGCGGTGGTGTAGCCACCCCACATGATCCCGTTCACAGCCCGCTCTATGTTGACATCATCGAACACGATGGTGGCATCCTTGCCGCCCAGCTCGAGGTCAACTGGAATCAGGTACTGGGCACATTGGGCCATGATCTTGCGGCCGGTGCGGCAGCTGCCGGTGAAGTGCACCTTGTCGGGCCGCGCATCAATGCAGCGCTGGCCGGTGATGCCCGAGCCATACACGATCTGGATGGCATCTTTCATGAATCCGCTCTTGGTCATGATCTCCTCCATCAGACCTTGAAGAGGTGTCACCTCGCTGGGTTTGGCCACCACGGCATTGCCCGCCAGAAAGGCCATGATGCCCGGCACCAGAGCCTGATATAGAGGATAGTTCCAAGGTGGGATGACCAAGATCACGCCCATCGGCTCTATCCACAGTTCGCTCTTTTTGCCTAATAGGACGAGCGGGATGGGCACTTTGACGCGTTCGACCAGCACTTTGGGCGCCAGCTTGGCGAAAACATCTATCACATCAATGATCTCGAATATCTCCGAAGTCATGCCGTCCACCCTCGATTTGCCTGTCTCGTGTATGATGCGGGTAAGGATCTCCTCGCGGTGGGCAATGATGTGGTCCTTGATCTTGAGCACTTCCTCTACCCGCTGCGCCACACTCATGGCCTGAATGCGGGGCTGAATGGCACGGGCGCGGTTAAATGCCTGATCAACGGCCTCTTGCGAGGTCTCCTCAATGGAGTAGAGGTGTTTGCGGGTGATGGGGCTCACCACCGCGATGGTCTGAGTAAGTGTGGGTTCCATGGCTCTTTTCGGGGTTCCCGAAGATAGAGAGCCGAAACGCCTATCGGCCCCTTAGTTTGCGCAGGCCATGCACCACGGGCTGCAGATATTTCCGGTAAAGGCTGATGTAGGACGGATAGGCTGAATGGAGCACCTCGGGCGAGTTGATATATGCCTTGAAAGAATCTTCGGTGAAGCCCAGTTTCTTGATCACGTACGTACGGTCCTCTTCCAATTGGGCCGGGCTCGGATAGGGTGATCTTTCAAGCTCGGCAACAACTTCCTCGCGGGTCATCTGACCCGAGCAGATGAGAGTGCTGAGGTGGCTCTTCCTTTTATCGACCCCGAATTTCTCTGGCAGTATATAGCCCTGATAGAACCGGGTGAAAATGCTCTCGTAATGCTTGGCCCCGTAGTCGCGCCAATTGAGTTCGCGGGCCATCTCCTCCTTGGCCGCCATCTTGTTATAGGGCATGTAATTGAGGAGCGGGAACATGCGATAGCCCAAGAAATTGGTGAGCAGCAGGAACTTCGGGTAGCTGATGATGGGGGTGGTGCGCAGCGGGATACTACCGAACTTTCTATGGATGCTGCGCAGGTTGAGGGTATCGAACTTGTGGTGTATCCACCTTTCGGGTATGAAACCCTCGGTGACCAGATTGTGCCCGCTCAGGATGTAGCGCACCCCGTACTTGCTGGCAGTATTGTACAGAGCCGCCATAATTGCATGGTCGCTCGGAATCTCAAGGTCAATCACACCGGCCCTGAAATAGCTCAGCTGCAGGTCGCGGAATTCCTTCCAGTCAATCACGTGGGTGTAGAGGTCGATACCAAGCCCCGTTACCGTTGTCTCAATGTTCTTGACCGCCAGCTCTGAGTCCCAACCGTTATCGAGGTGCACGGCCAGTGGCCTCAATCCCAGTTGTTTCACCTTGTATGCCACATAGGTGCTGTCGACCCCACCGCTCAGGCCGATGATGCAGTCGTAGCGTTTGCCACTGCCATTGCGCCTGATATCGTCCAGAATGCTTTCGAGTTCGCGCTTCGCATCTCGCTCAGAGAGCATCTCGCGGCTGACAGAATCATCGTACGTGCGGCAGTGGTTGCAAAGGCCGTCTGCATCAAAATGAATGGCAGGGTCATCGGCCGTGCTAAGTACACAGCGCACACACTGGCGGTACCCGCTCTTCGGTTTCTCCCACCTCATGCGGCCACCAATCTGCGTTCAAGTTCTGAATAAGGCGGGTAGCTGATCAGCACAGCGCGGTTGATGCCCTGAAAAACAAACATACTACCGGCTGCCACTGCTTGCGCCCCTGCCTGCACGCCCTGTGCAAGGTGGTCAATGTTGCCTGCACCCCCCATGGCAATGATGGGCACATTCACAGTTTTTGCCACACGGCTTATCAGGGCGGTGTCGTAGCCCTCCATGGTGCCATCGCGGTCAATGCTGTTTATCAATATCTCGCCACAGCCCAGGTCCTCGAGCCTGCGCGCGTGGTCCTCAGGACTTGCACCGGTGTTCTTCCTGCCCCGTGCGGTATGCACCCGATAACGGCCCAGCAGGTCGCGGCTCACATCCATACTGCCCACCACCGATGAGCTGCCCACTGCCTTAGCGGCATCGCTGAGCAGTGTGGGATTCTCGATGGCTGCGGTGTTGAATGAGACCTTTTCAATGCCCGTGCGGATGATCTCCTCCACCTGCGCCACTGTGCGAATGCCGCCACCGTAGCAAACAGGCATGAAACACTCATCGGCAAACAGGCGGATGGCATCCATATCGGGCGCCTTACTGGCAGGCGATGCATCTATATCCAGCACTATAAGCTCATCCACCTCTTTTGTGTTGAAGATCTTGATCACGTTTATCGGGTCGCCCAGATAAACGGGGTCGCGGAACCTGCGGGTCTTGACCAGACCACCGTCCGAAAGCAACAGTGCGGGTATCACTCGGTTGGTGAGCACTGGTCAGTTCTGGCTGAAGTTGGTCAGCAGGGCCATCCCGAAACGGTGGCTCTTCTCGGGATGAAACTGAACACCACTCACATTGGCCCGCGCCACAGCCGAGGCGAAGGAAACTCCATGAACCGTTGTAGCGGCCACATCAGCGGCATCCGTGGGGGCGAAATGATAAGAGTGGACGAAATAGAACCTCGGGGCATCGCCCATCCCTTTGAAAAGGATCTGCTCTCCTTGTGGCATGGCCATGTTCCAACCCATGTGCGGAATCCGCAGAGCATTGCCTTCGGTGGGCTGTCTGAACTTTATCACGCGCCCCTTTATGAGCCCAAGGCCCGGCAGCACACCTTCTTCGCTACCCTCAAACAACATCTGCGCACCGAGGCATATGCCAAGTAGCCTGGCGCCTCCGGCCACCGCTTCTCTGATAGGTCCTTCCAGGCCTGCCTCGCGAAGCCCCGTCATCCCTCGGTCAAAGGCACCGACCCCAGGGAGTATCAGCCTATCAGCCGTGCGTATCTCATCGGGTACGGCCGATATCCTGCCAGGATGGCCAATGCGCTGCAGCATGTTCAGGATAGATCCCTTGTTGCCAAGGCCGTAGTCCACTACGACAGTCATGAAGGGCAAGGGTTGGTAATGGGGCTGACAAAGTTAATGAGTGCCCCGCATCGCACTACGTGAAACACGCAGCTAATCGAAACTTAATCTCCATGATTATCAATGACATACTCAATCACTATAAATTGAAAAATCCCTGACAGGTATAATACAAACACCTGTCAGGGATTGATTGATCAGAACTTTTACTCCGCCCGCAGCACCAGAACACTGGCTGTTCGACCTGTTGCATCGACAAGGTGCAGTGTGTAGGTGCCTGAGGCCAACTGGCCTGGATCTACCAGCGCACGTGGGCCTAGGATGCGTTGAGTCAACACTGCACGTCCCGTAGCGTCAAGGAGGGTGCACTGGTAGTTGCCTGTGGGCATGGATAGCACAATGGGCCCTGCAGATGGGTTAGGGGCAACCCTCAGTCCGGGAATTGTGCTTTCACTTATCCCAGTTCTGTTCGGATCAATCACCACACTGTCGGGCATGGTGCCAAGGGCCACTTCGAGGCCGTGTGCGGTAAGGGCAGTGACATTACTTACGCCTATACGCATCTCCTGTATGCCGGCCAGGTTGTCGGTGGTCACTATGCGCCCTTCGGCCACCGGCCCGAAACCATTGAAGTTGACACCCGTTGTGCGCGATATGGCCACATCTATGGCCCCATCAATGAACGAAGCCTTCTGGAAAGAGAGTGCGTTGGTGCCCACCGCGCCTAGGACGTTGCCATCGTGGTGAACGTACATGCCGGGTTGTTGGGCCAACCATCCATCGAAGGTGAGGGTGAACGACACCCCGTGCAGGCTGTCGACCGGCAGTCCGGCCGTGGCCAGATTCACTGTGAAATCGATACCGTGATCCAGGCCCACGGTGTCCTGAACCGCCTGTACCCAGAGCACGGGGCCCGATCCGCCCGCCTCATCCTCTGTCTTGTTATGCGTGAGGCTGTAATTCTGGGTGATGGCGAGGGTATCGGCATAGTTCACTGTGCCGCTGCCGTTGCAGTCGGCATGTTTCAGATTCTCACCAATGGCCGAAAAATCGAATGCCCAATCGGGGCAGGCCTGCCCAACCCAGTTGAGTGTGGCGCCCGGGCGCACCGGCCCGGTCTGGTTGAATGCGATGCCCACCCACAGCGCATCGGTGTTCGATACCACATTGTCGCTGTTGGCATCGCCCGGCCAAACTTCATCGTTCAGGCAGGTATCCACAACAAAAGTGTGTATCACCTGATTGCACCCGGAGTAGTAGGTCATGCAGGTGTAGGTACCGGCATAGTAGCCCTGAACTGTGTTGGTACCGTTACCCCAGTTGAACACCATACCTCCCTGATCGGTAAACTGCCAGCTATACACCATGCTCCCTGGGTCGAGGGTAAATGTGAATGGTCCATCGCATTGGCTGAGGGTCTGAGTCTGCTGGATATTGGGGTAGACGATCAATGAATCGGTCACATCGCATCCGGTCACGTTGTCGGTCACAGTGCAGAATATCCAAACCGGGGCAGTAAGGGACTGATTGATTGACGTGGTCTGCATGTTCGGATTGGTGAGCAGACCCTGCGGCTGCCAGTCATAACTGTAGTTACCAGAACCTGAGGTCGGATTTATACCCAGCCCGAACAACTGCCCGTTGCAGGCCACAGTGTCCTGAAACAGGTCGGCCGTAAGAAGTTGAGGCACACTCACCTGATATGTGGCAGTAGAGGTGCAGCCGTCCACGTGCAACACGGTGGCGGTGATATCTGTCAGCCCGGGCCACAGGCCGGTATAACATGTTTGGAGTCCGGTGCTGCCATTGCTCCACTGCACTTCGGCTATGGCAGGCGACCCGCTGATGGTGACACATGATGTGGCCTCGCAGTTGTTGTAGGTAAGGTTGCCGCTTATCACACTGAAGCACGACTGGGCACAAGGAAACACGTGAATCACGCTGGTGATGGCCGTGCAGGCATTCGGGAAAACGCCATACACCACGTATTGCCCCGGTTGACTCACCCATGCCGTCTGGCTCTGGTAGTTGTTGCTTATGCTCCCCCAGTTGTAAAAGGTGCCGCCAGGACCCATGTCGAGAAGCACGCTGTCGGTGCACAGATAAACGGAATCCTCAAGAATCTGCGTGTAGGAACTCACCAGCACACTGTCGGTGATTGAGCAGCCGGTCACATTGTCTGATACAGACACGGTGAACAACTGCTGATGCACCATGCTGACCTGATAGGTGGCCTGGTCGTTGGGCGATTGGCCGTTGGATGGAGACCAGAAATAGGAATAGTCACCTGACCCGCCCGTGGCGCTCACTGATAGTGTCGCGGGTGCCTGACAAGCTGTGACCGTATCAGCTAGGGTGGTGATAAGTCCAGTGGTGATGAATACCGTATGGGTGGTCTGTGCTGTGCAGCCGTTGGCATCCACAGTGGTAAGGGTCACATTATGGCTTCCCCCAAACAGGTTCACGCAAGGGTTGGCAGTGGTGGCCATCGGCATCCCATCTACATACCACAGATACGTTGATATGCCCGAGCTGCCGGTGCTGAAGAAGCACACCTGAGCCACGCAGCCCTGTGGCGAGATAGTCTGTGTGAACTCATTCCAACAGGTCTGCGAACAGTCGTTCACTGTAACAACGCTCGTAATGGCACTGCATCCTCCATAGAATGCGAAACCCATGTATTGGCCCGGCTGCGATGCCACCAGGGTCTGCGTCTGTTGATTGATCATTTGTGCTGTGCCGCCCGGTGGCGTGTAATACTGCCAGATGGGATTAGATGCACCAGGCCCATAATCAAGGGTCACTGGTCCGCTGCAGAGGTCGTAGGTCTGTGTGACGGCCTCGGCATGTGTTATCACCACATCATCGCTCACTGCGCATCCGCTGCCGTTGGTAACCGTCAAGGTTGCCTCCTGATTCACCACATTGGCTGTCACAATTGGGTTAAGGACATTGGGGTTGCTGAAAATGTAGGATGGGCTCCAACTATATGAATACGTTCCGGAAGGTGTCACTGTGGCATTCATTGTTGCCGTGGTCTGGCAGGCGGTCAAATCGGGGCCCGCATTCACCGCGAACGGACCATTCACCAAAACTGAATCCTCATAGCTGTAAATGCATCCGTCAGTCTGGATGTTAGTGATCATGAATGAATAGCTGCCAGGGGTCACGGGTAATGTGCCGGCCGGTGAGGTGGCCACCGCCACATCATTCAATGAGACAATGAACTGCCAAGGTCCTCCATTAGATGTGTAGACCAACGTGCCACCGCAGCTGCCCGGGCTGAAGTTGTGGGCGGCCACAAGGTTGCAAGGGCTATTGTTCACCATCAGATTGGGGTCGGTAGCTACGAGGTAGAAATCGGTCTGAGCGCCCGGATATGGCTGGATGATGCCACAGGCCGCAAAACCATTGGGGGTCTGGATGATGTCGGTGCCCATGGAGGCATGTCCGGTCTGAAACACCCTCGAAACTTGCACCACACCTGCAGAACTAAGTCTCTGAATGCACAGTCGGTACTCGCTGTCCCAGTTCTGTTTCATGCCCGTAGTGAAAATATACGAGCCGTCACTGAGCTGTTTCACTGCACCGAAGTGGCCTGTGGCCCCACCCTGCGGATCGTAAACCCACTGCACGGTGCCGCTGGCATCGGTTTTCACCACCCGGATGCTCCCAGGGTTGCTCCCAACGAAAATGAAACCGCCATCAGAGGTGTTCTGCAAACTGAACGGCCCCTTGACACTTCCGGCCCCACCCTCCTGCACGTAGGTGTAGTTGTAGACAGCGTTCTGAACTCCATTCGCATCCGTGAGCGTAAGGGCCACAATGCCGTTACGAAGTCCGATAAAGGCAAACCCGTTCGGAGTCTGTACGACCGAAGTGGCCGTCTCATCAGTGGTGGGGCTGCCGTAACGCTTGGTCCAAAGGGTGTCTCCGGCAGCATTGCGAAGCACCAGAGTAGCCTGGCGGTCGGTGCCATCGGTCCATGTGCCACAAGAGATGAACTGGGCGCCACTGTTCAGGCTTTTTACACTTTCTGCCCGTGCCATGCCTGCGCCAGGCAGCAGTTCCATGTTGCTCCATTGCACCGTGTTGCCTCCATCGGCACGGGTGGTGCGGTCGTTGCCCGCGGCTACAAAGCCACCTGCAGATAGACTCTGCACCTCGCGGAAGTACTCATCGCTCAATGAATTGCCCCAGTTGGCATCCCATTGTTGAATACCAGCGCTGTTAACGCGTACCATGTACTGATCGCTGAAAAGCCCGGACATGGTGGCTCCCGCGATGTAGTACCCGCCATCGCTGGCCGTTGACAGGCTCATGGCCGTGTCGGCCCCGTTGAACGGCCCATCATAGACCCGTTCAAAATACTGGGCCTGTGCTGCATTCCCCCATAGCACCGAGGCAAGTACCACTCCCGCCACTTTGCTCTTACACTTATTCATGACTCTTCAGAATTGGATTCAACACATGATTTGACGCAACGAAAGTATCGGGGTGGGCTGAGGTGAGATTGAACAGAAAATTTAAATAATCATACTGCTAATCGATTTCATTTTCACATATCTTATTATTTTTCTGGATATTACAAATCATAGAATTATATATTTGTCGGGAATGAGAATAGTCGATATTCTCCAACTGATCGGAAAGGACGGGCTGCCAGAGGCAAGAGCCTATGTGGCTTACCGAATGCGGAAAGGCAGGTCGGGCCAGCGGTCATTGTTCGATTCTGTCCTTTCAAAAGCAGGTGATGGCGTTCTTGACCGGGCCGAACTCTTAGCGGTACTGCCCCCTTTACAGCGCGATGACGCCCACCTGAGGCACCTGCTATCTGAGCTCACCTCGCTCCTCGAGGATTATCTGGTATGCCGCCACACCCTTTCAGACAGGTCTTTGCGGGCCATGCAACTGGCCCGATCATCCACCTCAATGACAAGCCTTTTCGACACCCATGTGCGCAGGGTTCGGGCCGATCTTGTGAGCCGGCCGCTCTCAACCGACCTGGGACTGACCAGGTACCACCTGGCCTGGGAGGAACTCGAACAGCGCACCCGCTCTGGTCAGAGGGCGCCTGGAGGGTCCCTTGCAGTAATCAGGGAACTAGACTCCTTTTATATGCGCAAACGACTCCAATTGGCGTGCGAGGCGGTCAATGCATCGCATGTGCTCGCCCTGCCCGAATCTATGCCCGACCTCTCGGCCACTTTGAATTCTGTTCCAAATGATGATCTTTTGGGTTGTTGCTACAGGCACGCCATGCTCTGTATGACGGGGCCAGAGGCTGAGTCGCACTTCAGGTCACTCAGGCAGATGCTGGCTGAGAGCGGGGCCCAGATTGAGCCCAACGAGCTCCGCGACCTGTATCAGTATGTGCTCAACTACTCCATCAGGGCCATCAATCAGGGCGGGCTTGAGCATCAATCTGAGCTTTTGGGCACCTATCGGCAACTGGCCGACTCGGGTGCACTGGTAGTTGGCGGGGTCATCTCGCCATGGGATTTCAAGAATCTGATCACCATCAGCATACGGGTGGGCGAGACCGAGCTGGCCGCGGGTTTCATTGAGCGGTTCTCATCCTACCTGCCAGATGACCGCAGGCAGAACGCTGTGCTGTACAACACCGCACACCTCATGTATGCCACGGGTCGCCACCGGCAGGCGCTCACTTTGTTGCGTCAAGTTGACCTCGATGACCCCTTCTATCGCCTCGATGCGCGCTCAATCCTGATGAAGGTATATCTCGCCATGGATGATCAGGAGGCGCTGTTCCACCACCTCAATGCCTTTACAGTCTTCCTCAAACGCGACAAGCAAGTGAGTGAAACCCAGCGAAAGGGCTATATCAATACCATCAAGGCGGTGCGCGTCATGGCTGAGCATGCGTACGACCCCAAGAGGATGATGCGTCTTCACCTGCGAATCTCAGAGATGCCGCAACTTGCCGATAAGGGCTGGCTGATAAAGGAAGTGGAGGGCAGGATGTGAATTCATCTCTGATTTGAAAATCAGATTCCCTTACACAATGTATGGATATTAAGCGCGTTACATGCGATAAATTAAGTTTCAGAAATGTTCGCATGCTTATTATTGACCCTCAATTGACATAAAGAACAGCATTTGGCGATGATCTTCGCGTTTCGGAAAAAATCGAATCAACATGAGGGTTAGTTCTATCAGTCTTATTCTCCTGGCTGTATCATGTAGCCTTTCATCTGCGCAGACGGTAGGTATCTCCAGCTCTGCCTTCACCCCGAACTCTGCCTCGATACTTGACGTGTCGAGCACCACCAAAGGCGTTCTGCTGCCGCGGATGACCACGGCCGAACGGGGCACCTACACCACCACCTCGAGCCTTGGTGCCACCCATAAGGGCGTGACCATCTTCAACACCACCACCAACCGGTACGACTACTGGGACGGCACACAGTGGCTGCAGATGGCGGCCGTGGGCTCGACCGGCAGCGATTTCATCCAGAATCAAGTAGCCGCATCGCAGACCGCGGACTTCCGCGTCAGCGGCAAAGGAATTTTCGGGAATGGCACTGCTGTGGCTCCTTCAGTGACCTTTGAGGGATCGCAGACCACGGGGCTCTACCGCTCTGCTGCCGATGTGCTGTCCATCAGCACGGCAGGGGGTGAGCGCGTGAGAGTCGGCTCGACTGGGGTGGTGCGGCTCACGAACTACGCCAGCGGCATGTTGGGGGTCGATGCCAGCGGTGATGTTCAGACAAGGTCAATCGCTGTTTCGGCAACGGGTATTGATGTCACCAATGGCAACGGAGTGGCAGGCAACCCCACCCTTAACCTCAACTATGCCAACTCAAGCACGGGCGGCCCTTACCCGCAGGGCAACTTCGGGCAGTTTGAGAGCCATGGCACCTACTCCGACTTCAACACCACCCCTGGCCACTGGGGTTGGAACTATGTGACAGGCACAACCAATGCCCCCAATGCCACATCGAGCCAATGGTACAGAGGGGTCTTCAGCTTAGGTTCACAGTATCCGGCCAGGGGGGCCAATGGTTACTCGCTCGAACTGGCCTACCCGCGATACAGCGGTGCCACGGCCGGGGTGTGGATGCGCACGGTGGAGAACGGTGCCATTGGGTCATGGATCAGGATAGATGCCGGGAGCAACAACACCAACTTCATCTGGAACCAGAACGCCTCTGCTCAGACAACCGGCAATTTTTGGGTGAGCGGCACAGGGCGCACCAACGGCACATTCACGGGGGGCGGGAGCACGGTGATCAGTGCCGACAATATCCAGGTGAACGACCTTGGTGCGGGTGCACGCTTCGCCTACATCGACCTTGAGGGAGACGACACTTATACGGATTATGGCCTTCGACTGATCCGTAGCAACGGAGGTGTGAATGCCACCTCGACCCTTACGCACCGTGGCACCGGTGACCTTCAGATACACACCAACGAGGCGGCAGCGCTCACCTTCCATACCACCAATGCCGAACGCATGAGAATCCAGGCCAGTGGCAATGTGGGCGTGAATTCAAATGCTCCGTCAAACCGGCTCTATGTCAACGATGTGGCCGCCACCATGGCCACGGTGAACACCTATCAGTTCGGCATCGGTCTGAGTGGTGCCACCAACCTTACGTTGGGTGCCGATGCAACTTATGGCCTGTTGCAGACATGGGCCTCAAAACCGCTTCTTATAAACAGCCAAGGCAATAATGTGGGGATAGGCATGACAAGTGCGCCTATTCAGACATTGGATGTGAACGGAAGAGTAAATGTTCAGAATGGCGTTATTCAGCGTGGAACAACCGCCATAACTGCCTCATCAGATCTTGGACTTTACCATCAGATTGCGGGAAACTGGATACGCATTGCGTCAAACGCGGCACCCATAAAGTTCTTTGTGGACCAAGGTGGTGGAAATGGCGCAGGCACCAATGCCGTGATGGCCGTTGACAATGCCAATGGTGGCGGAGTGATGATAGCCGCTGAGAATGGCGGCACCGGCAATGCGGGATCGCCCAACAACAGAGCAGCACTGGAGGTCAGCTCCACTACCAAGGGCATGCTCACCCCGCGACTCACCACCGCACAGCGCGATGCGATGGGTAACAGCCTTACAGAGGGGCTGCTCATCTACAACACCACCAACGACTGCTTTGAGTTCTGGGACACGAAGTCGACCCCGGCCGGTGGCAATGGTTTCTGGAACAGCCTGTGCGAATGGTGCGAGAATGTGGTGATCGTATCGGCCAACCAGACCGGGTTCAACCTGAATAGCTATGTAGGCGGAGCAAGGGCCGAACAGTACTGTGTATATATCAATTCCGGGGTCACGCTACAGGCCTCGGGCAATGGGGGCGGCAGCGGTGCGGCCGGCAACCCGGGATTCAATGCCAGCACCATGCCTAATGGGTCGACCATCACCCTTTACAACTATGGGAACATATATGGCGGTGGTGGCAATGGTGGTCAGGGCAGCAGAGAAAGTGATGCCGTCTGTCAGGGCGACATTGGTTGTGGTGGCGGTGGAATCGGTGGCGATGCCATTGTCACAAGCTCGAACGTTCCTGTCAGAACCTTCAATTACGGAACCATACGTGCCGGAGGCGGTGGCGGTGGCGGTGGCGGATGGGGATGCTGTTCGGCCGGAGGCGGTGGCGGTGGTGGTGCGGGTACCCCTGCTGGTTCGGGCGGATCAGGTCAATGTTGGAATTGTGTATCTGGATTTGTTTGCGGTTGCGGCAGAAGTGGCTGTAGCGGTGGAGGAGGGACCGGAACAGCGACCACCGGTGCAGGTGGAGGAGGCTCCGGCAATACCGGGGCTTCAACAGGCTGCGCTGGGACCTGTACCAGCGGTGGTGGTGGAACCGGTGGAACGGGAGGTGTGAATGGCGTAGGAGGTGGAGCAGGCACCAATGGAGGCTGTGGCGGTGGCGGTGCCGGACTAGCCCAGAGGGGCAATGGCAGCGGATCGAGCCTATCGAACATCAGCGGAACAGTGACCGGGTCCACTTCGCCCTGATTGATTTGTGAACCCGTCATGCTCCGGGACATCCGATTTCTTTTATCTGCCTTTACCATTTCACTTATCTCGGTGAATGGGCTGGCCCAGATTCAGATTATGGCCCCTTCGGCCAATGCCTCGCTTCCCATTCTCACACAGAAACAGTTTGATGAGATGGCCGTGCCGGCCGAGGGTTATCAGGCATTCAACAGCACTACGGGCTGCATACAGTATTACCTGAATCAGACGTGGTACAGGCTATGCGGGGACTGTCTGCCGGAGACGGGGCCCTACACCATCGACTTAACGGTGCAGAAGGGTAGGACGCTGTTCGTGCATTTCACAAAAAGTGCTGGCGATACATTGATCGTCCACATAAAAGGGCAGGAAGAGAAGGTGGTCGGCATAGTATCTCCTGTTGCGGTAAGGTTGCCGAGCACGGGCGATACGGCCACACTGGTAACGGGTTTGAGCAACAAGTGCTACAAGGAACAGCGGGTGGCTGAACGCAAGGTGCCGCTGAAACAGGCGGGCATCGGGCCGCTGCGGCAGGAGGACATTGAAGGAAAGCCTGTGAACGTGCGCCCGTGCGCAGGTCTGATCTGGATGTGCGATGACCGCATTGCCAAAGACAACCGACCGGCCAAGGACCGCCTGATCACCTACGCGGCAGGGAGCTGCCCTGCTGGCTGGCGGGTGCCCACAGTGAAGGAATGGGAGGGTCTGCTGCGCAATTATGAGGGCGACCCGAAAGAGGTGTTCATGGTGCCGGGTAACGACAACGGTTCCATAGGCCTGTCGCAACTGGGGGCGTGGGTGGTGGACGAGAAGGCCATGATCATGGAAGGCATATCGGGCTATTACTGGGCCAGCGACAAGGCACAGAACGGTGACCAGTACCTGCTGAACATCACCCCGAACGGGTATATGACCATAAGCGGCAAGGCCACCAATGCGCGCATGAACCTGCGCTGCGTGCGCGATGAGTAGACTGCTGGCCATACTGGCGCTCTGCAGCCTCGGTCATCGCGCATCTGCTCAGGTGAATCTGGCCCATCTCGATTCGTCCATTGCAAGGGCCAATCGTTACCTGAACGGGTTGGATGATGGGCAATTTGACTCGTACAACCTGCGGATGCTATTCGCCCATCTGGCGCTCATCCATCCCCAAAAAATAAGACCACGGAGCGGCATCCTTGATCTTGTGCCCACGCGGCAGGAGGATGTGGTGATCAGAGATTTCTATCGTTCCATCATCAAAAAGGAAAATGTGGTGGATGATGATTCGCTGAAGGCGATGTTGCACACCTTGGACGGCATACCGCGCATGCTGCTGTGGGGGACCAATGCCCGTGCGCTGCCGCTGGACAGTAGCACGCTGCGAACATTCCATTCCTACCTGAAAAAGAAAGATGATGTGCGCGGGGTGGCCCATGCTGCCCTGGCCATGCACTGGGCCGGTTTCGCAGCAAAAGGGCGATGGGATGCTGACCTGAACCCACTGACCGACCGATACGCGGAGCACCTGAGCCAAGGCGTGGTGCGGCACGGAGTGGTGGGCGATGATGCGCTGGAGGGCATGATGGGCCTGATGTGCCTTGGCCGCGGCCGCTCCATATCCATGCAGTGGGTGGCGCAGGTGATGAGGGCCCAGAACCCCGATGGCGGTTGGACCTGGGAACTCACCGGTCCGCGCACATCGAACCCGCACACCACGCTGCTGGCCCTGTGGGTGCTGGCCGAGGCGGGCGCGGGGGCTTTGCCAAAAGATCCATTTGCACGAGGTGAAAGAGAAGAGAACGTGGTGAACCTGTGGGTGGACGAGCTGATAGAGACCACCAAGAACACGGTGGGTTTTGTGCCGCCCATTGCCACACGGGCGCTGGCGTACTTCGGGCTGAGCGTGTACCATGCCGCGCATTGCACTGACAGCGTGGCCATGGCCCGGCTGAACAGGCTGAGTTTTTCGCAGCGCATCCCTTTTGTGGTGATGGCGGATGGCGGGCACCGCGATTTTCTGGTGAACCGCGTGGCCTACAGGACCATCCTGCACTTTTACCCGAACATGACCCCCACCGACCGCAATCGGTTAGACATGGTTCACAAGGTGTGGGATGAGAAGCTGGCCAAGGGATTGGGAATGGCGGAGTTGAAGGAACTGGAGGACCGGGCCGACCGCATTGCGGCCGATATGTACGACCGCTCGCTGATGGATGGTGGCCACGAGGCCTACCTGCGCACCTTTGACAACAACTATGCGGCCCCGCTGTGCGACTCGTGCTGGGTGCGCACGCCCCCATCGTTCTTCCCGGCCATACTGCCCACGTGGGGCGACAATGTGCCCATGGTGCCCACGGCACAAAGGGTGGCCGATGACATGCGTCCGCCTGTGTTCGGCACGGAGCAGGGCTCTCCTTTATATAAGGATGCCGCTGACATGTATGCGAGCAGCATGCGGCAGGACACGGCCCTTGAGAACATTGCGCGGTATTGGAATGACGACCCCGGCTATAGCGGCACCCCGAGCGCGCACATTTTTGCCATCGCGAAGCAACTGATAGAGCGCCATGACCTTGACCTGCGGCAAAGCTGCGAGGTGTATGGCATGGTGGGGCTGGCGCTGAATGAGGTGAACATATTGTGCTGGCGGTTGAAGTACCGGTACAATTACATCCGGCCGGCCACATACATCCACCGCTATATCAGTAAAGACTTCAACGCTTGCATACCTACGCCCCCGTTCCCGGAATACCCTTCGGGGCACTCGTGCCTGTCGGGGGCGGGGATAACGGTGCTGCAACACTATTTCCCGGATGAGAAGGACTTCACTGACCAGGCCAACCTGGCCCGTGTGGACATTGACGGTAGCCCACGCACCTACCCCACGTTGGAAGCTATGAAGCGGGAGATCTCCATGTCGCGGTGGTACGGGGGCATCCACTTCAAGGAGACGCTGGATGAGAGCGTGACGATAGGCGAACGGGTGGGGGCCGAGTGCCTGAGGCGGATGGGGGTGCGGTGAGGGTGATTGTTTCATTGACCGTGCCGGAGGGCTAGTTGCGCACACGCCAGATACTTGGTCGGTCGGGTTCAGTGCAAGTAGCTATTCCCATTCCTTGGGCCTCCTGAGCCTGAAACCATCATGCTTTTGAACTTCTTCATTGAATTGGGAATCGCTCAATTTCTTTCTCCCTATGATCATAGAACCCTTAGATACAAGAGCCACAGAAGAATTATGCCGTTTGGGTGGGAAAGCTACGAAGACCCTCTTCTTATTGAACAGTTCGTGTACTGCTCTGATGGGAGGAACCAGGTCGCTATCGCCCGAAATCAACATGGCCATGTCAAAGCGGTCAGCATAGGCATCAATTAATATCTGCGTGGCAATATTCACATCGGTCATTTTCTCGTTGTATGACGCCCAAACGTTACCGCAACGCCTGCATTCGGTCGAGTCGCGCTGATAGTTGCCATAGAACACTTTCACACCAGTGGTTTCAAGGGCTTCGATATAGGTGGTCTGACGTTTTTGTTTTTCGGGATTGTTGCTTACCCTGCTCGTGAAATACTTCACCTCTATAACTACCTGTTTATCGGTGAGGAGGTTTTTGACCGGGCAATTAATGTCCAACCATTTGAGCGTTTCGAATCCAGACTCGACCATGCCGAATTACAGGTTGAAACCATCAACATAAACAATGACCCTTTCCATGATTCCTCAATTTTTTCCAGGACAAAGATGGCCAAATGAAAATGATGTAGCTTTGCTGACCTAACACCACCGGGGATAGCATCCTCGGCCTGACGCCCGGGGAAACCTGGGCGTTTCTTTTTTGGCTCACCCTCGATACTACCTTTTCCAGTGGTGCATCCACTTCAAAGAGACGCTTGATGAGAGCGTGACGATAGGCGAACGGGTGGGTGCGGAGTGCCTGAGGCGGATGGGGGTGCGGTGAGGGTGATTGTTTCATTGACCGTGCCGGAGGGCCAATTGCTCACGCACCAGTTGCGCTGGTCGCCCACACGGGTGGGGAAGTAATCTCCTTTTGCCATGGTGCTGATTGTTAATTGGTTGATGGATTTATCAGGGTGTGATTCTGGGTTGATGGAAGTCGTTGCGGGCCGTGTGCAGGGCACATTTCTTTGGAAGAATTGTACACTTCTCTGGCAGAAGCGTACGCATCTGTGAAAAATGGGTACGCATCTGTGGAAGATGGGTGCGCTTCTCCGGCAGATGGGTACCCATCCCTGCCGGATGGGTACGCATTCTTGCCGCATGGGTACCCTGCCGTGGCAGATGGGTACGCATGGCGCACAGATGCATACGAGTCAATTGCAGATGGATACCCGGCCCGCGCAGATGGGTACGCATCCGCAACGGATGGGTATTGCGCTGCCAAGAAAATGTACGGGTATGGCTCAGGACGTATGGCTGTCACGGGCCTGATGCGCTGCCCACAGCCAAAACTCAGAGAAAGGTGCTTAACGCGCTGCCCACTGCCCAAAGCCCCTGATCCACCCCATCCAAGGGCCTTTCGGCAGCTACACTATTGCGCATCGGGGTACTCATATTGGCAATTGGTGGGGCGTAAATCGGCTTTCGTGAGGCAATAATCTACATTTCATCAATCCATTTAACATGTCTTCATCCACGGGGTGAAAAAATTTTTGAGAGTGAAAGGGCCAACGCTCTCATGCTGAATAGCGGGTCTTCCCCGCGTATCCATGCCTACTGCGGGCAGGGATACGGCCCCGAAAACGGGGCCTACTCAGGGTGACTGGTGTTGGTGGAAGACCGCTCTACTCAGGGTTACTGCGTTCAGCACCTGCCCATTCACATTTGCCCATCTTTGTCCATGCCCTTTTTTCTCTTCGCCCTCGTCCTTATCGCCCTCAACTCGGCCGCCCAGCCCTTCAGCGAGGTAAGCGATGCCGTTGGCCTCGACTACCGCTACCCGGGCATACAGAACCACCAGATAGGCGGTGGGGTGACGGTGTTCGACTTCGACAATGACGGGTGGGACGACCTGTTTCAGGCCGGGGGGCTTTTTCCCAGCAAGTTGTGGCGGAACGAGAAGGGGCGGTTTGTGGATGTGACGGCCGCGCATGGCCTCGGGGTGCTGGATGGCATGTATGTGAACGGGGCCGTGACGGGCGATGTGGACAACAATGGTTGGGAGGATCTCTTTGTCTATAACTACGGCATGGGCCTGGGCCATGGCGACCGCAAGGTGCCGGTGCTGCTGATCAACCAGAAAGGGAAACTCGCGCCACTCATGCCGCAGGTGTTCCATGATCCTGGTTTCTACACCTCGGCCACCATGGCCGATGTGGACGGCAACGGGTACCTCGATATCTACCTGACCAATTACGTGCAGGGCATGAGCATGTTGGAGGATTCGCTGCTGCACCCCATAGGCTACGATCCGCGCGGGCTGCCCAACCGGCTGTATATGAACGAAGGCAACGGCACTTTTACTGACAGGGCCGCGCTGATGGGGGTGAATGACGTGGGCTGCGGGCTTGCGAGCGCCTTTACGGACGTGGACAACGATGGCGACCCTGACCTGATGCTGGCCAACGATTTCGGGGAATGGACCAGGCTGGGGAACAGGCTGTATGTGAACAGCGCCATGCTGCACACGTTGAGCGATGAGAGCAATCTGCGCGGGGCGGACCAGCAGATGTACGGCATGGGGATAGGCGTGGGAGATGTGGACAACGACCTGGACCTCGACCTGTTCATCACCAACATAGGCCGCAATGTGCTGCTGCGCAATGGGCAAGGTCGCTTCACGGATGCCACCGATACCATCGGTCTGGGCGACCCAGTGGTGAAGGACGGCCTGCCCGGCACGGCATGGAGCCCCCTGTTCTTCGACATGGACCACGATGGCGACCTCGACCTGTACTTGGCCAAGGGCAACGTGGAGAACTACATTCCCAAGGCGGTGATAAAAGACCCGAACCAGCTGTTTGAGAACCGCAAGGGCCATTTTGTGGACGTGAGCGCGGGCAGCGGGGTGGACTGCCCGCTCAGCCACAGGGGCGCAGCCCTCATCGACTTTGACCGCGATGGCGACATGGACATCATCTCATCGCCCATCAAGATCAACTACGGGGCTTTTTCAAACATAGACCAGAAGATAAAACTGTTCCGCAACGATGCGCCCAAGCGGGGGCATTGGGTGCAGGTGAGGCTGGTGGACGATGTGCAGCACCGCCCCACCATAGGGCTGCATTGCACGGTGCACGGCAAGAACGGGCCGCAGCTTCGCGAGGTGGACGGGGGCAGCGGACATGCATCTCAATCATCAAAAACACTTCATTTTGGATTGATGGATGCCGTTGGGGCCATTAAAGTGAAGGTGAATTGGGGCGATGGGGTGGAATTTATCCTGAACGAGGCCGACCACAGCTACACCCTGTACCGTAGCGGAAAAGTGGAAAAGGACTGAGCCATGTTGAAGCGCCTCGCCTTGTTGTTCGCGGCCCTGAGCGGGTCCATGTGTGTTGCAGTAGCGCAGCACCCCACTGTGGCCGCCATTGTGCGCGACAAGTGCGCCACCTGCCACCGCGAGGGGACCGCGGCCCCGTTCAGCATCACCACACATAAAGACCTGGTCAAGCGCAGAGAGATGGTTCGGTTGGTGGTGGAGCGCGGCATCATGCCGCCTTGGAGGGCCGATACCATTGGGCTAAGGTTCAAGCACAGCCGGGCCCTCAGTGCGGCCGAGCGCAGCACCCTGCTGGCATGGCTCAATGACCCTACCGAGACCTTCGGACCAAAGGAGCTGGCCCGGCCCAGGCGCTTCGGTGAAGCCCCCACGGGCAGCATCACCCTTGCGCTGGACGAACGAATGCACGTGCCGCCCTCAGCTACCGACACCACCATCAGCTTTTCCATTCCCTTTGAGCGTGAAAAACCGGAGAACATCGTTTCGTTGGAATTCAGGACCACAGATTGGCGCGGCATTCACCACGTGAACATTTTCGTGTGCGACAGTGCCCTGTTGCCGGCCGGTAAAGGCGACCCCATGAAGTCGGTGTTCGTGCATGGCTGGGCCCCCGGCAATGCGCAGTTCAGCTTTACCGATGGGGTGGGATTCGTGCTGCCCAAAAAAGGAGTGATCATGGGCGATGTGCATTTCTCGGCCACGCCCGAACTGCTGCAACCGCGCATCTCCTTCATTTTGGGCACTTCTCCCCTACCCGTCCATCGTCCCATCAGGCCCATCGTGTTCCACGACTCACCTCTCGTTTTCCGCAGTGGCGATTCTGTCCGCATCGCCCCAGGCGAAGTGAGGCACCTGCAGGCACATTACGTGGTCAATGGCGATTTCAGCTTGGTCAGCCTTTCGCCCCACATGCACATTTTCGGGCGCAGCTTCAGGGCATACATGGTGGATGGCGCGGATACCACGCAGCTCATCAACATACCCGATTGGGACCCCGCATGGCAGGATTTCTACCTGCCCGAGCGGCCCATCCACCTCAGAAAGGGGGCGCAGATATTCATTGAGGGAAAATTTGACAATACTTCGGCCAATCCAAGGCAGCCGTTCAACCCACCTGTGCCCATCGGCAACGGATGGAAGATCACCGATGAGATGTTCGTCATGTTCATGTTCGGCACCCCGTACCGGCCAGGAGACGAGCACATGGTCTTTGTCCGCTGAATCAGAAAGTGATCAGGCAGCCCTTCGGAATGGTGGTCCCGGGGTCCATTTCCCTGCCTTCGCCAATGGCCCGGAGCGCCTCGGCCACGTAGTTCCGCTTCACGTGGGCCTGTCGCACCCCCACGTCCAGATACCTGTCATCCACTAGCCCGCTATACCTGATGCACCCCGTTGAATCAAGTACAAAGACCTGAGGCGTGGTCGTGGCATTGAGCCTGAGTGCCATCTCATTTCCCTCATCTATCAGGTATGAGAATCCGTTCGGTCTGAAACCATGTCGCCTGTGAAAAGCACCGATCCGACCCTTTTTGCAGAGGTAATCCGGATAAACAAGCAATATGCGCGCACCAACAGAATCAGCTACGTCCATCAATGCATTGAGCCTGAAAGCCAAATCGTTGCATATGGGGCACTCATAGGAAAAGAATAGGACTACTGTAGGGCCCGTCCGGTTGAGCCACGTTGACTGCTCTGAAGCCGACTGGGGCTGACCCTCCATTGGCTGAGCCATACCATTTCCATGGCCAACAAGGAGAGCGAGCCCAATCAGGGCAATGGAGATATTCATGCGAAAAGATCTCATTGTCAATTGATTCAACCGTTTCCGAGGTCCACACACAATCCTGCAGTAATTTAGTCTCCCATTGGTATTTAGTGAAGATAAAGCATGGATAATCAGTGTATTAATCTCTGGATTTTAAGTTTAAGAACCGAAGGGTCTGTTGTTTTGATTAACATATATGACCTACTTTTCACCTGACTTGAGGCCATATTCGCGAGCCCTAAAAAAGCCGGTAAAAGTCGCTCCCCATGTTCAGAATTCACCCCTTTGTCTTTCTATCCCTGCTATTCATCGGCAGTGCGGCCTCGGCCCAGACGGTAGGTATCTCAAGTTCAGCTTTCACTCCGAACTCTGCCTCGATACTTGACGTGTCGAGCACCACCAAAGGCGTTCTGTTGCCGCGGATGACCACAGCCGAACGGGGCACCTACACCACCACCTCGAGCCTTGGCGCCACCCACAAGGGCGTGACCATCTTCAACACCACTACCAACCGGTATGATTACTGGGACGGCACACAGTGGCTGCAGATGGCGGCCGTGGGCTCGACCGGCAGCGATTTCATCCAGAATCAAGTGGCCGCCTCGCAGACCGCGGACTTCCGCATCAGCGGCAAAGGGATATTCGGGAACGGCACCGCGGGGGCCCCTTCGGTGACCTTTGAGGGGTCGCAGACCACGGGCCTCTACCGCTCTGCCGCAGATGTGCTCTCCATCAGCACCGCAGGGGGTGAGCGCGTGAGGGTCGGCTCGACAGGGGTGGTCCGGCTCACGAACTACGCCAGCGGCATGTTGGGGGTCGATGCCAGCGGTGATGTTCAGACAAGGTCAATCGCTGTTTCGGCAACGGGAATAGATGTCACCGATGGCAACGGTGTGGCAGGCAACCCCACCCTTAACCTCAACTACGCCAACGCGAGCACCGGGGGCAAATACCCTCAGGGCAACTTCGGGCAGTTTGAGAGCCATGGCACCTACTCCGACTTCAATACTACCCCAGGTCATTGGGGCTGGAACTATGTCGCAGGCACAACCAACGCCCCCAATGCCACATCGAGCCAATGGTACAGGGGGGTCTTCAGCTTAGGTTCACAGTATCCGGCCAGAGGGGCCAATGGTTACTCGCTCGAACTGGCCTACCCGAGATACAGCGGTGCCACGGCCGGGGTATGGATGCGCACGGTGGAGAACGGTGCCATAGGCTCATGGATAAGGATCGATGCCGGGAGCAACAACACCAACTTCATCTGGAACCAGAACGCCTCTGCTCAGACAACCGGCAATTTCTGGGTGAGCGGCACAGGGCGCACCAACGGCACATTCACGGGAGGCGGAAGCACGGTGATCAGTGCCGACAATATCCAGGTGAACGACCTCGGTGCCGGTGCCCGCTTTGCCTACATCGACCTTGAGGGAGACGACACTTACACCGACTATGGCCTGCGTCTGATCCGTGGCAACGGAGGTGTGAATGCCACCTCGACCCTCACACACCGGGGCACCGGTGACCTACAGATACACACCAACGAGGCGGCCGCGCTCACCTTCCATACCACCAATGCCGAACGCATGAGGATCCAGGCCGGAGGCAATGTGGGGGTGAATTCAAATGCTCCGTCAAACAGGCTCTATGTCAACGATGTGGCCGCCACCATGGCCACTGTGAACACCTATCAGTTCGGCATCGGTCTGAGTGGGGCCACAAACCTTACGCTGGGTGCCGATGCCTCATATGGGCTTATTCAGACTTGGGCAAGCAAGCCTCTGCTCATCAACAGCCAAGGCAACAATGTCGGAATAGGCATGACCTCTGCGCCAACTCAAAGGCTTGATGTCAACGGAGGAATCCGATCCGTTGATTATGGCGCTGCAGGTTCGGTGAACGTGATGGTAGGAGACGACACCTATTTCACGGATATTGACGTAGGAAGTATGGTCGGACTTTACAGCACAAGCAATACCGCTGTGGGCGGTCTGAGGTTCGGGAGTTCTGGCGGGGCATACCTATACGGAGCCACTGACAACATCGGTGTCGGAAATACGGCACCCACCCACAAACTCCATGTGACGGGCGACATCTGGGCCGAAGGGCGATATGTCGTTCAGAATGGAACAGACGGGGGATCTACCAGAGGTATTCGAATGTGGACTGCAACAGATTCCAATTGGGGGATCTACATGGGCCAGAGCGGTGGCGGCCGCTCACTTTCGGGAGGCACGGCCACAGCCGGTGGAGGCTTCTCTGCCCATGCCATCAGATTCAGGGTGAATGCGGACGCAACCCAAGGTTTCATATTTGAAAACAACGCTGAATCTAACCTGATGAGTATCAGGGGCGACAACGGGCGAACCACATTCCGAGGAGGCGTTTTCTTGGATTGCAACGACTGTGGTTCAACCACAACAATCGATGGAAATCAGAATTGGGGCGACCTTACCATTCAGGGCCGGGTCCTTTCTACCAATAGCAACCTGCATCTCTCTCCCCCAGGGGGCTCAAGGGTCATTATAAACTCGGCCTACCGCGCAGCCGGAGGTGGTGGTGGAACAACGGGGCTTGATATTGAGGACGGAGGTATCAGGATGCGGAAGAATTATCGCTGGATCAACAGGTACGGTTCAACAGGCGGCTACGGTTGGGGATCACAGACGCACAATCTGGGCAACTGGGATTTCTGCGCAGTTGGGCATGTCGGATTCAGAAATACCAATAGCGCGACTGATGAGGATGATGACGTTCAATGTGCCGTTTATCCTCAGGCGCATGCAGGCCCCGGAGAAGGCGACCAGTGGGATTCGTGGTTCACCTACCAATACAACTCCAGGCCTTTGTGGTTCATGTATCTCGAGGGATATGCCGATACCAATGCCACCAACTGTGCCGCCATGTGCATGAATCTGGATTGATGCCGAGCTGGATAATCCGCTCTCTTTTCTTTGGTTTTTGCCTATGTCAAGGATTATGGGCTGGTAAAGGATTTGCGTTTGAGTTCCGAATGGCGGAATCCGGGCCAAAGGTTCCAAAGGAGTTCATTCTGATTTTCGGTAGGTATCAACAAGGCGTTGACGTCATTTTAGATTCGGTTAAGGTCACGGCTCTTCCTTTTTCTCAAGAGTTCAATTTGAAAGGAAAATCCAGAGGTCTGTATTTCCTTCAGATATCACATCGGGGCCAAGGCGTCAATAGGGCCGAGTTCCTAGGCTCTGCCTCAGAATCTGGAATGGTGGTTGAGACCGACTATTGGGGTCTGATGAACGGATTTGTAGCAATCACCGGTTCAACAGAGAACGAAGCCTACGGCCAACTGATAACCGCAAAGGGAATTTTTGATGAAAAGCTGTCTGGGCTTGAGATGCGCCTTCGGTCATTGAGTCCTTTCGACAAAGATTTTAACAGGAATACCACGCTTATTGTCGATTCCATTAACAAAGTCATAGGGGCGTTGAATTTCGACCTCAAGGTAGTCAGGGCCGCATACAAAGGCACTTTTTGCGCACAGGTGATGGTACCAATGACCCTACACCCAAGCCATGAATGGAATACAGAATGGGCCAAGGAATATGACAGTTATTTCGCTTTGATGAATGAGCACTACCTGGATTCTCTGCCGGTTACGCCAGAGGCCCTAAATCATTATGCCCTCGAGGATAAGATTGCTTTCTATCTGGACCGCTATACGATGAAGAGTACGGATGGGGCTCAGAAAGGAATTGACGTCATCATGAGAATCTCTTCTGGCAACGAAGAGGTCCGGTCTCACGTGTTCAACATGCTGCTGCGCAATTTCCTGAATTTCAAAACTGAGACCTTGGCCAAATACCTGTTGGACAACTATGCGGACGGCTGTACTATGAAATTGAGTGTAGAGGAATTCAAAAGGCTCTCATCCATGAAGGCCGCGATGGTCGGTGGGCGTATACCGGAATTGAACCTGCCGGACCGAGACGGTAAGCGAAAATCCCTACACGACTATGCCGCTACCAATCGCTACACGGTGGTGTTCGTTTGGTTGAGCTGGTGTGCCATGTGCCAAAGGGAGATACCGAAACTTCAGGACCTCTTCGGCAAATGGCAGAAGAAGGGGCTTGGAGTATATGCCATCTCGTTGGATGAGAAAAGGGAGGACTGGTTGGCCGGTCTCGACAGTAAATGGAGATTCAATCACCCGAACGTGTCAGAACTTGTGCCCATCAATAGCTCATCAGTGGCCAATATGCTAGGCATATCCACAACCCCAAAGGTCTTCATCCTAAACAATACAGGTGAGATTGTTGCCAAGGACCTCTATGGCGAGAGTCTGAAACTGAAACTTGAGGAGCTTTTTGCCAGCTCTAAGTGAGAAGGGTTATCCAGATCGTTATCAATGAATTTCTGAATTGAAATGCCAAGTTGGGCATTATTAAATTGCTTGACTAATTGTGCGCCTCCTAAGAATATCATGATGACATATTATTGTTTGTCAATACATTATGCCTTTATTTGTTAAATTTCAGGATTTGGATCCTATTCCGTAAGTACAAAATCTGTCAATGAAGTAGGTGGCAGAAGGCAGAACTTCGCGAAGTTTCATTTCTTGGTATGACCCATCCCCATCTCATGAACAAGTTTATTCTCTTCATTTTCTGCGCATTGCTCTGCTCAGAAGCCCATGCCCAGACGGTAGGCATTTCAAGTTCAGCTTTCACCCCGAACTCTGCGTCCATCCTTGATGTCTCGAGTTCCACAAAGGGTGTTCTGCTCCCGCGGATGACCACGGCTGAACGCGGAACCTATACTGCGACATCGAGCCTAGGGGCCACCCACAAGGGCATAACCATCTTCAACACCACTACTAGCCGTTATGACTACTGGGATGGCACCCAGTGGCTGCAACTTGCCGCTGTTGGTGCCTCGGGGTCAGACTTCATCCAGAATCAGGTGGCCGCCTCGCAGACCGCGGACTTCCGCATCAGCGGCAAAGGGATTTTCGGGAATGGCACTGCGGTGGCTCCTTCAGTGACCTTTGAGGGGTCGCAGACCACGGGCCTCTACCGCTCTGCCGCAGATGTGCTCTCTATCAGCACGGCAGGGGGCGAGCGCGTGAGGGTCGGCTCGACAGGGGTGGTACGACTCACTAACTACGCCAGCGGCATGTTGGGGGTCGATGCGAGCGGTGATGTTCAGACAAGGTCAATCGCTGTTTCGGCATCGGGTATTGATGTCACCAATGGCAATGGGGTCTCAGGTAATCCGACACTCAACCTGAATTACGCTAACTCAAGCACTGGGGGGCCATATCCGCAGGGCAACTTCGGGCAGTTTGTGCCCAGTGCCTCCAATCCGACTGATTTCAATACCACCCCGGGATATTGGGGCTGGAACTTTGTGGCCGGCACCACAAATGCACCCAATGCTACTTCAAGCCAATGGTACAGAGGCGTATTTGCCCTCGGATCCGAGTACCCTGCACGCGGAGCCAACAGCTATTCGCTCGAACTGGCCTACCCGCGATACAGCGGTGCCACAGCCGGGGTGTGGATGCGTACGGTAGAAAACGGTGCCATTGGGTCATGGATCAGGATAGATGCCGGGAGCAACAACACCAACTTCATCTGGAACCAGAACGCCTCCGCTCAGACCACAGGCAATTTCTGGGTGAGCGGCACAGGGCGCACCAATGGCACATTGACGGGGGGCGGGAGCACGGTGATCAGTGCCGACAATATCCAGGTGAACGATCTTGGTGCGGGTTCACGCTTCGCCTATATCGACCTTGAGGGTGATGATACCTACACCGACTATGGCCTGCGTCTGATCCGTGGCAACGGGGGCGTGAATGCCACCTCGACCCTCACACACCGTGGCACCGGTGACCTTCAGATACACACCAACGAGGCAGCAGCGCTCACCTTCCATACCACGAATGCCGAACGCATGAGGATCCAGGCCGGAGGCAATGTGGGCGTGAATTCAAATGCTCCTTCAAACCGGCTCTACACCAATGATGTGGCTGCCACCATGGCAACTACAAATACCTATCAGTTCGGAATTGGACTGAGCGGAACAACAAACATGACCTTGGGCTCTGATGCCTCTTTTGGCCTGATGCAGACCTGGGCAAGTAAGCCACTCCTTATCAACAGCCAAGGGAATAACGTAGGCATAGGCATGACAACCGCCCCGACAGCGAGGCTCGATGTGACCCACGCAGTGGCCGATCGGGTGGTGAGGATCAGGAACACCAACAACGCGGCCTCATCAAATGGCATTTTGGTCTCCACAACAAGAACAGCTTCTGATGCCTACATCCTGAATCTCGATGCCAATGGCACGAGCCGAATGATTGCATTGAGCGATGGCAATGTTGGGATTGGCACTACAACCCCCGCCAGCGTATTGCACATTATTACTACACAGACTGGAAATGTTTCAAAGTTGCATAATACCGGACTTGGGGCTGGTTCACTTGTAGGTTACGAATTCGGAAAGGCCAACTCGAACTTTAACATGGCTGAATTCAGATACAATCATGTGGCAGATGGAAGTACGAGCAACTATGTGAGTCTTGGACTATGGAGTCAAGCTAGCACCCTTAACGTAGTTGGTACGGGCAATGTCGGGATTAGCACTGCCACTCCTGGCTATAAACTGGATGTAAATGGTGGAATTAGGTCCATTGATTACGGTGCCGCAGGAGCCGTGAATGTGATGGTCGGTGATGACGCTTATTTCACTGACATTGATGTGGGGAGTATCATGGGTCTATACAGCTCGAGCAACAATGCTGTGGGCGGGCTACGCTTTGGCAATACTGGCGGTGCCTATTTGTACGGTGCCTCAAATAACATAGGAATCGGAAATACCGCGCCTGCTCAAAAGCTGGATGTGACTGGCAATGCCCGCATTAATAATGCGTTTGAAGGTGATGTGGGCCATGGCGCCACATGGGCCGGCTGGGCCAACTATAGTCAGGCAAACACAACAGGCTATTCTGTTCTTGCCAGTTCAGATGGTGGCTACACTCTTATAAATAAGCAAAGTACAGCGGGCTATATCGGTTTCCGAGTGGCGAATGCAGATGTCGCTGTGATAACCAACACAGGCAATTTGGGGGTCGGAACCACAGCGCCAGGTTATTCAAGGCTTTACAGCTATCAGTCTCAACTCACAGCTAATGGTGATGGTCAAGCATCGATCTGGGCATACCGAACGCGTGACTCTCAGAATGATGGTACTGGATATGGGATTTACACCACCAACACGGGTATGACAGGATTTACCTATTGGGGGGACGTTTACACCTTTGGCGTTCATGGTGCCACTTATGGCGACTACACCAGGACCGGTGGTGTATTGGGCTCAGGAGGAGGGACATCGGGCTGGGGTAGCCTAGGCTACAAAGGCAGCAATAGTGTATATTACGGGGTTTATGGAAGTAATGGATATGCAAGCGGAGGAGGTTTTCTGCCCACCACCAAATCACTTGGTATTGGGGGTGGTTTTGCAGGTGGTGTCATCGGTTCATGGTCAATGGGCGAGGTGATGGGGAGCATCAATACAGGCGAACTCTTCGCCTCTTACAACCTAGGCAATGAATATACCAGTGGCTTTTCAGCGGAGATTGTCGAGGTGGAGGGAAAGCGTGTCGCAGCCTATAGTGTTACCAGTACCGATGTGAAGGTGTATGCCGATGGCACCGGTGTGCTAAGCGCTGAATCCGTTTTTGTTGCCTTTGATGGAGACTTCGCACAATTGCTGGGGTCGAAGCCAACGGTGACAGTATCCGCACTCGGCAGCCCGGCAACACTTTATGTACAGAGCGTTGGTAAAGACGGTTTTACAGTGGCGAGTGCCGGTGGACCTGTCTCAACAGAGTTCATGTGGATAGCTGTAGGCCGCAGGACCGATGCCGGATCGAAGCCCAGCCTGCCTGCTGATATCGCGGACAAGAAGTTTGACGACAACCTGAAAGGAGTGATGTTCAACGAGAACAATAAGGAGCAGAGTGCCACCCCGGTCTGGTGGGATGGTAGCAGGATACGGTTTGATGCTGCCCCTGAAGAGAAAAGAAAAAAGGAGCCTGAACATGACCCGAACAAGGGGAGGGCCAAGATGTGAGTAACATTGACGGTCATCCGGTCTCCATTTTCGGGGATGTCCGAATTTCAGGATTGATGCGTAAGAGAGAGCCCTTTGACTTGGTTTGGTCAAAGGGTCCTCTCCTTTTTACAATTCTGTTCATGACTTGTTTTCTGGTGGCCAGTTGGTCACCTTCGTTTGCTCAGCAGCCAATTGATGACCGACTAAGGGCCCATGTCGGCCGGCTAGCTGCCGATACACTGAATGGCCGTGCGGCCGGAAGCATGGACGAATTAGGTGCAGCCTTATACATCATGGGTATGCTTGCTGAAGATGGAATATCTACCACGAGGCTCCCTTTTATGGTGTGTCCGCAACAAGGCGACACACTCAGGTGTCATAACCTCAGTGCGAGCATAGGCCGCGGTGCCGACAGCACCATCGTATTCTGCGCCCACTACGACCATTTGGGTATGGGCAGTGGCAAGAGTAAGGAGATCGTAAAAAAATGTGTGCATCCCGGGGCCGATGACAATGCCAGTGGAGTTGCAGTGTTGCTGGAACTTGCCCGGCAATTGGTGCAGGATTCCACATCCGCCCGATTCAATTATCTGTTCCTTTTCCCATCGGCCCATGAGATAGGCCTATACGGGTCAAAGTCCGTGGTGCAGAGCAGATTGCTCGATACTCTAAATATCAGAGCGGTGATCAACTTGGATATGGTGGGCCGCATGGATGCGCGTGAGCACCGCGTCAGAGTGAACCATTGCTTCAAAGGCATTGATTTCATTTTCAACGACCGTGCACCCGATGCGGTGCGTATCACCACCGAAGATGCATCGATGATAACCAACGACCTCACCATTTTCTGCGAGGCCGGTCTGCCTGCCATGTCCATCACCACTGGCCTGCATCAGGACTACCACAGATGCTCGGATACAGCCGATAAGCTCAACTATGCCGGCATGGTTGAAATCAAGGATATGTTGATTCACATGCTCAAAAAACTCTGAGGCACATGGCGCCTCACTGATTCTCGCCCCAGTCTGTGACCCGGTATTTCCCTTCTGAAAGCATGTTGAGCATGGCCACCCTGCGTCCGGGCAGCATGACGACATACTCTGATAATCGGAGGTCGGGCCGATAGTAGTCGGTGCACAGCATCTGAGCACCGGAACGGAAGGCCACCTCTCTGCGCGCGGCATCGTTCAGCCGGGCTTCATCTCCCGGTGTGTCGGTACGGGTTCGAATGATGTAGCCCTGCCGCACCAGTTGTGCAACGTCTGGAGATTCGGGCCCATCGCGTTTGATGAAAGCCGCATCATCGCGCCCGGGTTTGGAGAATGAGAACATCCATCGGCCGCAGAATGAAGGGTGGCCGCTGCCGTAGAGTTCGGTATGCCGCATGTTGCCGTTGATGATGAAAATGACCTTGCCGCGCACCTCATGTAGCAGAGGCCAGCCCTTGGCATCAAGTCGCTGCCTGATGGAGTAAAAGCTCTTTCTCAGGTCATCGGGGCGGTACACCATGTGCTCCTTGCCCTTGAAAACCTCAGCTATCTCGGCATCTACAGTTTCCAGCGCTAAGGAATCGAACGGCATCACCTTGGTAAAGCCCAGCCCCACGCGGTTACCCGCGCCCTCTTCCTTCGGCTCTACGAGAATATATATCGGCAGGCTGCGCGGATGAGCCAAAAGCCAGTCTCGCACCGCCTCGAGGCTCTGCTTGAAGGTGAGGTAATGCGTATTGTAGTCTATATCAGCTATATGAAGAACTTTCATTCCTGGGGCATCGAGCTCGGGATGGCCGCTCCTGCGCAGGTTATGGAACAGCCATGCCCCGCGATGCTTGCTGTAAAGGCCTCCATCAGGGTCATGATGAATATCTATCTCAAGACAGCGGATGCCGTACTGACTGAACTGATCCGGAAAGGGCAGATGCGAATAGAACAGTTGATCGGCCGGGCTGCTCTTCTTCTTCTGGTTGATGAAAAGGTCCAGGTGCCGCAGGGCAAAGAAGATGTTGCGGTCCATGGGCTTGCGATAGCTGTTGTGGCTACCCAGAACCTGGATATGATTGAGCGGCACCGAGTCGGCCACGGTGACCTGCGCCAAAGCTGTCACCTGAATGGACATCAACGCGAAAAGTAGAAGTAGCCGTGCCATCTGCTGACGGTCAAAAGTAGGCCCACGGCAAGGGCAATGGCCCTTCCGACACCATGTCAAACTGACTTCAATGCCTACCTGACGATTGCCGTTCATCGATCCATAGTTTTTCCAATATTAGGGGCACTCAATCCGAAGACCCATCCCCCCAAAAAATACCGTTGCGTAGCATGAGAAGAACTCTACTCGCCCTTGCCCTCGTCCTGTTCTCGTGTGCCATGGCGCTGGCCCAGACACGCACCTTCAAAGGCTCGGTGACCGATGCAAAGACCAAGGAGCCGCTCATTTCGGCATCGGTGGTGATAAAGGGCACAACCACCGGTGTGGTCACTGATGCGCAGGGCCGATTCAGCATCGATGTGGATGTGACCCAGCCGCGCACATTGGAGGTGCAGTACCTCGGTTTTGAGGTGAATGCCATTGAGGTGAACAAGGACAGCCCCGGTGAGGTGGCCTTTGAGATGAAGACCGCCACCGTGGTCGGGCAGGAAGTGGTGGTGAGCGGCTCGCGCATCAGCGAGCGCCTTTTAGAGTCGAATGTGAGCATACAGAAGATGAACACACGCGACATTCAGGAGGTGAGCTCGGGCGACTTTTATCAGGGTCTCAGCACGCTACAGGGGGTGGATATCACCACCTCAAGCCTCGGATTTCAGGCCTTGAACATGCGCGGGTTCAACAGCACGGCCCCGTTCCGCGTGGTTCAGTTTGTGGACGGGATGGACAATCAGGCCCCGGGCCTCAACTTCCCTGTGGGCAACCTGGTGGGTGCCAACGACCTCGACCTTGACAACGTGGAGGTGATCACCGGTGCATCCTCGGCCCTGTATGGACCCAACGCCTTTCAGGGCGTGATCAGCATGAACACCAAGAACCCCTACGACCATCAGGGACTGGCGGTGCAGGTGAAGGGCGGCACCCGCGACTACCTCGATTTTCAGGGCAGGGTGGCCAAAGCATTCGGGAAGGAAGAACGCTTTGCTGTGAAGGCCACTGTTGCCTACCGCAGCGTGAAGGACTGGGTGGCCAACGACAGCGTGGCCAACCGCTATGGCGACATTGAGACCGATGTGAATCTCAGTTCGATTCTCGAGAAACTACAATATGACAGCACCAAGACCCAGGAGCAGCGCGATGATTATGTGGCGCTTAACAACTGGCTCGGTCTCGTATCGCCCAATGCCTATCCGGGAACGATCAACATCAAAGCTCCCGGATACATGGAGAACCAACTGGCTGAGACCGATGCCAAGAGCTTGAAGTGGAGTGCTGGGCTTTACTATAAGTTCGGGAAGGAGAAGGACACGCAGCTCTCTTTCGAGGCCCGTGGCGGCCTTGGCACCGCAGTGTACCAGGGTAGCAACCGCTACAGCATCAACAACATCCTGTTCCAACAATATAAACTGGAGGCGCGGGGCAAGAAGTGGAATGTGAAGGCCTACACCACGCTGGAGGATGCCGGGGATTCGTATGACATCGTCTTTACCGGCATCAACATATCGAAGGCGGGCATCACAAATTACGTGAGCGAGTATCTCGGAGCATATTTCGATACCCTTCAGGTAATGACCAATGACTATGATGATGACGCGAGCAGCGAAGAGGTGGCTGTGGCGCACGCCTACGCGGCACAGATGGCCAATGCCAACGCATGGTATCAGCCAGGCACGGCACAATATGACTCGCTGCGCAAGACCATCATAACCAACGCTGACCTGGAGTCGGGCTCGCTCTTTACTGACAAGAGCAACCTGCAGCATATTGAGGGGCAGTACAACTTCGACTGGCCGTGGCTCGATGTGCTGGTTGGCGCCAATGTGCGCAGATACGACCCGCAGAGCTATGGTTCGATATTCGCTGATACCCTCATCAACCCAGGTGACACCCTGTCCAACGGTGCGGCCAATCTTGAGGCTGAATTCGTTGACCTGAGCCAGTGGGAATATGGCGGGTTCCTGCAGTTGAGCCGTAAGCTTTGGAAGGATAGGATCAAGTTGCAGGGCTCCATCCGCCTCGATAAGAACCAGAACTTCGACCTGCAATACTCGCCCCGCCTCTCGGCCATGCTCAATGTGAAGGACCACGTTTTCCGTGTGAGCGGTCAGAGCGCCTTCCGCATGCCAACGCTGCAGAACCAGTACATTTTGCTCGATGTGGGTCCGCTCATCATTGCTGGCAACCTGAACGGCTGGGACAACCTTTACACTTTGGAGAGCGTGAGCAGCTTCAACAACTACCTCGACTCGCTGCAAGAGAACGGCCTGTGGAATGACGATGCCTATGACACCGCCACAGCCATGTTGCGCACCTACAGGGCCGACCCCATCAGACCTGAGCAGGTGAAGACCATTGAGGTGGGCTACCGCGGAACGCTCTTTAAACGACTGTATGTCGATGCTGCCTTTTATCACAACTGGTACACGGATTTCATTGGCGAGATAAGGGTTGTACGCCCCCTTGGCGATGCCACTGCTGGCGAAGAGAGCGGTGTGGACCAACTGCTGAGCAACACACCGAGCAATCAGACCTATCAGATCTACCAGATTCCGGTGAATGCCAAACAGGAGGTGCGCAGCCTGGGCGCCACGTTGGGTCTGGCCTATTTCATCAGTCGCAAGTTCACCGCAACGGTCAACTATACCTATGCCAAGCTGATCACCACCGACCTCTCGGACCCGATCATCCCGGGATTCAACACCCCGGAGCATAAGCTCAACATAGGGTTCAAGGGCCGTAGGATATGGAAGGGGCTCGGTTTTTCGGCCAACTGGCAATATGTGGACAGCTTCATGTGGCAAAGCACCTTCGGCACAGGCAATGTTCCATCATACCACCTGCTCGACATGCAGCTGAGCTACGAGATACCCAAGTGGTTCGTGACGCTGCGCGTGGGCGCATCGAACCTGTATAACCAACAGCGGGTGGAGGCATACGGGTCGCCTACCATCGGAGCCATGGTGTACGGATCATTGACCTACGACATAGGCTGGAATGACCTCTTCGGAAAGCAGAACAATCCCGCCACAAACTGATATTAACCTTCCTATATCATCCCCATGAAAAGGAAAATCATACTCATCACCGCACTGACCGCCTCGTCTGTGGCCTACGGACAGAACATCAACGGCCAGATTGATGACCTCCTTGAGCTGAGCACCTCAGAGACGCGTGAAGTGGTCATGCCCGATGGCGTGAAACTTATGACCGATGTGTACCTGCCCATCCTTCAGGATTGCCTCATGGTGCCCATCAACATCGACATCCCAGCGGCCATACAAGGGGTGTTCGGAGAAAGCCTCGATTTCAATTTCCAGATGATACCGCGCGGTATGCAGTACCTGCAGTATGACAGCATCTACGATTGCAGTGCGGGGCAGATGATCAAGAACGCCAATCCGTACAAATTGCCCATGGTGTTTTCGCGAACACCTTACAACAAGGGCAACCGCGATGCGATTGAGGGCACTGTGATAGCCCTGCTGGGCTATGTGTATGCGGTGCAGGATATGCGTGGCCGCTACAGCAGCGAGGGCGTGTATCTACCATTGATCAGCGACTCGTGGAACAAGAACGCCTATCACCGCAACTACCAACACGTGCTGGATAAGACCCCGACCGATGACCCGCGCAACGGCAACCGCCACGAGGACGGCTACAACAGCATTGAGTTCATCAAGAGCCGGCTCACCCGCATGTACGATCTGGACGGCAACGGAATTCCTGAGACCGAGGACTTGCTCTACAACGGCCGTATTGCCATGTTCGGTGCCTCGGCCCTGGGCTACAACCAATATCAGGCAGCGGCCGCGCACCGCATCAACAGCAACGAACCGGGCCTCAAGGCCATTATGCCCATTGTGGCCCCGGCAGAGTTCTTCAAGAGCACGGGTTTCCAGAACGGGGTGCTGCGCGACAGGTTGGTGACAGGCTGGCTCAAGGGGCAGATTTTCACCGGTACGGATGACGACCTGAACGAGATTGACACCGACCCTCAGAACAACATCCACAGCTCGAGCGACTACGACCTGCCCAAGACCATGCTGCTGAACGGTGAGGACGTGAGCTACAGCAAGAACAAGTTCAGTGCCGCCAATCTGGCCATTGACCACTTCGTGTCGCTGCGTTACGAAGATGCCGAGACAGGCGACCTGATGCAGGCGGGCTATTACCCCAACACGGCCGGCAGGAGAGAGATGGACGTGTCGCGCGCCATGGTGGATGAGAACGGAGAGAGTGTGAAAAAGGGCAAGATTGTGAACGGGGTTGTGGTGGATGTGCCCGACAGCGACCCTGATGGAGTGCTCGGATTCGGCTTTCAGCCCCGACAGAATCTCACCAAGAGCCGCTACACCAACATGGAGGTGCCGGGCTATCACCTCAGCGGGTGGTGGGACATTTTCACCGATGGCCAGATAGAATCGTGGGCCTACATGCGCAGGTTCCTGCGCACCGACCTGCCCAACCGCAGATTGCAGAAGCTGGTGCTGGGCCCATGGGCGCACCAGACCATGGGACAGACCACCACGGGCGACCGTACCTATCCGGACAACACCACTGACCTGATCGGACTCAATTTCGATGAGTTCAGCACCGACAACATTCCCATCTCGAAGGCCCTGAAGAGCGAAGTGATTGGCTGGTTCAGGTACAACCTCAACTACCGCTGCGATGGCAACGGGTATGAGTACCGCGAGCCCAAGTTTGTGCTGCCCGCATCATCGAGCCCCATCACGGTGTCGCAGATAGAGCTGCCATTGGGCGCAGGCACCGCATACCTGCGCCTGCGCATACCGGCCGACACGTTGCGCATACCCTACAACGAGCTGCTGGGCATTTTGAACGGCTCGCGCGACCTTGAGGGTGTCACCGCAGAACTGCAATGGGAGGTGCCGCTGCTGGGCAGTGGTGGCCTGCCCATCGATGTGCCGGCCATTTCGCTCGGCACACTCATCCCGGGGCTTGACGGGGGCGAGATCGCCCAGATACCGGTACGCAATTTCCTTGATGAGACTGACATACCCAATGTGCGCATGTATGTGGTGGGCCCCAATGACGACACCACCCACAACAATGCCCTGCTGGGCAGCTACTGGCTTCCGGCCGACACCTTCCCACTGCCCGAGGGCCGCGACTGGGACGCCATACAGCGCACCACCTATTACATGCACAACGATGGTAGCCTCAACACCACCGCACCAACCAGCGATGAGGGCTTCAAGATGTACGTGCACGATCCTGATGACCCCATCCGCAGCATTGGCGGCAACAACATGATTGTACGCACACCCGATGGCGAGCGCGACAGTCAGGGACAGTTCAACCTGAAGGACCCACGCTATGCCAGCACCACCATTGACCGACCGGGTGTGGTGCAGTTCACCACCGAGGTGATTGAGGAGGATTCGCTGTGCATAGTGGGCTTCCCCACCGCACAACTGTGGGCCAAGAGCAACATTGGTGGCCTGAACAGCGGCCCCACCGATACCGATTTCTTTGTGCGCATTGTGGACGTGTATCCCGATGGCCGCGAGTATTTTGTCTGCGAAGGGGCAGTGAATGCCCGCGCCCGCGACTATGTGAAGGCGCTTGTGAACGATGTGTGGCACGAGAGCACCTATCCGCACGAAGTGGATCAGATCCCCTTCTCTAATATTGAGATAGGTCAGGTGTACGAGTATGAGTTCCGCCTGCTGCCCATAGCCTACACCTTCGGCAAGGGTCACCGCGTCAAAGCATTGGTGTCGAGCAGCAATTTCACGCGCTATCAGGTCAATCCGAACCTGCCCATCATGCCGGGCGAGTTCTTCCGCAGGAAGCCTGGCGATGGACGTGCCTACAAGTTTGACAATGTTGACATGATGCCCCGCGTTGCCATCAACCGCATCCACTTCTCGCCCGAGCATCCCACCAACATCACCTTGCCCATTTACACCAAGCCGTACGCCACAGCCGTTGAGGATCCGGCCCCGGCCACCGAGGCCCGCCCCGATGCGTTGGTGTACCCCAACCCGACCAATGGCGAAGTGACCATCTACATGGGCGACAATGCCACATACGAGCTCATCATCACCGACATCAGCGGGGCCATAGTGGCCACCGGGGTCACATTCCGCGACCTCACGATGCTCGATGTGAGCCGCATGGCAGCCGGTATCTACTTTGTTGAGCTGCGCAATGCCGACACCGGCCACCGCATCGTGAAGAAGTTGACCAGGAACTGACCGCTGTTAATTCAGTCGGATATAAGGGGCAGGTACCTTCGCGGCACCTGCCCCTTTTCATTTACAACCACATGGCACAACAGAAATATGCCCGTCAGACCGAGGCCATCACCACCGAGATGGTGCTGCCCAACGACACCAACACCCTTGGCAACCTGATGGGCGGACGGCTGCTGCATTGGATGGACGTGGTGGCCGTGATATCGGCAGCGCGGCTTTGCAACCGCGTGGTGGTCACCGCATCGGTGAACAACGTGGCCTTCAACCGTCCCATCCGCCTGGGCGACATAGTCACCCTAAAAGCCAAGGTGAGCCGCTCATTCACCTCCAGCATGGAAGTGTTCATTGACGTGTGGGTGGAGAACCGTACTGATGGCAGCATGACCAAATGCAACGAGGCCATATACACGCTGGTGGCGGTGGATCAGCTGGGCAATCCGATCAATGTGCCTGAACTGGTGCCCGAGACCGATGAGGAAAAGGAGCGCCATGCCGGGGCCCTGCGCAGACGTCAGCTCAGCCTCATCCTTGCAGGTAAGATGCGCCCTGACGAGGCCACAGAACTGAGGGCCCTTTTTGTCTGAATCAGGAAAACCGGGAGTTCAGACCAGGTTCCCTGTCATGGCCCCACCTGACATCACCTCACCACCACCGACCCTATCTCGCGGGCCAATGCCGTGCGGATGCGTTTCATCTCGGTGACTTCCTGCAAGGTCGCCATCTCGTCCAGTTCATCGGCAGGGGTCCGAAGGGCGCGGGTCAGGCCATCGATGTGCATATCGAGCCTGCGCAGTTTGAGCATGTTGATGGACGACCGCGCAGCACGGGTAAGCAGGTCCGACTCGAGGGTGACGAAAATGTTGTGATCCTGCCAGCGGTTGCTCAGCACGTAGGGCGTGCTGCCCAGATCGGCCGCAAGGGCCGTGATGGCCGGGTCGGAATGCTGCACAAAATGCTGCATGGTGGGCACCTGGTCCTGCGCCAGCATCTGCCTGAAATCGAGCAGCACGCTCTGTAGCACCGGGTCGGTCAGGTCCATGGCATCGGCATCCAGTTCGTGCACGATGAAAAGGGCCAGATTCACCTCCTCCTCGGCCATGGTGCCATCTTCGGTGGGGTAGCGCACCAGCATGTCGCGGTGGCCATAGTGCAGCAGCAGCCGTACCAGGTCGCGTTCCTGCGGCAGCGAGTTGAGGTCTGCCTCGGGCACGGGCTGGGGCACCGCCACCCTGCCATCGGGCCGGTCGGCACCAGCATCTGCGGCCTCATCGGGCCCATCAGGCTGATCGGTGCGGTGGCGCTCATCGGCCCGTTTCCTGCGCAGGCGGTTAAGCTCAAACACCAGCACCTGCTCCTCCATGTGCATCAGCTGGGCGCACTCGCGCACATAGAGGCTACGGGTTATGGAGTCGGGCACCAGCGCTATGGTGCCCACGATGTCTCTGATGAGCGCTGCGGTGCGTATGGGGTCGCCCTGCGCCTCCTCCATCAGCAGTTCGGCCTTGAACCGGATGAAATCCTTTGAGTTGGCCGTTATGAACTGCTGCAGCTCATCGGCTGTGCGGCTGCGCGAGAAAGAGTCGGGGTCCTCGCCATCGGGAAACAGCAGGGTGCGCACATTCAGGCCCTCCTCCAGCACCATGTCAATGCCCCGCATGGCGGCCTTGATGCCCGCAGGGTCGCCATCGTACATGATGGTGAGGTTCTGCGTATAGCGCCTCAGCATGCGCACCTGCTCAATGGTGAGGCTGGTGCCTGAGCTGGCCACCACATTGGCGATGCCCGCCTGGTGCATCGATATCACATCGGTATATCCCTCTACCAGAAAACAATTGTCCTTTTCAATAATGGCCCGCTTGGCCTGAAATATCCCGTACAGCGTGTCCTTCTTGTGGTATATCTCGGTCTCGGGCGTATTGACATACTTGGCCAGTTTCTTATCGGTGCGCAGTATGCGGCCCCCGAATCCTATCACACGCCCGCTCTGGTTGTGTATCGGGAACATCACCCGCCCACGGAAACGGTCTATCACCCGTCCATCGTCCATCAGCAGGCTCATGCCCGATTCTATGAGGGCCTCTTTCTTATGCTGATCGTGCAGGGCCCTGTCGGTAAAGGCTGTGCTGCGGTCAAAGCTGTAGCCGAGCTGAAAACGGTCAATGATATCATCGCGGAAACCGCGCTCGCGGAAATAGCCCAGCCCTATGCTGCGGCCCTCATCGGTGTTCCACAGATTGTCGGACAAGGTGCGCTGGGCATAGGCCAAGGTGAGGAAAATGGCCTCGCGCCTCGAGGTCTCGGCCTCCTGTTCGGGGGTACGTTGCTCCTCCACTACCTCTATGGCATACTTGCGGGCCAGGTAGCGCAGCGCCTCGGGGTAGCTGAGGTGCTCGTGCTCCATGATGAAGTTGACGGCACTGCCGCCCTTGCCGCACCCGAAACACTTGTAGATGCCCCGCCCCGGTGATACGCTGAAGGAGGGTGTCTTCTCGTTATGGAAGGGGCAGCGGCCCCAGAGATTGCTGCCCTTTTTCTTGAGCTGCACAAAATCTCCGACCACCTCCTCTATGCGGGCGGCCTCAAATATCTGGGCAATGGTATCGTGCGGGATCATGCGCGGAGCGAAGGTAGGGGCGTGCCCTGTAGGCTATTGCCCGGCCTGCTCACATGCCCGGCACCATGTGCGTCCAGGCCTCGGTGCCCGGGCCGCACAGCACCGGTATGCCGCCCTCGTTGTTTATGATGCGCTCCTTATCGGGCTCGGCCAGAAATGCGTGCTCCTCAGAGCTCACACTCATGATGCAGATGGCATCGGCCTTCTCGCTGGCTGCAAACTGGAGTGTCTGTTTGGCAAATCCCACGCTGAACACGGTGGGCTTCTCGTTCACGGTGCGGCACACCACCCCTTCGGCCCTGAAATGGTCCATGGCCGCACGGGTATTGGCCATCATGCCCTCTGACAGGGGCAAGGTGGGCCTGTCCACCGAGTAGATGACCACCTCGGCACCGAAGGCCCTGGCCAATGCAGCTGTGAGGTGCACCAGATTCTGGTACGAGGCGTGGCTCCCCACGGGCAATATCATCCTGCCCATGCCATGACGCACCTCACTGCCCTGCTGCACCACCAGCGCCCCAATGGGCAACTGCCGCAGTATGCGCAGCATATCGGCCCCGAAAAGGTGCTGGCGTATGCCCTGCACCCCGTGCGTGCCGGCCACCATGAGCTGGTGCCCGCCCTCGGCAGCCACCTCGGGTATAGAGGTGAAAATGCTCCCCTCGCGTATGATGTGCCCACACTCTATGCCCGTTTCGAGGCGCACTGCGGCCGCCTTGGCGGTCATGGCCGCAACGAGGCCATCGGACGGCAGACCGGCCTCGCGCAGGCGGGTGGCCGTGCGGTCATCGGCTATGTGCAGCAGGTCTATGGCCGCACCGGTGGCGCGGGCCACCACTATGGCCTGTTCAACGGCCTTGTCGGCTGTGGATGTGAAATCGGTAGGTACAAGGATGCGCTCTATCCTCATGGCTGCTGCGGTTTGGCGGTAAATATAGCGAGGTGGTCAGCGCACGGGGCTACCATCGGCCACCGATGCATGGGGCACCAGCAGTACCGTGCCGCCCGGCTGGCCCGTGACGCCCAGCACCAGCACCTCGCTCATCACATCGGCCACCTGGCGCGGGGGCATGTTCACCACCGCCAGCACCTTGCGGCCCACCAGCTGGGCGGCCGTGTACCGCTCGGTGAGCTGTGCACTGCTGGTGCGCTGGCCCAGTGGGCCGAACGAGATGTGCAACCTGTACGATGGCCGCCTGGCCCGCACCGATACCTCGGCATGCATTATGGTGCCCACCCGGATATCGAGGCCCGCAAACGCATCGTGGCTCACGGGTTCCCTGGCCTCGGTGCCCATTCAGCTCGAGTGGTCGTGCCGTATGCGCCACCCATCGGGGCCATGGCGCAGGATGAGCGTGAAATGACCGCTGAGCGTATCGGCCGTGCGGAACAGCTGCCAACGCCCGGTGCACAGCATATGGTCGGTGCCCAGGGCACTGAAGCGCAGACGGTCAAACTCCAATGTGCCCATGGCCGCGCGGTCGGGGTACCCCTTGCGGTAGCGGTCGAGGGTGGGCTGCCAGCCGTAGGTGGGGCCGTTCCTACCAATGAAACAGAGCGAATCGGTGTGCTCATACAGGGCCATGAACCCTTCGAGGTCGCCCCGGTTCCAAGCATCGCGCTGGGCCATCATGCCGGTGGTGATCTCGGCCACGGCCGCCTCTCTGTCCATGGCCGGTGCCGTGCACGACCCGATGCCCAGCAGCAGCATCAGGCCGAAGAGTGGTGTTCTCATAGCCCCAAAGGAAATGGAAATGGGGGAATACTGAGGAATACGAGAGGGGGTGCGGGTCAATGTTCAATTAGCAATGATCAATTGAGGGGGTTAAGGGGAGTGTTTATTAGGATGCCGGAGGCAGAGTGATCCTCACTCGCGAGACGCGAGCGAACAAAACACGCGAGCCTGGGCGGGGTGTTTATTAGGATGCCGGAGGCAGAGTAATCCTCGCTCGCGGGACGCGAGCGAACAAAACACGCGAGCCTGGGCGGGGAGGGTTCTTTGGGTGCCAGGGCCGCCTCGGTGGGTGTAGTGCGCGGGTGCAGGGTGTCAACGCGCGTGATGAGCTGACTCAACTATTCGATGTTGGCCTTCATGCGGTCATGGGCCTCTTGCTGGTCGGGAGTCATGGCTTTGGTGGGTGGTGGTCGTTGCTCAGAATGTCACAGACTTTGCGGTTCGGGAGGGGGGGGGGTACCCCCTCCCCCCCCCCCGGGGGGTATGACCCCCCCAGGGGAGGGGTACCCCCCGGGAGGGGGAGGGTATTTACCTAACTGGCTAGGCTTGGAACCTAACTGGCTAGGTCTGGAACCTAACTGGCTAGGCCCGGAACCTAACTGGCTAGGCCCGGAACCTAACTGGCTAGGTCTGGAACCTAACTGGCTAGGCCCGGAACCTAACGGGCTAGGTCTGGAACCTAACGGGCTAGGCCTGGAACCTAACTGGCTAGGCTTGGAACCTAACTGGCTAGGCTCGGAGCCTAACTGGCTAGGCCCGGAGCCTAACTGGCTAGGCCTCATGGGGCCGGAGGGGTGGGCGTTCCAGGGCCGCCTTGGCCCTCAAACCTCACTTTGAGCCTGTTGTATCGCTCTGCTGCCCCAGCAATTCCTGCCTTAGCAGCTGCCTCTAGAATCTTGTAGTAGATAAGGCATACCGCGTAGGCCTCGGCCCCGGCCAGATATTGTGTGTCGCGCACTTTGTCGAGGTAATCCTCGAGCCTGATGGCCACCTCCTCTTCGAGGCCGAGGGCTATCAGCCCCTCACCATCACCGCTCAGGAGGTCAAGGTCGGCACCATTACCACCCTCAACGTCACCCTCACGGCCATCCCCGCGCCCTGAGCCCGGAAACTGCCCTCCCTTTCCGCATTCTTTGGGTTTGGATAGGATTTCCTACCCCAACAGGACCAATCTCATTTGGCCTGATGCATACATGCCAGCAGAAAGACCAGAGTCCGTAAAATTGCCGCTGAACTGAGCAACCCACCAAACACAGACAGCACCATGGGCAAAGGAGACATCAAATCGAGAAGGGGAAAGATCCACAACGGTTCGTACGGAGTGCGCAGGCCCCGTAAGGCAGAGGCCACATCTGTTACCGCTGTTGCAGCGCCAAAGGCCGAGAAGAAGGCTGCCGCACCCAAAAAGGCAGCTGCCAAGAAAAAGGCCTGACCCAACTGTCAGGGTGCAAGCCGCACCCGTTGCCATTCGGCTCCCGACCGGGTGTACACCACACGGTCGTGCAGCCGGTCGGGCCTGCCCTGCCAGAATTCCATTGAAGCAGCCAGCACCCTGTATCCGCCCCAGTGCGGTGGGCGGGGCACAGGCCCGTGTCCGAACCGTTGCTGTATGTGCCTGAGGCGCGCCTCTATCTCCTCGCGCCCGGCCACCACCTCGCTCTGTGGCGAGGCCCACGCCCCTATCTGGCTCTCGCGCGGACGGGTGGCGAAGTAGGCATCACTCTGTTCAGCCGATAGCTGCTCTACAGTTCCACCTATGCGCACCTGGCGGGCCAGCGGCTGCCAGAAGAACGACAGCGACACCCGCGGTTCGTGCGCCATCTCGCGCCCCTTGGCACTCTGCCGGTTGGTGAAGAACTCAAAGCCATCTGGCCCGAAACCTTTCAGCAGCACCACCCGTGCCCGTGGGGCGCCATCGGCTGCCACGGTGCTCAGGGTCATGGCATTCACATCGTCAATACCCGCATTCTGGGCCTCTGCGAACCACCGCCCGAACTGGACGATGGGGTCCGGGTCGAGCATGTGCTCATCCAGCGGTTCGCTCATATAGTTGAGGCGCAGGGCCGAGAGGTCGGTTCGTTCCATGGCGCTAACTTACCGAGGGCAGCCGTTGGCCGACTGACCGCAGTCAGCCGGACAGCGGCCCATGGCATGCCCGGTCATTTGAATATCAGCTTGTAGATGTCGTTGCCATTGGCCAGCACCAGCAACGAGAGCAGCAGCAGCATGCCTATGTACTGCGCCACCTCCAGCACCTTGTCGCTCGGCTTGCGGCCCGTCACCACTTCCCACAATAGGAATATGACATGGCCGCCATCCAGGGCCGGGATGGGCAGAATGTTCATGAAAGCCAGAACGATGCTCAGGAACGCGGTGATGTTCCAGAACTGATGCCAGTCCCACACGGGGCTGAAGATGCTGCCGATGGTGATGAAACCGCCCACGTTCTCGTAGCCCTTGGCCTCGGGCGAGAAGATCAGGCTCATCTGCTTGATGTACCCGTCAAAGGTGTTGTAGGCCTTTTGCATGGCCCTTGGGAAACTCTCTACCACCCCATACTGCACCTCATGCAACTGGAACCAACGGCCCATATCGCCCGAAGGGAAAATGCCCAGCTGTCCCTTCTCGGGCACGGCTATGTTTATCTCCATCGGGCTGCCGTTGCGGTACAGGTTCACCCGCACAGTCTGGCCCTTGTAGGTCTGAAGCAGGGTCTTGAAGGCATCGAAGTACACCACCATGCTGTCGTTGATCCCCACCAGGCTGTCGCCCACCTCAAACCCTGCCGCCTTGGCCGGAAGTCCGTCATCGAACCGGGCGGCCACAAACGGCACCCTCGGGGTGATGAATCCCTTTGAGCGCATCAGGGTGCCTATCTGTGCCTCGGTCACTGCCACATGCAGGGTCTCATCGCCCCGTAGCACCGTGATGTCCTTCACCTTGTTCAGGATGATGTCGAGCGGAATCTGCGTGAAACTGCCCACCTCTTTTCCGTCCAGCGCCAAGATGTGGTCACCGTTGCGCAGGCCCATGTCGAGCGCCACCGAATCGCACATGATGCCATATCTGGCCTCCTTGGCCGGCAGGATGGTCTCACCGTACACAAACAGCACCATCCAGTATATCAGCACCCCCAATATCACATTCACCGTCACCCCTCCAATCATCACAATAAGGCGCTGCCATGCGGGCTTTGCACGGAACTCCCACGGCTGGGCGGGCTGGGCCATCTGTTCCTTGTCCATGCTCTCGTCTATCATGCCCGATATCTTCACATATCCGCCCAGCGGCACCCAGCCCACACCGTACTCGGTGTCGCCTATCTTTTTCTTCAGCAGAGAGATGTAAGGGTCGAAGAAGAGGTAGAACTTCTCCACACGCATGCCGAACCAGCGGGCGGGCAGAAAATGCCCGAACTCGTGCAGGATGACCAGGATGGAAAGACTGAGGAAGAACTGAGCGGCTTGAATGGCTATCTCCATTAATGGGATGTTGATGAGTGATTATTTATAATGGGGGAATCAGGCGATGGGAGAACAGGCTGTCTCGGCCAGTCTCCGGGCCTCGGCATCGGTGTTCACGTAATCGTCATAGGTGGGCGATGCGACAAAGGAGAAGCGGCCCAGGGCATGCTCCACCACATCGCTCATCTGCAGGAATCCGATGCGGTCCTGCAGGAACGCGGCCACAGCCACCTCGTTGGCGGCATTGAGGGCACAGGGCGCATTGCCGCCCCGGTGCAGGGCATCAAATGCCAGTTGCAGGTTGCGGAAGGTGCGCAGGTCAGGCCGGCTGAACGTCAGCTCGGGGTAGGCCATGAAATCGAAGCGAGGGAAATCGCTTCTCAGCCGCTTCGGGTAGCCCAGCGCATACTGGATAGGCAGTTTCATGTCCGGCAGCCCCATCTGTGCCTTGATGCTGCCATCTTCGAACTGCACCATGCTATGGATGATGCTCTGCGGGTGCACCACCACCTCTATCTGGTCGGGCCGCAGGTTGAAGAGCCACTTGGCCTCTATCACCTCCAGGCCCTTGTTCATCAGGCTGGCCGAGTCGATGGTGATCTTGGCGCCCATGTCCCAGTTGGGGTGCTTCAGGGCCTGTGCCTTGGTCACGTGCAGCAGCTCATCTCTGGTGCGCCCGCGGAACGGCCCGCCCGAAGCGGTGAGGATGATCTTCTCAATGGGGTTGTGCCACTCGCCCGCCAGACATTGGAATATGGCCGAATGCTCGCTATCGACCGGGTAGATGTCGACCCCCTTTTCGCGGGCAAGGGCAGTGACAAGGTCGCCCGCCACCACCAGGGTCTCCTTATTGGCCAGGGCAATGTGCCTACCGGCCCGGATGGCTGCCAATGTGGGCCTCAGGCCGGCATAGCCTACCAGGGCCGTCAGCACCATGTCGATGCCGTCCATCTCCACCACCTGGGCCAGGGCCTCATCTCCCGCAAACACCTTGATCCCCTCGTTGAACAGGGCCTCTTTCACCATCGGGTAGCGGGCCTTGTCGCCTATCACCACCGCGTTGGGCCTGAACCGCAGCGCCTGCGCTACGAGCAGGTCGGCATTGCCGTTGGCGGTGAGCACCTCCACGCTGAACGAGTGCGGGTTGGCGGCTATCACATCCAGGGCCTGGGTGCCTATGCTGCCCGTACTGCCCAGTATGGCTATGCCGCGCCTGTCTTCTGCCATTTTTTCCAAGGGGTGCGAAGGTACCTCACAGGCGGGGGCAGAGGCAATGGGCAGCGACACCTTGTATCGGGGCCGAATCGAATCTTTTTACTCAGTAAGGCACTACAGCCCGCTCCCTGTGGTACCGCGATCAAGAGATGGCCTGCGTTCATTTGTTGCGGCTTATCATCACACCATGAAAAAACTCCTCTCCTTCCTGAAATGGACCGCCCTTGTCCTGGCCCTCATCGTGGGCGGGCTGTATGCCTCGGGCAACGGTTTCCTGATCAAGGGCGTGTGGGCCACCTACCTGCACGGGTTCAACTCGGCCAGCATCGGTGATGCGCGGTTCTTTGCTACCCACACCATAAAGGCCGGCACCCCGATGCCGTGGCCCGTCTCCAAGGACTTCAACACCATGACCCTGACGCCCGACCTGCGCCAGAGCCTGGAGGAGACCCGCTCGGTGGCCTTCCTCATCGTTCAGGGCGGTGAGCTGCTGCACGAGGAGTACTGGGACGGCTACGGGCCCGACTCGCGCAGCAACTCCTTCAGCATGGCCAAGAGTGTGACCACCATGCTGGCCCAGTGCGCCATACAGGACGGCAGGATCAAAAGCTGGGACCAGCCCGTGCGCGACTTCCTACCCGGCCTCAAGGGCCCCTTTGCCGATCAGCTCACCCTGCGCCACCTGAGCACCATGACGGCCGGCCTCGACTTCAACGAGCATTACACCAACCCCTTCGACATCACCGCCAAGCTCTACTACGGCCCCGATGCCGAGAAACTCCTTTTGGAGAACGTGCCCGTGGTGCGCCAACCCGGCAAGGGCAGCTACGAGTACCAGAGCGGGGCCACGCAGCTGCTGGGCCTATGTGTGATGAAGGCCACCGGCCGCCCACTGGCCGAATACGCCAGCGAGAAACTCTGGAAACCCCTCGGGGCCGAGCACGATGCCCTGTGGCACACTGATGCCGAGGGCCACGAGCTGGCCTTCTGCTGTTTCAACACCAACGCCCGCGACTTTGCCCGCTTCGGGCAGATGATGCTCAATGGCGGCAGCTTTGGCGGCAGGCAGATACTCGATAGCGCCTTCGTCTCCCTCGCCACGCAGCCCTATGGCGTTGACTTCTACGGCCACGCCTTCTGGCTCTATGCCGATGAGGGCACCCCTGTCTTCTACCAGCGCGGCATACTGGGGCAGTACATCATCGTCTTCCCCGAATACGACATGGTGGTGGTGCGGCTGGGGCATACCGACAAGCCTAAAAAGGGCCCTCACCACATAGAATTGCGCACCATTGTGCACGAGGTGCTGGCCATGATGCGAGGTGGGGCGCAGGGGTGAGTTACATTTGAATCGCGTTTTATTCCCGATCCGATGCCAGAGATCAGTCGCTTCTTCGGAATCATCATTCGGATGTATTACAAGGACCACAATCCGCCACATTTCCATGCCATGTACCAGGATTTTGCGGCTGAATATGACATAACGACCCTTGCATTGCTCAACGGGTCCTTGCCCCCACGGGCGCACGCACTGGTGTTGGAATGGGCCTCTTTTCATAGAGCAGAACTAATGGAAGATTGGATTCTTGCCTCGTCAATGAAGGAAATGAAACGCATTGACCCATTGCAATGACCTTGATGCCCGTGACACATGAATAGGATTGCCAATATAGAATTGCTCGGACCTTACCAGATCCAATTGGCATTTGCCAATGGCCAGAGCAGCAGATTGGATCTTCGTCCGCTTATCGGTGAAGGAATGAGTGCGGCATTGCTTGACCCCGATTATTTCAGACAGGTGACCATTGAACCCGGAGGCGGCCTTGAATGGCCCAATGGATTTGACATATGCCCCAACCTGCTGTGGCAGCTGAGTACCGCCCAAACCGGGAGTGCCGCTTTTGATGTAGCCTCCTGATTCCCGGCCCATCTGTTCAGGCCCTATGCCGATGAGGGCACGAGCGTAGGGGCAACGACCGCAACCACTCTGAGGACTTCCGCACCCCTCGTGCACGAGGTGTTGGCCATGATGCGCGGAGGGGCGCAGGGGTGACTGTCTCCCGGCCCTTACATCAGCACAGTGGCCGGCAGCTTCCTACTTCGGTAAGGCGCAGGTGGGGCCCAGTCTCCTTTCAGTGCACCGGACGGTCGGCATCGGTTGTGTCGGCCGCCCCAACCAAGGCCTCGGTGGCCATGGCCCCGCGCACGTGGCCTGCGAGCATCTGGGCAAAACGGAGGTTGCCCGCGGCATTGAGGTGGCTGGGGTCGCCAAAATCGGCTGCCGAGAATCGGGCAGGGGCTATGGTGTCGGTATACACATGGCCCCTGGCGGTGGCCACGCGGTGCATGATGGCGTTGGTGCTGTCTATGCCGGCCATCAGCTCTGCGTCTGACACGTAGGGCATCCACCACCACAGCTGGTTGCCGGCTATCTTCTCTTTCACCACCACCTGTGGGACGAACACGAGCCGGGCCCCGGACTGCTCGCACACGGCCGTGAGGGTGTGCATGTTGCGGGCAAAGAGGTCAAGGGCGCGGGTGTCGCCCTGTTTCAGCGCGGGCTGGGGCATGCGGTGAAAATCGCACATGGGGTACCAGCCCAGCCGCTCGAGGGCCGATATGAGCACCTGCACGGTGGCCACATGGGGCAGTCCGTTGCGGGGGCAGAACCCGAGGCTGCCCGCAAACGATGGGGCGTGATAGTCGGTATAGTCGGCCCGCACGCCCTGCATGTTGAGGCTGCGGAGGTCGTTGAGGCCCGCGTGCACCAGTACGATGTCGGGCTGCAGGTCGGGCAGCAGCGTGGCCGCGAACATGATGTGCTCTACCGTGGTGTGGCCCGGCACACCGGTGTTGAGCACCTCGAAGCCGGGGCCAAGCAGGCTGTCGAGGTAGTGCGGCCAGGTCTGGTTGTCATTCACCCCCACCCCATAGCTGGTGGATGCGCCCACCACGGCCACCCGCACCGTGCCGGGCAGCTTGGCGCCCATCTCGGGCCCACGGTAGCCCTGGCTGTTGTTGGTGTAGGTGTGCTGCCCTATAGTGACCCGTGCCCCCTTGCGCGGCATGCCCACCATGTAGGGGTGCGGCTCAAACAGCTCGATGTTCTGATTGTAAGGGATATCGTAGGGCCAGTAGCCCGTGCGGATATGGATGGCCACCATGCAGGCCGCCTCGAGCAATATGATGAACAACATGGTGCCCGACAGCACCGCCAGCGCCCTGAATATGCCGTGCCTGCGGAACAGCACGGTGAGCAGCGCCACCAGCACAAATGCCACAATGAACAGGATGTAGAACAGCTTCAGACTCATGGCCTCGGTTGTTTCTTTTCGGGTTGATGGACGGTGCAATGCAGACCGGACACCACTTCCTGATTCCAGGACCGGGTAGGCCGGTGCTCCACACTATCTGTCACAGGCCGCAAGGTATGCAGCGGCCGCGGCAGCGTGCCAATCGCCATTTTCGCACCATGAAGAAACTGGCCCGCCTGCTCATAGGCCACGTGCGCACCGATGTGGCCACGGTGCCGTATGCGGCCACCATCCTCATTGTCTCCGCTGCCGTTTTCGTCAACTACAGCCCGCTTGTCGACCTGTGGCCCCGGGCCATGCACGGCAGCAACGCAGAGCAGGCGGCCTATATAGCGCTGCTCTACGGGGGCATCTACTTCCTCACGGCCCTGTTCTGTCAGGACGCCCACGGGCCCCGCTACCTGCGCGACCCGCGGTTCTATGCCTTGGCCACGGTGCTCATCTGCCTGGTGTCGGCACCCAAACTCTCGGTGCTGCAGCCTTTCAGCTTCAGGACCATCGAGGGGCTGAGCAAGGGCGAGATGGTGTTCGGGTCCAGGTGCCAGTTCTTTGTGTGGCAGGGCGTGGTGGCCTTCGGTGGGCTGCTGCTGCTGTCACTGTTCCATGGCGGATTCAAGCTGCGCGAGATAGGTCTCACCGCTCGCCAGTGGGACGCGGGGCCTTACCTCCTTGTGCTGGCCATGGTGCTGCCGCTGGTGGTCATCGCATCGTTCGCGCCCGATTTCCAACGGGCCTACCCGCAATACAGGTCGTGGATGTTCCCCGATGTGTTCGGTTTGGGCCCGGTGGCGCAAGCCGGCATTTTCGAGATGTGCTATGGCAGTGCCTTCCTCACGGTCGAAGTGCTTTTCCGTGGGGCGCTGGTCATAGGCATGGCGCGCATCATGGGGCCACGGGCCATTCTGCCGGCCGTGGCCATGTACTGCACCTTCCATTTCGGCAAACCGTTGGGCGAGGCCATCGGCTCGGTGGTGGGGGGCTACATCCTAAGTGTGTTCGCATTGCACTCGCGCTCTGTGCTGGGCGGGGTGGTGGTGCACCTGGGCGTGGCCCTCGGCATGGAACTGTGCGCCTATGCGCAGCACATGCTGCGGTGATGTTCCTGCCTGCCCGCGTCCCGTTTATCTAACAGCGCAACGCGGGCGGCCTGTTCTCATCGGCCATTACCATCACCCGAACACCTTCATGCCCGTCTGCCAGATCACTTTCAGGTCTTTGAGGGCCGATGGGTCGTTGATGTGCTGCAGGTTGAGGCGGATCTTATCGGGCATTATCACCTCTATGTAGTGGCGTTCGGGGTCGGGCTGCTGGGCCAGCATCTCGTTCTCGTTGCTGTAGGCAATGCTGGCCAGGTCTGTTATGCCGGGGCGCACGTCAAGCACCCTGCGCTGCTCGGGGGTGTAGAGGTCAACATACCTGCGCACCTCGGGCCGCGGGCCCACCAGACTCATATCGCCCAGCAGCACGTTGATGAGCTGGGGCAGTTCGTCAAGCTTGAGCCTGCGCAGGTGGTAGCCTGCACGGGTCACACGCGGGTCGCGGCCACCCACGGTCAGCAGGCCCTTCCGGTCGGCACCGGTGTGCATGGTGCGGAACTTGAACATGCCGAAATCCCTGCCTCCGCGCCCCACCCGCACCTGCCGGTAGAACACGCCCCCACGGCTATCAATCATCACCCAAAGGGAAATAAGCACAAAGGCCGGGCAGAGCAGCAACAACCCACAAAGGGCGGCACCGAGGTCGAAAAGGCGCTTCATGCCTGTCGGCCGTCAAGATCTGCCTGACCGGAGCACCCGTTCATGCCGTTGCGCGCTCAAATTCCTCAAGCAGGGCCTCGGCCACATAACGGGCATCGTCAAGCGTGAGGTCGTAGTACACAGGCAGGGTCACCTCGTGGCGGTAGGCGGCCAGGGCCACCGGATAGTCATCGGCCCTGTAGCCCGCCTGCCTGTAGAAACTGAGCAGCGGCAGGGGCTGGTAATGCACATTCACCACAATGCCGCGCTCGGCCAAAGCCTGTATCACTGCATCGCGCTGGGCCTCGGAGGCGCCCTTTAGCCGGGCCAGGTACAGGTGCCGCGATGAGGTGCGGTCTGCATCCTCATGCACCGGGAGTATCACTTTTCGGCTTGCGCCCAGCACATCGTCATACACCTTGAAAATCTCTTTTCGGTGGGCCAGATGTTGGGCGTAATCCTTGAGCTGGATCAACCCCAGCGAGGCCTGTATGTCGGTCATGTTGGCCTTGTAGCCGGCCTCAACAATGTCGTATTTCCAGCCACCTGCCTTGGTCTTGGCCAGCGCATCCTTGTTCTGGCCGTGCAGGATGCGGGTGTTCATCTCGCGATACAGCTCCTCATTATCGAAAGGCGCGGGCAGATTGAAGGCAATGGCCCCACCTTCGGCCGTGGTCAGGTTCTTCACCGCGTGGAACGAGAACACGCTCACATCGGCCAGGGTGCCGGCCTTCCTGGCGCCATATTCAGCCCCGAAAGAGTGTGCGGCATCGGTCAGGAAAAGGATCCGCCCCAGCTTCTGCTGTTTTTCATTTTTGGGGATGAAAACTGGTCGGGCATCCTCAATCACCTGCCACAGTTGGCGGTAGCGCACGGGCAATCCGCCAAGGTCAACCGGCAATATGGCTTTTGTACGCGGGGTGATGGCGGCCCGCAATGCCGCAGCACTGATACACAGGTCGTCAGCGTCCACATCCACCATCACAGGTCTGGCGCCCAGGTGCATGATAACATTGGCTGTGGCGCAGTAGGTATAGGCCGGCACTATCACCTCATCGCCCGCACCTATGCCATACCAGTGCAGCATCAGCTCAAGCCCAATGGTGGCCGATGCGATGCCGATGGTGCGCTGATTGCCGCAATATGTGGCCAGTTCCACCTCAAAGCGCTTGGTCTTGGGCCCGGTGGTTATCCAACCGCTGCGCAGGGTATCCACCACCTCGGCTATCATCTCGTCAGTGACGTGGGGCGGAGAGAACGGGATCTTCTTTTCCATGTATGTGCGGCAAAAGTAGAACGGGCCTCAGCGGCTCGCTCTCATGTCGCCACCGCCCTGTTGGCGCAGCAGCACAAAGCGCACCAGCCCCTCGAGGTAACCCATGCCGTAGCTCAGGTGCATGCACATCACCGCAATGGGGAAATACAGCGTGAGCGAGGGCATGTGGCGGTGCAACGCGGCAGACTGACCTGCCATGAACAGCATAGCTGCGTACAGCACCAGCCCGAGTGCCGTGGCCCCGAAAAGCGGTTTAGAAATCAGGAAGGTGATGGGCAATGACAGCATGGCCAGCACCAGAGCAGGCGGCACCAATTGGCGCAATGTGGCCGGGAAACCGAGGCGCACATTCACCAACGGTTTGAAAAGCCCGTACTGGCGGTACATGCGCCACAGCTGGCTGAAGGTGGAACGCGCATAGTACCCTGCCCTTACGCTGGGGATGAGCACGATGCGGCCACCCGCCTTCCTCAAACGGCCATTCAGCTCATCGTCCTGATTGCGGGTGAGGGTGACATCGAACAGCCCGATGCGGTCGAACACAGCCTTGGGGTAGCAGCCGAACGGGACCGTGTCTGTTTCCATGGGCGCATCGGCACCGGTGCGGAAGTGCGCGTTGCCCACCCCAACTCGGCTGCTCATGGCCTCGGCAATGGCCACCGACACAGGCGTGTCATCGGCCGGGAGGGTCTCCAAGATGCCGCCCACATTGTCGGCCCCTGTGTCGTGCAGCGCCTTCAGCAGGTCGCTGACATAGTTTGGCGGATAGGTGCTGTGGGCACCCAGGATCATCACCACCGGGGCACTCGCCATCCCGATACCGCTATTGAGGGCATACGGAACTGTGTGCTGCGGATTGTCAACCAGCCTTATTTGCGGCACACGCGCAGAGCGCAGCGCCACTGCGGCACGGGTGCCATCGGTGCTCATGCCGTCCATCACCAGCACCTCAAGGTCGCTGATGGGGTGCTGCTGTGCTATCAGGTCATCGAGCAGTCGCCCGATGTACCCTTCCTCGTTGCGGCAAGGAATGATGAGGGTGGCAGAGCACGATGCCATTTCGCTATGACCGTTCATGATGCGTGCCCCGCCTCTGATCTTTTATCAATCCAACAATCATCATCTCATCACAGTAAAATAGATCAGGTACCGATTTCAGATGTGTTTCCCAACATGCAATCTGAAACCATGCTCCAAATGTCGGTTCATGCTGTACTCAAAACGGATCACCACATCGTAGTACGTCACCATGTCCAGCCCCAGCCCACCGCCCATGAGCCACGTGTTGCTGAGGCGCGCCTTAGGGCTTATCTGGCTGTCGATGCTGTAGGCGGCATCAAAGTTCAGATTCATGTAAAAGGTGAATGGGATGAGGCCGAACTTGTTTGATTTGAGGAACTTGAGATTGAGGACACGGGTGGGGAATGCAGTCCATTTCAACGAGCTCTTGAAGAGCACATAATGCTGGGCATCGACCACGTATAGCTCGTAACCGCGCACAAAATCATTATCGTATCCCAATCCGTATTGGAGGTAATAGGACTGCCGCGCCACACTCGATGCCTTGATGCTGGTGCCATGTACAAAATGCCACCTGCGGTGCAGGGGCCAGTATTTGTTGAATGTGACATAGGCCGAGAATTGATCAATGTCTGAACCTACTATGCCCAGACCGTCTTTCCGTAGAATGAATTCGAACAGATATCCTTTGAGCGGATAGGAATTGTAATCGCGCAGGTCGCGCCTCAGATTGTATTCAATGGACATGAACCGCACATGGTCCTTGCCGTTGGCCAGATAGTAGGGATTGAGCTGTGCCACCTCTGGGGCGGTCCATATCTCGCTATAGCCTATGAGGAGCTTGTGCACGTTGTATAGCTGAGGCCTGAACGAGGGCTCTATATAGGCTTCGATGTACTGCTGTGCATGATCGCCCGACCCGCTATAGAGTAGACGCTTGTTATCGGCCGATGAGTATGTCACCTCGCGGTTGCGGGCATATTCGGCCCCGACATTGAGCCCGAATCGCTGCCTGCGGTCGAGGTATGGGAAGCTGTACTCGAACCCGAACTTCCAGTTGTAGCCGAACCGCGCTTCAATCTCAAGGATCTCGCGCCTGCCCCTGAAATTGTTCCAGACCAGGTGGAGCCCATAGTCAAGGCGGTCCAGCTTCCATCCTTTGTCTATCCACTCCGGGATGTTGCGATCGGCCACTTTGAAAATGGGGATGGGGAACACGTACCAGCGCTCCTGCATGCGTATCACCACATCAATGGTGCTGTCAATCGGATTGATGCAGGTGTCTATCTCCACAAAGTTGAAGAGGTTCACATTGCGCAGATTGCTGCGCGACCGCTCCATGTGGTAACGCAGCGAGTCGAGGTTGAGCCTATCGCCCGGATGGACTGTCAGCTCGCGGTTGATGATCCTGGGCCGGGTTATCCTGTTGCCCTGCATCTCAACCGTATTGATCCTATACTGATGCTGCGCCAACAGTGTGGCAGGTGCAATCAGCATGGCGGCCATGGCCAGCCGCTTCAGGGCAGTATGGCGCACATGCCTCAGCTTATCAGATGTTGATGTAGCGCATCAGGGCATCGTAGCGGTCCTTGATCTCGCCTGTGTCCTCGCTATCGTGAAAACTGCCTGCCACCCTATATCCATATCGCTCCAACCCTTGAATCACGGAGGTCTGGTCCTCACGGTCAATCTTAAGGGTGAGTTCCATCTTGTCGCTATCAGGCCTATGGAAAATATACGAACTGAGTATTCGCGCCCCGTTCGACTCCACAATGTGAGCCACCTGGGCCAAGGAGTAATCGCGCATGTCCATTTCAACCACAAGTATCCCACCGGGCTGGTTCACAACAGCCAGCTCATCGAATTTGGTGAGCAGATCGGGCATCGTGATGCAACCTATGTATGTGCCGCCAGCATCCACCACCGGCATGATGCTCAGGTCGTGGCCAGAGAGGGTGCGGATCACATCATAGATGTGCTGATCGGGCGCTACATGGGTGTCAACCAGATCGGCCACGTAGTGCGAGATAGGCAGGTCGAGGTTGTTCTCGTCCACCACCATATCCTCGCTTATGATGCCCACGAATCGGGTGCCATCGGCCACCGCAAGGTGAGACACCTTGAATTCTTCCATCCATTCCAGTGCCACATGCCCGTTCTCAACGGGCCGTATGGGCGGAACGGTCTTGGATATGAGGTGACGTGCTATCATGAGGCGCGCAAAGTAAACGCGCCCTGTCCTATAATGTTGTTATCAGATCAGCCCAAGGCTCAGCTCTTCATCACCTGCCGCTTGAGCTTCTTCTCCTGGCGCTTCTTGGCCGCCTTGTTGCGGTCGTAAACGCTGAACACGCGGCTAATACTGAACCCGAAATGCACATCGCCTTTCCACCACAGGCCATTGGTCTCAGTAAGAAAGGCCTTTTCAATTATCCCTCTCGAATTGGAGAAATAGACCTGAAAAACGTGTCCACCGGTCTCAATGTCGAGTCCGATGCTCAGGGCATCCTGCACCTGTTCGCCATTGTAGAGCGAGTTGATCTGCCCGCGAGGCACCCAGCAGTATTCAAGGTTAAGGGCCAGGCTGCCAGTGAGTTTGGCGCGGCCACCGGCCATAAGTGCGAACACTGTGTTGCGGTCATTCTTGGCAGCAACGAGGTTGCGGTGCACAATGGTAGGTGTGATCTGTAGCGAGAACCGATCGGAGAATTTGCGGGCAATCAGGATCTGGTAAGTGTAGAAAAGGCGCGAGCTGAAATAATTCTCGCGGGTCTCATCAGGCCATTTCAAGGTCTTTATGGCGATGCTTGTGAAAAGGGTCACGCTCAGCGGCATCTTGCGCTTGCCCTTGCTCTGGCGCAGCAGCTTATACTTGAGGTAACCATCGTAGGTCTTCTCGAACGAGCTGCGGCCGATACCGATGTCGAAACGGTCGGTCACACCATATTCGAAACCGAATCGGATGTTGGCATTGTCAAGTCCGAAATACTCGTACGGGCCGCCTGTGAGCCGCCCGAAGCGGTGACTGATGAGGAATAATAGCACGCCTTCGCCATTGGTCTCAATGGAGTGCCCGTTAATCAGGCGGGTGGTCTTGAATGTGGCCGAGGCAAAGTCAATCTTGTCCTCCTTCTTCTCCATCTGGTCCAGCTCGCCCAAAAGGTCGTCTTGGGCAATAGAGACCAGCGGCAGCCAAAGGGCCACCACAATAAAGGCTGCTACAATTCTTCTCATGTTCACTTGGTCATGGGTTTGTAGTCCATGTCAACAGTAACCTCTACCACCGGTGCGATCTTATCTTTCACAGGGCTGGGTATCTCAATGTTATGGTCGGCCAAGGTTATCTTGAACTTGCAGGTCCCTTTCACCCCATTATCGCTCACCACCAGAGTGCCCTTGCCCGTGTAGTTCTTTTTCACACCGTGCATATCGAGTTCACCCACCACTGTGGCAGCATAGGTGCCAGGCTTGGTGAGGTCCAGATTTTCCTGGATCTTACCATTGAATTTGGCATTCGGATACTTGTCAGAATGCACATACTTCTCGTTGAAGTGTTCCTGCATAAGGGCTTTCTCAAACTCGAAACTCTTCATCAGAACGCTGAAGGCGATGCTCTTTGTACCGATGTCCAGAATACTGGTCACCTGATGGTTATTGGCCTCAATGTTCTCCAATGGTGCCTCGGAGAAGAAGCGGATGTAACCCGAACGGGTGCTGAGTTTCTGCGCCTGCGCAGTGATGCTCACGGTCAGGATCGCTAGTGCAAAAAGGGTCTTTTTCATGATTTTGTTGGTTTATGTGCCTGCGGTAGCCAATTACCGTGCCTCACAGACACCGATGAGTTCTTTTTCTTCGGTCAATGAATCAATTGTCCTGTGCGCCTTTGGCTATCCAGCTCTGAATGAGCAGTTTTTGACACTGATTCAGTTCGGTGTTGCCAGCTGGTGGCATGTCCTGATTGATGAGCAGACGCAGGTTGAGTGATCCATTGTCCACTTTGGCTTTCACATTGGCATAATTCTCCAATGGAAAACCACCCGAGCCTGGATGGCAGCCCGCGCAATTGCCCTGGATGATGGGCAGTATGTCGGCCGAGAAACTGACGTTGGCCGTGTCGCAGGCATTTGGGTCGGTGGGGTACAGTTCCTCTTCGTTGTCGTAATAGCAGCCCACTGTGGTGCTCAGCGCGAGCAACAGAAGGGAAGCTATGGCAAGGGTGTGTCGTTTCATTGTATCAATTGTTCGGTGCTCCGGCATTCACCCATTTTGCAATCTTGGCCCGCAAACAGGTATCGAGCTGAGCCTGCCCTTGAGGCATGGCCGAATAGGGCGAGTCGTGGTTGAGTGCGCCCATGAGGCGCCCATCGAGAGCCACGGCCGAGGCGCCCGAATGTGCACTCAGGTCTATACTGCCACTGGGGAATGCTCCAGAATGGCAGCCAAGGCAATACGTTGAGAATATGGGGGCCACGGTGCCGCTAAAGGTCACATTTACAGTATCGCAACCACTGCCGCTATCAATACACTGGTTGTTGTGTGCCCCTTGGGCTATCCAATCATAGATCATGTCAATCTGAGCCTGTGTCAGTGTGATGCCTGATGAGGGCGGTGGCATCTGGTCGTCAGGATCAGAGTCGGTGATCCGCTCAAATATCTTGCTGCTGCCCGGGTCACCTGCATCAATGCCGTCCATGATCCCTTCATACGAATCGAGCGTGAAACCCTCTGTATGTGTGGCAGCATCGTGGCAGCCATACATGGCGCAGCTGCTTACAAAAAGCGGAAGGATGTCATTGACAAAATACACCGTGTTGGTGTCGCACACCGAGTCGGTGGTGAGTTCTTCACTCGGTGTGGGGATCTCGTGTTTGCAGCTTGCAGTTCCAAAGGCCACGGCCAGTATGAGTAGGAAAGCGGGGTATATCAGTTTCTGTCTCATGTTCATTGCAGAATAAGGCAGTCCATCATCACAACGCTCCCAAAGAGGTCGTCAACCCCTGTGCAGCGACACTTTAGGCGGGCAGAGGCTCCGACCGGGGCCTTGGCTGCATCCTGCCCTGCCTTGAGGCTGGCCTGCACGCCACCGCCCATGCTGCCCTCGGCTGCAAGTATGACCATGGTGGTGGTGTCGCTCGTTGCTTCTGCCGATTCGACCATGCCGCGCACCTCAAGCACCTTGCCCAGGTACTCACGGTTGGCTTTGGCCGTGTCCGTGCTAAAAACGGTGTACACCTCGTCAGAGGTCACCGTGGCCGTGGCCTCCAGTTCAGCTATATCGACATTGGTGCGGTTGTACTCGTTATAGGCGTAATACCCGCCACCGACCCCGGCAATGACCAGGACCACGAGCATGGCGATCAGTTTGTTACTCAAAATGATGGATGGTTAGGCATTAATGGGCCCAAATGTAAACGGGCACCGACTTTAACCGGTGCCCGTCACTAAATCGTGCTATTCTATCCAAAAATTTCGGTCAATACTCATCTTCATTGAAGAAGAAATCCTCTTTGGAAGGATAATCAGGCCAGATGTCTTCAATGGTCTCATACACTTCGCCCTCGTCCTCTATCTCTTGCAGGTTCTCAATCACCTCCATGGGTGCACCGGAGCGCATGGCAAAATCAATCAGCTCGTCCTTGGTAGCGGGCCATGGGGCATCTTCGAGGTGCTTGGCGAGTTCGAGGGTCCAATACATGGTTCGTGCCTTTTATCTGTTTGTTCAAAGAGAGAAGTCTAACTGAGCCCTCTGCGTTTCGATGCGCGAAAGTAAAATTTTGGGCACAACATGCACCTTTTGCCAAAAATATCTTGAAATCAAAGTAATGGGACCCTTAACCTCTTGGTCGCCAAGCTGTTTCAGCTATTCCGTTTCGGTGTCCTACATATCGGGCCAATACGAACAGATGGTCAGACAGGCGGTTGAGGTAATGAATCACCTCCTGTGGGACGGGTTCGATCGAGTGCAGATGAACGGCCAACCGCTCGGCCCTTCGGCACACACATCGGGCCATGTGTATGAACGCCACAGTATCATCGCCACCCGGAAGTATGAAGTTGCGCAGTTCGGGCAGGCTCTCGTTCATCCGGTCTATTTCAGCCTCCAACAGTTGCGTATCGGTGGGCAGCAGGTCAGGTGTCTTCACGTTGTCCTTGCCCGGTTGGGTGGCCAGGAGGGCCCCAACGGTGAAGAGTCGGTCCTGTACCTCCGCAAGTGTCTGCTGCGCTTTGGTTCCAATATCCCTGAATCGCACCAGCCCGACAATCGCATTCAGCTCATCGACTGTTCCATATGCCTCGATGCGCACGTGATGCTTCGGCACACGCGCACCGCCCAGCAGGGCCGTGGTGCCATCGTCTCCGGTGCGGGTATAAATCTTCATTGGGCCAGTGCCTGAGCGTAGGTGCGCACGTTGGGGTTGGGGCTGTCGCTCTCTATCAGACCATCGCGCAGGCGGATGATCCTGTGTGCGTGCTGTGCTATGTCCTCCTCGTGAGTCACAAGGATCACCGAGTTTCCGTTGCGGTGAATCTCCTCAAACAGCCCCATGATCTCGATGCTGGTCTTGGTGTCGAGGTTTCCGGTAGGTTCATCGGCCAAGATGATGGACGGATGGTTTACCAATGCGCGGGCCACAGCCACGCGCTGGCGCTGACCGCCCGAAAGTTCGTTGGGGCGGTGCATCATGCGGTCGGCCAGGCCAACTTGCCCCAATACCTCTTTGCCTCGCTTTTCGCGGTCGGCCTTGCTCAGGCCTGCGTAGATCAACGGCAGGCATACATTGTCCAGAGCGGTGTAGCGCGGCAGCAGGTTGAAGGTCTGGAACACGAACCCTATCTCCTTGTTGCGCACCTCAGCCAGCTCGTTGTCGGTCATCCGGCTCACATCCTTGCTGTTAAGCACATAGGTGCCTGTGGTGGGCGAATCGAGGCAACCGATGATGTTCATCAGGGTGGACTTACCCGAACCTGAAGGCCCCATAAGCGCCACATACTCGTTGCGGCCTATGTTCATGGTAATGTCTCGTAGGGCATGTACCGTCTCGCTTCCCATCTGGTAAACCTTCGATAGGTGTTCGGTGCTGATAACGGGATGCATGGCCGCAATTTAGGGGTTCAGTACCTGACAGTGAAGTGTTCCTTTGCCTGCCCGGAGCGGAATGAAACAATGCCGATCTGAAAAAGATCGATGGTCACGCTCACTTTCGGATGCGCCTTGATGTTCTCCCATGCCTGTGTCATGTCGGGAGTCCAATAGATGTCGTCAAACACAAGGATGGTACCGGGGTGGGCGTGCTCCAGAAACCATTCAAAGTAGCGAAGGGTGGGCTCCGAGCGGTGATTGCCATCAACAAAGGCCCAATCTAAACGACCGATCGCGCTGAGGATATCCGGAAGCACATCATCGAACGGACCGGTGTGCTGAATGATGTTTCCGGTGCCGGCATTTTGCAGATACTCTGCGGCTTTTGCGGCAGTATTGGGGCACCCTTCTATGGTGATCAATCTTCCGTTCTCATTTCCTGTGGCCTGATATAGTGCGCTAACTCCCAATGAGGTGCCCAGTTCAACCATGTTAGCAGGTCTGAAATGTGCCACAAGCCTATGCAACAACTCACCATACCGAGGCTGTTTGGCGCTGCCACGGGCCAATTGGGCTACGGTGCGGCTCTTGTGCGGGTCAATGAGCGAACCGGCACCGAGGTCGGTTATCTGCACAAGACTGGTGTCTTTTTCCAATTCGGACCTGTATGCCTTCACCCGCGCATAGGCCGGACGGTCGATCCGGTCATAGATCACCTTATCAATCAGCTCATAGACAAATGGCGAGTGCACCCCGTGCCTCGTCTTGGCCCGCCACATGTACCGCGCAAACTGCTGTGCTCTATATAGTGCCGGGTGCATGGCGGGCAAAAGTAGGCCCGGCCACCGCGAGGCGACCGGGCCTTGAAGCAAAGCTATTCAGATAGTGACCGGTCAGTTCCGGATCAGGTGACCGTTGGCGGCAGGTGTGCCATCGGCCTTTGCAAGGCGGTAGATGTAGGTGCCTGCGCGCAGGTCGCTGATGTCGATGCGTTCGCCATCAACGTTGACAGCCGTGGTAAGCACGGTACGACCGCTCAGGTCAGAAACGGTGAGCATCAGTTGGTCGCCACCGGTGCGTACACTGATGAATTCGGTGGCAGGGTTCGGGTACACCAGCACATTTCCGCTATTGATCAGCTCTTCTACGCCTGTGCAGCACTCCGATGGATCGCTCAGAAACAGGGCACTGATGGGGGCATTGGTCACCTGATCAACCTCTATCTCGGTAACGATGTAGCCCATGCTCTTGCTAAGGAAGCGCATCAGGCGCTTATCGCTCACGTTCGGGTTGGCTATCACACCTGGAATGTTGGGAACAATGGTCCAAGTACCGTTAACGAGTCCCCAAGCGGTATCGATGCTCACCTCGTGGGTGTTCATGCGCAGAACCTGATGGGAATTTCCCAACACATCGGTAAGTGTGCCGAACGCATCGATGGTGGCTGTGCTGGTGATGTTGCGCTTGAAACGGATGCTGTCCGGATTGAAGATCAGGTTGTAGGGAGAAGGAACCAGACCTACAGAGTAGATGGCAGTGTCGAACATGGCCACATCGCTGAAGCTGGTGTTGTACGTGGCCGGGAACTGGAAGATCTTCCAGGGGTCATCGGCCGTTACACCCATGCTCAGGGGAATCGGGCCCGACCCACCCCCAAAATCCACACTGATGCCGATGATGGTCACATCGCCACCGGCCAGATCAGCGAAAGCGTATCCGCCACCCTGATTAAAGGCTATATCGGAGGTAGGGAACAGCGCACCGAACGGAACCACGCTGCCAGGAGTCGTGAAACTGAGGCTGTAAAGCGTGTCGGTCTCCAGGTTTGAGAAGTCCCAGGTCTGGGCGGTGGCACTGGCGGTGCCTACGTTGGTTCCCACGGGCACTTCGGCATCGCTGCCCATGAAGAATGACTCGCCCGCTACAGGGAAATCGGCCTGGTCAATTATTACTTGGGCATTGAGGCCAAGTGTGGCAAGCACAGATGCGACAAGGGTAAAGGTCTTTTTCATTGAATGTCAGGGGTGTGGTTAATGGTGCAAATCTACTAAGTCTTGATCAGGAAATTATCAGAGCCTCACTTTCAGCACAACAGGCTGGTGGTCGCTGAATGCGAATCCCAAATCGATGGTGTTCAGCTCCAGCAGTTCCACACTTGGAGAGAGAAGGAACAGGTCGATCAGGAAGGTGGGGGTGTCTCCCGCCCTGTAAGGCGCCTTGAGGCTGCGGTTGGTGGGGTGTATGGTGCCATAGGCCCAGTGCCAGCCGGGCAGCAGCGATTCGGGCAGGTTGGTATTGGGCCCGGGCTGGCCCTTCCCCCCATTGAAAAGATCCGGATGGATGCCGGGAGGGGTCTGGTTCCAGTCTCCGCCCACAATCACGGCATTGCCGGCCTTCTCCTCGGCCGACAGCAGGCCGCGCAGGTGGTCCAGTTCCGCCTTCTTCAGTTCGCCCGTGTCGTCATAGGCCGAGTTATGGGTATTTATCACCACCAACTGCCTCCCATCTGCCATGGGTATCCGCTGCAACAGGGCACATCTGTCTAAAAAGTAGATGCTCGTGGGCCACGAGAAACTGCTTGGATACTGGTGGCGCACCGCCTCACTCGACCTGAACCTCGACAGGCTGACCAGCCCGGCCGTCACATCGCGCATGGGCTCGGTGTATGGCACGGGCACAAAGCCGACCTTATAATTGGTTGCGAATGTGGCCGAATGGGTGCCCTTGAGCGCCTCGCGGATCTCCGCAAGTTCATTGAAATGATACGAACGGTGGGCTTGGGTGTCCACCTCCTGCAGCAGAATCAGGTCTATGCTGTCATTGGCCTGAAGAAAGCTGATGATGCCGTCAAGGTTCTTGCGCGTATTGGCCTCTGTCGTGCGCATGGATGTGCCGCCATCGTAAAAGAAATCGCTCTCCTGCCCCAGGCCCGCGTAGCCTATGTTCCAGATCATTACGGTCACGATACTGTCGGGCAAGGCCTGCTGTGCGTTGGTCTCCACAGCCACTTCGGTGGCGGCAGGGGTGTAGTCGGTAAGGGTGCCATAGAGCAGGTTGCCCCCTATCCAAAGGGCTGGAAGTGCAATGATTGCAGCAAGCGGGTAGAATACTTTTTTCATGGGTCGATGATGGCAGTTCGCCCTGCGAAGATGACCCATCTGCACCGTCTTTTTATTTTATGACCTCGGTAACGGAAAATTCCGTCTATTCGCATCACAATTCCTTAACAATGAAGAAGCTCTACGCATTCCTTTTCGTCTTGGTCCCCACTGCCTCCATGGCTCAGGTGGTGGTCAACGAATTCTCAGCCTCCAACCTTTCGCAGTTCACCGACAACTACAGCAAGCACGAGGACTGGATTGAGCTGTACAACACCAGTGGTGCCACTGTGAGCCTGGCCGGGTGGTACATGAGCGACACAGAGAACAATCCAACCAAGTGGCCCTTTCCGGCCAATGCCAGCATACCGGCCAACGGCTACCTGCGCGTGTGGTGCGATGGCCGCGATGAGTTCTCGGGCGGCATGTTCCACACCAGCTTCAAGCTCAATCAGACCCGGGGCAACGATGAGATAGTGCTCACCGACCCCACTGCCACCATAGTGGAGAACATCGTGATGGGCATTACCCATGAGGGCCACTCCAAGTGCCGCAGCGTAAACGGGGCAGGAACGTGGATGGTGACCACCAACCCCACCCCCAACGCCAGCAACACGGCTGCGCCCATGTACACAGGCTATGCCCAGAAGCCTGAGGTGAACTTCACCGGTGGGTTTTATCCTGGCACCTTGGTGGTGGCCATGACCAACACGCCCGCCAACGCCACCGTGCGCTACACCACAGACGGTAACCTGCCCACTGCGGCCAGCCCGGTGTTCAACGGCACCACCATCAGTTCCACCACTGTGCTCAAGCTCAGAGCATTCAGCAGCGACCCTAATGTGCTGCCCAGCCTGGTCGAGTTCAACACCTATTTGATTAACGAGAGCATCACATTGCCGGTGTTCAGCGTGGCTGCAGATCAGCTTACCACATTGGCCAATGGCAACGGCAATATCATCCCCAAGGGGAGCATAGAGTATTTCAATGAGAACGGGGTTCGCACGGCTATCTCATATGGTGAGCTCAACCGCCACGGGCAGGACTCGTGGGTCAACTTTCAGCGCAGCTTGGATTGGATATCGCGAGATGAGATGGGCTACACCGAGAGCATACGCGACACCCTTTTCCATTATAGCGACCGCGATGAGTACCAGCGATTCATTTTCCGAGCCAGTGGCGATGACAATTATCCGGCCAACAACGTGCCGCCAAACCCCAACAATTCGCACGATGGTGGCTGCCACATACGAGATGAGTACGTGCAGACCTTGGCCCACAATGGAGGCATGAAGCTCGACCGCAGGGCCCAGGAACGCGTGGTGGTGTTCCTCAACGGCCAGTATTGGGGCGTTTATGCCATACGCGAGAAACCTGAGGACCACGACTACACCGATTACTACTATGATCAGGGCAAGTACGACCTGCAGTGGTTGCAGACATGGGGAGGCACCTGGGCCGAGTACGGGGGTAATCAAGCATTCACCGACTGGGAGGTGACTCGCGATTTCGCCATGAACAGCGACATGTCGGTGCAGGCAAACTACGATGCCCTTTTAGAGGATTACAACGCCACGAGCCTCATTGACTACATGACTATTAACCTGATGGTGGTGGCCAGCGACTGGCTCAACTACAATACAGGTTGGTGGCGCGGACTCGATACCACGGGCGACCACAAAAAGTGGGGCTACTCGCTCTGGGACCTCGATGCCACTTTCGACTATTACATCAACTACAGCGGAGTGCCCAACACCGACCCCGATGCGCTGCCCTGCGACATAGAGGACATAGCCGATTACATCGATGACTGGTTCAATGGCGATGACGTGGGCCAGCACGAGCAGATATTCCTGAAGCTGCTCAACGAGAGCCCCGATTTTCAGCAGCTATACTATAGCCGCTATGCCGACCATGTGAACACCATATTCAGCTGCGACAACATGTTGTCCACTTTCGACAGCATGGTGGGCATCATAGCGCCAGAGATGCCGCGCCACATAACCCGCTGGGGTGGCAGCATGAACGAGTGGAACGGCAACATACAGGAGATGCGCGACTTTATTGAGGCACGCTGCGCAGTGGCCGCGTCAAATCTGGTGGACTGTTACAGCCCGGCCGTGAGCGGCCCCTACAACCTGGTGCTGCGTTGCGAGCCTCAGGGACTGGGCCAGATCAGGCTCAATACACTCACCCACGCCACGCTGCCATGGCAAGGGGTGTATTACGGCAGTATGGATAATCTGATAGAGGCCATACCCAACGACCCGCTCTTTGTGTTCGACCACTGGGAGCGCAGCAGCGGGGGCGCCATCAGCCCGCATCAGGACAGCATCAATGTCAGCATTGTACTCACCGCACCCGACACCCTCACGGCCGTGTTCACCAACACCACCGATGTGGCCCAGCATGTGGTTGACAATGTGCACCTGAGCGCTTGGCCCAACCCCGCCACCGACCGTATTCTGATAGATGCCCTACTCCCGTACGAAGGTGCGGCCACCGTACGGCTCTTCTCGGCCCAAGGGGCGCTGGTTTACAGCCGTCAGGTTTCGGGTCCCGCTGTGCGCCTCACGCTGCCCACCGATGGCCTCGCTCCCGGTATGTACGTGCTGAGTCTTGACACCAAGGGCGGCTCGGTGCAGAGGAAGATGAGCATAGTGAGGTAAGGCACAATTCGAAATGGATTGTTGAAGTAGAAAGCCTCTATTGGGTCTTGAGGAACCCGGGCCGATTCGGTCCGGGTTCTTTTTTTGGGCGAGAGTCATATGGCCCCCGGCACATCAGATCCTGCAATCGCAGATTTTGAGGTGCGGGCCTTGCCGGGTCCCTTCTTCATGGGCAGACCGACATAATATTCACAGAACCGTTACCTCTTGCTTCGGCCCGGTGACAATGTATGCTGCCACCGCATCGGTGAGCCGGAGGGCACTAAGGCGGTAGGTGCGCACATGCCCCGCATGGATCAGCTCGGCCGTAAAACCATCGGCTGCCCAGATGTCGCCCCGAACCTGTATGCCGTCTCTGAATGGAAGGCCCGCCATCACTGCGGCCTTGTACACGGCCTCTTTGGCGCACCACAGTGCCGTAGCGGCATCGAGCCCACCGTTCAGGGCCATGTGCTGTTCCTCCTCATCAAGGTAGCGGTCGAGCATGGTTAGCAGCTTGGGGCGCACGGTCTGCACGTCCACCCCGGCCACTGTGCGGCTGACCATGGCGGCCACGTGGGTCTGGGTGTGCGACAGGCTAATATGCAGCTGCGACCCCACTATACAGGGCCTACCATCGGGGTGGGCGGCCAGCTCCACCTTGCGGCCCAGCGCGGTGGTGAGCGCCAGTCGGGCAGACATGCGTTGCAGCGCGGTGCGCGGATACACCAGCAGCGCATCGGTGGCCTCGTCACCGAACCGTGCACGGAAGGGCCCCTCGGGTTCAGGGTTCAACGGACAGATGTGTACGCGCTCCACAGGCCCAAAGTAAGGAACGGCAGCGATAGCGGGCGTACCGGCCTATGTCGTGCCGCGTGTTCTTATCACCGGGGTTCCTAGCGCTGTTGGAAATGGGATGATGGCCTGCTGACAAAGGCCAGTGAGTGGCACTTCCCAGAATCTCAGAAACCCGCTCTGGCAGGGCAGTTGCGGAGGCGCGCCTGACCTTCCGCATGGCGCATCTGACCTTCCGCATGGCGCATCTGACCTTCCGTGTGGCGCAACGCACCTTCCGCGTGGCGCAATATATCTTCTGCATGGCGTAAATGACCAGCGTTGTGGCGCTACTGAATCATGGTGTGGCGCATCGGATAAGCGTTGTGGCGCAACGGATGTATGATGTGGCGCAACAGATATGCCAGATGGCGTAACTTGTCAGGGGTCGGGTGCGCAGTATCTCACGCGCCCATAGACCTGCTCACCTCCAACTGTCCATGGCCCCATGCACCGGGGACGAGGCTGCCTTGGCCCTCATTTCACGAAGTACATCCCCAGCTTTCCCTTGCCCTTGGCCTCTATCTCGCCCCGGTAGGTGCAGGCAAAGTGGTCCTTCACGAGTTGATAGGTCGCTTCGCTGATGTTCACCTTGCTCGGTTCGCTGCTGCTCTCCATGCGGCTGGCGGTGTTCACCGTATCGCCCCAGATGTCGTACTGGAATTTCCGTATGCCCACTATGCCCGCCACCACCGGCCCGCTGTGCAGCCCAATCCTTATCTGTAGCGATGCTGTGGCCTCATTTCCCTCGTCCCTTCTCACCATGAAATCGCGCATCTCCAAGGCGGCCCGCACCGCCCTCTGGGCATGGTCGGCACAGGGGGTGGGCAGCCCGCACGCGGCCATGTAGCTGTCTCCGATGGTCTTTATCTTCTCCAGCCCGTGCCGCTCGCAGATGCGGTCAAAGGCGCTGAAGCACTCGTTTATCTCGGCCACAAGTTCCTCAGGTCTCAGTCGTTCGCTCAGTTCTGTGAATCCCTTGAAATCGGTGAACAGAACCGTCACATCGTCAAAGCGTCTGGCAGCGGCCTTGCCGGTCTCCTTCAGTTCAGTGGCGGTCTGCTCGGGCAGGATATTGAGCAGCAGTTCCTCGCTCCGGGCCTTCTCTCGCTCGATGCGTCTGCGTTGGAACAGAAACACCCCGGCAAAAAGCAGCATCACTGCGAATCCGGCCAGCGACCCGTTGCGCACCAGCCTGTGCCTGCGCAGTTCGGCTGCGCTCAGGGCCTCCTTCTTCTCCTGTTCGGCCCGCAGTTCGGCCTCCTTCAGGGCATACTGGTCTTTGAACTTCGAGCCTAAGGCGGCTGCCTGATAATCGATCTGCAACAGGCTGTCGCGCAATGCGATGTAGAGGTCGTTCATTTCCAGGGCCTTTTGATGGTTGCCTTTTTGGCGATAGATGTGAGAGAGCAGTTCGGCAGCATCGCGCGTCTCGGGAAGGTAGTTGATCTGTCGTGCCAGCCTCAGGGCCTCCACCCCGTCCTTCTCAGCCTCGTCCGTTCGGCCCACCTTGAGTTGTGCACGGCCACGTACCGTCAGCGCAGCGGCCTGGCCCCGTGGGTCGTCCACATCGCGGAACATGAAATAGGCCTCGTTGGCGTGCATCAGAGCACTGTCGGGCAGGCCGCGTTCCATGTCCACAGAGGCCATGTACCGCAGTGCGTGGGCCATGCCGTAAGGGTCTTTTCCCTGCTGATAAAATCTGTATGCCTCGCGGTATTCGATTGCGGCACGCTTGTAATCCATCTGCTCGCGGTACACCGACCCCATATTGGAACGGGCTGTTCCCATCACCCCGAGATCTCCCTCCCCCTCGGCCAGTTTCAGCGCTCTTTCAATGTTGGCCCTGGCCTGAGGGTAGTCCTTCATCATCCGGTGCACACCGGCCATGTTCAATAAGGTGATGGCCAACCCCTCATTGTCTTTCACCCGGGTGTATATGTCCACCGCCAGATCATAGTGCTCCACTGCCTCGGCAATGCGGCCAGAATCGAAGCTGAGCAGACCCATGTTGTTGTGCGATGTGGCCATGCCCACCGAGTCGGCCATGGCCGTGCGGATCTGCAATGCCTGCATGTGCATGGTGAGTGCGCTGTCGAGCAGCCCAAGGTCCTTATAGATGGCAGCCAGGTTGTTCAGAATGGTGGCGGTGCCTTTGCGGTCGTTCACTGCGATGCACACGTCAAGCGCCCTGCGGTAATGGGCGGTGGCCTCAGCGCGTCCGCCACGCTCCTCGGCCAGATAGCCCAGCCAACCCTCCACCTCGCCCACATCGGCCGGGCGGCCTGTGCGAGGGGCCAATATCCGGGCCTGTTCGCAATAGAAAGTAGCCGAATCGGCATGGCTGCCCAGGTGCTATGCGGCTATGCGCAACAACAGGCGGAACCTGCTGCTATCGGGCATCTCTGTGGCATTTTGCGCCCACAGACTCTTCAGGGCGTCCATGTCCTGCGTCCACCCGAGGAAGGGTAGCAGCACGCAGCAAACGAGTATGCTGGTGGTTTTGCGCATGGTCACCGCTAAGTTGACCACAGGAAGGCCTTCATGCTTTACAGTAACTGGGAGATTTATTACAGGATATGTACGGTTGGTGGCATATCGCTTTACAGTAATGCTGCCGAGAGCTGCCCACCACCCCGGCCCCTACTTTTTACGCTCATTAACGTATTCCGCCCATCTGTAGGTAGGCAGATGTTTGACTTCCCAATTCCATCCACCATGAGACTCCCTTTCCAATTCTCAATCTTAGCTCTAGTAATGGCCTTGAACGCCAGCGCACAGGACTGTCCTCTTCAGCTCAGGGACGGTATGAAGGTCAAGCTGAAGGTGCGTAACTACACCAATGCACTGGTGTACGACCCCAAGTTCCAGAAAGAGAAGAAGGAGGAGAAGAAAGACGAATTGATCATGGCCTACAACCGGGGAATTGAGTCGGGCGAGACCAAGCCATCGGGCGTGACCGACCTGACCTACACGGCCAAGGGCGGTAAAGCCACAGACGGCAACCTGGCCTTCTCGATGACCACCACCATCAACGGCACCGAATACAGCAGCTATGTGGTATGCGATGCCGACACCATGTACCTGATGCGCAATGTTGGCCCCATCGAGGTGCCCGATGGCAAGGGTGGCATATACGGTTATTCTATTCAGGCCGCGCAGAAACTGCCCCTGCGGCTCAAGGTGGGCGATGTGCTGCCCAGCTATTCCGACATCATGGTCATTCTGCCCACCACCATGGACATAAAAGTGAAGAAGCAGGTGTTCTCGCACAATTCCACCAGCACCACCCGCGAGTTCGGCTTTTACACCGAGACCGGCAGCGGCCAGCAGGGGTTCGGCAACTATACCAAGACCACCACCCGCGCGGTGTACAGGAGCATAGATGTGGATGTGCGCAAGACCACCTCAGGCTCGGGCCACTGCGTCAACTACGCCTATGCTCAGGTGACGGGCGAGGAGGACCTGATGGTGAACGGACAGAAGCACCATGCATACATCATCGATTCGGAGAAATGGTTCAAGATGACCATGACCGAGGATTTCGAGTCGGCCGATGAGCGCGTGGCCCAGGAGCAGAAGGCCCAGAGCGAGAAGATAAAGGTCAAGATGGGCAAGTTCATGGTCAAGAAAGGGTTCACCAACCCGCAGGGCTACCTCGTGTCATACATCCGCGAATACTTTGTGCCCGCCCTCGGTGTGGTGAAGATGGTGGCCTACGACACATGGGGTGGCATAGCCAGCGAGACAGTGCTTGAGGGGCTGGAATAAACCGCATCCGCCTGCTGGTTGTGTCCATCAAAATGCGGCCTATACCCCTGAGTAGCAGATGACCTCCTACATTTACGAGCATCAAGCACCATCCACATGCGCCAGTTGCTCACCTTAATTGCCCTGTGTCTTTTGCAATCGGGCCTCAGGGCCTATACCGTAACCGACTTCATCAAGGTCAATCAGATCGGCTATAGGCCCGATGATGTGAAAGTGGCCGTGATCAGCGACCCGCAGGCTGGGTTCAATGCCGCACAGGCCTTTGTGCCCGGCAATATGTACGAGCTGCGCGATGCCGCCACCGATGCGGTGGTGTACAGCGGCACCCCTACCGCCTGGAACAGCGGTGCGACACACGCTCAAAGTGGTGACCGCGCATGGTGGTTCGACTTCTCCGCCTTCAGCGCCCCGGGTAGCTATTATGTCTACGATGTGGCCAATGCCGTAGGGTCATATCCGTTCGATATCAATGACTGCGTATATGCCGATGTGCTGCGGCATGCCGTGCGCATGTTCTACTACCAGAGCTGCGGACGGCCCAAACATGCCGCCTTCTCCGGTCCTGAATGGGCCGATGTCACATGCCACGCAGGCGACCAGCAGGACCTCGACTGCCGGTTGTACAGCAACCCCGATTTCAGCACATCGCGCAATCTGAGCGGGGGCTGGCACGATGCGGGCGACCACAACAAGTATGTCAACTTCACCTTCGGAACCCTCATCGACCTGCTGCTGGCCTATGAAGAGAATCCTACAGTGTGGACAGACGACTATGGATTGCCGGGCAGTGGCAATGGGCGTGCAGACCTGCTGGACGAGGTGATGTACGAGCTCGATTGGATACTGAAGATGCAGAACGATGACGGTTCGGTGCTGAGCATGGTGGGCGCCCCATCCTATGGGGCCGGCAGCCCGCCCAGCGCAGACGGGCTTCAACGCAGATACGGCCCTGCCACCACCTCGGCCAGTTTCACAGCCGCTGCCGTGCTGGCCCTGGCCTCTTTGCAATACGATGCGCCTTACTCCAACACCCTGCGCGATGCCGCCATACAGGCCTACGCATGGGCCGAGGCCAACCCCGGAGTGACCTTCTACAACAGCGGTATCATCGTCTCGGGCGAACAGGAGCCCGATGCCTATGGCACATTCTCAAGGCAGATGGCCGCGGCTGTTTTTCTCTATGCCGCCACTGGCAACACAGCATACCGCTCGTATGTCGATGCCAACCACGGCCAGGTCCACCTCATGGAATGGGGCTACGCCTATCCGTTTGAGAATGCTCAGCAGGATGCCCTGCTCTACTACGCCTCCCTGCCTGGCGCTACCCCGTCAGTGGCCGATGCCATCAGGGCTGCATTTGCCGCAAGCATGGAGAACCTCAATGCCGATAATCTGCCCAACTATCTGAACGGGACCGATGCCTACCGGGCCTATGTATCTGACCAGAACTATACTTGGAACAGCAATCAGACCAAGAGCAACCAGGGCAACATGTTCCTGGCCATGGGTGTGCATGGGCTCAACAGTGCCAATGCCGATGCGTACCAGGCCGCTGCGCATGGGTTCCTTGATTACTTCCTTGGATTGAACCCTTTGGCCAAGGTGTATCTGAGCAACCTTTCGGCTGCCGGTGCCGAGAATCCGGTCCGTTCGTTCTATCACAGTTGGTTCACAGATGGCAGCCCGTTGTGGGACGAGCTTGGGGTGTCGCAGTACGGGCCTCCACCGGGTTACATCCCCGGAGGCCCCAATCCCACCTACGCCCTCGACCCGTGTTGCCCAAGCGGCTGCGGAAGCACCGCAAACAACGCCATGTGCCAAATGCCTGTGTTGCCACCGCTGGGCCAACCCGCGCAGAAATCGTATGCCGACATCAACACTGGTTGGCCCCTCAACTCGTGGACCGTCACCGAGGCCGGCATCTACACCAATGCCGCCTTTGTGCGCATGGCAAGCAAGTTTGCGCAGACGGGGTGCCTCGTCACGGGTAATAGCGCGCCTACCGATGGCCGCATGGCACGCCTGCTCCTTTATCCTGATCCGGCCAGAGACGAAGTCACTCTTTCATTCAGTGGAATGAACGGGAACCTGCTCCAAGTAGAACTGCTCGATATGGGCGGACGGGTGCTTCAGGCCTCGTCCTTCAGTCTGGCAGATGGGCAGAACCGCCAAACCCTGAGCCTGCATCTGGCCCCGGGCACCTATGTGGTGCGGGCCACCGGGCACAGTCAGGTGGCCGTAAGCAGGCTGGTGGTGCACTGAGGCCTCACACCCGCACCGCCATCACGCAGATGTCATCCGTCTGGTCGTGGTCGCCTTTCCAGTTCCTGTGCTCCTTTAGCAGCATCTCGCGCTGGCGCTGTATGGGCTGCTTCGATATGGTCAGTAGCAGGTCGCGGTATCGCTTGGTCATGAACTTCTTGTTCTCGGGGCCGCCATATTGGTCCTGATACCCATCGGAGTGGAGGTAGATGATGTCGCCCTTCTCCAGTTGAACGGTCTCTTGGCCAAATGCCACCTCTATCTCATAGAAACCAACGGGGCGCTTGTTGGGCCTGAGCTGAATCACCTCCTCCCCCCTGATGATCCAGAGGGGATTGTTGGCCCCGCAGTAGGTCAACATCAGCGTTTCTGTGTCAAGGGCGCACAGGGCTATGTCCATGCCATCGCGCACGGTGCTCTCGTTGTGCTCAAAGGCGTCTTTCAGGTCTTTGGTAAGTTGCGTGAGCAGGTCTTTGGGTTCGATAAGGTGCAGCTCGTTCAGGGCGCGGTTCAACCCGTTCAGGCCCATCACACTCAGCATGGCGCCCGGCACCCCGTGACCCGTGCAGTCGCCCACCGCGAAGTAGCTGATGGAGCCCTGCTCCCCTCCTGGCAAGGAGGGCTTGGGGGAGGTTTTTGATTCCATCCAATAGAAATCGCCCGACACGATGTCGCGGGGCAGGTAGAGCAGGAACGAATCGCTGAAAAAGTCCTTCACCACCTTGGGCGGGGGCAACACGGCCTCTTGCAGCTTGCGGGCGTATGCAATACTCTCCAATATCTCGGCATTGCGCCTCTCCACCTCCGTCTTCTGCTGATGTATCAGCGCGTTCTGCGCCTCCACTTCCCTGTTCTTGGCCCATATCAGGGCGTTGTCGCGTTTCTTTATGGCGTAGCTCCTGTAGCTCACACCGGCCAGCCCGAGCGTCAGCAGCACCCCCACCAACAGCGCGTTGCGCTGCTGGCTCCTCTGCTTCAGCTGCTCGGCCGCTATCGCATCCTTTTTCTCCTGTTCCACCTTGTTCAGGGCCTCTTGCCGCTCAAATTCATACTTGGTCTGCTGCTTTATCAGTCCGCGCTGATTCTCGGTGCTCATCAGGCTGTCGCGCATCTCAATGTGCAGCTTGTAGGTCTCCAGCGCCTGCTTGTATCTGCCCATGGCCTCGTAGGTCAGGAATAGGTCGTAGCTGATGTTCTTCAGCCTGTTCACCGACCCCGCGTCCTTTACCAGTTCCAGCGCCCGCTCGCCCAGTTCCAGCGCCTTGGGCAGGTTCCCCTTCATGCGGTATATCACCCCCATGCTGCTCAGGGTCTGGCCCAGCCCCTTCTTGCTGCCCACGCCCTCATACAGCGGCACCGCCTGTTCCATGTAGCGCATGGCCCCGTCCAGGTCGCCCTTGTCCTGCAGCACCAGCCCGATGTTCGATAGCGACCCGGCCATGCCGTGGCGGTCGTCCACCTCGGTCTGCATCGCCAGCGACTTCTCGTACGTGTGTATCGCCCCGTCCAGGTCGTTCCAGTTGTGCAGTATGTTGCCTATGTTCATGTACGTTATCCCCAACCTGAACTTGTCATCGGTCTTCTCCAATATCCGCAGCGCCTTGTTGTAGCTGTCATAGGCGGCCGAGTCGTCCTTTTGGGTCAGGTGCATGTTGCCTATGTTCACAAACCCCGATGCCACCCCTATCAGGTTGCCCGCCTTTTCGCATATCTCCATGCTGCGGGTCATAAAGTCAATGGCCTTGGTGTGGTCGCCCTGCGTCTGGTATATGTTGCCTATCGATGTCAGCGAGGCCGATATGTCATCGCTGTTGCCCAGCTTCTCGCGTATTGCCAGTCCCGCCTCGTGCGCCTTCAGGGCCTCGGCCGTGCGGTTCAGCTTGCTCAGGGCCTCGCCCTTGCCATACAGCAATATGCCCCGCCTGCGTTCCATGTCCTGCTTGCCCATCATCTCCAGGCCCAGCTGCGCATAGTGCAGCGCACTGTCGGGCCGGTTCCTCAGGTGCACATACAGGCACAGGTGACTGGCCGCCCGTATCCGCGTGGAGTCTGGCAATCTGCTGTCCTTAAGTACCGCCAGCAGCGAGTCCCCGTTCATCTGCTGGCCTACGGCCCCGCCCACAGGCATCAGGAGCGTCAGCGTGAGCAAAAGGCGGGCAGGGAGTCGCATGCGGATCAGTATCTGGTTGCAATTAACGGAAAAAGACGGCACGTCATCAGGACACCCTCACCGCCATCACGCACATATCGTCTGTCTGCTGCCCTTCTCCTTTCCAGGCATTGTGTATGGCCAGCAGGCGGTTGCGCTGTTCGGGCATGGGCAGGTGGGCTATCTCCAGCAGCAGCTCCCTGAATTTTCTGCGCATCAGTTTCTTGCCCTCGGGGCCACCCATCTGGTCGGCATAGCCGTCACTGAACAGATATACCACATCTCCGGGTTCCAGCGTCATGCGCTGTTGCGTGAACGCCACCAGGGCGCCATCGTTGTGGCCCACCGCCTTGCGGTCGGCCTTCAGCAGCAGCATCTCCTTTCCGCGGGCCACCCACAGGGGGCTGTTGGCCCCGGCATACACCAGTTCGCGGGTGTTCAGGTCAAGCGTACAGAGGGCTATGTCCATGCCATCGCGCACCGTGGCATCGCTCCGCTCAAAAGCCGATTGGAACTCAATGGTCAGGTGCATCAGCAGGTCGCGCGGTTGGGCAATGTTCAGGTCGTTCAGACCACGGTTCAGGCCGTTCAGCCCTATCACGCTCAGCATGGCGCCAGGCACCCCGTGGCCGGTGCAGTCGCCCACCGCAAAGTAGCTCTTACCGTTGCGGCTCTCCATCCAATAGAAGTCTCCGCTCACAATGTCGCGCGGCAGGTAGAACAGAAACGAGTCGGTGAAGAACTCGCGCACCAGCTTGGGCGGGGGCAGTACCGCCTCCTGTAGCCTGCGGGCATATATAATGCTCTCCATCACCTCGTGGTTCTTCTTCTCCACCAGTTCCTTCTGTCGGGTGATGAGGGCGTTCTTCTTGCGGTTCCGGTCCAAGCTGTAATAGATGCCTCCCACCAGCGCCAGTGCCAGTATGAATCCGCCCACAAACACATTCTTGATGATCTTCTGCCGGCCCAGCTCCTTTTCGTTCAGCTCCTTGTCAAGGCTGAGCAGCTTTATCTCGCTGGTCTTCTTCTCGGCCTCGTAGCGCTGCTCCATCTCGGCTATGGCATTAACGTTCTGCTCGTTTATCAGGCTGTCGCGGTAATCAAGATAATAGAGCAGGTAATCGAACGCGGCCCGGTAGTCGCCCTTGCGCTCGGCCGCAAATGCCAGCGAGTTGTACGCCTCGCTCAGGAACAGCGTGCGCTTGTAGTTCGATTGTTCCGAAAGGCGCAGGGCCTCGTTCAGCAGCTCAAAGGCCTTGTCGTGTTCGCCCTTTTTCGAGTGCAGGTTGCCCAGTAGGCGCGTCAGGAATATCTCGCTGCTGCGGTCACCGGTGCGCAGCATGATGCTCTGGGCCCTGTAGGCTAGGGCGATGGCCTTGGTGTAGTCCTTCCGGTTCTTCCAGTGGTGCGCAGCGTTGCATATCACCTGTATCTGTAGGTCGCTGCTACCATTGGCCTCGGCCAGGGCCACGGCCTGTTCCAGATATTCCTGCGCCTTCAGGGGCTGGCCCAGGTGTTCGTACACATCAGAGGCCAGGTCGTATGCCTCGCACATCACCACAGTGTCGTTCAGGCTCCGGCCCAGTGCCAGCATTTCCTCGTAGTAGCCAAGGGCACGGCTGTCGTTGTTGGTGCGTTTGAACACCGACCCGATGTAATGCAGCAGGTGCGCGTAGTCGGCATTGCGTATACCGGCCCCGTCAAAATCCTTCTGCGCACCCAGGTACCAGTCCATGGCCGCCTTGTAGTCGCCCTGCTCATATACGGCCCGGCCGCGGTCGCGCTTTAGTAGACCCGATATGGCCGGTGAAGGACCGCCCAGGGCGTTAAGGCCCGAGTCGAGGTGCGCCACCATGATGGTGCGCTGGCCGCGGTCGGCCGCGTAGGATGCCAGAATATGATGAAAGCGGGCCTCCCAGTCATCAGCCTTCAGCGTCCGGGCCAGGATCAGACCGAGCCTTGCGGCACGCACCTTGGTGCCGTTGACTCTGCTGCCCGATGTGGCAAGGGCGTGGAACATGCGCAGCTTGAAGCGGTCATCGGGCAGGGGTCCAAGCGTGGTAAGCAGGCGCTCCTGAGCCGTTGCAGAACGCACCGTATCGTTCCGCGGCAGGGCCCTCATCTCGGCAACCAGGGCAAGAACCGAAGTGCTATCGGGAGCGGTGTCGTCCGCAGCGGCCATGGCAAGGGGGATCCACATCACCATGAATGCCCCCACGACAAAAGCAGAGATGCGCGTAGTGATGAGGTTCATGGGTTCGGTGGCGCTAAGGCCCGTCAAAGAAAAGTAGCCGGGCCCATGAAATATGCATTGATCGTTGAATGACGCCCCACCGGCTCACACCCTCACCCCCACGATGCACACATCATCGGTCTGGTCAAAGTCGCCTTTCCAGCGGCTGAACTCGTGGAGGAGGAAATCGCGCTGCTCGTGCATGGACTTTTCAGAAAGGGTCACGATGAGGTCGCGCAGGCGTTTGGTGAGGTATTTCTTGCCCTGTGTGCCGCCCTGCTGGTCGGGGTAACCATCGCTCATAAGGTAGATGCGGTCTCCAGCAAGTAGGGCGAACTCTTCTTGCGCGAAGGCTACATCGCCCTCGTGGTGACCAACGGGCCTGCGTGCCGGACGAAGAACGTGCGCCTCACCGCTGCGCACCACCAGGGCCGCGCTGTTGGCCCCGGCATAGGTGAGGGTCATGCTGTGGCGGTCAATGCGGCACAGCGCCATGTCCATGCCATCGCGCACGGTGTGGGCCGAGCCCTCGAAGGCCACGAGCAGATCGAGGGTCATCTGTTGCAGCACATCCTTGGGACGGGTCAGACCCATGTCATTCACGCAGCGGTTCAGGCTGTTTAGGCCCATCACGCTGAGCATGGCACCCGGCACCCCGTGGCCGGTGCAGTCACCAACGGCCAGCCAGGTGGCACCGCTTTGCTGCGCGGTCCAGTGGAAATCTCCGCTCACCACATCGCGTGGCAGGTAGATGAGGAACGACTCGGGGAATGCCGCAGCCAGGGCCCCCGAGGGCGGCAGCACAGCCTCCTGCAGCCTGCGGGCATACTCGAAGCTGTGCATGATGTCGGTGTTGCGGGCGTCCACCACGGCCTTCTGCCGCTCTACCTCCTGTTTCTGTGCGGTGATTATGGCGTTGTCCCTGCGCTTGATGCGGTAGCTGTTGAACCCCAGGCCCGCCAGCCCGAGCATGAGCACCAGGCCTATGATCAGGCCGTTGCGCTCCTGCTGCCTGCCTTTGAGCTGCTCGGCCGCCAGGGCGTCCTTTTTATCCTGTTCGGCTGCAAGGAGGGCCTCTTTCTTGTCAAAGTCATATTGGAACTGCTGGCGCATCACCTCCTGCTGGCTTTCCACACTCTCCAGGCTGTCAGTCATCTGGCGCTGAAGTTGGAACATCTCCAGGGCCATGCGGTGATTGCCACTGGCCGCATAGGTCTCGTACAGCATGTTCGCCACATCTTTCTGCAGGCCCACATTGCCCACCTCGCGGGCCACGGCCATGGCGCGATTGCCGTACTCGATGGCTTTGGGGTACTCTTTGCGTAGCAGATGGTAGTTGCCCATGTTGTTCCACACCGCCCCGAGGCCAAGGCGGTCATTTATTGCCTCGCGAATGGCCATCGACCGCTCGAAGCAGATGCGGGCAGAGTCGAGCTTGCCCATATCGGCATAGATGCTGCCCACACTGTTGAGGCTCATGGCCAGGCCCTGACGGTCGTTCATGGCCGAGTCGAGGGCCATGCTCTGCCGCAGCATGGCCAGTCCGCGGGGATAGTCGCCCATATCGGCATAGATGTTCCCCTGATTGCCAATGCCGTTGCTCATTGAGCGGGTGTCGCCTGCCTCGCGGGCCGCCTGCACAGCCTTGGCGTAATACTCGAGGGCCTTCGGCAGGTCGTTCTGCCAATAGTAGATGTTGCCGATGTTGGTGAGGCACGAGGCCATGCCTTTTTTATGTCCCGACTGCTCCCGTAGCCGCAAGCTGCGGGTAAAGACTTCAATGGCCACAGGGAAATTGCCCTGCTCGAAGTGAAACGTGCCGAGGTTGTTAAGCGCTCCGGCCTCATTGTCCTTATTGCCCAACTGCCTGAATATGTCGATGGCCACATTGTAGTGCTTGGCGGCCTCGGTAAGGTTGCCATGATCATGGTAGGCCATGCCCAGGTTGTTGTGGGCTTTTCCTTCCCCGGCCCGGTCGCCCAGTGCCTTGCGCATGTTGATGCATTCAGTGAATGCCCGCACGGCCCCATCCAGGTCGCCATTGCCGTTGAGCACCGATCCGCGTGTGCGCAGGGCATCGGCCATCACCGCGCGGTTGCCGGTCTTCTTAGCCAGGTCATACTGTAACTGGCACAGCTGCAGGGCGGTGTCGGGGCTGGTGTACTGATAGGCCTCCCAGGCGAGGGTCTCAGCCGCCTGTAACCGAAGAGTGTCGTGCAGACGGGTGTTGCGCCATGCGCGCCAGAGCGAATCAGTGGTGGGGCGGGGCAGTTCGCTCTGGGCGCATGCGCCCGTGCCGAGCCATGAAAGAGCCACGATAAGTATGCCCGATAGGTGACGCATGGGCCGCCAAGGTAAGGGCGGAGAGTCAAAGGGTCGGGGGCTCAGGAGGGCGAACGACCCTTTAGTGATTAATCTGTTTTGGTTAATAGAACTCGACTGGGGTGACAGCGACTCAGTATATCCTGCCGTCCGTAAGAATTGACCTTCTCTTTGGATATCAATGCTCCGGTTCTACGTTCCCTCTCACTACAGGCCCGAACTCGCTGATGAGAATGCGCAGGGTGCCATAGACAGGTATGCCCACGATCATGCCCGAAAGCCCGGCAAGGTTACCCGCAATGAGAATGACGAGGAACACCTCCAATGGGTGGGCCTGCACGCTGCGTGCATAGATCAGCGGCTGTAGGATCATGTTGTCGATGAACTGTGAGATGCCATATACCGAACCGACTTTGATCAGCATCCATATGAGCTGATCAGGGGTGGCCAAACCGGGCGAAGTGAAAGCCACGGCCAGGCCGAGTGCAGCGGCCATGAGCGGGCCGACATAAGGGATGATGTTAAGCACACCGGCTATGAACCCCAGCAGAAGCCAGCCATCAATTCCCATAATGGCCAACCCGAGGCTGACGAGTAGCATGACGATGAATGCTTCGGCCAGCAGACCCATCACATACCTCCTCTGCAGTTCAACGGCATGAGTCAGACTGTTGCGGATGGGTGCATGATACATGTCAGGGATAATGGACAGCACCGCCTGCCGCACGAGGTGACCATCGCGGATAAGAAAGAAAGCTATGAAGGTGATAGAGAACGCCCCGATGGCGATTCCACCCGTGAGGCCCAGTAAGGCACCGATGCCCGTGGTGATGCTGCCCACGTTGAGCAGCCCCTGCAGGTGCGCCATGCCTCGGGCCTCCAAGCTGTGCAGGTCGATGGGCATGTTGTAGCGCTGAGCGAGTTCCCGAAGCTGGTCGAGCGGACCGCGCAGGAGGTCGACAGAGCGGTCGAGGTCGATATGAGCCAAGGCCTGTGCCTGTGCGAACACCGCTGGTATGATGAGGGCCACCACCACACTGAACGTCAGGTAAACACTGAGCAATGCTATGGCGGCACAGGCCCCTGCGGGCAGCTTGCGTCCTTTGACATTGAACTGCGCCACAGCCCGCGAAACGGGCCGGGCCAGCAATGTGACCATGGCCGCGAGCAGCACATAGGCCACCACATCGGGCAGGAACCAGATGGCGAGACCGACAAGGCCCGCCCCCACTGCCACTCCTACCCAAGGGTTCTGTCTCATGTCCTGGGCAGGGCTTTTGCCACTGATACGTTATACCCGTCAGGCGGCCCCGAGGCCGGCCACGATATCCTCAACCGTCACGCCCTCGGCCTCGGCCTTGTAGTTGCGCACAATGCGGTGGCGCAGCACAGGCAGGGCTACGGCACGCACATCTTCCATATCAGGCGAGAATTTACCGTTGAGTGCCGCGTGGCACTTGGCTCCGATAATGAGGTATTGCGATGCGCGGGGGCCTGCGCCCCAGTTCACATACTCGTTCACCTGCCTGGTGGCCAATTCTGTACCCGGACGCGATGCCGATGCCATGCGCACGGCCGACTCGTACACGTTGTCTGTCACAGGCACGCGTCTAATCAGGTTCTGGAAGTAGCTTATCTCCTCTGGACTCACAACCGAGTTGATCGTGGCATGTACATCAGTTGTTGTACGCTTTACCACATCCAGTTCTTCTTTGAAAGATGGATAATCGAGCCAGAGGTTGAACATGAAACGGTCCAGCTGGGCCTCGGGCAACGGGTAGGTGCCTTCCTGCTCGATGGGGTTCTGTGTGGCCAGCACGAAGAAAGGGCGGGGCAGTTCGTAGCGCTTGCCACCGGTGGTGACGGCCCGCTCCTGCATGGCCTCGAGCAATGCGCTCTGCGTCTTGGGCGGAGTGCGGTTTATCTCATCGGCCAAAATGATATTCGCAAAAAGCGGCCCTTTAATGAAACGGAAATTGCGGTTCTCGTCCAGTATCTCGGTACCTATGATGTCCGATGGCATAAGGTCGGGGGTGAACTGGATGCGGTTGTATGTCAGCCCCAGTGCCTGCGATATGCTGTTCACGAGCAGGGTCTTGGCCAGTCCCGGCACACCCACCAGCAGGCAGTGGCCGTTGCTCAGAATGCTCACTATGAGGTTGCTTATCACCTCGTCCTGCCCCACTATCTGCCTGCCAATCTCACTGCGCAGCCTGCTGTAGGTCTGCTGCAGGGCCTCCATGGCCTCCACATCGCTCTTGTACATGCTCGGTCGTTCCTTTGGTAGCCTGTCGGCTCAGTTTATCCAGCGGTTATTAAAATCACAGTCCTTGAACTCATCATCAATACGGATAAAGGTCTTGGCGGCTTTCTCGCCCACCCATTCGCCCACCTGACGGTTCTGCTTGTCCATCTCGGCCACTTTCTGAATACGCTGGTAGTCGTCTTTCAAGTTGGCCCTGTGTGGCTCGGTGCGAGACCGTAGCATGAACAGGCTATACGACTCCTTGTTGTCTGGCGATGTGGTGAGAACGGGCCTCGACAGTTCGCCCACTTTCATCCTATCAATAGTGAAAATGAGCTTCTTATCAATATAGCTTAGCAGGTCGGTCTCAAACTTCGTGGTGTTGGTCTGGGGATTGAACATAAGGCCACCATTCTGTTTGCTGTTCTCATCGTCACTGAATTTCTCGGCCGCCTTCTCGAAGGTCATTTTTCCTGTGCTGATCAGCTCGTAAACGCTGTCGAGCAGCAACCTTGAGCGCTCCAGGTCCTCGGCCGAGAGTTTGGCCTGAATCAGAATGTGGCGCACGTTTATCTGGTCGCCCCTGCGCTCAATGAGCTGCATGAAGTGGAAGCCGTATTCGGTCTCGAACACTTCTGACACCGTATCGCCCCTCAGTTTGAATGCCACCGCATCAAACTCCGGCACCATCATCCCCCGTTCAAAAAAACCCAGCTCACCGCCCTTTTTCGCACTTCCGGGGTCAAGAGAGTACATCACTGCGAGGGTCTTGAAACTCTCACCTGCAATCACCCGCCTGCGCAGTTCCTCGCATTGCTGCCAGGCCTCATCCTTTTGTGCCTTTGTCAGTTGTGGCATCTTCATGATGCGGCCCAGTTCCACCTCTGAGTTGATGTAGGGCAGACTGTCAGGCGGGATACTCCGGAAATAGGCCCGAACCTCGGATGGGGTCACTTTCACATCGCCCGATACCTTGGCCTCCATCTTCTGGCTCAGGAGTTGGTTCTTGATCAATGTGCGGAACTCGTCCTTGATCTCCAAGATCGATTTGTCGTAGTATTCCTCCAGTTTCTCGGGGCTGCCCAGCTGATTCACGAAATACTGGATCCTGCGGTTCATCTCCTCTTCCACCTCGCCCTCGCCCACTTCTACGCTATCCACCTGTGCCTGATGCAAAAGCAGTTTCTGATACATGAGCTGCTCAAACACCTCGCAACGGCTACGGTCGCTGGGTGTGTAGCCCTGCGCCAGCATCTGCATGTACTGGTTCTCGAGCTCGCTCTGCATGGCGATGTTGGCCCCCACAACGGCAATCACCCTGTCTATGGGTTTGCCTTCCTGAGCCTGTGCGGCAGTGGCAGTGAGAAAGATCAGAAGTAGGATGTTGCGCACTTTGCTCATTGCGGTATGATCTCAAACTTGTTCTTGGCCACGGCCTCGTCAAAGATGCCCTTCTCCAATTGCCTGATGAGTTCGAGTTTGCGTTTGTTAAGGATTATGTGGCGGATATTGTCCCGTTCAAATTCAAGTGGGGCCACACTCTTTCCGTACTTGGCCTCGAGCACCTCAATCAGCAGCACTCCGTCCTCCATCTCCAACGCGCTTGAGCGGTGGGTGTTCAGATATTCGGCATCCAACTGCGGCAGCTTCGGCAACTTGCCCAACAGCTCGTCAACTTTGAGCCATGTCTGGTCATCGAGGTGCATCATGAGGGCGCGCTGATTGCACAGGTCTATGAGCATCTGCCGCTCGCCCTCATCGGTGCTGCGCATCCACTTGCGCACCTTATCTGTGTCCCGGTCCTTTTTGGGCCACTTTATCATGATGGCCCTTACAATGTTCTCGCTCAGTTCAAAGTTCTGGCTGTTCTCCTTGTAATACCGTTCAATGAGGGTGTCGGGCACAATGGTGTCGAGCTTCTGCCGCACCAGTTCCTCCTGATATGCATAGGTGATCAGAGACCTTCGGTACTCCTCGAGCCTGCGCTCCACATCAAGGGCCTCCTCGCTCAGGTTGAGCTCAGCCTTTTCCAGCATCAGGTTCTGCACCACCCAGTTGCGGATAATGGCCTGTGCCATGGTGGCACTGTCCTGTGCCGAAGCGGTGGCGGGGATCATGGCATCGACATCGGCAGCGGCCAGTGTACGGTCGCCCATGCGGGCCACAATGGGCCCACCATCGTGGCCCGACCTGGTGCCACAGGCGGTCAAAAATGACAAGGCTATGAGGGCCGCCACGGCCCGAGGTGCGGTCATTTCACCAGATCGAGGTGTTCAGGGTGCGCCTCCACCTTGTATTTGCCGCGAAGCTCCTTGATCCACTCGCGCTCCAGGTAGGTCTGGTACTCGGCTGTGACAAGGCCCTTGGCCTCTTTCAGGGTCTTAGGTTGCGGGGGCAGTATCTCTTTGATGAGGATATAGACCTTGTTATTGCTGTCTTCAATGGGCCCGTACAGCCCCTTGGCCCACTGGGCCTTGCTCAGTATATCCTCCTCGTCTTTCTCATACTTCTTGCCCTCAGCACGTAGATTGAGCTGCGAATCGGTGTTGAACTGCTTGATGATGTCCTCACGGCTGGGCTCACCTTTCTTGAGTTTCTTCTCCAGGATGGGCTTTAGGGGTGCCACGATACTGTCTTTCATGCAATGGTATATCTCAGCATCGGCCCTGTCTTTCCACATGAACTGCTGCTTGTTGCCGTTGTAGTATTTCTCGAGGCCGACAGTGTCTTTCACGGCCTTGGTCCAAACCTTCTGGTCGGTGAGGTCGAACAGCAGGATGCCATCGCGGTACTCCTTCAGCAAGGCGCGGTACTCCGGATATTTCTGCTCAAGCCTCGCTTCTTCATAGTTCAATAGGCTCTCTTTCACATATTGCGAATAGAAACCATTCAATACCACGGCCAGGGTGTCTTTGGTCCTGCGCACCTGGCTGCGGCCCATGTAGTCGGCCAGATCGCGTTGCGTATAATTCTGGGTGCCGATGCTGAACACGGTCTTGGTCATGTTCTTGGCCACCGAGGGGTCCCACTTCCCTTCAAGGATGCTGTCGGTGAGCAAGGGCAATAGTTCATTGACCGCGGCAGTGTTCTCTTTGAAACCGTACTCCTTGCGTATACGGGCCAGCACGCTCTCCTCGCTCTTCTGCGAGCGGCTGTCCTTGGCCACTTTGGCACGCAGGTCCTTTTCAATCTCGGCAAAAGCCTGCACACCTCTACGGTCAATCCGCTTGATGATGTGCCAGCCGTACGAGGTTTCAATCGGTTCGCTCACATCGCCATTGTTGGCCAAAGCGAATGCTGCATTCTCAAAGGCAGGAACCATACGGCCTGCACCGAACCAGGGCAACTGTCCACCGTTGCGGGCCGAACCCTTGTCCTCGCTGTACTTCACGGCCAGGTCCTCGAACTTGGCATTGTTGGCCATCATGCCCTTCACCTCCATTATCTTATCCTTGGCGGCCTTATTCTGCTCATCGGTGGCCTCGGCCCCTGTCTTTATCATGATGTGGGCAGCCAACACTTCGCCCTGAGCGGGTCTGCGGTCATTCACCTTGATCAGGTGGTAACCGAAACGTGTGCGCACCGGCATGCTCATTTTGCCCACAGGGGTGCTGTATGCGGCATTTTCAAACGGGTACACCATTCGCAATGACGTGAAATACCCCAGATCGCCACTGTTCTCCTTGGCCGATGGGTCCTCACTGTATTTCTTGGCCAGGTCCTCAAACTTGGCTCCTTTCTCCACCTGTTTGCGCAGGTCCATCACCTTGTTGTAAGCCGTCAAAGTGTCTTTTGGCAGCGCATCGGGCGATACTTTGATCAGGATGTGGCTTGCCCGCACATCCTCTTTCATGCGGTCGTATGCCTCTTTTACCAACGCCTCAGTGACTTCCTTGTCAGTTAGATACGGCTTGGCTAGTTGCTTCTGATAGCCTTTCAGCTCATCGCGGAACTTTTTCACAGTGTCCATGCCCAAGGCCTCGGCCTCACGCACTTTCAGTTTGAAGTTGATGTACAGGTCGAGGTAATTCTCAAGGTCGGCCCTGTCAATGGGCGCATCCTTGTTGTTCTTCTTGTATACGGTCGAGAACTCGCTGACCCGCACATCCTGCTTGTCTACGGTGAGCAGCACGGGGTCGTTCTGGGCCGAGGCACAGAGGGCGCTCATGGTGCAGGCCGCGGCCAGAGTGAGGTGTAAACGCATGGGTCGCATGACGGTCAGATTGTTAATGGTTTTTCAATAAGGGTCGCAAAGCTAATGATATAGGGGAATGAGCCGAAGGGCTGTGAACAGGCCTCAGAACCACCTTTTCACCCGCTCTTTCAGGGTCGGTGTGAGAGCCGTATCGGGCAGTGGCCCCATGTAGGGCTGTCCGCTTTGCAGCACCTCGCGCACAAACCGGGAGGCACTGATGCCCCACTTATGGAGAAACTGCCTTCGGCCATCGTTCATGGTCACACGGCCTGTGCTCTTGCGCATGAAGTGATACACCAGGCTGTCGCCCACCCCCATGAACTCGCGCACCCCGGCCTGCCACAGTTTCATGCTCAGGTCGGGGTCAGAATATAGGCCAGGGCTGAACTCCTCGCTGTAGCCGCCCACCATGGCCCACATGCTGCGGTGCATGACGCTCGGGGGCCATGTGCTGCCGCTCCAATGGGGCCGCACAAGTCGCGGTGCGGCCTGCAACAGGGCCGAGGGGTCAAAGTCTGCCGTACCTGTGCCGAAGGGCTCAGGGGCCACCACACACGCATTGCCGGTGCCCACGGGTTCTATCATGGTGGCCGAGAGGTAGAAGCGGGCATGACCGATGCGCCCTATCTGACGTGTGAGCGCCACATCCCAGCCGGGCACGGGCCACATGTCATCGTTGAAGTAGCAGATGTATTCCGTTTCGGCCAAAGGGAAAAGGCCATTGAGGGCGCGGCATATGCCGATGTTGCTATCAGAACGGAGGTGAGTGATGCCCTCAGCGGCAAGCCACTGGGCCGTTCCATCGGTGCTGCCGTTATCATGCACCAGCAGCTGGTGGTCAATGGCTGAATGGGCCCTCAGTCCACTCACCAGCAGTTGCAGATGGGGCAGGTTGTCCCACGTGGGCACCAGTATGCTGAACCGCATGGCGCTCATCGGCCCTGACCCATAAGATGTTTGGCATGTTTGAGAAAACTGCCGTAGGCCGACATCACCGACACAATGAGCCCCGCCCTACCATCAAGGAAACCCAGACGGATGAAATAGAACCGGATGAACATCCAGAAAGGACTAAAGACCAGACGCAGGACACTCGGCCGACTGCCACGCTCCAGGAGCGCCCTGGCCCCTAGTGTGGTGTAGCGGTCAAGGCGCTGTGCGTGTTCACTCACCGAGCTGTAGCTGTGATGCAGGATGTCGCCCCGTAGCAATGGGGCATGTGGCGGCTCGGGCACGATCACCTCGTGCACCAGCCCGTCCCAGTGAAATTCCCTGCGGTCGAACAACCGCAGCTTCACATCGGGGTACCAGCCGGTGTGGTGTATCCAATGCCCGCAGTAGTTGGTGAGGCGCGCCATGCGGAAAGCCTTTCCCTGCTGCGACCTTGCCTCGCGTATGGAAGCGGCCAGTTCTGGCGACAGGGCCTCATCGGCATCCATGCTCAGAATCAGGTCGTACCTGGCCAATTGGTTGGCGGCATTCTTCGTCCCGCTGTATCCCTTCCACTCCATCTGCACCACGGTGGCGCCCATGTGGCGGCATATCTCGGCCGTGCGGTCGGTGCTGCCGCTGTCGGCCACCAGCACCTCGTCAGCCACGTCTCTCAGGCTTTCGAGACAGCGGGCAATGTTCCGCTCCTCGTTCAGGGTGATGATGACGGCCGAGATGGGTCGCATCAGTGCTTGAACGAAATGCCCGAACTGACCATATTCTGGGTGCACCGGGCCACAAGCTTGCCATCGGGCGCCAGCAGCGAGGAGTTGAGGTACACCACTGTGCGCCCCTTACGCACCACCTCTGCCCGCGCATGCAGCACCTGTCCAGCAAAGGCCGGGCGCTGAAAATCGACCGTGATGTTGAGGGCTACGAAATGGTGGTCGAGCCCCAGGGTTGCGGTCATCATGCCCATCACCTCGTCCAGAATGGCGGCCTGCACTCCACCATGTAGGCTGCCTGCCGGGTTGCACATGTCCTCGCGCACTGGAACGGCTATGGTCATGGTGTCATCGGTCATGTCAATGAGCTCGGCCCTTAGCCAGCCACTGAACCCCGGAAGCCCATCCATCGGGCCCTTGCCGAGGATAGACCTGAAATGCTCTTTGATCGGATTGTCCATTTACGGTTTGAATGGGGCGAAGGTCGGTGATCAGCCCATATCGGTGCCCCGGTCACATTTCACATTCGTTGGCAGGCTCGGTGCAGACGGCCTTGGCCCAGATAGCGGGTGCCGTTTAGCTTAGTGGCCCCCATTATCATCCCCCTAGAGTGCAAGTATGAGAGCCTTTTTTCTCTTGATCCCGCTTGTGGCCCTGTCGCCAATGTGGGCTGCAGGCCAGCAGACCTTCCCAGTGAACGGGGTGGCCGACACCGACCATCTGCACCGTGCCCTGGTGGGCGCCACGGTGCACACCACCTCGCGTGACAGCGTGAACGATGCCACTGTTATCATCCGCGATGGGCGCATCGTGGCCGTTGGCACCGGCATCGCCATTCCGACCGATGCGGTGGTGCATGACGTGAAGGGCCGGCACATCTATCCGACCTTCATTGACCTGCTGAGCGATTACGGCATGCCCGATGTCAAAAAGGGAGAGGGCCGCCATGGCGGTCGCGGCCCGCAATACGACCCTGCAAGGCCGGGCGCCTACACCTGGAATGATGCTCTGCACCCCGACCGCCAGGCGGCAGCCCTTTTCACTGTGAACGAGAAGCAGTCAGAGGCATTGCGGAAAGCCGGGTTTGGGGCCGTGGTGACGCATGTACAGGACGGTATTGCCCGCGGCACCGGGGCCTTTGTGCTCTTGGCCGATGGTAGGGCCAATGAAAACCTGCTGCGCGAGCGGGCAGCCACCTTCTTCAGCTTTGACAAGGGCACCTCGCAGCAGGCCTATCCTTCGTCACAGATGGGGGCCATTGCCCTGCTGCGCCAGAGCTGGATAGATGCCGAGTGGTACCAGCGCCAGCCGGCCGCCAGACGCGATGCCAACCTGGGCCTCGGGGCCTGGGCCGAGAACAGGGGCATACCCTCCATCTTCATCACCACAGACCTGTACAGCATGTTGCGGGCCGACCGGGTGGGCGATGAGTTCAAGGTGCAGCACATTCTGCGCGGCAACGGCAGCGAGTATCAGCGCATTGACGAGGTGAAGGCCACCGGGGCCACGGTGATCGTACCGCTCAGTTTCCCCAAGGCATTTGATGTGGAGGACCCGTACGATGCCATGCTTGTTCCATACGCTGACCTTCTGCACTGGGAAATGGCCCCGGCCAATGCAGCGAGCCTGGAAAAAGCCGGGGTCCCGATCATATTTACCGCCAATGGGCTGGACAAACCCACTGATCTGTTGCCCGCCCTGCGCACGGCTGTCCGCATGGGGCTGAGCCGGCAGAAGGCCTTGGAAGGGCTCACTTCCGGCCCTGCAAGGCTGGTGGGCATGGCCGATCAGATTGGCGAGCTGAAGCCGGGCATGTTGGCCAATCTCATCGTCACATCAAAATCGATATTTGAAGATAAAAGCGAGCTCAATGAGAGCTGGGTGAAAGGGAAACGGATGGAATTGAAGCCTTTGCCACGGCACGACCTGCGTGGCGAATATGAGGTGCGGGTGAATGAATCGGTTTTTAAGATTGTGATAGCGGGCGAAGTGGATAAGCTGAAGGCCCATGTGCAACTGACCGACACGGTGAAGGCCGATGCCGAGGTGACCTTCAGTTACCCGATGGTGACGGTGACCATGACCACAGCCAAGGATGCCAAAGAGCGCATAAGGCTGAGCGGGAGCTTAGGCGGGCGCGACTTTGCCGGCAATGGGCAATTACAGGATGGCCGCTGGGTGCCCTTCAGCGCCAAGTACATCGGTCCATTAAAAGAGAAGGAGAAAGACAAGAAAGGGGGCGATGATAAGGGCAAGGACGACTGGAAACGCCCTTTGCCACAGGGCAAGGTGCTCTATCCTTTTGTCGGGATGGGCCATGCTGAGCAGCCCAAGGCCGAGACGGTGTTCATTCAGAAGGCCACTGTATGGACCAACGAGCAGACAGGTGTGCTCACCGAGGCCGACCTGATCATGCGCGATGGCCGCATCGCGGAGGTGGGCCGCGGCCTGAGTGTGCCCCCAGGGGCCACCGTAGTGGATGGCAAAGGCAGGCACCTTACGGCAGGGATCATAGATGAGCACTCGCACATAGCCATCAGTGCCGGAGTGAATGAGGGCACACAGAGCGTGACATCGGAGGTGCGGATAGGCGATGTGGTGAACCCCACCGACATCAACATCTACCGGCAACTGGCGGGTGGGGTGACAGCCGCCCAACTGCTGCATGGCTCGGCCAATGCCATAGGCGGACAGAGCGCCCTGATCAAGCTGCGCTGGGGCCAAGGGGCCGAGGCCATGAAGGTCCAAGGGGCCGATGGGTTCATCAAGTTCGCTCTGGGCGAGAATGTGAAACAGAGCAACTGGGGCGACAACAGCACCACGCGCTACCCGCAGACCCGCATGGGCGTGGAACAGGTGTTTTACGATGCCTTCATCCGTGCAGGGGAATATCAGAAGGCACTGGCATCGAAGGAACCACCACGAAGGGACCTTGAGCTGGAGGCCCTTGCCGAGATACTGGACAGCCGCAGGTTCATCACCTGCCACAGCTATGTGCAGAGCGAGGTGAACATGCTCATGCACGTGGCCGATAGCATGGGTTTCAAGGTGAACACCTTCACGCACATCCTGGAGGGATATAAGGTGGCCGACAAGATGCGCGAGCACGGGGTGAGCGGATCCACATTCTCAGACTGGTGGGCCTATAAATACGAGGTGGCCGATGCCATACCCCACAACGCCAGCCTGATGCACAGGGCCGGGGTCAATGTGGGCATCAACTCAGACGATGCCGAGATGGGCCGCAGGCTGAACCAAGAGGCTGCCAAAGCCGTGAAATATGGGGGCATGAGCGAGGAGGACGCCCTGAAACTGGTAACCCTCAACCCCGCCAAGATGCTGCACCTCGACAACCGCATGGGCAGCCTGCGGGCCGGAAAGGATGCCGATGTGGTACTGTGGAACGGCCATCCGCTCAGCGTGTACAGTACCCCAGAGATGACCTGGGTGGACGGTGTCCGCCTGTTTGACCGCCAGCGCGATGCCCAGATTCGCGATGCCTTGGCCAAGGAGCGCAACCGGATCATTCAGCTGATGCTCGAGGCCAAGAAGCACGGAGAGCCCGTGCGCAAGGCCGAGAAGAAGGAAGAGAGACTTTATCACTGCGAGACCTTGGAACCATGAGGATCATCCTATCCACACTTTCAGTTCTTACCGCCCTTTGGGCAACTGCCCAGGTGCCGGCACCCGGCCCGGCCCAGAAAAAGACCATGGTCATAGTGGGCGGCACGCTGCATGTGGGCGATGGCACGGTGCGCGAGAACGTGGCCATCGGCATCGAAGGGGGCAAGATCACCTTTGTGCACGATGCGGCCACTGTGCGCCTCAACCCGAATGATGCCGACATCATCAAGGCAGAGGGCAAGCACATCTACCCGGGGTTCATTTTGCCCAATACCACCCTCGGCCTGACAGAGATAGAGGCGGTGCGCGCCACCAACGACTTTCGCGAAGTGGGCGGAATCAATCCCAACGTGCGAAGCATCATAGCATATAACACCGATAGCAAGGTGGTGCCCACAGTGCGCTGCAACGGGGTTCTGGCGGCACAGATCACCCCGCGCGGGGGTCTTGTGAGCGGCCTGAGCAGCATAGTGCAGCTCGATGCTTGGAACTGGGAAGATGCCGCGGTAAGCACCGATGACGGGCTGCATGTCAACTGGCCATCGCGCCACAACCGCAGCGGCTGGTGGGCCGAACCCGGAGGCACCACGCCCAACGACAAGTACGCAGAACAGGTGAACGAGCTGCGCGACCTTTTACTTAAGGCCAAGGCATATGCTGTATCGCAGCCGAAAGAGCAGAACCTGCGCCTAGCCGCCTGTGCCGGACTTTTCAACGGATCGCGTAGGCTTTTTGTGCATGTGGACGATGCACGGTCCATCACCGAGAGCATTTTGCTTCTGAAAGAATGGGGCATAAAGCTGCCTGTGATAGTGGGAGGGGCTGAGGCCCCGCGCGTGGCCGATTTCCTTAAGCAGCACGATGTACCAGTGGTGCTGAGGCGCGTGCACGACCTGCCCCTTCAAGAGGATGACGCGTATGACCGGCCTTACAGTCTGGCGGCCATGCTCCACAGGGCAGGGGTCCGTTTCTGCCTGAGCTACGAAGGCGACATGGAGGCCATGGGCGCACGCAACCTACCGTTCACAGCAGGCACAGCGGTGGCCTTCGAGCTGCCCCAAGAGGAGGCGGTGAAGGCCATCTGCCTCTCGGCCGCTCAGATACTGGGCATAGATGACCGCATGGGCACGGTTGCACCGGGCAAGGACGCCACCTTGTTCATATCGACCGGTGATGCCCTCGACATGCGTACCAACAACCTGGAACTGGCCCTGATACAGGGGCGCAGGCTGGATCTGGGCAACCATCAGGCCGACCTGTACCGCAAGTTCGGAGGGAAGTGACAGGGGGTCATTGAATCGCTAATTTCGCGGCCATGTTCAGGGGGGCCATCTTTCTTCTTTTGGGGCTGATGGGCTCAATGCCTACCATGGCTCAGAAAACCGATGGCGGCAAAGCCCTCCCTGCGCCCAAACTCGGCCAGAACGGACTGTTCTATCTGCAGCGAAATAAGAACACGAACACCGTTGTGTACGATGCCCGCCTGCGCAAGGATGGAACCATTGACCCCGAGGAGCCCATCGATGCCTATTGGTTAGGGTTTGAGGAGAACGGAGGGAAGCGCGAGGACCTTTCGTTCTTCGAGAACATGAGCGTTTATGGCGTAGATGCCGAGGCGATAAAAGGCCGCAAGGATGAGTATGTGCTGCGCCTCAAGGCTTTCAAGGAGCGCAGCGTCACGCTGGCCAGGGATAAGGTGGGCCATGTGGTGGGCAAGATGAAGATCGCGGGCAAAGAGGCCCGACTCACGCGCATTTATATTCAGGCCAAGGAGGGCGGCCTGCGCCCCGATGTGCTGCACATCGACCTGTTCGGAGAGGACCTGATCACCGGAGAGAAACTATATGAGCGGCTCAAGCCCTGATCTGGGCGAGCCTGTAAAGGTCTCGGCCGTATCGTACATAAACAGTTATCCGTTCATTCACGGCCTCCGCAGCAGCGGTCTGGCCCCGGCCATTGACCTGAGCCTTGTTGTGCCGTCCGAATGTGCCCGCAAGGTGGTTCAGGGCGAGGCCCATGTGGGTCTGATGCCTGTGGCCGAACTGCCACAGGTGGAAGGGGGACATGTGATAACGGATATGTGCATCGGTGCCGATGGCCCGGTAGAGACGGTGTGCCTGTACAGCGAGGTGCCTTTGAAGGATGTGCGCACGGTGCTGCTCGACCCAGAGTCGCGCACATCGGTGCGGCTGGTACAGTTGCTGGCCAGGTACCATTGGCACATCAGGCCACAATGGAACACGGCAGAGGCGGGCTTCGAGGGACGCATACATGGCACCACGGCCGGGGTGGTGATAGGTGACCGTGCATTTGCCCTCAACAACCAACATTCCCACGTCTTCGATCTGGCCCACGAATGGAGGGTCTGGACAGGGCTGCCCTTTGTGTTTGCTGCCTGGGTGGCCAATAGGCCGTTGGAGCCAGATTTCACAGAGCGGTTCGCTGCAGCCCTGCGGTGGGGCGTTGATCACCGCTCGCAGGCGGTGCGGGCCATGTTGCCACCCGCCATCGATCCCATACCCAAGATGCTGTATGTGCAGCGCAGCATCAGTTACGAACTGGATCATGCCAAACAGGAGGCCATGCGGCTTTTCCTGAGGCTGTGACCCACCTTGGCGGCACCTACTTTTGCCGCCCTCATCAACAACCCGAAAAAGAAAGTGAAGAATCTGAGCCTGATTATGAATGCCGTGCTGGCCGTGGCCGTTGCCGTACTATTCTACCTGCACTTCAGCAAACCTTCTGACGATGCGCCCAAGAGCACCGTTGACATGGCAGCGGTTGACAGCGTGAGCAGCAGGTTGCGCATCGCATATATCGACATCGACACCGTGCTGGCCAACTACGGGTTCATCCTCGAGAAGAACGAGGAGATGAAGAAGAAACAGACCGATGCCGGCAAGAAGGTGGAAGGACGCGCCCGCACCCTAGAGGCCCAGTTTGGCAGCATGATGCAGGAACTGCAGACTAAGGCCCAGCAGTTTGAGAAGGATGCCGAGGGCATGAGTGAGCTGGTGCGCAACACCAAGATGAAAGAGCTTCAGGACATGGAGATGAACCTGCGGCAGTTTCAGGCCAAGGCCGATGAGGAGGTGAGTGATCTGGAGGAGAATCTGAGCAATGCACTTGTTGAGGAAAATCTTGAATACACTAAGCATGTGCGCGATGAGATTGATGCATATCTCAAGGAATACAATGCCGATGGCCGTTTCACCTATGTGCTGAGCAGCGGCACAGGTATGAACATTTTGCAGGCCGACCCGGCCCTGAACATCACGCAGGATGTGCTGAACGGCCTGAATGCCCGCTACGAGGCCAAGAACGCAGCCGAGGCTGACAAGAAGTGATGAAGGCCCTCTGGCTGCTGCGCCTGGCACGTCCAGCCAACGTGCTGATGCTGGGCCTTATCCATTACCTGCTGTATGCATATGTGGTGCAGCCCGTGTCGCTGGTGGTCGATATGCACGCGTGCCTCACGCCCGATGAGTGGCTGTGGATGAGTCTCGCCTGCATGTTGGTGGCCGCAGGCGGCAATGTGCTCAACGACCTCTGCGATCAGGACACCGATGTCTACAACCGGCCGGAAAAAGTCATTGTGGGCGAGCATGTCTCTGAACGGGCCGCATGGATGCTTTATGGGGCTCTCACTGTTTTGGGCATCGGCCTTGCACTGTGGGGCAGTGTGCGCCTAGGCCGATGGCAGTTGGCATCGGTGTATGTGCTGAGTGCCGGGGCGCTGTGGTTCTATTCCAAGGCGTATAAGCGGATGCTGATAGTCGGCAATCTGGTGGTGGCGTTCCTCGCTTTCATGGCCGTCATCCTGCCCAGCATCATTGAGCAGGCGTGCACTGCGTTCAGGCCCGATGCCATGCCATGGACCATGTTCATTTCGGGCTATGCCATCTTCGCATTTCTCACCACCCTGGTAAGGGAGGTGATCAAGGACCTTGAGGATGCCTATGGCGATGGCATGACCGGCTGCCGCACCCTGCCCGTGGTGTATGGTGCCAATGTGGCCAAGGGCGTGGCCGTAGGCATCACGTTGCTGATCATGGGCCTGCTATGGCCGGTGATGAACTACCCCGAAGGGTATGACTGGTACTGGTATCTCATGCTGGCCGTGCAGGTGCCATCGGTGGGTCTTATCTGGCTCATCATCAAAGCCCAGGAACCCAAGGACTACAACCGCGCGAGCCTGCTCTCAAAGGTCATCATGCTCATGGGCGTGCTGAGTATGCTGGTGCTTTCCATGTAATTCAGGCCATACAGGAAATTGTGCCCATATGATTGATCTGAAGCACCACCGCCTCACCCTCGCCTCGGCCTCTCCGCGCAGGAAGTGGCTGATGTCTGAACTGGGCCTTCCCTTTGATGTGGAGGTGCGCAGCGTGGACGAGGTGTTCCCTCCCGGACTGCAGCGCGAGCAGATCCCCCTGCATCTGGCCGCTCTGAAGTCGGCCGCGTTCGCTGACGATGAGCTGCAGGGCCGTATCCTCCTCACGGCCGACACCATAGTGTGGCACAATGGCCGCGAGCTGGGCAAGCCCCGCGACCTTGACCATGCCCGCGAGATGTTGTTCGAACTCTCGGGCAGCACGCACGAGGTGTATACCGCCATCAGGCTCAGATCAGCGGGCCACACGGTAGATGACTCGGACCTGAGCCGTGTGACATTCCGCCCGTTGAGCCATGACGAGGTGGAGCATTACGTGACCCATTACCGACCGTTGGACAAGGCCGGGTCCTACGGCATTCAGGAGTGGATAGGCTACGTGGGCATTGAGCGGATAGAAGGATGCTATTTCAATGTGATGGGCCTGCCTCTGCGCAAAGTGTGGGGTGGTATTAAAGTTCTATTGAATGGCTGAAAACTCAGACTAATTTAATTGAAGGCCCGTTAGCGGTCGGGTAATTTTGCCGCAACTAAAATGACAGAGCAAATGAAGAAGCTGATGTTGATGGCCCTGCCCGTGGCCATTTCACTGACCTCCTGTGTATCGTCAAAAAAGTTCAAGGGGCTGGAGGGTGAGTTCAATGCCATGAAGGACCGGGCCGAGAAGTGCGATTTTGACCTGGCCCGCGCACAGCGCGAGCTCGATGCCTGCCAGCGCGACCTGAAGAAGAACAACGATGAGCTGACCTACCTCCGCTCGCAGAACGACCGCCTGGTCGATAATCTGGGCAAGATGGCCACCCTCTCGCACAAGGAGGCCGTTAATCTGGAGAAGAGCCTTGAGAGCATCAAGGAAAAGGAAATGCGCATAACATCGCTGCAGCAGGCCATGAACCGCAAGGACTCAATCACCTTCGCCCTGGTGAGCAGCCTCAAGGGCGCCATAGGTAACATGGCCGATGAGGACATCCAGATCAGTGTCGATAAGGGCGTTGTCTTTGTCAATCTGAGCGACAAGTTCCTGTTCCGCAGCGGCAGTTACGAGATAAACGCCAAGGCCAACGAGGTGCTGGGCAAGGTGGCCAAGATCGTGGAGGCCAAGCCCGACTTTGAGGTGCTGGTGGAGGGCCACACCGACAATGTGCCTTACGCCAACGGATTGCTTGTCGATAACTGGGACCTGAGCGTGAAACGTGCCACCGCCCTGGTGCGCACCCTGCAAAAGGAATACAACATTGCCCCATCGCGCATGACCGCGGCCGGCCGTGGCGAGTATGTGCCGGTTGACGACAACAGCAATCCTGCGGGCCGCGCGGCCAACCGCAGGACCCGCATCCTCATCATGCCCAAGCTCGATCAGTTCTTCGGAATGATTGAGGCTGAGCTGAAGAAGTGACAGCGTTCTGCGTCAACGCTAAAGCGATAAGGAGACCCCGGCCATTTCGGTCGGGGTCTTTTTTTTGGTCAATACTGAACCGAAGACGCTGGCAATGGATTCACTTACCGTCTCAGTTGGACATTCAGACGGCCATCACATGGTGCCCACCTGCACCACCACCCCGCGGTGATCGGAGCCCGGGATGTGGAACGACCCGAAACCGCACGACCGAAGCTGGGTGGTGGCGATATGGTCGATGGGGATGAGCGGCAGGCGCAGATCGAGCGGGTAGGTGGGATGGAAACCGTTCCGGGTGTCGGTCAACTTGGATCTTGATAGGAAACGCTGATACGTGGGGTCCCACGGCACAATGTTCAGGTCGCCCAGCACAATGACAGGATAGAGCTCGTTGCGGATGCTCACGGCCAGCGAGTCGAGCATCTGGTCGCGCTGAGCGGTCTCGTCCGGGAACACCGGGGGCCTTGTGTGCACCGAATAGACCACCACCTTACCGATGGGCGTCACGGCCACGGCCCGCAGCGTGGGAGCATCGCCCCAGTGATAGACCTCGGCCGATTGCAGCCGGTGCCTTGACCAGATGCCAAGGCCGTAGCAGCACGTATCGTCAGACAGCACATGGCTGAAGGGCCATGCCGAATCCAAGAGGCTGTCGGCCACGTGCATCCAGGCCGAGTTGAGCTCCTGAACAGAGAGGAAATCGGCATCGGCCCTGGCGAGCAGGGCGACCGCCTCTGGCCATTCGGGGTTGTCGTGCCAGAGGTTGGCCTGCACGGCCGTGAGCTGCGGCCCAGTGGGGCACACCGACTCATCGGCCTGAAAAGGCATGAACCGCACCTGCTGCTGCCCATGCCACGCCACGGGCACTATGAGCAGCGCGGCCCACACCCAATGGGTGTACCAGAAGGCCACCACCACCAGCAGCAGGGCCAGGCCCATCCACTGCACCAGCAGGGCGCGGGCCAGCTCGAGCAGGTAAGGCAGGTCGGGGATCAGGAACAGCCAGAGCAGACCGGTAAGGGCCACGCAGGCCGCACGTACAACGGTCTCAGCATCGAATCGGAGGGTGGGCATGAGCGTGGGCGCGAAGGTATCGGTACCCGATGCACCGATGGAGTGCCCGACTATCACAACCTGCCCCCGTCCTTTGCACCATGCATCTGGCCGCTGACCACCGCATTGAGCACGCCCGCCTTATCAAGGCCGAGGCCGCACGGCTCGGGTTCCTGTTCTGTGGCATATCGGAGGCCGGTTTCCTGGAAGAGGAGGCCCCGAGGCTTGAACGGTGGCTGAAAGGGCAGATGCACGGCCAGATGGGCTACATGGCCGACCACTTTGACAAGCGCCTCGACCCGCGCCTGCTGGTGCCGGGGGCCAAGAGCATCATCACGGTACTGCTCAACTATTACCCCGAAAAGACCCAGACCGACCCTGGGGCCCCGCGCATATCGAAGTATGCCTATGGCGAGGATTACCATTTTGTGATAAAGGACAGGCTGCGCGAGCTGGCGGATTTTATCAGGCAGAACATAGGCGCGGTGGACGGCCGTGCCTTTGTGGACAGCGCCCCCGTGATGGACAAGGCCTGGGCCGTGCGCAGCGGGGCGGGGTGGATGGGCAAGAACACCAACCTCATCCGGCCGAGGGTGGGTTCGTTCTTTTTTATCGGTGAATTGATACTCGACCTGCCCCTTGCGCCCGATGGCCCCATGGCCGACCACTGCGGCACCTGCACCGCCTGCATCGATGCCTGCCCCACCGAGGCCATAACCGAGCCGTATGTGGTGGACGGATCGAAGTGCATCTCGTACTTCACCATTGAGCTGAAGGGCAGCATACCCGAAGGGAATGAGAAGAGATTCGGTGACTGGGCCTTCGGGTGCGACATATGCCAGGACGTGTGCCCGTGGAACCGATTTGCCACCCCGCATGCCGAGCCCCGATTCAACCCGCATGCGAAACTGCTGGACATGAAGGAGGCCGATTGGCGCGACATCAGCGAGGAGGTTTTCCGCGAGGTGTTCAGGCGCAGCGCGGTGAAACGGACCAGGTACGAGGGCCTGAGGCGGAATCTGAGATACATCGGCAAGGCGTGAATGCCGCTGTGGACGTGCTGCTGCCATTCCATGCCGAATGCCCCGGCCTGGATGCGGCCATTGCCAGCATCGTGGGGCAGACGTATGCCGACTGGCGCCTGATACTGATAGACAACAATGCCGCACCCACGGCCAATAAGGTGGCCGTCAGGTGGGCCCATGCCGATGCCCGCATACACCTCATCCATGAGCAGGAACAGGGCATAGCCCACGCCCTGAACGCGGGTCTGCGTAATGTGACAGCCCCGCTGGTGGCGCGCATGGACAGCGATGACCTGTGCCACCCCGAGCGGTTCGCGCAACAGGTGGCGCTGCTCGGTGCCGATGCTACCCTGGGCGCGGTGGCCTGCCGCGTAGGGCTCACATCCACCCTGCCCGACCACTCGGGCCTGCGCCATTTTGTAGATTGGCAGAACAGTGTGATCAGCCCAGAGCAACATGCCCTGAGCCGCTTCATCGAGTCGCCCGTGGCGCATCCTGCGGTGATGTTCAGGGCCGGGCTGATACACCACCATGGGCCCTATAGCACCACAGCGGTGCCCGAGGACTACGAGCTGTGGCTGCGCTGGATGGATGCCGGGGTGCGCATGGCCAAGGTGGACGAGGTGCTGCTGACGTGGCACGACAGCCCCGGCCGACTCACCCGCACCCATCCCCATTATGCGCCCGCCCGTTTCCTGGATGTGAAGGGCCAGTACCTGAGCCGGTGGATGGACCGCTATGTGCCCACGCACAGAAAGGTGACGGTGTGCGGCACCTCCAAATGGGGTGTGGAGCGGGCCAGGCACCTGCAAGGCCAAGGGCTGCGCATAGATGCGTGCACCGATATACAGGGCCCGAGACAGGCCCCATTTCCATATGTACATCCTGATGATGCAGTAAGGCGCGGTGACTTCCTCCTGGGCCTTGTGGCCAAGCGCGGGGTGCGCCAAGCCATGCGCATGCACTTTGTGGCGCAGGGCCTGATAGAGGGAATTGACTTCCTGATGGCGGCCTGAGCGGGGTGGGTCAGGGCCGAATGCCTTTTATTCGATGCCCAACAGCCTATGGTGGGCCTTCTCCAAGTACAGGTCGAACATGGGACGGCCAGTGCACCTGTGCAGCAGCCACAGACAGTACTCATCGGTGCCGGGCACTCCCCTGTGTGTGCGTGCCCATTCGGCAAGTTCGGTCTGGGCCAGATGCAACTGTTGCTCCTTTTCGGCCCCGCGGGCATGTTCAGCCAATTGGGGCAACTGTGCCATGACCAGTGCGGTGAGGGCATCAGCCTTGGGGTACTGGGCCAGTTTTTTGCGCAACCGCTTCATATCCTCTGACTCCATCAGGCCCTTGTCGAAATCCATAAGTGCGATGACCAGCGTGGCCATGTACATGGCCTCTGGCCGTGACAGGCGGTGCGGCCCGTCCATGACATCGAGCAGTATGCGCCTGGCAGTGCGCCTGTCGTCCATGAGCCATGCGTGCATACCCAGGTTGCTCTTCATGGCCATGATAAAGCTGGGGGGCAGGTGTTTCTCGAAACGTTCCAGTTCCCTCAGAAGCCGCGGCCTGTCGGCAGTGATGCCATCAAAGTCGTTGGTTTTCAACCTGTGCAGCAGGTAAGTCCTCTCGATGGCGCGGAACATATCCGCTTTCAGAGCCCCTGTATTGAGCGCTTTGTGATCGAAACGGGGCCGAAGCTCAGACCACTTCTCAGAATGGCCTAAGGTCAAGTAATAGGAGAGGGCATTGCTGACCGCACTTACATACACCTGTGGCATGTGCTGCACCATCTCAGGGTGGAGGTCCCATAGGCGAATGTGCTGCTCGGAGAACTTTAAGGCCAACGGCACATTGCCCAACCAGCGATGATACATTGAAAGGAAGGTCAACCTGTATGACCGGGCCTTGAAGCTCATGTCGGTCCTTTCATCGTTGAGCAGCCGATGCTCTGACATCTCTTTGGCCCTGACCATGGCCGGGGTGCCCTCAATGGGCTGGCCGCCACGACTTATACTGAGCATCTCATCCGCCAGCATGCGCAACTCAGCCACCGCGCTCAAAGTACCTAGTGCCGCCCTGATGGCTGACCGGTTGTCCTCCTGTTCCTTCTGTGTGCCCGCTATGTCTTTCAGTACAATGCGCTCCATGTCCAAGCACTCCAGTACTAACGTGTGGTCGCACGCATCGGTGGCCCTGCGTTGAGCCTTGTGGAACCAGTCCAGGCTCTGATGCAAATGTCCACAATGCCTAAGGAGCAAGGCTATCTCGAGTTCTCTGCGCAGTCCCCGGCCGATGGTACTCGGGTCCTCAGCCTCAATGAGCGCATCGCAAACCATTTTGAAGAGCTGATGTCGGTTCTGTGGCAAGCGCGCCCGGTATGCAAGACTCAGCCCATCGCATTGGTCTATCTGATCAGGGCCGCATCTGTACAGGTGGGATAAGAGTCTGAAATGGTCAGGGCTTGGAACAGGCCTCTTGGTGCGCAGGGCCTTTACCATCTTGGCGTAAGTATCAGAATTGAGGCCTGATACCAGTTCGTACAAAAAAGTTGGGTCTCTGCGCATCGAACAACGGGCCGCTATTATACGCATCAATGTGCTGCTAAACAATGACTTGAAGTGAGGTGTGTAGCGAATGCAGCAGTTTTTTCATCGAACAACGGAGAAAAATTGATTTGTTCATCAATGGGCAATGTGGGACGTTTGACCTCGAAACCGAGTAACCACCATGTACACATTCACAGCCACTCACAGCTACAGCCTCAGCGGGCACGTAATCTCATTTGATAAGAGCGGGATAACCGTAAAGACCACCGGGGGCACGGTGGTGGACTCGCGGACGTACGGCTCAATCTTCAACATCAAGGTGATCGGTTCCGACTTCTGTTTCGGCACCCTCACGCTCGATGCCAACATCTTCGTAAAACGGATGAACTGGGCGAAGGCCTCAACAGCCGCCTCTTTTAACACCTCAACAACCACCTTCATCTGGCTTGATGAAGATGATGCAGGCGGCATCGTCAGCCACACCTACAACATCAGCAGCTGCCCGCTGCGGTTCACCGCGCCTGCGAAGAACAAAGTGGATATCACCTGCCCGTGCACCACCGGCTCACCGCCCTGTGGCAACACTTGCTACGCTGCAAGCTGATACCTGACCCACGGCCCAAACCCCCGCCCCGTTGACTGCCATAGACCAAATAATGGTCATATCATCCGGGACAAACAACTGCACGAGGGGCGGGGGACGGGCAAGTGGGATTGACGATTGCTGATTGCGGATTGCGGATTGACGAGGGATGATAGCTGATTGCTCGTTGACGATTGCGGATTGACGATTGCTGATGGATGATTGAGACGGCAGAGGGTGAGGCAGGAGGAAAGGGCCTTTAATAGAGACGAACCATACCCCGCAAGTGCGGGGATGAACAGCGGAAGCCGAAAAGCTGGGAGAGAGTAGGCGGGGAATAAATTCAACTATTTCATGAAACTCTCAAGATTGCTTCATTCACAAGGCTATGATCTCATTGACGGTCCGGTTCGGGGCCATAAGCTATAGGCAGTCTGGCGAAAAAAGGAGACTGATGAGATTGAATACTTTGAGCACCTGACCAAAATGTTCAACTCGGTTGCAAGTGCACCAGTGAGCGATAAGTCTATTGCCCTTGATGTGAACGCCTCAAGTGTCGAGGAGTACGGTTTTGAGGTTGGAGTGACTGTGCTGGAAGGCCTGCTGAGCAGCCTGAACCTTGGAGAGCTTGGCATTAAAGCGAAGATTGGCTCGTTCAAATCTATGAGCACCAGCTATTCGAAAGCTACGGTGGATGAAGTGCCGGCAGCACGCAGTATTCAATATCTCATGCAAGCTGATCTGGCGGCATATCCACCAGCAATCCGAACTCAGCTCAACAATGACCGCTTCATCCTGATATCGGGTATTATGTATGGTGAGGGTCTTAAGGTCTCCATTGAAACAAAGGTGGACATTAGTGCAGAGGTGATTGTTGAGCTCAATCAAATTGCTGAAGGGAAATTGAATTTCACCATGAGCACTGCAAGGAGCCTAACCATGAATGCTGAACCTGACCAGATTGTCCCGATTGCGGTCAAGGCCCACCGCATGTTATTCAATCGAAATGAACTCAGAGACTTAAGGTTAGTCACTGATAACAGAAATTTCTTTTAATCAGCTGACCCCCCCATGCCCAAGATCAGAATCCTTTCCATTGACGGTGGCGGCATACGCGGCATCATACCCGGCACCATACTGGCCGAGGTGGAGGCACGCATTCAGGCCAAGATGGGCAAGGATGCCCGTCTGGCCGACCATGTGGACCTGGTGGCGGGCACGAGCACAGGGGGCATCATAACGTGTGGCATGTTGCTGCCGGGGGCCCAAGGCAGGGCCCGCTACAGCATGCAGGAGGTGGTGAACCTGTATCACGAACGGGGCGCGGACATCTTCAACCGGTCGGCCATGCACAAGCTGCGCACGCTGGGCGGCATTGCCGATGAGAAGTACCAGGCCGATGGGCTGGAGCGGGCGCTGGAGGACAAGTTCGGTGACATCCGCCTGAACGAGCTGCTGCGGCCCTGCATCATAACGGCCTACGACATTGAGAGGCGCGAAACGGTGTTCTTCGGGCAGCACAAGGCCGCCACCGACCCTGCCCGCAACTATCTGGTGCGCAGGGTGGCAAGGGCCACCTCGGCCGCGCCCACCTATTTTGAGGCGGCCCTCACGGCCTCTATCACCGGGGCTGCGCGGCCACTGATAGACGGTGGTGTGTTTGCCAACAACCCCGCCATGTGCGCCTATGCCGAGGCACGGTCGCTGGCAGCGTTGGGCCACCCCACCTCAAAGGACATGTTCATGCTGAGCATCGGCACGGGCAGTGTGAAGAAGAGCTACCCTTATAAGGAGGCCAAGGACTACGGCCAGCTGGAGTGGGTGAAGCCGGTGATTGACATCATGATGAGCGGCAACAGCGAGACGGTGCACTACCAGCTCACCAAGCTGTTCGGGGCACAGGGCAACGATGACGGATATGTGCGCATGGAGCCTGCCCTGCTGCCCAAGGCCACATCGGACATGGACGATGTGAGCCCCAAGAACCTCCGCGACCTGAAAAAGGCCGCCCGCAACTACATCGATGCCAACTCCGCGCTGATAGACCGCGTGGTGAATGAACTGACCAATTGACCCCCATTCCTAATTCTTAATTCCCAATTCTTAATTCCTAATTTTTAATTCTCTGCCCCATGCGCTCCAAACGCCCCTCGCCCCACGATGACCTCCGCCCGCAGCCCAGCCTGTGGCTCTATGACGATGACCTCGCCCACCCCTACCACGATGAGGCCCCGTCAGGCATGGGCACCGTGCGTGTGCACAGCCCACCCGCCCCGCGCAGCACCGCCCGGCCCAAAAACAGCCGCTGAGCGCCACCCTTTCACTCTCACAATCACTTTCACTCTCACTTTCACTCACTACCAGACCCCACCCCCATGCTCTCACCCTTTGGCATACTGTTGTGCATGTTCGCGCTCCTGCTGCCGCAGGTGGCCATGTGCCAGACGGTAGCCAAGAAGGGCTCTATTCACTTGTCAGGCTCCGCTGCGGGTATTTACCTCCTCAGAGCGGTCATGGGTAATGGCCATACCCAAACCTTCAAGTTCGCCAAGCCATGAATCATTTACCCCATTTGCTGTTCCTAGCGTCCGTCTTAGTTGGAATGGCATCATGTGAGCCCGACCCTATAATTCCTGAGCCTACGCCTAAGGTATGGGAGAAATTTATAGGGACTTACAACGTAACTAAAATGGATAATGGTGAAACATATTATATGAGCATCACACATCTGGGAATGGACACCTTAGACAATGGCGCTATAATTGATTCATTATTAATAATGAACTATGGTGATTTGTTTGAAGAAGTGATTTATTTTAGTTCAAACGGAGGATATTCGGATAATAGGATAATAAAATTTCCTACTAATTGGCCTACCATTGATAAGTTCGGGTATCGATGGGCCTTCTGGGTAAATTCTCAGGACACCCTCACACCAGAGTTGGAGAATACGCTCGTCAACGACACCCTTTTACTTTATTTCACTTTGAACAACATCGCTTTCTACTTCGAGGATGGAGTACCTTATTATGAGTGTCAATGCAAGCATTTAGCAGTGAAAGTGCAATGAGCAGTATAAAGCGAAAGGGGCTCCTTGGAACTAACTTTATTGTTAGTCATTCCCAAAGCCTGAAATTCATTAAAGCATGAAACGATCTAACCACATTTATATCATTGGGTTCCTGTCGCTATTTACTGCCTGCGAACCAGACGTGCCTGAGCCAACTCCCATCATCCCGGAATGGAAGAGATTTGAAGGGGTGTATAATGTTACCAAGCTGGAGAATGGTGACACGTACCAATTAGAAATAAGTTTTGACTCATTGATATCTGAACTTAGTGGAGAAAGGAAACTTCATATTATTTATAGTAATTTGGATAATTCATTTGACACACTTTCAGCAGTATACTACCCAAACACTGACACCAACAGGATTCGGTCATTTAATGCCGATTTTCCTGAGTTCGATAATAGTGGGCATCGATGGTCAATATTTGAAATAGGGCAGGACACACTGACCCCTGAACCAGAAAACACCTTGGTGAACGACACCATTCTGTTCTACTTCCGGAAAAGCAACATCGCTTTTTACTTTGAAGATGGTGTGCCTTACTACGACTGCTATTGTAAGCACAGGGCGGTGAAGGTGCAGTGAATAATGTGAAGCCATAGGGACATAAATGACCGCACCATGCACACCCCCGCCACACCCCACAACCACAGCCCACCCGCCCCGCGCAGCACCGCCCGGCACAAAAACAGCCGCTGAGCGCCACCCGACATATCCCTTTTCATTTTCACTCAACCCCGCACAAGGCGGGTTTCGCTGAACAATCAACAATTCAATAAACCAACATCATGGCTAACATAACAGACAACCGACTTAACCTGGTAATGACCGACCCCGAACTGGCCTCGGCCGTACAGCACTTCACTGACCTGAAGACTCAGATGCCCTTTCTGGTGGGGCTGGCCTTGGGCGAGAAAAAAGAGATGCAGGGTATCAATGTGAGCAACAAGGCATGGGTAGAGGACTGCATTATTGAGATGGAGCAGGATCCGTCCATTCTGCCCGGGTTCCTTACTCCGGCCATGGTGACCCGCGACCTAAAGCTGTTCGAGCAGCTTGATGTTGTACGGGTCAACGCAGCCGATTTTGCTGCGAAGGTCTCTGACACACAGTTTCTGGCCGGTGCCGAGGCCTACGCGGTATGCCTTATCTACTACAAGATTCTAGAGGCAGCTGCTAAGGCAGGAATTGCTGGGGCAGCAGAGCGATACAACCGCCTCAAGGCCAGATTTGAGAATCAGGGAGGCACGGGTACCCCGACCACCCCACCTTCTGATGGCGAACCACCCGTGGCCTGATGCCGAAACGGTTCGATTTCAGGCCAAGCCCGTTCAGTCCGGAACCGAACCCGTTCGGTTCCGGACCGAGTTCGGTCGACCCGGCATTGAACGCGGTCGGCTCAGCGTTGAGCTCGGTCAGTTTTAAACCGAACTCGGCCGACCAGAAATTGAACCCAGTTCGGTTTTTTACCGAACGCGGTCAATTTGAAACCGAAGTGAGTTCGGTCTTTGGCCGAAGTAGGTTCAATTCAAACCCGAATGCACTTCGGTTTTGCACCCCCCTAGTTCGGTTCTGCACCCCCCTTGTTCGGTTTTCGACCCCCTCTATTCGGTTTTGGAGGGTGGGGGGGGGGTCAAACACCCCCCTCTCGAACCGCAAAGTATGCGACATTCTGACACACCACCACCAACCACCACAGCCATGACACCCGAAGAGCAGGAGGCCTTTGAGCGCATGAAGGCCAACATCGAACAGTTGAGTCAGCTCATCACGCGCGTTGACACCCTGCACCCGCGCACCACACCCACCGAGGCGACCCGGGCCAGCAACCTCACCGATGAGATGCAGCGCTCCATCACCGCTATGAAGTTCCAGCTCGAGTACATCAGCATCGTGACCCGTCACCTCAACCTACAGGAACAGTTCTTTCCCGCGCCCGGCAGCCCCGTCAAAGCTGCGCACTTTAAGGTGGGGGAGAATTGAATCTTTGACCATCTTTGGAAACACAGACCATTATAGGCGCTAGGGCTTTCTCTTCTTTTAGTGCTGTTGCGAACAGCGAGAAACTACTCCCGAACAAGTGGTCCTTCGGAACACTTGCTCGGGCGGGGGGGGTAACATGGTCATGACTGAATCGGAGCATATAATTCAACAATTCATCAGTCGAGAATTCCCCTCATTGGCAAAGCGCTACTATGATGAATTTGCCGTAGAGTCAACATATTTATATAAACCTTTAGGAACTGTTATTCAAAACGGTATCAGATACAGTACGTTTGAATTTATAGAACAGTTGGTAAGACTTGAATTCGGCATTCCCTTTGAATTATCTAAATACTTTGATTTTCATGCGCAAGCAATTTTTCGATCGCAGCCTATTGACTTCGGATTCACAGCTGTCAACCAATATCCAACTTCCTTTCAAAATCAACAAACACTCGAAGCTCCCTTCAATCTGATCAACTTCCACCTCTTTGGAGGCCATCCATTTGAAGGTTTATCTGGTCTTTCTTCAAACATCATCAAAGAAAAAGTTAAACAAGACCAAGATTTATACTTCGAGTATATTCGACTTCAACTCAAATCACATCTAAAGCGATTTTTTCTATATGGCAGAGTGGAATGGAGATGGGTCATCTTGGACCAATTGGTCCATCACGGAATAGATAGGTTTCCAGACTGCCTAAATGGTGAGTTCGATTCTCTAAAATACAGTATGGATTTCTTCTTCCGTTGCGGAAATCTCGGCATCCATAATTCGGGTGTTCCATACAAGGAAACAGATTGCTACAAATTGGAACTTGAGTTCTATGATAAACTAAAAAGAAAACCTGTTTCAGAGTACACATACACTGATGTCCTAAAACAGTACAATCTTAAATGGCAAATATCAAAGTCCCGATCCTCATTAGACAATTCAGGTGTATCGGCCAAATGCGAGGCCTTAGGTGAAGTTCTTCTTGTAGATGCCAAGTCGATTCCAACGTGGAACATTTCACCAAGATTTAGCATTGACCTAACCGATGTATTTTACGACCACTCAAGAATTCAGGAAATTTTAGCGACATACAACGAACCAGAGAATGCATTGCGACAAATGTTCAATCTTCCCAAAATTGGGGAGGGCTGGATTTCCGAAACCAATTTATACTATCAAATCAAGGAACATTTTAACTCAGAAGTAATCATACAACATGGTAAACCCAATTGGTTGGGTAAACAGCATTTAGATATATGGTTCCCGAAACGCAACATAGGCATTGAATATCAGGGCGACCAACATTATTACCCTGTTGCATTTTTCGGTGGCGAAGCCTCTCTTGAAAAGAACAAGGCGCGCGACCAAAGAAAAAAGGAGCTTTGTAAAGAATTTGGCTGTAGACTAATCTACGTTCTCCCTGATTATGACCTCAATATAGTCATAGGTCAAATCGAGAAATTAATTTGATACTCCCCTCTCCCGCTCGCGTGTTTTGTTCGCTCGCGTCCCGCGAGTGAGGATCACTCTGCCTCCCGCATCCTAATAAACACCCCCCTCCCCCGCTCGCGTGCTTTTTTCGCTCGCGTCTCGCGAGTGAGGATTACTCTGCCTCCGGCATCCTAATAAACACTCCCCTTAACCCCCTCAATTGATCATTGCTCATTGTAAAATGCCCCCCCACCCCCTCTCGCATTCCTCAGTATTCCCCCGTTTCCATTTCCTTTGGGGCAATGAGAACACCACTCTTCGGCCTGATGCTGCTGCTGGGCATCGGGTCGTGCACCGCACCGGCCATGGACAGGGAGGCGGCCGTGGCACCCAAAGAACCCTCCCCGTACTCATCGTAGTGCGCTCTTAGCGCCCAGCCTGCCCCTGCCTACATTCGCGCCCGCCCGAAAAGGCCTTATCCCGGCACATTGACACGCAACCTCTGGCGCAGCATGGGGCACCTGGTGCTCAGGCACCGATGGGCGGTGCTGGGGGTGCTGCTGGCGCTCACGGCCTTCATGGCCTACCATGCCGTGCAGGTGCGCATCCGCTACGATTTTGCCAGCATGCTGCCCTATGACGACAGCACGCTGGTGCGCTACCGCGACTTCAAGGCCCGCTTCGGTGAGGACGGCAATGTGCTGGTGATAGGCATGCGGCACGACAGCCTCTACACGCCCCAAATGTATGGCCGCTGGCACCGGTTGGGCGAGGAGATACGCGCACTGGAGGGTATAGAGGAGGTGGTGAGTGTGGCGCGGTGCGCCACACTGGTGCGCGACACGGTGCAGCGCAGGTTTGTGCTTACCAAGGTGCCGGGCGATGCCCCGTTGGACCGCCCCACGGTGGACAGCCTGGGCCGGCTGATGGCCGGTCTGCCCTTCTATCAGGGCATACTGATGAATGAGCAGACCGGGGCCACGCTGATGGCCGTGACCATGAACCGCGATTTCCTTGACAGCCGCAGGCGGGTGGGCCTTACGCAGCAGATCATAGCGCTGGCCGATGGTTTTGCCCGCGACACAGGCACACCGGTGCACCTGGGCGGCATGCCCTACATACGCAGTGTGCTGGCGGGCATGGTGGCGCAGGAGCTACGCATGTTCCTGGCCCTGGCGGGGGTGGTGGCGGCAGTGCTGCTCTATGTGTTCTTCCGCTCGGCCAAGGTGGTGCTGGTGAGCGTGACGGTGGTGGGCGTGGCGGTGGTGTGGTGCTTCGGGTTCATGCACCTGCTGGGGTACGACATCACCATACTTACGGGCATCATCCCCCCGTTGCTCATCATTATTGGGGTGGCGAACTGCATCTTCCTGCTCACCAAGTTTCAGCAGGGTGTGCGGGCCCATGGCAACCGGGCGCTGGCCCTGGCCCGTATGGTGGAGCGCATCGGCTTTGCCACCATGTTCACCAACCTGACCACGGCCGTGGGGTTTGCCACATTTGCCGTGCTGCGCAGCGAGGTGATGCGCGAGTTCGGCATCGTGGCCTCGCTGAGCATAGCGGGGGTCTTCATCATCTCGCTGGTGCTGGTGCCGGTGATGTTCAGCTTCTTCACCCTGCCGCGGCAGCGCCACCTGCGCCATCTGGAGCACGGGCCGGGCTACCATTTCATAGGCCATGTGGTGGACCTTGTGCTGTCGAACCGATGGGCCACCTACATGGTGTGCGGGGTGCTGACGGTGCTGTCGGTGGCCGGCACCCTGCGGCTGCACACCACAGGCAATCTGGTTGACGACCTGCCGGCTGACCACCGCGTGATGGCCGATCTGCGTTTCTTCGAGTCGAACTTCAAGGGCATCATGCCCTTTGAGGTGGAGATAGACGCCCTGGGCCCGGGCAAGGCCCTGAGCCCGGCCACCACGGCCCGCATAGAGCGGTTGCAGGAGCTTTTTGGGCAATATCCTGAGTTTGCACGGCCCCTGTCGGTGAATGAGGTGCTGAAATTTGCCCGTCAGGCCTACTACAACGGCCTGCCCGACATGTACCGCCTGCCCTCGGGCAGCGAGCGGGCCTTTATACTGAGCCATTCGGGGGGGATGGAGAAGGGCAACATGCTCCACTCGTTCATCGACAGCACCCGGCAGCGCACCCGTGTAAGTGTGCAGATGAAGGACGTGGGCACCCTGCAGCTCGACACCTTGATGACCGAACTGGTGCCCCGGATTGATAGCATTTTCAACCCCGAGCAGTACAGAGTGACCCTCACTGGCACCTCGGTGGTGTTTCTGCGCGGCACCGAGTACATGGTGCGCAACCTGCTGTCGAGCCTGGCCATGGCCATAGGGCTCATAGCCCTGTGCATGGTATATCTGTTCCGCTCGTGGCGCATGGTGGCGGTGTCGCTGGTGCCCAACGTGCTGCCGCTCATGGTCACGGCCGGGCTCATGGGCTGGTTGGGCATCGCCATCAAGCCGAGCACCATCCTGGTGTTCAGCATCGCCTTCGGCATATCGGTCGATGACACCATCCATTACCTCACCAAGTACCGGCAGGAGCTGGAGCATCAGGGCTGGAACATCAGGCGCAGCGTGATAGCCAGCCTGCGCGAGGCAGGCCTGAGCATGATGTACACCTCGGTGGTGCTGTTCTGCGGTTTCAGCATCTTCATGGGCAGCGAGTTCGGGGGCACCAAGGCCCTGGGGCTGCTCATATCGGTCACCCTGCTGGTGGCCATGTTCTCTAACCTCATATTGCTGCCCAGCCTGCTGCTGACATTTGAGCGGTCGCTCACCACCAAAGAGTTCGGTACCGCGGCCGTAGAACTGGAAGACGACCCCGATGGGCACTGACCTTCAGCAACGACTTTCAATCTTCACCTTTGCGCAATGAAAGGGATCATACTCGCAGGCGGATCAGGCACCAGGCTGCACCCCCTCACCCTGGCGGTGAGCAAACAGCTGATGCCCATCTATGACAAGCCCATGGTGTATTACCCGCTCAGCATCCTCATGCTGGCGGGCATCAGGGAGATACTGATAATCAGCACCCCGCACGACCTGCCCAACTTTGAGAAACTGCTGGGCACAGGCGAGGCGCTGGGCTGCAGATTCAGCTACAAGGTGCAGGAGGTGCCCAACGGACTGGCTCAGGCCTTTGTGCTGGGCGAGGAGTTCATAGGCAACGACAAGGTGGCGCTCATATTGGGCGACAACATCTTTTACGGCCACGGCATGGACCGCCTGCTGAAGGAATGTGCCGACCCCGAGGGCGGCATGGTGTTCGCCTACCACGTGAGCGACCCCGAACGGTACGGGGTGGTAGAGTTCGATGAGCAGAAGCGCGCCATCTCCATAGAAGAGAAGCCCAAGGAGCCGAAATCGAACTATGCGGTGCCGGGCCTTTACTTCTATGACAACAGTGTGGTGCGCATAGCCAAGGAACTGAAGCCGAGTGCCCGTGGCGAGTACGAGATAACGGATGTGAACAGGCACTACCTCAACGAGGGCAGACTGAAAGTGGGTGTGCTGGGCCGCGGCACGGCCTGGTTGGACACGGGCACCTTTGCCTCGCTGATGCAGGCAGGACAGTTTGTGCAGGTGATAGAGGAACGGCAGGGACTGAAGGTGGGCTGCATAGAGGAGGTGGCCTACCGCATGGGATTCATTGACGAGGCCCAGCTGAGGGCCGTGGCCGCCCCGCTGGAGAAGAGCGGTTATGGCACATATTTGCTCAACCTGCTCAAGAAACGCTGACAACAGGCCGCATGAGAAAGATACTGGTGACCGGAGGGGCCGGATTTGTGGGCAGCGGCATGGCCGAGCGCCTGGCCCGCGACCCTGAGAACTACGTGGTGATAGTGGACAATTTCCTGACGGGTGAGCCGAGGAAGATTCCTACATCGGTGCACGACAACATCCGCTTCATCAAGTGCGATGTGAACGACTTCCGCGACATATCGAGCGTGTTCTACGCCTACACCTTCGACTACGTGTTCCATTACGCGGCACTGGTGGGTGTTAAGCGCACGCTGCGCCACCCGGTGATGGTGCTGCGCGACATAACGGGCATCGACAACATTCTCAACCTGAGCAAGAACACAGGGGTGCGCAGGGTGTATTACAGCAGCTCGTCAGAGGTGTATGGCGAGCCGGTCGAGTTCCCTCAGAACGAGCATACCACCCCACTCAACTCGCGCCTGCCCTACGCCATAGTGAAGAACGTGGGCGAGGCCTACCTCCGCTCCTATCACAAGGAATATGGATTGGAATTCACCATTTTCCGATTCTTCAATACCTACGGGCCCAAGCAGAGCAAGGACTTTGTGATGTCGCGCTTCATCAACCTGGCATTGACCCACGAGGACATCACGGTGTATGGCGATGGCAGCCAGACCCGCACCTTCTGCTTCATGGACGACAACGTGGATGCCTGCGCCACCGCATTCTATGAGGATCTTTTTGTGAATGATGTGGTGAACATAGGTGGCGATAGGGAGGTGAGCATCCTGGAACTGGCACAGACCATCATCCGCGTCACCGGCTCGCGGTCGCGCATCATTCATACCCCGCCCCTTGAGGAAGGCGACATGACGCGCAGGCTGCCCGATGTGAGCAAGATGCGGTCGTTGCTGCGCAGAGAGCCGCTGAGCCTTGAAGAGGGCATAAGGCGGGTGGTAGAGAACGGGCAGTTCGTCTCGGTTGGCTGATCTGGAGCTCATACAGCAGCTCATGGCACGGGCCGGCCGTGCCATTGAGTCGTTCAGCGTGCCTGCCCGCCCGGAGAATCTGTATGCCCCTGTGATCTACGCCCTGGAGGGCGGTGGCAAGCGGATGCGCCCTGCGGCCGTTTTCATGGGCTGCGCGGTGTATGGCGACAACCTCGATGATGCCATTGCACCGGCTGTGGCCGTGGAGGTGTTCCACAATTTCACCCTGCTGCATGACGATGTGATGGACGATGCGCCCCTGCGCAGAGGCCGCCCCACCGTATGGAAGCAATACGGCCTGAACACCGCCATATTGAGCGGTGATGTGATGCTGGTGCGCTGCTATGCCGAACTGGCCAAGTGCCACCGCGATGTGCTGCCCGAACTGCTTGAGATATTCAACCGCACGGCCACCGAGGTGTGCGAGGGTCAGCAGTTGGACATGGACTTTGAGGGCCGTGGCGATGTGACCCTCGAGGCCTATATGCACATGATAACCCTGAAGACGGCCGTGCTGCTGGGCGCCAGCCTGCAGATGGGCGCGCTGGTGGGCGGTGCCACGCAGGACGAGGCCGCGCACCTGTACCAGTTCGGGAAGTTGTGCGGGGTGGCGTTCCAACTGCAGGACGACATACTGGATGTGTATGGCGACAGCACCAAAGTGGGCAAACAGGTGGGGGGCGACATCCTATCGAACAAGAAGACCTTCCTGCTGCTGAAGGCCCTTGAAGTGGCCGACCCCGACCGCAGGGCCGAACTGGGCTACTGGATAGGCCCTGGCCCGCACGACCCCGAGAAGAAAGTGAAGGCTGTGACCCATATCTATGATGAGCTGGGGATACCCACTCTTGCCCGTGAAATGAAGGAGCGCGTCTATCAGGGGGCGCGAGAGCATCTGGAGCGTGCCGGTGGCCGTGTGCTGACTCGCCAACAGATAGCGGCCTATTTCGACCGCCTCCTGCACCGTGACCACTGACCCCGCCCCCGAACTGTGGCCCTCGCTGACACAGGACCCCACCCTGCTGCCCGACACGCTTGCCCAGTTGGCCAAGGACATGCGCAGCAACGGCCTCGAACCATCGTGGGGGGCTGACACGTCCATAGAGGCTGTTCTTCCCCGACTTGAAGCTGACATCGTCTCTTTCAGCCAGCGCGAGTCAGGCCGATTCAGTTCCTTGCTCTACACCGTGGACGTGCCAGAGGGCCGCATACAGGCAGCCTATTCTGCGGCCGAGCCTTACCGCACCATAGCTGAGTTACTACTCATGCGCTGCCTGCAGAAGGTGGTGCTGAGGCGGAGGTTCTCAGGCCATTGACTTTTACAGATTCCACATTGTTGCCGTGCCCACGGTGGCTCGGGCCGTAGCCAGAAGAATCCTCCGGGCCGGAAATGAGAAAGGGCCCCGGAAGGCCCTTTCTAATGAGACGATACTACCCAGATCAGCGCACCACGCTCAACTTGCGGGTGGCGAGCAGTTGGCCGTTCTCATCAGCAAGGCGGTACACGTAGGTGCCGGCCACCAGGCTGCTCACATCTGCCTTTGGATAGTGCCCTGCAAGGCCTGTGCGCATCACGCGGGCACCCAACATGTCGAACACCTCCAAAGTGGCTTTTTCGCGCTTGCCGAGGTTGAATACCACTTCGGTGGTTGCAGGGTTCGGGAAATGGCTGTTCAGCTCCACTAGGCTCATGTCCTCAATGCCCACAGCGGTGCCATCAACCACCACCACGGCATATTGATCAAAAACAATAGGCCCCCCGCCCAGGTTAGCCGGGACAGCACTGAGCCATGAACCATTGGCGATGATGAAGCTGATATCGGGGTTAGAGGAAGAGATCTGTGCATCGACCAGAATGGTCAGAGGATATATTCCGTCCGAATTAGGTCCGCCTCCAAGAGCCGATATCCATGTGGCCTCAGTTCCGCTCACATATACGCATCCATTAGCTGGGGTAAGGTTGGGCGCAGTGCCACCATTGTTCCATTGGCCCATGCCATTGGGCCCGGCACCCAGATCGGTGCCGTATGTGGTGCCAGCTGGGTTGCCCTCCACCGAGAGCACTTTCATGGCATTGAAGTACAGTGTGGTGGTTATAGGACCTGCAGCCACCAAAGTGTCTGTGACCGTTACGATGCTCACCGACCGCGTTGCATCGCCACAGCCCGTGCAGGCCTGTACGGGGGCAAGAGTTCCATAGATTCCCGCGCCATTGCCCGCATACTGGCTATCGAAAGTGCATTGGGCCAGCACGGGGGCGGCCATCATCAGAGCTAATGCAGGGAGTACAAGTTTCTTCATCGGGTTGATTATTAGGTTGATGGCAAATGTACGGTCAATTGGGGGCCCCCTCGACCACCACAACGAACTCCCCTCGGGGCTCGTTGGCTGTGAAATGTGCCACCAGTTGGCTCAGGGGCCCACGCACGGTCTCTTCGTGGAGTTTGGATATCTCGCGCACCACAGCGGCCCTGCGGTCATGGCCACAGGCCTCGGCCAGCTCAGCAAGGCAGCGCACCATGCGGTGGGGCGACTCGTACAGCACAAACGTCACCTCTAACGCAGCCAGATAGTGCAGGCGTGTCTGTCGCCCCTTTTTCTGCGGCAGAAAACCCTCGTAATGGAACTTGTCGCACGGCAGGCCGCTGTTGACCAGCGCGGGCACAAAGGCCGTGGGCCCGGGCAATGTCTCGACTGCCACGCCTGCCTCGGCACAGGCCCGCACCAGCAGGAACCCGGGGTCTGAGATGCCCGGTGTGCCCGCATCGGTGACCATTGCTATGCGCCTGCCGCCCTGCAGGTCAGCCACTATGCGGGCCACGGCCCGGTGCTCGTTGTGCATGTGGAATGCCTGCATGGGCACAGCCACCTCGTAGTGCCGCAGCAGCTTGGAGGTCTGGCGGGTGTCCTCGGCCAGTATCACATCGGCCTCGCGCAGCACACGCAGCGCCCGCAGGGTGATATCCTCTAGGTTGCCGATGGGCGTTGGCACCAGTGTGAGCCGGCCGCTCATGGCAGTTGGGTCATGAAGCGTGAAATCAACCTGTAAATGCCCTCATACCCTGCAAAGGTGAGTGTGCCGGGCACATCGTCCACATCGTGGTATGCCTTGCGGGGCCCCATGGCGTAAATGAAGAATGCGGGCACTCCCATCTCTGAGAAAGGGTAATGGTCAGAGTTGGCCGCCTTGCCACGCGCCTTTACCTGCGGCACCAGGCCGTACTCAGCGTTGATCTCTTTGAGCAGGTCAAACTCGCGCGCATGCACCGAACCGTTCACCACTGTTATGCCCTCCTCGCCCGTGCCCAGCAGGTCAAGATTTACAAGGAAGCGGATGTCGCTGAGCGGGAACAAAGGACTCTGAACATAGAATGATGATCCCAGCAGGCCCGCCTCCTCGCCCGCAAAGGCCATGAACACCATGGAGCGGTCGGGCCGGTTCTCGTCCTTTGCATAATGGCGGGCCATATCGAGCAGCATGGCCGTGCCGCTCGCGTTGTCATTGGCCCCGGGGAATATGGTCTCCTTGCCCATGCGCCCAAGGTGGTCGTAATGCGCAGTGATGACAATGAACTCCTTTGGCTTCTCCTTGCCCTCTATCCACCCCACCACGTTGCGGGCCAGATGCTTGCGTACGAAATCTGCCTCAATCTTAAGTTTCACAAATCCGACTTGCACAGGCCAGCGGTCCTGAAGCACGGTGAAAGTGGGCATTATGCCCTGAGCGGTGCTCACACTCCAGGTCAGTTTTTTGGGGGTGATCATGATCAGGGCACCGAGGTTGGCGGCCTTCAAAGAGGTCATAAGCCGTTCGCGCATCGGGCCGTGAGGGGGCAAGAGTGAGTCGGGCAACGCAAGGGCTGTCCCAGGCCCGAAGGGCAGGCCGGTGTAGGCCCCGTCAGCGGCCAGTTTGCCCAACGCCCCGGCCGCCTCGCAGCGGAAAGTGCCGCGCACCGATGGCGCGTCATCGCCCACAATGAAATCGTGTCCTGGGACCAACGCAACAGAATCGGCCTTCAGCTCCATGGCCCCGGGAAAGGTGTTCACCCCGAAACGGAACTCCTGATAATAGTCGTTGTCGAAGCTGCGCAGCCCCATGGAGCGCATCTCCTGCTCTATCTCGTAGGCAGCGGCCTGATCGCCATCGTGGAAATAGCCGCGGCCGTGCAGCATGGGATCGCACAGGCGCGCCACCATTTTGCGCACATAGGCGGTGTCCTGGGCCGCGCACGTTGCACTGAGGAGCCACAGGAGGGAGAAAGCCGTCACACGGAACATGGCAGCGAAGGTATCGGCTCTGCGCAACACCCCCGTACTTTGCCCCATGCATCAGGCCCGACTAAGCGTAAACATCAACAAGATAGCCACCCTTCGCAACAGCCGTGGCGGTGCGCTGCCCAGCGTGACCGAGGCGGCCGTCATGGCACAGCACCACGGTGCCGAGGGAATCACGGTGCATCCGCGGCCCGATGAGCGCCACATCCGCTATGCCGATGTGCGCGAGCTGCGCCCGTTGGTGCACACCGAATTCAACATTGAGGGATATCCGAGCCCCGATTTCATTGATCTTGTCCTCGATGTGCGGCCCGAGCAGGTCACCTTGGTGCCCGACCCTCCCGGGGTGCTGACCAGCAATGCGGGGTGGGACACTATAGGACAGGCGCGGATCCTCACAGAGGTGGTGACAAGGTTCAAGGCCGAGGGAATCAGGACATCCGTTTTCATTGGCACCGCGCCCGACCTGATCCGCGCTGCGGCACAGACCGGCACAGACCGTATTGAACTCTACACAGAGGCGTACGCTATCGGTTATCCTGTTGACAAGGCCGCGGCCGTGGCACCTTTTGCGGCCGCTGCATTGGTGGCCACAGAGGTGGGTCTGGGCATCAATGCCGGACACGACCTCAACCTACAGAACCTACGGTACTTTGCCCTGCATGTGCCCGGACTGCTGGAAGTGAGCATAGGCCATGCCTTGATATCAGACTGCCTCTACTACGGAATGGCGGACACTATAGCCATGTATCTGGGGCAATTGCGGCCGTGATCAGTACCATGCACCTCTACTATCGCCAACTGGGAGAGGGCCCCGAGACCCTCATCATTCTTCACGGGCTGTTCGGGTCGTTGGACAATTGGGTGAGCATTGGTAACAGATTGGCAGAGAAACACCGTGTTTTCCTCGTTGATCTGCGCAACCATGGCCGTTCGCCCCATGCAACAGACCACACCTACGATGCCATGGCCGAGGATCTGGGTGTATTCTTCCATGAACATCAGATAGAAGGAGCAACCTTGATAGGGCACAGCATGGGCGGAAAAGTGGCCATGACGTTTGCACATGACCATGCTCATCTACTGAAGAGGATGGTTGTGATTGACATCGGCCCACGGGCCTACCCCGTGCACCACGATCTGATCATACGGGCCCTGCAATCGGTTGACCTGACGGCATTGACCTCACGCAAAGGGGCCGAGGATGAACTTGCGCGCCTCATTGACGGCAACGACACACTCCAGTTCCTGCTCAAGAACTTGTACCGTGAGAAGCAGGAGGATGGCTCCCTGCGATTTGCATGGCGATTCAATCTTGATGTGATCGCTGACGAGATCCAGGAAGTGGGCATTCCGCAACCATGGCGATGCGATGTTCCCACTCTTTTCATCCGTGGCTCGCGTTCAGATTATATCCGCAAAAGCGATTTCACAGCGATTGAGAAGTTATATCCAAAGGCCCGTTTCGTGACCCTCAATACAGGCCACTGGGTGCATGCCGAGGATCCGGAGGGAGTGACAGGGGCCTTGAAGGCATTCATAGAATGAAGAAGGCGGGAGGGAATAGCCCTGCCCGCCTTTCTGCAATTAATCTGTGGATGATCAATCAGCCAACGTGATGCGTAAGGTGGCATCGCTGCCCTCACCGCTCACGCGCATCAGGTATAGGCCATTTGGCAGATGGCTCAGATCGAAATAGCGCTTCGCCCCACCGATCGGTACACTCCAACCTTCTGAAAGGACCACGCGGCCAGTGGCATCGCTGAGTGTGTAGGTCAACCGTTGGGCCACTGTGCTATGAAGCTCAACTGCCACTTGGCCAGAGGTCGGGTTCGGGTATGCCGAGAGGCCGCTCAGTGTGGTCATCTCCTCTACCCCTACCTGACAGGCCCCATTCGGATTGGCCACGTAGCTCACATCATCAAAATCGAAATAGCATACCCAGTCAACGCTGTCAACAAACGGGTTGCGGTTGCCCTGCACGCTCTCGACATAGTCGTTGCGGGCTATCTCGTACGCATCGGGCAGGTCCTGCCAGTGCCATTCGCGCAGTACCTCCTGATCTTGGCCATAGCTGGTGATAAAATCGATCGGGTTGGGGAATCCCCAGTTGCCGTTGCCGTTCTGTCCCTGAGTGCCGTTCCATTTCACAGCCATATAGAACAGGGCACGGGCGGCATCGCCCTTGTGTCCATCGCGTGGCTCATATACATTGCGGCCATTGGCATCCTTGCCGTATGTGCCCTCCTCAAAGGTGCTGGTCACCTGTACCACGTTTCCGTAGGGCAGGTTGCTGCGCACGGCATTCACCCCATCCTGATGGGCTGGGACCAGGTTGTGTAGGTCGCTGTAGTTGAACACGTCCTGATCGGGGTAGTTGTCCATCCAACTGTGCGGATAGCGGTGCTCACGGCTGATCACATCATGGAAGAACTGACCGGTCCACACATAATGGAAGTTGGAGTAGGCACAGTCCACAACGCGCTGACCGTCTGTCGTGTCGCGGGCCTCAAAGCCATTGATCATCACGGTAGAGTAGTTGCTGTAAAAAATCTGGTTGTAGCTCTGATTGATGCGGCTCTGCAAGGTGGATGGGAAGTTGGTCAGCGATGCATCTATGCCAGTGTAGTAGTTGCCCATCATGGTGGCAGCAGTGGTCACGGTGCCAGTGGCAGGCGCGGTGGTGAGGTAGTTCTCGTATCCGGCCGGACCGTTCACCGCAAAGGCACTGAAGTGGTAGGTAGTGCCAGCCACCACCCCGCTCGGAGTGAATGTGCCTGCCGACCCGTTGTGCACCACCTGCGCACCACCGATGTAGTCGCCTTTGGTGTAGCTGGTGCCATCAACAGGGGTCTCGGTCACAGCGCTGCCTTTCTTGCGCAGCACGATGTACCGATCGGCCTGTTGTGCCGGAGCGTTGAAGCTCACGTTGTAGGTGTAGCTGGTGGTACCGCTGAAGTTGATGGCCGTGGGCTGTGCGCTTGGCTCAGTGGCAAACTGCCCGCCTATGCCGTACAGGTTGATCACGTAGCTGGTCTCGTCACCGTTGGCATCGTTGTTCGAGATGGTGAGCGTTGCGCTGCGGCTCCCCGTTCCGCCTGCACTGAAGTTGAGGCTGAAAGCCTGTGAGCCTGCAGCGGCCACATTGAAAGAGGCGCTCACCCCACTGATGCTGAAATCGGCCGCATGGGGGCCGCTGATGTTCATGGCCGTGACATTCAGTGCGGTGCCTGCGGCCAGATTCACGTTGTCAATGGTCATGGCGGTGCTTGCCGCATTGCCCACAACGAAAGTGGAGCCGTTGATCACGGTGTTGCCACCGCTGCTTACCCGTATCTCCTGGGCATTCGTCACGGTCTGAGCCGATACGGATATCTCATCGAGCGATATGTTACGGCCGCTCTGTTTTTCAGTGAAATACCAGCGTACGTAGCGGCTGGCTCCCTGCGGCTGGTCGGTATAGAGTATGTGGGTGTTGTTGTCGATCTGCGCACCGATCAGCTCGCGCATGGTGGTCCAGCTCGTGCCGTTGACCGACTCCTGAATGGTGAATATATCGTTGGTCAGAGCGGTTCCCTGACCTTTGATGTAATACGTCACCGGCCCTGCCACATCAGCGAAATAGACCATTACGTACTCATCGTCACCATCGAGTTTGCACGAGGCCCCCACCTGTCCGGTGGTGTAGCGGGTGGTGCCCACCACCTGATCCAGACTCTCGGTCCAGCCCAAAGGTGTGGGGTCGTCAAAGTTCCAGCCGGTGGGCAACGTGGTCTGGGCTGTGGCCGAGAGGCCGATCAGCGCGAGGAAAGGGAGTATGGTCTGCTTCATTTTCGGTGTGTGAGAGGCCCGAAGGCGTTAATGGTAAGTCTGTCTGATTCGTTATTCGTCAATAGTAGCGCTCAGAATTTGAACCCTATCCCGGCTGTCCATCTACGTCCCATGCCCATAAATACGGTGGCAGAAGTGGCATCGAAGGTCTGCCCGATTCCATTGTTATCAGCATCGCTGATATAGAGCGCATCCAATACGTTGAGCACGCTTGCTCGCAAGGAAACATCTAATTTCTTAAGCTTAATGGTGTATCCGGCATGTAGGTCAAGGAGCCAATAATCAGGCAATTGCCAGCTTTGGCGACCTTTATTCCCTTGACTTCCATCGTCAGCGGCTTGAAGCGAGGTCGCATCAAAGTTGGAGTAGTTTCGACCGAAATAAGTAAACTGAGGTTTGAAATAGAAATTCTCTACTGGCTTTGCTTTGATTGAGACAGCAACTTGAGTCTGAGCCGCATCACCCACATAAACGCCATTGGCATCAAAATCAATGCTGTCTATTGGAGTATCACTCTGTTCTGCATAGTAATATGCCTTTGTTCCACCAGTTCCACCTTTCCATCGCCAATCTCCCCATGAGAATAAAGCTTCAACATCAAAATACCAAGGTGTGCGGTAAACGGCATCTATCTCAATGCCTTGGTGTATTGCTCCCAGAGCCGGAATAGCCACTGCTAATGGAGTTCCACCTATGTTCACTGTCCGGCTGCGCATCGGACGGTTCTCCCATGTTGTGCGATAGAGATTCAAATTCGCTGCCCAGCGAGAATAACTCACACTGTAACCCAATTCCAAACCCCAAACGAACTCGTTCCCAACACCTTGAACCTTTGCAAATGAAGATCCTGAGTATGCGTCACTTATCGTAGGTGGGCGAAAGAAAACACCTCCATTCAGGAACACGTTCATGTTCTTGGTAATGCTGTAGTTCACCCCTGCCTTAGCGGTGCCTCCCCAAAAATGCAACCAGCCCGTATTTGCAATTTGCGCTTCTTTTGAAGAAGCGGTGTAGAGAATTCCATTGTGTTCAATAGTGTCATTAATTCCGAGAACTTGGCTCATCGTAGTGTCAGTTAATACCAAATCTCGTTTACGCATCTGATCACTACGGCAATAGCTGTTATGTCCACCAGAAGCACTAAAGAACCCCGACCATTTCTCCTTATTAAACTCAACTTGGCCGAATACGCCAACAGTGTAAACATTCGTGTTGGTCCGGTAGCCTGCCACATCTCCTTTTTGCTTGATATTGTCATCTTTGTCAAATAGGTCGTTCGTTTGGGCGGTACTGTTTACCTCAACATAAGGCACACCTAACAGGTCATAAGGTGTACTGTAGCGTTCCAGCCAAAATGCACGCGCATCGACCCCAAGACTTAACTCCCAGATGTTGCTCAATTCGTGCGTCACCGTAGACAGCAGCCCATACCAATAGTGATTGTTCATGTTAGCCTGAATGAAATTTGTTCCGGTATCGCTGGCTGGTTTCCAGACCGTACCGTAGACATTTTCATCATATGCGTACTGCATATCTAAATGACCATACGCATCAAATTCCGTAGCAGTGCCGCGCAGATAGGTGCCACCACCCAATCCCAGAGACCCATATACTATATTGGAAACAGCCCAGTTTTCTTTGCTCCAGAAGTGCTTAAGGCTGAATATAGGCTTATGATAGAAATTCTGATTGGTATTGAGTTGTTCAGGTCTTGCATTCGGGTCATCTCTATTCCTGCTTAAAGTGCCCCAATCACCATTGTACTTTCGGCCATAATTGCCAAACAAAACGTCTGGATCTGGAGCAGTATCCAGGACCGCTCCAAGTTCTTGGGCATATTTCCTGTCATACATGTATATCTGCTCCTTCTGGGTGCGCTGCCCACGTTCCTGTGGTGCGCCCATGGCCCCAATACTGAGGGTGTGGTTGCCGAATTGCTTCTGTATCTTGATGAAATAGAACATCCGGTTGGCCCAGGTCTGCTCCACGTACCCGTCCTGACGGTCGAAGGCGAGAGCGAAAGTGAGGCCCCAATCGCCTTTCAATCGGCCTGTATTATGTGCTATTGAGGTTTTGAACAGACCATTGTTGCCAACACCAAGTTCAATCTCTGTGCTCATTTTTGAAGTAATGCCGGTGGTCAGGATATTCATGCTACCACCTACGGCAGGGATGCTCAGTTTGCTGGCCCCAAGGCCCCTCTGCACCTGAATGCGTTGGGTTACTCCTTCAATGCCCGCCCAGTTGCTCCAATACACCCAGCCGTTCTCCATGTCATTCATGGGCACTCCATCAATCTGCACTGAGATGTTGCGTTGATTGAACCCACGTATCGTCACCCGTGCATCGCCTGCGCCACCGCCCTGTTGCGTGGCATATACACCCGGAGTGCTATTGAGCACCATAGGCAGGTCCTGCCCCGCCAGTTCCTGCTTGATCTTGATGGGATCAACGTTGGTGAAGGCCACAGGGGTCTTGCGGTCTATGGCCATATCGGCCACCACCTGCACTTCGTTCAGGGTAACGGTCTTCAGGGCGAAATCGAGGTTAAGTGCACCACCATTGGCCTTCACCTTGCGGGTCTCGGTCTCGTAACCGATGTACGATACCTTGACCTCATAATCCCCGTTGGGCACCTCAATGGTGAACCGACCATCAAGGTCAGTGACCACGCCCTTGCCCTCGGCATAAAGGAAATTGGCCGAGATGAGCGGCTCACCACTGTCACCGTCCTTCACGGTGCCGCTGATGCGGGTCTTTTGCGCCAGGGCCCCAAAAGCGAGGCACAAGGCAGCAAGCGTCAGTATGTAACGCGGCATTCGGGCAGGCGCCAGATCACTTACCGAGCATCACTTTGCGGGTGACCGCTGCACCACCGCCCAAGCTGATTCGCACTATGTAGATGCCTGTGTTGAGGTGGCTAAGGTCGAGACGCTGCTCGCGCACGGCAGCGGTGCTGAAACGTACTGAATAGGCTACCTGACCGAGTGCATTGACCACATCAACCTTTTCAATGTCGCGCGAGGCCGAGAGCATCAGCACCTTATCGGCCGCTGGGTTTGGGAACAGGTTGATGCGGACATCGCGCACATCGTTTACACCGAAGGTGAGGCAGGCGCAGTCGTGCCAGCCCAGGTTGGTGAAGGTGTTGTTGGGAAGGCTGTCCCATTCCACCTCTGGAAGGAAATCATCGAGGCCATTGGCGTCCCCCTTCATGATGCCCGGTTTGCGGATCAAGGTGTGGTCTACGGTCCACCATGTGCCGTTGGCATCGCTCCATGCGGTACCCGGGTCTTCTCCAATCTTGCCTACGATATCCAGAAGTGTAGAGGTTCCCTTGATCAGGGGCACCGCATCATCGCCATTGAAATAGAACGGGCTGTTGGCCTGAACGTAAACGGGGTTCACAAAAGTGTCGGCCACGGCCTGCAGGGCGGCATCCACCGGTGTCTCCAGGCCAGTTCCGTTCGGGTCGCGCTTGTCAACCACCACAACGTAGGTGCCTTTGGCCGCAATGGTTCCGGCAAGGGCCACCAGCATAGGGGTTCCGCTGCCATCGCGGAAACGGCCCACGCTGTATTGGCTCAGGTCGATGGCGGCATTGGTCGGGTTGTACAGCTCGAGCGCACGGTTGTTGCCCGATCCGGTCACGTATTCGGAGATGAACAGCTCAGAGCAGTCCTGAGCCTGCACGAGGCCAGTAGTGGCTGTAAACAGTAGGGCTGGTACAAGTTTCCTCATTGGACAAGGGTTTTTTCAATGGTTCGCGAAGGTAAGGGAAACTCGCAGGCTGCAAACTGCTGTTTCGGAGGCGAAAAGGGCCATTTAACCGTAGCTTATCATTGGTCCGAAGGCCAGTAATTTCGCGGCATGGATAGTCTCACTCAGATAGTGCTCGGGGCCGGGGTTGGCGAGTTGGTCCTAGGCCGGAAGATCGGCAACCGTGCGCTGTTGTGGGGTGGCATAGCGGGCACCATCCCCGACCTCGATGTGTTCTTCACTTTCGGTGACCCGATACGCGAGATCACCGTACATCGGGGCTTTTCGCATTCCATAACATTCGCCCTGCTCGCCTCTCCCCTGCTGGCTTACCTGACGCAATGGGTGTACAGGAACAAGGGCCTTGGTGTCTCGTGGCGTCAATGGGCTTGGTTCTTCTTCCTCACAGTATTCACCCACCCGCTGCTCGATTGCCTCACTACTTACGGTACGCAGATCTTCTACCCGTTCAGCGATTACCGCGTGAGCGTTTCAAGTGTGTTCGTGGTTGATCCTATGTACACATTGCCCTTTATGGCATGCCTCATTGTGGCCGCATTCATCAGGAACAATATTTCACTGAGGATGCGATGGGCTGGAGCAGGTATGCTCATAGGTTCCTCGTATCTGCTCTCTGGCCTTTTGCTCAAGCAATGGGCAGAACATGCCATCAGCACCCGGATACGAGAGCAGGGTATTGAGGCAAAATCGTCATTCGTGGGGGTCACTCCGTTGAACATCTTTCTGTGGTACGGGGTCTATGAGACCGACAGCGCCTACCACATTGCGTACCGTTCCGTTTTTGATGAGGCCGACCTGCCCATGCGTGTTGCGCACTTTGAGAAACAGCACCAATTGGTGGATGGTTGGCGCACCGATCATGGTGTTGACCGCATCATCTGGTTCGGGCAGGGCATGTGGATAGCCCGTCAGGCCGAGAATGGCGCCATTGACATTTTCACGCTCAAGTTCGGGATGAACGGATTCAAGATGACCGAGGATGCTTACGATGCCTTCAGGTTCAATCACCGCATCACCCCTCGGCCTGATGGCACATTTGCCTATGAACAACAGACCCGGGTGGACAATATCGACCTGAAGTTCGCCCTTGGCCAACTGTGGCGCAGGATCTGTGGCGAGGATGTTCTTTAAGGAGAAGGGGCGAGAAAACTGAACGGCCCGAACGAGCTAATCGTTCGGGCCGTTGCCTTTAAAGAAAAGTAATTGGTCAGCGCAGCACCACTTTGCGGGAAGTTACAGTGCCATCGGCAGCCGTGATGCGTACCAGATAGACCCCCGGCCCAACATTGCCGACCTCAAAGCGGGTATCTCCATTGGCCAAAGCCATGTTGGCGCGGCTCAGGATTGTGCGGCCGGTCATATCAGTCAACTCTAGCATGGCCATGGTGGCCAAGGCGCTGTTCCGAACGGTCACAAACCCGGCCCCATCGGCCCAGATCTGAAGGCCTGAGACTTCGGGAGAGCCCTGGTTAGCAGGGGGGTTGAGGTGGAGAATGAAACGGTCAGAGGCGTCAGAGCCATCGGTGACATAGCTGTATGCGGCCGCCCTTAGGTCGTACATCTTCTTTTCGAACCTGTCTTCGAGCACTATCTGCAATTCAGCCGGCACCCCTCTCATATCCTCGAGCGCTAATCTGAAGACCCCTGCGGCAGCCGGTCGCGCACTGAGGGCAACGGCCCTGTGCTCATAAGCTGTCAACGCTGGCATCGAGTTAACACTCAGCCTTGTTTCAGAGGCAACTGAACTCAGGCTTGGCAATTCGGTGCTTCCATCCAGCTTATCGGCATCCCATAGCTCATCAATACCCAAAGTGGCCTCGTCAGACAGGTAAACCGTGGTGCGGTCGGCACCATTCGGCCCAGTGAGGCTAAGGTTGAACATTGACTCGTACCAAGGAACAGCCGCATAGAATGACGGGTTAGCCGCGGTGCGTCCCGATTGGTTGAAGGTGAACGAGCCCGAGCCAGATGTCCGCTTGATGAAGAAGCCTTGCGAAGATGCAATGACCTGAGGACCGACTGAGCCGATGTACTGACCTACGTATGGTCCCGTGGCCTGGAAGAACTGGACCTGACCATTGAAACCCTGGGCCCCGGCACTGGTCGGATTCCAAGACCATGCCGATGGGAAAGGGTTGGCCACCATGTGCCAGCCGCTCCAAGAGTTGGCGCCCGTAACACCCAAGGCGGGTGTACTAACATCACCACTGTGCGGGATGCCCGAAAGCGACATGGTGATGGGCCCCCAGCCGTTCGTAGACAGTGTAGCCAGGCCCATGCCACTGGTTATGGTGCCACTGGAACGCACGTGCCAACGCCATGTGCTGCAATTGGGCTGATATGCCCCGGGCGAGGCGCTCTCTCTCCATTCGAACAGGCGGCCATAGGGCGAACCGATGAACAGACTGTCCGAGGAACAGGTCACCGAGGCTAGCAACTGTGCCCCGTCAGTACCGTAAGGCTGAAACTCAGACAGCTCTGTGGCAATATTCGGAGACTGCACCGCGCTGCCCACGTAGTTGTAGCGATTATTGCCCCCGGGCAGGTAGCGCTCCATGACGATGGGGCCGGTCAAAGTGCCGGGGGTGGGGTCGGTGAAATTATCAATGTAAGCCGTCTGTGTCGCGGTTGATCTGAGTATCAGTTGCCCTGCAGAGGTGGTCAAGGCCCCCTCTTGCAGTTCAAGTTTGTTCCTGATGCTGACTTTGGCCCCAACAGCAACCTGTTTGGGTGCGGCCCCCTGCATCACCAGATTATTGAATGTGGTGGTGCCTATCTCCTGGGTTCCAAAGGCTCCCATCATGTTCACGGTACCACTGGTCATCACTGGCTGATTATCTGAGCCGCCAGTGAAAATCCAATCATCGGCCACGTTCATCACCGCTGTGGAGCCCAGTATGGTATTGATGTAAGCCGTTATATAGTCTCCGGTGATGTTGACCACATTGAGGTTGCCGATGTTCAAAGTGCCATTTGTGTTGTCCAGGTCACCACCCACGTTCACGGTCGCGCTACCTGCGGCAGTGGGGACATTAAGCACCCCAGGCGCCACTATGGACAGCTTATCCCCAACATTCAAAGTGGCCACATTGTCCACCAACAGTGTACCGCTCACAGTGACATCATCAGCCGAGGCCATATGGCCAGATGGTATCGTGACCGTGTGTGAGGCGCGAACGGTTACATCGGTCTGGCAACTGATCACAAATCCTGTGCTCGGTGTGGCAGTCCAGTTAGGGGTGCCCTCAATTTTCCATTGCCAGGTGGTGTTGGTGGGCCAGTTGCCTGTGCTAACACTGCGGAGCGTACCTACTGCGTTGTAGGCCCCTGGGGTGCCGCCACTGCCACACGATGACTTCCAATTGGAGGCCTGAGTGTTATCGGCCTGCGGATGCTTCAATGACAGACTGGGCCCAGTGCCATCGGGCGAGGTGGGCCATGGTGACGCATCAGCATAGGTCACTTGATCGAAAGTCAGCCCATTCTTCTTCAGCCGGATAGTGGAGGTTGAGTTGACAAGTTGATCGGCAGATGTGCTTCTCACGAGATCCGCTGTGAATGGGAAGGCACCAGCAGAACCCACTTGAATGGTGAGGTAGCCCCCGGAAGGAACCGTGACGTTCGGGAACGTGTAGGTCCAAGCAGGGTTGGTGTTCTCAAGCGTAAACAACGATGACAGTACCACGGGTGAGGTCCCCCAATTATATAGTTCAACCCATTCCTCATCAAGCCCTGTGGAATTGTACATCACCTCGTTGATTACAAGATCCGGGAATGTGGTGACCGCTCCAACCGTGAAGTCAATACTCGAAAGGGTGGTAACATTATCATTTCCTGTCCAATTCGCTGCGGTGTTGACCATGGGCTTGTATGAAGCGATGGAACCCTGATTGCTCCGCGATGAGGAGTATTCCCAATTATCCAAGGTGCTCGTGGTGACCAGGTTACCGTTAGGCACATTCAACGCGGCCGGCAGGTATGAATTGTTGGTGTTCGGAACCCCAGTGGTAATCCATGGTGAATTGGTGAGGCCATAAATGAATGAGGCACAAGCAGGAGAGCCTTGATAAACGAAAATATTCTCGTTCGAAGCAGATAGGCCGCTCAGATTGCCTGAGGTGACAGTCCCAAGATCTGCAGCCCCTGTCGCGGTTCCTGGATCGGTAACAACTATGACTGTACCTGGCGCAATGGCGCTTCCGGTCGTGTTCTGCCACACCAATGTGTTCTCATTGGTATTGAGAGATGTGCCCGTCCATGCGTTGTCTGTAAAGCTCAATTGGGCTCCTACCGGGATGGAGGCCCAATTGACGAAGGAGAAGCCGTCCGGAGCATCGGTAAGCATTCCGATGATACTTATGTCACCAACCGCCAAAGTGCCCCCAGAAGAACAGACAGAGCCACTGACTGCAACATTCTGTGTCGATGCCCCGCCACCTGAGTTGGAGACATTGCCAGATGGGCTACCCGCTGCCGCAGAGGCCGATATCCGCACATAAACAGTGGTTGTTGCCAAGGTGCCGCCTGTGTACGCCACATTCACACTTCCTGAAAAAGTTGAGTTGTCTGTTGAGACCTCATAACCCGTTGGTGCTGTAATGGTAATGTTCCCTGACGCAGGACTCAGATCACTTCCGGTCAAGGCATAGGTTTGTGAGGCAGATGCCGTGCCTGATGTCGTGTTGAAGCCACTCAGGCTTGAAGGAGAGACAGCCAAAGCGGGAGATGCAGCTGTGAAATCGGTGCTTGAAAGGGTGAAAGGCGAATCGTTTCCCGTATAGTTGGCCGGATTGTTAACAATGGGTTTGTACGCTGCGATGGTACTCTGATTGCTCCTTGAGCCTGAGAATTCCCAATTATCGAGATTGCTTGACATGACCAGATTGCCGTTGGCCACATTCAACACTGCTGGCAGGTACGACTGATTGCTAGTGGGGACACCAGTAGAAATCCAAGCAGCGTTGGAGAATCCAAAAATGAACTCAGGACAGCTCAAAGTGCCAGTGTAAGCAAAGATGTTGTCATCGCTGGCCGAGATTCCGCTCAGAACACCTGACACTATGGTGCCCTGATCCGTTGTTCCGGTACCCCCAGCGTTGGAAAGGAGAATGACCGTGCCGGGCGCTATGGCACTGCCTGTGTTGTTCTGCCACACAACAGTGTTCTCATTGGTGGTTAGGGCGGAGCCCGTCCAGCCGTTGTCGGTGAACGAGATGGACGTTCCATTCGGGATGCTCACCCAGTTTACAAAGGAGAAACCGTCCGGGTCATCAGAGAGATATCCCATGATTGAGAGATCGCCTACTGAGAATGTACCGCTCGGTGCAGGGCAGACCAATCCGCTCACGGCCACGTTCTGGGTTGAGGCCCCACCACCTGCATTGGTAACGTTTCCACTGGGGCTACCAGCACCTGCCGAGGACGCGATACGCACGAAAATACTAGTAGCAGCCAATGTCCCACCAGTGTAAGCTACATTCACACTGCTGGAAAAGGTCAAGTTGTTGGTCGACACTTCGTAATCGGAAGGGGCTGTTACTGTGAGGTTCCCGCTAGCCGGGCTCAGGTTGCTGCCGCTGAGGGTGTAGGACTGCGAAGCAGAAACGGTACCTGAAGAAGTGCTGAATCCGCTGAGACTGGTCGGGCTAACAACGATGGAGGGCGTGGTCAGAGCTGACCCACTCACAGACACATTATCAATGGAGAAACTCGGCCTGTTGCCACTGCCGGTCACGTCTCTAACAATCCAGCGCAGCTGAACCACCGCCTGATTATCGCAGGCCGAGGGAAGTGTCACAGATTTGGCGGTCACATCTGTTGCACCAGTGCCACTGTTTATGGTGGATGTGTTGGCGTTCTGATATCCGCTCGAAGCGACACTAGTAAAGACTCCACTTGTCCCGACACGGTATTGAAGAAGAAGCTCATTGATTCTGCCTGCTGAGATTCTGGCCTGAGTAGCGGCATCCCAATTCACCACGATGGTCTGCAATGACGTGGTGCTCACGGCAAGACACACTGTACGTATATTGCTACCAGAACTCAATTGTCCGCATTTGCCATTCATATCATATACTCCGGCTCCTGTGGTCGCGTTCGTTCCCCCGGCAAGTGCCTGGTTAGCGGTAGGCGCAGCAGTTGCAACGGTCGTGCTAAGCGAACCCGCCACAGTCCAACCCTGCCAACCGGCCGGATAAGCCGTAGTTGATCCCGTGAAGGAACTGAAGTCCTGAGAATAGGGCAGCGACTGGGCTGTCGGATTCGTCTGCGCAGTGGCGTCAATCACGAGGAGGCATGCCACAGCGGCCATGCTGATTCTGAATGTTCTCATTTCAATGTTGTTATTGACTTCTGAAAGGCCCGCAAGGATATACCTGCTGTATATCCTCACCATTACCCTATTGTTAAAGACACTAACCGGCTGGATTATATCAGTGATCCAGATGAACCCAAGCGAAAGGGAGGCGTCTCCTGTCCTCAGAGCTTGACGAGCCTGATCACCGCCCCATCTGAAGTGCAAAGGGTATAGACGCCCGGCTCCTGAGCTCGGACATCCACTATATCCGATCCTTCAAGGAAGGCCAGCGAACGCCCCAGGCGGTCAGTCACTCTTCCAATTACCGGCACGCTGAGCCGGAAAAGACCGTCAGAAGGGTTCTCAGATTGCAAAAGGCTGACTGGAGGATAGTTGAGGACTCCCACCGAGGTGGTCGGAGAGCTGTTCACCGTTATATCATCCACACGCAGCTCAGGGCGGGTCCCGTTTCCATCAACGGTCTGAAGGTACACCCATCGCACCTGCACCACTGGCTGATTGTCACAAGTGGCAGGTAGAGTTGCATTCATTACAGAACTCGATGCCAGCGCACCAGTGGTATATTCACTCTGTGTCGGAGTCGAGGCCCATGCCCCACTGCTTCCTATGCGGTACTGGAGCCTGATTGCAAAGATCCTGGGGGTGGCCGGGTCATCGCCAACTGTTATGGTGCCACCTGTCCATTGCACTGTGACACCCTGTCTGCCAACGCTGTTCAGTGCAAGGACGGCCGCTCCGACAAATCGGGTTTCAGCCGCATTTCCGGCAGCGCAATCATCATATTGGGCCGAGCTGGTCGCTATGAAACTGAATCCGTTAGCATCAAGACCATTGATCCTGTTCCTGGCTCCTTGTGCATAGCCGCAGTCATAGTCAGCAGTGCCCTCGGCAGTTACGTCATAGGTGGTGGGCTCTGACGGGTCAGTGGTGTAATGGAACACCATGTTGGACGGATATGTGCCAGATGGTGATGAGCTTGGCCAACTGTTGAATGTGTATGCCCCTCCATTCAGGTTGAATGCTGTCGGAGATGTCTGGGCAAAAAGACCGGTGAAGGTCATTGAGAGAAGAAGCGTAGAAGTGATTCGCATTTTGGTTTGATTGATGGTTTATTCAAAAAGGTAGATGGCACCCGCTCTGACCTGATCTGTCCAAGAGAGCGGGTCAACTGTCAGTTCTTCATTGAGCACATGCCAGTATTGGCATCGTAGCAGGAGCGGAACCCTAGGCACATTGAACTGGAGGGCAGCAGAGAGACGCTCGTTGTTTCCTAGGGCAAGGTCATTCAGGTTATAATTCTCATACCGAAAGGAAATTGATGTCCTTATGGGTCGTATGTGATAATTGGCCTGAGCGACAAACGCTCCGAATCTCACTTTTGAATGTGTCACCGAATCAGGTAGTCCCTGTAGCAGAACATTGCCAGGGTTGGCCAGCACAGCCTCACCCAGGTGCCATTCGACTTGAACCGAGGCCCCGTGCCATTGAAAGGCTCCGTCAATGGCCAACATGTACTTCCGGCCATCAATGGTCTTCAGGCTGAATTCACCTGATGAGCCAGGGGGCAGCACCTCGCCCAAGGGCTGCCTCTTATCTGCGTAACGCCCGTTCAATCCCAAAGCGAACATGGGCAGGTGGGTGTCAATCTCATCTGTATCGCGGAGCCTGAACCTAGTGGGCCAGGCAATCTGAAGGCGACCGACCAACTCAGGATTTCCGCTCGCATCATTTTCCCCGCGCAGGGAGAGTTCACCAAGACCGGTATAGACTCCCAGTTCGAGGTCAATCAACTGTCTCAGGAACGACCCGCCCACACTGACCCCTACATCTCTTCTGGAGAAGACACCGCCTCGCAGAAACTCCGCCCGCTGCCAGTAAAGTGTGTTCCTGAAGGGAACCAGTGACGATCGGCAATAGGGAGTCTTTCCGTATCCCGCTTTAATGCTGAAATGCCTCAGGCCTCTGTAGGTGATGTTGGCCTCCATCACCCCTGGGTTCTCGGGATCATTCTGCGCAAATGCCACATCTGCCAAGTCTACCTGGAGCTCATATGCGATAAGGTTCTTGACCCGACCCTTCAGTTGAATCTGAGCATCACGGAGTGCGAACCGGTTCTTGCTATTGTCAGCCTCCCCCGGTTTCTGAAACCGATGGTTGTAGTACATGCTCACCGTACCACCAATCTCCAAGGTGTGCCAACCGTTGCCGATGGTAAGCTGTGCCCAGGATTGCGCAGGCAACCATGACAGGGCAAGAATTGACAGGGCACGCCAAGGGTTCATCTCAGATCGGCCTTATTGAACCTTGTCAGAAGTTGCATGTCGTCTGATACGATGTAGAGATCACCATCGGGACCGAATGCCAGACCCTCCGGATTATGAACCTTGACCCTCCAGGATTTCTCTACACGGTGGTCGGAGGAGAGCACCAAGAGCTTACGGTCCTCGTCACTCAGAACCCATAATTTTCCCTCGTGCCAAACGGCTGCGCTCACATCTGAACTGATGCGCAGATCAATAGTGCCAACAAGAGCAAATAAATCGTTGAGTATGTAGAGCCTGCTCGGCTCCTTTTCGGTGATCAGATAAGTGACCTTGCCGGCCGGGTCGTGGCTGGCGGCCTCAAACCCACGGTTCCTTGCCCCGAGAAAGGAAACAGGGAAAATGTCTGATAGGGTCAGGTCTTTCCGGTTGAATCTATAGATTCTTCTTTCCGATTCATCTACTGCCAGGACCGTGTTGGCAGACAGAGTGATGGCCTCAAAGTCTGACCCATGGGAGAACACCTTGCGGAAAGCAAGGCCATCTTTCGAAAGCGTGTACAAGAGGCCATTGTCACTGACCACGAGAAATGAGTCCCGCTGCGCATCCCACACAAGATCAGATGGTTCAGGAATACCGATGCGTCTGGTCCAAAGAGGTGTAAGGAGACTCTGTGCTGAGACATCAACTGTCAGCAAAAGTGCCCATATCGACATCCTGACGGTCATTGGTTCTTATTGCCCGGGGTCGGCAACTGAAAAATCAACCAGTCTGGCCCACCGTCCGGGTATCTCCCCTCACTGGCCCCGTCAGATATCCCTGATGTGTACCTCATGGTATCTACCATCAGGGCATTCCCGTCTTCAATCCGAACCAGCCCAACAGTCTCACCGGACGAGGAGAGCTTGAAATTGGAGTGAATCTGCGCGGCCACCGTGTCCATATCATCACACCAGATGATAAGGAATCCTTTTGCCTCTATGGTCAAAGTGGGCAGAGCGTACTGCAGGTCATCAGTGCCCACGGCATCTGTAACGTACCACTCGTTCTCTTGAATAACCACAGGCTGATTCCCGGGATTGTAGAGTTCGATCCAATCTTCGGGAGAACCGAACTCGTTCAGGTCGGTTGAGCCGTTCGAGACTATCTCATTGATCAAGAGCGCTGGGGCCGTATCCAACGTATCGTTGGAAGGTGTGGGAATCACTGATTCACGGTCGGGTAGGCAGGAGTGCAGGCCTAAAAGAAGCATCCAACCAAGAAAGTACCTGTACACGGGTCCCATGAGGGACGCGAAGCACCACTTCTATTCTTAGGGAGCGGTTACCGTGTTGTTTCGGTAAGATTATCTCCTGTTAATTCTTAATGACGAGTGACCGCGACCCATCTTGGAATCTCAATATATAAAGGCCCGAGGAGAAGTTTTGAAAGTCAATGTAAGACCCGTACTTGATCATAAGCGGCATTTCGCTGCCAGTCCAGTCACATAGGTCGTGTACTTCTCGGTCAGTGATCAAGTAATCAGAAACAAAAAGGCAAGAAGGAATCCGAGGTGAGGAGACCGGCCTTCTGTCAATTGAGCTAAATACATTCGGTGCATCGGGTGTCGGTGTCGGGAAAATGATCCAGGAACTGTTCCCATCTCCGTCACGCCCGTAGCTCTCATCCGGTCCCATGGCTGGGTATTGAACTGAGTCAATCACCGATTCGCCATCGGGCGAGGTGAAATAGACCCATCCGCCATTGGGGTCCAAGGTGAAAATGAGGTGGTCGGGGCCCAGTGATGTGTCGCCATCCGCCCAGAGGACCATGTGCTCATGTCCGGCCATGAGCATAGAGGGCGAATCGACCAGCCGATGTTTGGTGAGGTGCGATGGGTCATCGGAAAGGAACATGAACCCGAGCGCGAACTGATTCACGGTGGTGTTGAATATCTCGAGCCAACCGCTGAACATGCCATTGGGGTCGGCAATGGTCTGGGTGTTGACGCTCTGTGCCTCATTGAGTTTCAGACCGGAGCCATAGGGCGGGGGCGGAGGCTGTGCCACACACGACCCGACATAGATACTGGCCGGGAGAAACAGACGTATGGCCGAACGGAGCCTCATGAGCAACAAATGTAAGCCCTGTCAGGAAATGGAAAAGGGCCGAGATGTCCCGGCCCTTTTTCACTCAATTCGCGAAGGCGGAATCACTTCTTAACGATGCGAACCATCTCGCCCTTGGCTGTGCGAAGGATGTAAAGGCCAGGTGCGAAGGAAGAAAGGCTCACCTCTTTCACGTTCCTGTAAGCGCCCTTCTTCTGCCCGGTCATGTCATACAGCTCAACGTCTGATGCGACTGACAGCGTGACCTTATCGGTGGTCGGATTGGGGTAAACATCGAATTTGACGGGCCTGCTCTCCTGCACACCGACAGAGAGGCACGCATCGGCTGCGTTGGGGCTGGCAAACACCGGGATGGCATTGACCATTTCACCAGTGATGGTGGTGGAAGAATACCAGCTTGTGACAAGGCTGTTGTCAGCGGTGGTGGAGCACACCACGAGTGATGCGCCCTGGCCATTGGCCAACTGTGGCCATGCCGTGGCATCGTCATAGAACACCGAGTCGACCACTTCGCCCAACGCGGTCTTCATAACAAGGGCCTCGCCACTGTTGTTGAGCTGGGTGGCACCGCTGGTCCACTGACGGGCCGAGCCTCCGTAGAAGGCTGCGAAACGCACAGAGTCTCCGGCAATGACAAGATATCCGTTGCCCGGGATGCTCACATTGGGAGGGAAAGCATAGGTGATCCCTGCGGTGAATGTCACACCGTCCATGCTCACGGCAGAACCGCTCGTGTTGTACAGTTCGATGAACTCAAGCGTGTCGTTGCCCGACTCCGGTGGGTTGTACATGATCTCGGTGATCATCACCGGGGGAATGTTGCCTCCCATCTGGCCCGGTTGGGCAAATGCCAGGGCCGGCAGGGCCAGGATGGCAAGGGTAATGGTCTTTCTCATTGTTGCAGGTATATCAATGGCCACAAAAGTGGCTACGGAAACAGGGTATGAATGTTAAACAAGTGTGAAATGGCTCTCTCAGCGCATGAATTTGCGAACTACCACGCCATTGGCACCCTGATAGCGGGCCACATAGATGCCGCGGCCGAGGTCAGCGAAATTCACGGTCACCTCGCCATCCTGAGCCACGGTGCTGCGCACGGCACAGCGGCCCGACATGTCGAAGAGCTCTACCACACCGCCCTTTTTGGCACCGGTCACCATCAGGTTCTCGCGGCCCGGCACCATGCGCACAGCGTCTGATGAAGCCTGATCGATGCCTGTGGCCAGATCGAAGTGAACGATGAAACGGTTGGCGTTATCGCTCAGCGCACTGGTGAACACATACGATGAATCGACATTCAGGTCCTGCATGGTCTGTGTCTGCATGTCCTCCAGGATGATCCCCACATTGCTCGCAAAGGTCCAATGGCGGGTGGCCTCAAGCGTGTAGGTGCCTGCGGTGCCGATATAGAAACCCATGGGCACATCGTACGGGCCTGTGAGCAGTGGAAGGGCATTGATCTGCATGCGGTTCTCGCCCGGAGGCAGCGGGTTGCCTGCCACAACAGCCGTGTAAATGTGCGGCTGGTTGGTATTGCCCAGGATCATGGTGGCCTCGCAGCAGTCGTCCCATCCGGCAGTGATCACCGAGTTAGGGTCCCACACCGCGGCATCGTTGAAGTAGATCATGGTGTTGTGCGAGAAACTGTTCCCCGTGAGCAGGAAGTAGATCTCGTAGTCACCGTACTCGGGCACTTGGGCAAATGCCGAGGTGGTGAGCAGGCCGGCCGAGAGCAGAGCGTAGACTTTCTTCATGTTGTATGTTGTTGATGCAGACCGCGAAGGTGGCGAATTTCCATGAATCTGACATGGCCTATATGCCCAAAACGGGAAGAGAGTATATTTGCGCCCCCTATTCACCCAGGTGGCGGAACTGGTAGACGCGCACGTTTCAGGGGCGTGTGCCGCAAGGCGTAAGGGTTCGATTCCCTTTCTGGGTACCTGATCTGAGGGCTGTCGAAAGACGGCCCTTTTTCATTCTGCCTTGGCCGATGAGTGCGGCACGCGGAAGGACGATATCACCTCGTTGTCCTCGTCAATGATGCTCATCTCCACATACTTCCTTCCCACAATGGTCACCTTGCCGAAGGCGTTCCTGTTATTCTTGTTATGCAGTCCGTTGCCGCCCTGGTTCCATATCCTGTCCATGTCGTACAGGCGGCTCACGTTGCCTATCACCCTTAAATAATAGGACAGCTCGGTGCTCGATACGCTCAGGCCGCTGGCGTTCATCTCGGGCAGGCCTGCATTGGTGCCATCGTCCATCACGTTGTGGTGGGTGTCGCCACTTATCACCACCACATCCTTTATCCCGTTCCGGCTCAGGTACTGCATAAAGTCATCGCGCTCTTCGGCATAGGCGCACCAATATTGGGCGAAGCCCCACGCCATGTGAAAACCGTACCACCCGCCCCAGTTCCATTTCTGTATGCGTATGCCTGCATCTATAAGGGTCTTCAGCGCCCCATTGAGCGGCACTCCGCTCACAATGAACTTCCAGTCGGCCTTTGATGTGCTTATCTCCTGCTTGAGCCAGTCCATCTGCTTCCTCCCGAACAGGGCATAGCCGGGCGGGGGATCGAAACTCCACCGGTTGCGCTTCGCATCGTAGCGGAAGGCGTCCATGTTGGGCCTGTCCTTGGCGCTGTTGCGGTCTATCACAAAAAAGTCGGCATTGCCGAACGAGAAGCGGTGGTAGATGCCCTCGCTGGTGTCGGGCAGCGGGTAGTGCGGGAAATACTCGTGGTAGCCATGTATCACATTGCGCCTCCATTGGGGCGGGAAGGGCGGGGCCATCATCTCGTTATACACTTTGCCCTTCCGTTTTGAGCTGCGCATGTCGTTCTTGCAGTTCCGGCCCCCGCTGCCGCCCACATAGTCGTTGTCATCGTGCATGTAGTCGATGGGGATGGAGAGCAACATCGTATCCATGCGTTTCTCGCTGTACCGCCTGCGGTAGGCCAGGGCCACCCCAGCCATGTACTTGCTGTAGTCGGGGGCTATCTGGTAGTCGGGATAGGTGAAATCGCCCGTGTGCATCAGGAAGTACGGCCTGTGCTGGGGCATCACATCAAACACCTTCATGTTCTCGGTCTCTTGGCACGAGCCTGTGACGAACACCAACGTGTCGCCCTTGCCCGGCTCGGGAAAGGTGCGGAAGCTGCCCGCCACCGAGTCGGTGCCCTGTTCCACAATGAGCAGGTAGCGGTAGCGGGTGTCGGGCCTCAGGCGGTCCAGCTCCACGATCACCGAGGTGTCGCGCTCGGCCACGGTGCGGCCCAGAAACACACTGGCCACAGCCCTGTCGTGCATAGGCAGCACCTGTAGGGTGACCATGGCCGGCCTGTCGGTGCGCACATACATGCGGGCCGAGGTGTGGGTCATGGCCCCCGTCACGGGGCCGTGGGTGACGCGCTGCGCCATGCCCGCTATCGGGACAAGCAACAGGAGCAGGAAGAGATGGGGCATGTGCAAATATGTGGTCATTAGCTGCCCGGCCCACAGCGCCAATGCAGCATCAGCGTCTCATTCCCTTTGGGGTAAATGCCCCGTGGCTGAGGCGGCACAGGCAGGCACGATGTGCGCAACAGGGCCTTACCCGTTGTCGGCCCCGTCAGGTGCCGCATCATCGGTTGCCGCCCTGGCCTTTTTCCTTGCGCGCGACACCCCCCTGTACGGCTGATAGAGGGCGGCCCGCTCGGCATCGTTGGCCCATACCACCTGCGCGCAGATGCTCAGCGTGCCCATGCGCTCCCACACACGGTTCAGCAGCTCCACACGGTCGTGGCGCCTCACCTTCCGGTCGGCCTTGGCCGACTCCTGCAGGCCGTTGCGCTCGCTCAGCTCGGTGGCCAGCGCACTCAGCTGGTCTATGGCGGCCTGGGTGTAGCCTTTGCTCAGCAGGGCCGGCCTGTAGTCGGGGTGCTGCGCCATGCCGTGCGCCAGCTCCAGCGCCTCGGCCAGCTCCAGCACCTTGGCGCGGGCACCGGGCCATCGGTCCTGCCCAAAGGCACGCTGCCGGGCCACATCATCGGGCCAGGCCAGTGCCGCATAGCCCGCAAGCTGCCTCAGCTGGGCATAGCCCTGTGCCATGGCGGTGCGCAGGTCAGAGGTGATGACGCGGCTGTCGAGCTGCGTGCTCCTATCGGTAGGGAACCCGTCTGCCGCGTCCATGTCCGACTCGAATGCCGCCAGCCACGCAGCATCTACCCAAGGGAAACGCGCTGTGAAATCGGCCAACTGGTCGCTCAGCATGCTGGCGCACACGTTGGCGCGCTCCAGCATGGTCACATCGGCCATGGTGTATGCCCTTCTTGCTGCCATATCAGTCCTGCTTCTAAATCAATTCGCCACGAAGATAGTTCAACTCCCTCACACGATATCTCTAGGCATATGTCTGGTGATGTGAGCTATTATGATATCGATACACATCATTCACATATGCTTCATCAGCTTTATGATCCCTCATTCATCTATTCATATGATCATTATAACTTGTTTGATATATCATCAGACCATACCATGTATTCAGATGAATTACATGATTTGTCATTTGATGATATACTCCTATCATCTGAACAGACATGTCTATTCTCATGATACTTCATTGCATCATCTAGTGGGTTTGTAACATCAGCAGAACGGATAGCCGCAGCATCTGAACGGCATAGATTAAGATATGAGCTCGAAGGACCTTAGCCTATATGGCCTCCATTTGGGTAGAAGGGCAAAGCCACGAGATATTCTCGTCCAATAGAAAGCGCATGGCTCAGGCGGCCAAAAGGCGAGTGTACGACTCGCGGTGTGCGGCAAACGCCAGCGCAGCCCGGATGTGATCCTCGCGGAGTGAGGGATAATCCTCCAGAATCTCGGGGATGCTCATGCCCGATGCCATCCATTGAAGGATGTCCACCACCGCGATGCGCGTGCCCTTGATGCAGGGCTTGCCGAACCGGATGGAAGGATTGATGGTGATGTGCTTGAGAAGTTCTTCCATTACTCGGGAGCTTTCAATACTTCAAAGGTAGAGCACTCCTTTATGAATCTAGCCGCTCCAGCACCTTCCTCACGCCCACCTTCTCTTCTACAATTGAGGATAAACGACTGATCGGCACCCGCTCCTGTTTCATGGTGTCCCTATCGCGCAGCGTAACGGCATTGTCAGTCAGGGTGTCGTGGTCGATGGTGATGCAATAGGGCGTGCCGATGGCATCGTGCCTGCGGTAGCGTTTGCCGATGCTGTCCTTGTCCTCGTACACCACGTTGTGGTCGAAACGGAGCTGGTTGAATATCTCCATGGCCTTCTCGGGCAGGCCGTCCTTCTTCACCAGCGGCAGGATCGCAAGTTTGATGGGGGCCAGGAAGGGCGGCAGGGCCAGCACGGTGCGCTCGGTGCCGTCCTCTAATTTTTCCTCTTTGAATGAGGATGAAAGCACAGCCAGGAACGTGCGGTCCAGCCCGATGCTGGTCTCCACCACGTAGGGCACGTAGCTCTCGTTGAGCTCGGGGTCGAAGTATTGCAGCTTCTTGCCGCTGTACTTCTCGTGCTGGCTGAGGTCGAAATCGGTGCGGGAGTGGATGCCCTCCAGCTCCTTGAAGCCGAACGGGAAGTTGAACTCAATATCAAAGGCCGCATTGGCGTAATGCGCCAGCTTGTCGTGCTCGTGGAAGCGGTAGTTCTGCTCGCCCAGGCCCATGGCGTGGTGCCACGCAAGGCGTTTCTGCTTCCATTTCTCAAACCAGTCCAATTCGGTTCCGGGCTTCACGAAGAACTGCATCTCCATCTGCTCAAACTCGCGCATACGGAAAATGAACTGCCGCGCCACGATCTCGTTGCGGAACGCCTTGCCCGTCTGCGCAATGCCGAAGGGGATCTTCATCCGCCCCGATTTCTGCACGTTGAGGTAGTTGACAAAGATGCCCTGGGCCGTCTCGGGGCGCAGGTAGATGGTGCTGGCACCTTCGGCCATGGCGCCCATCTCGGTGGCGAACATCAGGTTGAACTGCCGCACCTCGGTCCAGTTCTTCGACCCGCTTATGGGGCACACGATGCCGAGGTCGATGATGATCTGGCGTACCTCGGCCAGGTCGTTGGCCTCAAGGGCTTTCACAAATCGGGTGCGGATGGCCTCTTTCTCGTCCAGATAGCCTTTCACGCGCGGATTGGTGGTGCGATACAGGGCCTCATCAAAATTCTCGAATCGGGCCTTGGCCTTCTCCACCTCCTTGTCGGCCTTGGCATCGAGCTTGGCCATGGCATCCTCAATGAGCACATCGGCACGGTAGCGCTTCTTGCTGTCCTTGTTGTCGATGAGGGGGTCGTTGAAGGCGTCCACGTGGCCGCTGGCCTTCCATGTGGTGGGATGCATGAAGATGGCAGCATCGAGGCCCACGATGTTGTCGTTGAGCTGCACCATGGCCTTCCACCAGAAATCGCGGATGTTGCGCTTGAGCTCAACGCCCAGCTGGCCGTAGTCGTAGGTGGCACTCAGGCCGTCATAGATCTCGCTGCTGGGGAATATGAATCCGTACTCCTTGCTGTGGCCGATAATGGCCTTGAAATGCTCTTCGCTGGTCATGTTCTCTGGTGAAAAATGAGGGGCGCAAAGCTAAGTTCATCAAATAGAGACAGAGGGCCTGGGCCGTTTGTGGAAATATGCCACCCGATGTACCTGGCCTTTGCAGTTCATCTTGGGTTGATCGGACTCCATTACCAAGAACTGATCAAGGAATCACATTCCCGACCCATAAACCGCCCGCTTCAATCCGGTGGTCGGGATTGATGTTCGGAATCGGATATTTGAACCTGCAATGAGGATAGTCGTTCACGGCCGCACACGCGATGACTCGGCCCATCTGGCCCCGCTGATAATGCGCATAGCCGACACGCTGCGGCCCGAAGTGCTGCGGCTCTCGGAGGCCATGGCCCTTTTGGCGACCCGTATGGGAATGGCCACCGCCACCGAGGCCGAGGTGCGGTCTGAAGGCTTCGACATGCTCATCAGCCTTGGTGGCGATGGCACCATGCTCGAGGCCGCCCGTATGGTGGGCAGCAGCGGCACGCCCATACTGGGCATCAACCTGGGCCGGCTGGGTTTCCTCACCGCTGCCTCGGCCGAAAGGCTCGATGAGTCTCTGGCATGCGTAAGGGCAGGGACCTGCCGCACCGAACTGCGTGGGCTGGTTTGCCTCGACACGGACGAAGGCCTGTTCGGTGATTCAAACTTCGCCCTGAATGAATTGAGCGTGCACAAGAGCACCTCGGCAGCAATGACCGTGGTGGAGGCTTACCTGAACGGGCGGTATCTGAGCACCTATTGGGCCGATGGGCTGATCGTCAGCACACCTACCGGAAGCACCGGCTACAGCCTTAGCGCTGGCGGCCCCATTGTGGCGCCTGAAAGCAGACAACTGATCATCACACCCATTGCTCCGCACAACCTGAATGTGCGGCCGCTGGTGATCCCCGACAATGTGGAACTGGAACTGCGCCTGCGCCCCAGCGGCATGGATGTGCTGGTGGCCCTCGACTCGCGCAGCATGGCGGTGCCCGACCACACCGTGCTGCGGCTGCGTAGGGCCCCATTCAGCACCGGGTTGGTGCGCCTGCCCGATGACGACTATTATAAGACCCTGCGCGACAAGCTGATGTGGGGTCGCGACCTGAGGAACTGAGGCTGCTCAGCTATACCCCTCCTTAATGGCGTATTTGATGAGCCCCACCATGTTGCGCACGCCAAGCTTGCGCGATATGTTGCGCTTGTGGGTGTCTATTGTGCGCAGGCTGCAGCCCAGGCGGTCAGCCAGCTCCTGATTGCTCAGCTCAAGGGCCACGAGCCGGAGAACATCCTGCTCCTTGGGTGTGAGCACCGATCCGGGCGAACCGATCACCTCGCTCATGGCACCGGCCACCTCGCTACTGAAATAGGCCCGGCCCTCGCTCACGCAGTGTATGGCCTCAAGTATCTGATCCTTGGTGCTGTGCTTGAGGATATAACCGGCAGCACCCGCCTGTATGGCCTCGCGGATGAACCGCTTCTCATCATTGATGGTAACAGCCAGAACCTGAACCTGAGGGCACCGCAATTTGATGGCCCCAATGGCCGCGACACCACCCATTCCAGGCATAAGAAGATCCATGAGGACCACATCTATACCACCCTGTGCACAGGCATCCACGGCCTCTTCGCCACTGGCCACCATGGTCTCAACCACCAGATCAGGTTCGTGCTGCAAAAGGGTGTGCAGGCCCTTGCGGATCATCTCGTGGTCGTCAGCTATCAGTAGGCGTATCATATGTCAGACAGTGGGAATCTCAACGGTGGTGAGGGTGCCCTTGCCGGGCCGGGTCTCCACATCGACACGGCCGCCCAACAACTCGGCACGAGAAAACACGTGGGGCAGACCGAGGCCATTGACCACGGTGGCTGAGTCGTATCCACGTCCGTTGTCCTCCACGGTCAGCACAAGCGAGTCGCCATGGTCTATCAGTTGCACATTGATGGTCTGGGCGTGGCTGTGTGTGAGGGCGTTGGTCAGCAGCTCCTGGAACATGCGGAACACCGAACTTTCAATGTGCCCGTCATATTTCTCCTTCAGCTCAACGAATTGAAGATCGATACCGGCCTTTGATGTGCTTGCCACCCTTTCCACCGTGTCTTCTATGGCAGCACGGAGCCCGAAACGCGTCAGGATGTCGGGGCTCAGGTTTCGGGAGATGGTCTTCACCTCAGCAATGGAGCGGTCCACAAGTCCTTCAAGCTCATTCAGCCATTGACCCATGATGTCGGGACACGGATGCTTCTCGGCCCCTTTCATGTTCTGTAGGCTCAGTTTCATGGCCGTGAAAACCTGCCCAAGACCATCGTGCAACTCGCGCGATATGCGCTTGCGTTCGGCATCCTGACCCTCAACCAGTGCCTCGCGCACTTTCCGCTCGCCTTCGCGTATGTGCGTCACATCACGAACCTGTATGTTGGCGCTCACCACACGGCCCTTGCTCAGCACAGGTGAGAAAAGACAGCTGAAGTGCTGCGGCCCACCGCTCAGGTTGACAGACACATCGAAGGTCTGCGCCTCTCCGGCACTGAACATGCGGTCGAGTTTGGCGGCCGCAGTTTCGCGCACCTCCTTGTCGGTTATAAGGTCATGGATGTTAAGACCCGGGAGCCTGATCTCTGTGCGCGACTGCGCGGCCTGATTGGCCGACAGAATGATTCCCTTTGAGTTGACTGTCATGATGCCATCCTGCACATTGGCAAACAACGACCGCCACCGTTCCTCCGATGCGGCCAACTCCTCCTCGGCCAGCCTTTGATCAGTCACATCCTTGCCTACTGCCTGAAATATGGTGGCCTCATCATCGTTGAACAGGGCACTGATGGTCCATTGCTGCCACTTGAGGCTACCATCGGGGCCATATGCATACGATCCCATGGAGGTGGGTCCTGATTCGGGGGTGATAAGCTTGCAATGGTCACATACCCGAGACCTTTGGTCCTCTGGGAAGACATCGTGAAAACGTACTGGCGACCCTCCGAAATAGGTCTTGAACGATTCGTTGGCCAACTTCAATGTGCCATCGGGCCCGAAACGGCAGATCAGCTCAGTCTGCCGGTCCACCACCGAGCGGTACAGTTCCCTCAGTTCTTCCAGTTCTCGGGCGGTGCGCTTCATGGCGGTCACGTCCACCACGGCTATCAGCACCTTTTTCAGGTCTACCTCGTGGCCAGGCAGCACATTGAGCTGAAACAGCACATCCTTTATGCCGTTCGGAGTTATGATGCTCGTCTCGGTGCGGTACATCAGTTCGCCCTCAAAAAGCGATATGAACTGCTGAGCGAACAGGCTCTGGCTCTCGGGATTAAGCACCTTTCGCAGGTCGCTCATACTTCCCGGCTTGGAGGTAAGGCCACTGATGCGAAGGGCCTCGCGGTTGGCATCGAGCACCGTGATGGTATCGACCATGCGCAGCAGCAGCCTCTGATCAGCAGCGAACTGTGCGTTCAGGTCGTGCACGCCTTCGCTGCGCAAAACATGCAGTATTGACGCCACCCCGCTAAAATCCTCTTCCCACAGTGCAACGGGCGCATACTCGAATATGAAGCGGTACTGGCTCTCGGCATCGCGCAGCCTGGTTATCTCCTGACTTATCCCTATCACCCCGGCCACGCTGCCGTCATCTGCCATCAGGGGCATCTTGCGGGTGTGGAAGAACCGCGCCTCGTTATCAATCACGGTGCTGTTCTCGTAGCTCAACGGCTCACCGCTGCGCATCACTTCGCGGTCCTGTTCCATCCAGTAGCGCGCCTCGCTGCCTACCAGCTCGTAGTCTGTGCGGCCCAACACCTCTGCTATGCCATAGCCCAGCATGCGCGCCCCTGTGGCGTTGACAGTGAGGTATCGGCCATCGTTATCCTTGGCATAAATGGAGTCATTTATGGCGTTTATCACCTTGTCCAACAGGGCGCTGCCTTTAATAGTGTTCGCTTTATCGTCCGCCATGTCTCTGTACCTGCAAATGCAGGCAATGATCAGGGCCGAATTTAGTTTCTTGCAGCCTCATTAGACCATGACATGAACACGCTGAGACACATTCTGCTTATCGGCCCAATGCTGCTGATCTTCGCTTCGTGCGGAGAGTTCCTCGAACCCAAGATTGAGTACGTGCGCTGCTGCGATGTGAAAGACGGCAAGGATGGCCGCAAGCATATCGGGTTCACGGTGCGCGTCACCAACCCTAACACATTCCCCATCAAGGTAAAGGGTTATGGACTTGATATCCTCGTGGATGGCGAGAAGGTGGGCCGCACCGAGAGCGAAGAGGCCCTGACCGTACCTGCAAATGATAAGGTTGAAAGCCCCATTTACATAGAGGCCGATGCCGGTGCCCTCCTCAAGGGTGGGCTCAAAATGGGCCTCAATGCCCTTACGAACAAGGGCCGGCTCGAGATGGGCGTGAAGGGTTGGGTAAAAGGATCGGCCAAGGGTCTTACCAAAAAGCTGGATGTGGACCAGAAGATTCCGGTCAAACTGGGTGGCGGGGCCAAATGAATCGGTTTAACCTGCCCCAACGGGTATGCACACGTTCTTGGGTTCGGTAAAGAAGTTGAGGGCCTCCCAACCTCCCTCGCGGCCCACTCCCGACTGTTTGACCCCACCGAATGGGGTGCGCAGGTCGCGCACCAACCAGCAGTTGACCCACACTATGCCTGTGTGCAGTGCCGCAGCCACGCGGTGAGCGCGGGTCAGATCCCGTGTCCACACTATACTGGCCAGACCGTAACGCGTGCTGTTGCCGAGGGCGATGGCCTCTTCTTCCGTGTCAAAAGGTTGCAGCGTGACCACTGGCCCGAATATCTCCTCCTGGTTGGTTCGGCACTGCTCACTCAGTCCATCAATCACAGTAGGCTCAATGAACCAGCCACCAAGGCCGGTGATGGCAGGGCCGCCCCCGCATAGCACGTTGCCGCCTTCCTTCTGGGCCAAATCGATATAAGACAGAACTTTATGGTAATGGGCCTCGCTGACCACCGCCCCCAGTTTCACGGTGTCATCGGTGGGGTCGCCCACCTTCATTTTGCGCACCTCGGCCACGAAACGGTCGCGAAAACGGCTGTAAATGCCGCGTTGCACGTAGATACGCGAGCCGCACAGGCAGATCTGGCCCTGATTGGCAAAAGAGCTGTTGAGCGTGGTGCGGACGCACTTATCCAGATCGGCATCGTCAAAGATGATGTTCGGGTTCTTACCGCCCAGTTCGAGGCTCAGTTTCTTGAACATTGGCGCAGCCACCTTGGCTATGGACGCTCCGGTCTGGGTGCCTCCTGTGAACGAGACCATGGGTATGCCCGGATGTTCGGTGATGGCCGCGCCCACCCTTGGCCCGGTGCCATGTACAATGTTGAGCACTCCGACCGGCAGTCCCACCTCGGCACAAATGCGTGACAAGAGGTAGGCGGTCATGGGTGTCACTTCGCTGGGCTTGGCCACCACGGTGTTGCCAGCGGCCAAGGCCGGGGCTATTTTCCACGTGAAGAGGTACAACGGTAGGTTCCAAGGCGAAATGCACCCGGCCACTCCTATGGGCTGCCGCAGGGTGTAGTTGAGGTAAAGGCCATCGGCATCGTGCAATTCGCTGTGTGTGTGCAGAATGGCGGTTGCGAAAAAGCGGAAATTGTCTGATGCACGCGGTATGTCAACCCGCTTGGCAAGCCACACCGGTTTGCCATTGTCAACACTCTCAGCTAGTGCCAGTTCATCCAGTCGGTCGGCTATACGGTCGGCTATGCGTGTCAGCCACTGGCTCCGCTCGGCCCTTGTCAGTGCGGCCCAACCTGGGAATGCCGCTGATGCTGCGCGGTAGGCTTCTTCCACATCATCGGCACCCGAATCGGGAATACGGGCATACACCAGTCCAGTGGCCGGATTGTAGTCATTGAGCCAGCGGTCCTGAGCCGGGGGCACCAGATGGCCGTTTATGTAATTGAGAATGTCAATCATGCATAATGCAATTTTCGGGCAGAGCAAAAGAACAGCCTCACAGGCGTTGGCCATACTTGTCTTTACCCTCGGGTGATGTCGGGTGCTTCGAAGTGCGCACTTTTGCATGAAATAGTTGACCATGGCACATCGCGAACTCGAACTGCAGGCCACAGACGGCATCAATCTGCATGTGAATGAATGGACCCTGGAGGCACCAAGGGCCACCGTGGCACTGGTGCACGGCATGGGCGAACATGCGGCCCGTTATGCCCATGTGGCGGAGGCGCTCAACGATGCAGGTTTCTCGGTTGTGGCCTTCGATCATCGTGGGCATGGAAGATCGGGCGGCAAGCGGGGCCATACGCCCAGCTATGACCAGCTGCTCAGCGATGTCGACATGCTCCTGGCCCATGCCCGCACTGTGGCGCAGGGCGGCAAGGTCTTTCTGTACGGACACAGCATGGGCGGCAACGTGGTCCTGAACCATGCATTGCGCAGGAAGTCTGATGTTGCCGGGGTGATAGCCTCCAGCCCATGGCTGCGGTTGGCATTCGAGCCGCCCAAGTTCGAGGTCACATTGGCGGGGATATTCCGCAACCTCCTGCCCGGATTTGTGCAAGGCACCAAACTCGATGCATCGGCCATAAGCCGCGACAAGGCCGTAGTTGATGCCTACATCAAGGATCCACTTGTGCACGACCGCATCTCGGTCAGTTTCTTCCTGGGCACATACGAGGCGGGGCTATGGGCCCTGGCACATGCGGCCGAGCAGAAAAAACCTTTGTACATCTTCCACGGCACGGCCGATCGGCTCACCTCGCACGATGCATCGCGCCAGTTTGCGAATCTTGCAAAAGGCGATGTGAAATGGCAGTCATGGGATGGCCTTTTTCACGAATGCCATAATGAACCGGAAAAGGCTCTGGTCATAGCGGCCATTGCCGACTGGATTGGGCAACGGGTCTGAAGAGGCAAGTATTTCAGCGCTTTTTCGGCCTGCGTAACCAGAATTTTATCCCCGGCTTAGGCTCCTCTCCTTCGGCAAGGCCGTTGTACTTGCGCAGTTTGCTCATCTTCACGCCATACTCCTGCGATATCCAGCGCAGGTCCTCGCCCTTCGCCACCATGTGGTACTCATAGCGTGGGTTGCGTGTCCTTTTAGGTTGAATGTAGAGGATGTCGCCCTCGTCCAACTTCTCGCTTCCCGTCAGGTCATTGTATCTGCGAAGCTGCCATTTGCGCACATCGAGCACCCGCTCCAGCTTATCAAGGTCATCGCCCTTCTGCACCCTCACATAACGGATGTTGTTGCGCAGGTACATCTGCCTGCCCAGTGTGGTCACCACGGCTTCGTCCGTTCCTTTTGCGTGTTCCTTGGGCCCTTTATCTGCTACTGGCGATTCGACTTTCGGGCCCTTGCCGCCTTTGCTCTTGGGCGGCTCTTTCATGTGGTCGTACTTGGCCAGGTCCTGCTCTTCTATCATTTTGATGAGCAGCTCGGGATACTTCGGATTGGTGGCATATCCGGCCTTCTTAAGTCCGTGGGCCCACCCTTTGTAATCGTCTCTTTTTAATTCGAACAGAAAGGCATACCGCTCTCTGGTGCGGAGGAATTCGCTGTGGTCGCGGTAGCTGTCGAGGACATCGTCATAGGCTCGGAAGCACTCATTCTTGGCATCATCGTCCATATGGTAGGTGCGACCCTCCCACATGCCATGGCATTTTATCCCGAAATGATTCTTGGCCTTGAGTGCCAGGTTGCTGTTGCCGTCACCGCTCTCGAGCATTCCCTGTGCCAGGGTGATGCTGGCCGGCACACCGCTGCGCAGCATCTCGGCAACAGCGTGCGGGGCATAAGTGTCAATGTAGTCGGCCTTGGTAATGCGCTCACCTGGGGCCCCGGGCTGCGACTGCGCGGCCATGGCCGTGGCAGCCCATAGTATGAGCAGAGCAGTTCGTTCCATCATAGTCACAAATCTGCCCAGTGGAGGGTCGGCCTATTCTCTTCCTACGTGTTCGTTTTTCACACCTCCATGTTGAACGAAGAGGGAAGCAGTCCCCTGTGACGCATGCCCTGCCAGCCCTGCATACCTCCTGTATGTATGGTCAGAACCGTTGTGCCTCGGGCTATTCGTCCGTCTGCAGCCATGGCATAGATGCCAAACATCATTTTGCCGGTATAGACCGGGTCGAGGCCGATCCCAGTTCTCTCCTTGAAATCCGCAATGAACTTTAGTAGGTCAACGTTCACCTTAGCGTACCCACCGAAATGAAAATCGCACATCAGGGAGATTTGTTCGGGGCTCACCTCGCGTCCTGTGGCGGTGCGCAGTCCGCTGCTGGCCATCAGGCCGCGCACTTCCATCAACATGCCCTCAGCACCCTTGATGGCCGGAAAGCCGAAGGCACGTTGCCCTCGCTGAAGGCCGAGTGCCAGACCGGCCAGTGTGGTACCTGTGCCGGTGGCGCAGCACACCAGGTCGAAGTCAAGGTCAACCTCATTCAATATTTCAGCGCAGCCGCGCACCCCATCGGCATTGGCACCACCTTCGGGCACCAGGTGGAATCTACCGTGCTGCTGCATCAGCGCCCTTACGAACGAATCCTCATTCTTATTGCGGTATTCATCGCGGCCGATAAATACCAGGTGCATTCCGTACTCGCGGGCGGCAATGAGGGTCGGGTTAGCGGTGTCGTCTTCACCTCGGATCACCCCGATGCTGTCGAGCCCTGCACCTTTGGCCGCGAATGCAGTGGCAACGATATGATTGCTGAATGCACCCCCGAAAGTTAAAAGGGTATGATGATCGGCCCTGAGTGCAGCTGTAAGGTTGTGCCGCAATTTCCGCCACTTGTTGCCAGATACGATGGGATGAATAAGGTCATCGCGTTTCATGAGCAACCGTATGTCGTAGGTTTCCAACAAAGGGTCATTGATGGTCTGAGTGGGTGAATACTCGGTTATTCCGCCCTTTATGCGCTCTATCAGGTCCATTTCGCGAAGATGCACTTGGCAGGGCTGGCTTATCCTGTCTTATTTAGCGGCATGGGGCATCCGTATTGGGCACGTAGGCGATTGGCACAACTTGACCCGGACCGGGATGCCCGCGAGATGCTCCACCTCACCTTCGAGGTGCGCTACGGAGCGCCCGATTTCATTCACAGCATGTTCAGTCTTGCTTTTGCGCGGCAAGCAGCGGTGCCGGGCATTGCCGAGGTTCTTTTTCGAGGGGGTGCGGGTCTGATAATGACCGATGCCCGCAGGCGCAACAACGATACGCTGCTGTTCTTCGGTGAATTGTTCCGCCATGGCACAGCGGGCCATGGGGCTGAGGTGATAGCCCGCATGAACCGGGTCCATGCCCACATGCCCATCAGCAATGATCTGAACCTGTACACACTCGCCACCCTCATCTGCGAGCCGCGAAGGGTCGGGCGTCAGCTTACTGGGCGCGAGTTCATCAGCGACCGCGAGTTCAGGGCGCTGTTCGTCTTCTGGCGCGGGGTGGGCCTACAGATGGGCATTTCCTCCATCCCGCCTGATGAGCACACCATGTACAAGTGGTATCTCGCCTACGAAACCGCACATTACGCCCCGTCCGCGGCCGGCAGAGCCATTGCCCTTGCACTAGCCGATGAGTTCGCTGAGCGGTGGTTCCCGAAAATGCTGAGTCATATCGGCCGCCAGTTCTATTTCTCTTTGTTCGATGATGAGCTGCTTCGTGCTTTCGGGCTGGTGCGGCCGCACTGGGCGTACAATTTGTTAGTTAGGGTTCGAGTGAACGGATATCTCCGCTTTCTGGTGCCTCTGCTGCCCGATGGGCCTGATAGGAGCATCATTGACTATTTCGGTCGCGACTATGTGCCCTACGACTTTGCCAAGGTGGGTGTGCGCACCTAAGGGTTTGCGAACTTCGTTGCCATGTCTGACGACTATTTCGGCCGCCCTCCGCTCGATCCAGAGGATTTTTATAAGACCCCAGAGGGGTACATCGTTTTTACAGAGAAATACCTGCTGAGACGTGGATATTGCTGCCAGAACGGATGCCGGCACTGCCCCTATGGTTTCGATAAAAGGAAAGGTCGCATCATCCCCAAGAAATAGCATTTCCTCATTTATAGGAAAGAAATGGCTATTTTTGTCCCAGAATCAGGGATAAATTTTATACATCAATGAATCTATCTCATTTGCAGCGGCTTATGGTTCGCAATCGCGATGTGATGCAAGACATGCATCTGATGGAGCGTTCCGTGCGATTGCCCACAGACTCGAAACAGGTAGTTACAGTGACGGGCGTGCGCAGGTGTGGCAAGACCAGCCTTCTGCGCCACACGGCCAACAACCTGGTGTACAACGGAGTGGACCCGAAAAGTGTGGTCTATCTGAATTTTGAGGACGAGCGCATAGACCCATCGCTCGATGCTGATACCATAGTCCGGGCACTGCTAGATATGGCGCCTGAGATACCCGTGAGTTCTTACCATCTGTTCCTTGATGAGGTGCAGGCCTTGCCCAATTGGCAGAGCCTTGTCTACACGTTACACGAGTCGGAACGGGCACACTTATACGTGACAGGATCAAACTCCAACCTGCTGAGTGTGGAGATAGCCTCGGCCATGCGAGGCCGATCATTGCAGTTCGAACTATACCCGTATTCGTTCAAAGAGTATCTCCGGATATTCGCAAAGGAGGTGAACATGGTCAGCGAGCCATCGAGGGCCGACACCTACCATAAGTGGATGAATTACGTGTGCCATGGTGGCTTTCCTGATGTTTGCAGCCAGCGCGATTCCGATTTGCAGACGCGCATGTTACAAGAGTATTTCAACGCAATGTTGCACCGCGACCTGGTTGAACGCTACGGTATATCGCAGCCTGTAACCCTTAAGTATTTCTGCAAGCGGTTAATAGAAAGCATAGGGAAGCCCACATCTATTCATAAGCTGTACAATGAGTTGAAATCTCAAGGGCGGCAACTCTCAAAGAATGTCCTGTACGATTGGGCTGAACACGTTGAGAATGTGTTCATGTTCGTGCGCTGCCCACGCCCTGTGCAATCGCTTAAGAAGCAGAGCACTGGCTACGATAAATTCTACGGGATCGATAGCGGTATGGTGGCTGCCCTGAGCTCGAACCTTGGCGATCATATAGGCAAGTTGATCGAGAATGCCGTTTTCATTCATCTGAAAGCCAAGAACAAGACAGTGACCTGCTATTCAGGCAAGACCGAGTGCGACTTTCTGGTGTTCAACAATGGCAAGGTTGAGGCCGCCATACAGGTGTGCCACATGATGAATGAACCGGCCACCAAGGCCCGTGAGGTAGCTGGTCTGCTTGAGGCATGCCACGTGTATGGGCTTAAGAAAGGCTACATAGTCACGAGCAATGATGATGATGAATTTGTTCAAGATGGTGTGGAGATACAGGTGGTGCCCGCTTTCGAATTTCTGTTGACCAATCCGTTGGCGAATCAATAAATCATTCCTCATCGCGGGAATGCCCCGATGTCTATTGTCCTTTTATTAGGGAAACAAAACGTGTTTTATTTCCCATTATGGGGGAAATAATTGTCGGGGATGATGAATGGCCCATCAATTCAACGGGAAATGGAAGCGCCCATCATAGCTCACAGAACCGAAATTTGCCCCGTTATTAAAACCTGACTGACCCGAATGACAGAGTTCCAACGAAGCATTGCGCAAGGGATACCTGCCGAGCTTCCGCCATTGCGGCCCATTGACACAAGTGTGAGCCACGCACCGAAGCGCAAGGACATTCTCTCAGCAACGGATAAAGCGCTGGCCATCCGCAATGCTCTGCGCTATTTCGGTCCGGAGCATCATACCACGTTGGCCCCCGAATTTGCCGATGAACTGAAGCGGTACGGACGCATCTATATGCACCGCTTCAGGCCAACGTATGCCATGTATGCAAGGCCGATGAGTGAGTATCCGGTCCAATGCCTACAGGCTGCGGCCATCATGCTCATGATCCAGAACAACCTCGACCCGGCCGTGGCGCAGCACCCGCACGAGCTGATCACCTATGGGGGCAACGGGGCCGTCTTCCAGAATTGGGGACAGTACCTGCTTACTATGCAGTATCTGTCTCAGATGACTGTGAATCAGACTTTGGTCATGTATAGCGGCCACCCTTTGGGCCTGTTCCCCTCGCATGCCGATGCGCCACGTGTTGTAGTGACCAATGGCATGATGATACCGAACTACTCCAGACCTGATGACTGGGAACGGTTCAACGCGCTGGGTGTGTCACAATACGGTCAGATGACGGCTGGCTCCTATATGTACATCGGGCCTCAAGGCATTGTGCATGGCACAGCTATCACAGTATTGAATGCCTCACGTAGAATACGCAGCAGCACCCCTGCTTCGGGCAGGGCAGGAGAGGGACTATTGTTCATCACCTCCGGCCTTGGCGGCATGAGCGGTGCGCAGCCCAAAGCAGGCAACATAGCCGGTGTGGTGACCATCTGTGCCGAGGTGAACCCAACTGCAGCCCACAAGCGCCATGCTCAGGGCTGGGTTGATGAGGTGATCGACCATGTTGACGCTGCCATAGATGCCGCTTTGGAGTGGAAGGCAAAGGGCCTGCCGCACTCCATCGCCTACCTGGGTAACATCGTTGACCTATGGGAGCGTCTCGCTCAACGGAGCATCTCGGTTGATCTGGGTAGCGACCAGACCAGTCTGCACAATCCGTGGGCGGGTGGCTACTATCCGGCCGGCCTTTCCTTCGATGAGAGTAACAGGCTCATGGCCACCGATCCCGCAGCATTCAAACACGCGGTGCAGGAGTCGCTGCGCAGACAGGTAGTGGCCATCAACATCCTTGCTGAAAGGGGTATGTATTTCTTCGATTATGGCAATGCATTTTTGTTAGAGGCCGGTCGCGCCAACGCCCCGATAACCAGACCTGATGGGACATTCGTCTATCCCTCGTATGTGCAGGACATCATGGGCCCCATGTGTTTCGATTACGGTTTCGGACCGTTCCGATGGGTGTGTGCAAGTGGGAACCCTGATGATCTGGCCCTCACCGACACAATTGCAGCGCAAGTGATTGAAGAAATGCTGCTCGATGCCCCGGCAGAGATTCGTTCGCAGTTGCATGATAACCTGCTTTGGGTGCGCGAGGCGCAGAAGAACAGGCTGGTAGTCGGTTCGCAGGCGCGCATCCTGTATGCAGATTCAGATGGGAGAATGCGTATAGCGGCTGCATTCAACAGGGCCATACGCTCTGGGCAGATCGGCCCTGTAGTACTGGGCCGCGATCACCACGATGTTTCGGGCACTGACTCGCCCTACCGCGAGACCAGCAACATTTACGATGGAAGCGCTTTTACGGCCGATATGGCTGTTCAGAATTTCGTGGGCGATGCCTTCCGTGGGGCCACATGGGTCAGCCTGCACAATGGAGGGGGCGTGGGCTGGGGCGAGGTAATCAACGGTGGTTTCGGTATGCTGCTCGATGGGAGCGAGGCGGCCGACCGCAGGCTCCGCTCCATGCTGCACTGGGATGTGAACAACGGCATCGCTCGCAGGGGATGGGCACGCAACAAAGGTGCGATTTCAGCTATTTCCCGGGCCATGAAAAAGGAGCCGCTGCTCAAGGTCACTTTGCCGTCAATGGTTGACGATGAGGTGATAGCTTCGCTGGCCCTTTGACCCCTCTTGCATTGACCCGGATCATCATAGCCATTGTGCTCGCTCTCACCGCCACGGGCGGAGTGCGGGCTCAGGAGGCGTTCAACCGCCACATGGAGGGCCGCGCTGGTCTGGGTGTGAGCATTACGGGGTTCTCAGCCAATGTCAATTACCTCATCCTCCCCAATTTCGGGCTAAGGATAGGCAGGCACTATGTGGGGTTCGATGGATTCTATGGCCGCCTCGATAATCTGCCTGAGCGCGAGGACTGGGGCATGGGCCTGATATACAGGGCATATCCGCTCAAGAACAAAAGCTGGACCCGACCATTTGCCGAGACAGGATTCTACTACCATAGCGGCACCGACAGCCGCTACGCCATTGAAGGCCTTCTATGGCGCCTGGGCGGTGGCGTAGAGGCTGCACTTACCGATGTGATACATGTCGACATCGGTGTCAATTTCGGCCTGACTCATGCCCTTAGCGCAGAATCCTCTGTGCCTAACGACACAATTCCTGTCGCAGCCCCGGGCACCCAGGTGTTCTTCATGCCTATGATCAGGATCAGCTTCGCGGTAGGAAGCAGGCCCATGAAAAAGAAATAGGATCTGACATGGTGGAAGAGAACCACATGTCGCGCAAGAAGCCGTATTACCCCATTTCGGCTCTGCTGCGGAGATACCTGCGCAAGATGGGGCGCGAGAAACGCCTCAATCTGCATTATCAGGATCTGCTGCAGCATGCATTGAGCACTGCCCTGCTCGATAAGACCGGCCGCGATACCCTTTGGGAAACGGTGCACTATCATCCAGAGCGGACCGCTGCGCTCAATCATTCACTCACCTTCATTTATGTACTGCTTCGCAACGAGGGCGACCTGAGCGCCATGGAGCACCTGAGCGTAGAACGCATCGATTACTGCTCGTTCGGAAACTCCAACCCGTTCCGTATTCGGATAGTGAACCGCTACAACGACAACTACGACTATTTCTACATAAAAACGGCTGATGCATCGCGCATTTATGGACTTGAGATTGAGCACCTTCTTTCTCCCAACCGCATCAGTTATTTTGTGGATGGCGATACTCTGATAGAGGAACACATAGCCGGTATACCTGGCGACCAGTTCATGGTCTCGTGGCTCGATCAGCGCCAGACCAACCGCGTGCGTCTGGCAAAGGAGTTTGTCAAGTTCAACGAGCGATGTTTCGTCAGGCTTCTGGGCGACATGCGCAGCTACAACTATGTGCTCGACATCACCCCCGATTTTGACGATGTGCAGTACCGCATACGCGCCATCGACTTCGATCAACAGAGTTATGAGGGCCGCACAAGGCTGTACATGCCTCAGTATTTCAAAGAGAACAACCCTTTGGTGAAGCTGTGCATGGAGCTGATAAACGAGCGCACCTTGTTGCAGTACCAGAGTGAGGAGCGGTCGCTCATAGCCAGGAGGTTGATTGCCTCGCGCTATGAGGTGCTCGACCTGATCAACTGCATGCGGTCTGATCAGATTTCAACACCTGAGAAGGTCATTCAGCTGCGCGATGAGCTGGCATCGCATCACCAGAACAAGGAGTTTCACAGGTGCACGGGCATGGGCGATGTCCTGAAACTCCATCTCAAGTGTATGCTACAAGGGCACATCAGGCGGTTAAGGGATTTCTGAGCCCGAACAGGTCTTTATGGCTTATAACCGAATCCTCCGCGGCCGCACCACTCAGGGTCCAAACGAGACAGAAGTTCGCGCAAGGAGCGGATATCAGCCTCGAACTCTGTCCGGCCCCATCCGGCCAGTTCGCGGCTAACAACGACATAGTGGGGTGGCAAGGTGGTGGATTCTGTTATGTGGCCTGTTGTTTTTCCCTTCTTGAACTGAAATCCATGACCCTTGGCCCACAGTGCCAGCTGCTCAACCTTTGGCAAATCATCAAGAAAATAGAAAGTCTTGAGCGAATCGGTGCGCTCAGGGTCGTCATGCTTGAAATGAGTCTCCCAGAAGTCTGCGATCTTCTCATCCGTATACTGGTGGCACTCCCTGTTCTGGGCCACAACAATCACCTGGCTGCAAATCAAAGCTAGAAGGGCGAGAGCCTGCTTCATTCTCTGTTGATATCTGTCAAAAATATGATGGATTGGTGTTATCCCAATGTTAGCCATGGCCCCCGACCGTGCCCGATATATTTGCCCACATGAAAACCATGACCACAACCGATTTCAAAGGCAAGAGGGCCCTGATCAGGGTCGATTTCAATGTGCCGCTCAATGCTGAGTTTCAGATAACGGACGATACACGCATACGTGCCGCTCTGCCCACCATCAACGAGATTTTGGCCAATGGAGGGTCGGTGATCCTGATGAGCCACCTGGGCCGCCCAAAGGATGGGCCTACAGACAAGTACTCGCTTCGCCATCTGGTTCCGCATCTGACCTCTCTGCTGGGCCGCGAGGTGCAGTTCGCTCCCGATTGTGTAGGAGATGATGCCCGCGGCTTGGCCGCTGCCCTGCGCCCCGGTCAGGTACTGATGCTCGAGAATCTGCGCTTTTACAAAGAGGAGGAGAAAGGCGACCGCGACTTTGCGGGTAAGCTTGCCGCGCTGGGCGATGTGTATGTCAACGATGCGTTCGGCACAGCCCACCGCGCCCATGCCAGCACCACCATTGTGGCCGATTTCTTCAAAGGCAACAGCCTGTTCGGACACCTGATGGCGGCCGAGGTGGCCAATGCCGAGCGAGTGCTCCGCAAAGCCGAGAAACCGCTAACCGCCATTTTGGGCGGGGCCAAGGTGAGCGACAAGATTCTGATCATAGACAACCTGCTTAACATTGCTGACACGGTGATAGTAGGTGGCGGCATGAGCTACACCTTCTTCCGCGCTCAGGGCCTTCCCATCGGCAAGAGTATCTGTGAGGACGATAAGCTGGAGGTGGCCCGCGAGGTGATGCGCAAAGCCGCAGAGAAGGGCGTGCGCCTGCTTCTGCCTGTGGACCATGTGGTGGCCGATGCCTTTGCGGCCGATGCTGGTACACAGGTGTGCAGTGTAAGCACAACCCCAGATGGATGGATGGGGCTTGATATCGGTCCGGAGACCGAAAAATTGTACCGCGAGGTCATCATGACTTCCAAGACCCTGCTCTGGAACGGCCCTATGGGTGTGTTTGAGATGGAGAAGTTTCAGAACGGCACTTTGGCTGTGGCCAATGCCGTGGCCGATGCAACGGCCGCGGGCGCATTCAGTCTGGTGGGCGGAGGCGACTCGGTGGCCGCGGTGAACAAGTTCGACCTTGCCGACAAGGTGAGCTACGTGAGCACCGGAGGCGGAGCCATGCTCGAGTTCTTTGAGGGCAAGGAGCTGCCAGGAGTGAAGGCGATAGGGGCTTGATATTGTCCATACTCTCTGTCAATGAAGCCTTTGGCAGATGCGTCAATTCTGGGCCGCGATGCCGGATTTTATCCAATGGAATAATGGTTTGATGAGGATTCTCTGGGCCATTTTGTTTCTGAACCTGACTTTCTGTGCAGGGGCCAAGGCTCAGAGGCACATAGAGGGCCCGTGGCTGCTCACTTTCCATCTTGGCCCGGCCGATATGCCCGTGCGGCTGCACCTGTACACCGACTCGGCCGTTGTTATAAATGGCAACGAGCGCATCCGTGCGGCACAGTACAGGTGCCATGCCGACAGCCTTTATATCAGCCTGCCTGTTTTCGATTCCTTTCTCCACATGAAATGGAGTGACGATGCACTGTCGGGTGAGTTTGTTGACCGGAGCCGTACGGGCCACTACCGCATAGCTGTGAGCGGACAGAGAGAGCTGTCAATTACGCAGCCGGACAGGAGAGCCCTCAATATCAGCGGCCGTTGGCGCATGACCTTTTCGCCCACCACTCCCGATAGTTCCCTGGGCATCGGCATATTCGTCTCAAAAGGCGATTCGGTACTCGGCACCATCCTCACTCCTACAGGCGACCACCGATACCTGGCCGGCACCATGCGGGCCGACAGCCTGTTCCTCTCAGCGTTCGATGGCAGCCATCTGTTCCACTACCGATTCATGATCAAGGGCGACTCGATCCATGGGCGCTTTTACAGCGGGCGCCATTGGCAGGAGATGCTGGTGGGTGTGCGCGACAGATTTGCCCGGCTCCCTCCGGCCGATTCTGTCACTTTCCTGCGGCCGGGCACACAGTTCGGTTTCAGTTTCCCTGATGTGGATGGGAACATTGTAAGCCTTACGGATGCGCGGTTCCGTGACAAGGTCGTGGTGGTGCAGATAATGGGCAGCTGGTGCCCTAACTGCATGGACGAAACGGCCATTTTGACGCGCCTGCACAGACGTTACGGGGCCTCAGGACTCGAGGTCGTTGCCCTGGCTTTCGAAAGGACCGGCACCGATTCAACAGCCTTCCGCTCCATCGGCAAACTGAAACAGCGTTTTGATGTCCGTTACCCTATTCTACTGGCCGGGAGCAATTCCAAGACTGATGCCTCGGCCAGACTGCCCATGCTCAACCAGGTGGCGGCATTCCCCACTACGGTCTTTATTGACAGGAAGGGAATTGTCAGGCGCATCAGCACGGGATTCAACGGGCCTGCGAGCCCCGACCATCAGAGCTCGGTTAACGCCATGGAGGGGCTGATAAGAAGGATGTTGGCGGAATAGCTGATTTTGTCCGTTGACCCGAATACGGCCCGCCCATAGCTTTGCCACCGCACCATGGGAACAGTAGGAGATAGCGTAGACGATACGCTCAGACTGAGCATCGAACAGCTGCCCATGGCAGCCCTGTTGTTGCGTGCCAACGTGGTGATAGCGTTGAATAGGCCTGCCCGCGACCTGCTAGATATTGATGCAGGGGCCGACCTATGGGTGAAGTTCACCCCCGAGTGCGCCTCAGAACTTCGACCGGTTTGGGACCGCCTGCTGGCCGACCCACTGGCAGGTTTTGCAGAGGTCCAACTGTGGCGAAACGACATGGACAGGCCCATGAATGTGGAGCTGAGCGTGCTACAGCGCCCAGATGGACTGGTGCAGGTGATATTGCACAGCGAGGCAGCCCGCAGACAGCTGATGCGCGAGCAGTTACGCGCTCAGATAGCTGAAGAGGCCAATCTGGCGCTGCAACGCGAGATGGAGGAGCGAAGGCGGGTAGAATCGCAGTTGGCACAGGCACAGTTGTACGCATCGCGCATCATTGAAAGTTCGTTGGACATGATCGTTGCCACCGACAACGAGCATCTGATCAACGAGTTCAACACCGCTGCGGAGCGCACATTCGGCTATACCAGGGCGGAGGTTGTCGGGAAGCACATCGAAATGCTCTTCTCAGACCCGGCCGAACGCGAGAACGTGTTGGTGGTCATTGCAAGAGATGGTTTTTTTGCAAATGAGATAGTTAACAGGCGCAAGGACGGTTCATTGTTCATCTCATTCCTATCAGCATCAGAGATAAAAGATGAGGACGGCCGCGTCATAGGCGCCATGGGCGTCTCGCGCGATATCACATCGATCAAGAAGGCAGAAGAAGAACTGCGGCTGAGCGAGGAGCGCCATAGGGCGTTATACGACCAGGCCTACATCGGCATAGCCCGAATAGCCAAGATAGGGCGATTCATCATGGTCAATCAGCGGCTATGCAACATGCTGGGCTACAGCCCCGATGAGCTTCACCGCAAAACATTTTACCAACTGCTCGAAGAGAGCGAGGTGGCCGACTGTCTGCTCGAATGGGACAACCTGCTCAGCGGACGGCTCGAGAATTTCAGCCGCGAGCAGACGTACATGCACAAGGATGGCCGTATGATAAAGGCCAACGTGACTGTTTCGCTTGTGCGCGATGTGAGCAACAACCCCAATTATTTCGTTGCGGTCTTTGAGGATATCACTCAGCGCAAGGAGTACGAGCAACGCCTCATGGAATCGCTTCAGGAAAAGGAAGTGCTTCTGAAGGAGGTTCACCACCGCGTGAAGAACAACATGCAGGTGATATCGAGCATACTCAACCTACAGAGCGGATACATAACCGACCCGGCCACACTCACGATGCTGCGCGAGAGCCAGGACAGGATAAAAAGCATGTCGTTCATACACGAGAGCCTGTACCAGAGCAAGAATCTGGCTGCGGTCAACTTCTCACAGTACCTGCGCAACATAACCCGCAACCTCTTCCACTCCTACCTGCGTCCGCAAGGGGGGCTCGATATTGAGTATGACCTTGAGGAGGTGGAACTGGGCCTTGACACCGCCATTCCATGCGGACTTATCATAAACGAACTGGTGTCGAACGCATTCAAGTACGCCTTTGAGGGCCGAGAGCGCGGCCTTATCTCAGTGGCCCTGCAACGGGTCGGTGAGCGCCTGCGCCTCACCATAGCCGATAATGGGGTGGGGCTGCCCGAAGGCTTCGACATTGACACAACCGAGACCCTTGGCCTGCAACTTGTCACAACCCTTGTGAGCCAACTGCGTGGCGACCTTGCCATTGACGGCACAAACGGTTGTAGGTTTGTGATTGACTTCGTAGAAGCCTGAAAAACAGACGCCCCATGGCACAGATAAGTGTATTGGTAGTTGAGGACGAGAGTATTGTGGCAAAAGACATTCAGAACAGCCTCAAACGCCTTGGATATGTTGTGCCGGCCACCGCAAGCACCGGCCCCGATGCCATTGCGCTTACTGGCGAGCACCGGCCCGAACTGGTGCTGATGGACATCATGCTAAAGGGCGAGATGAGCGGCATCGAAGCGGCCGAGGTCATCAAGGCCCGATACGATATCCCGGTCATATTTCTTACGGCCTATGCCGATGAGAGCACCCTTGGCAAGGCCAAACTGACGGAACCGTATGGGTACATCCTCAAGCCATTCAAAGAGATAGACCTGCACACGGCCATTGAGATTGCCATTTACAAGCACCAAAAGGAGATGGAGCTGCGCAAGGAGCGCGACATCTATCAGGAGATAGTTCTTGAAAAAGGCTCTGTCGCCCACCTTTTCGTCAAGAGCAATTCGCGCCTTGTCAAGGTCAATACGCGCGACATCTGCTACATAGAGGCCCTCAAGGACTACGTTATCATATTCACCACCACGGCCAAGTACACGGTGCACAGCACCATGAAGGACATTGACTCGAAACTGAACAACAAGGAGTTCATGCGCGTGCACCGCTCCTTTATTGTGAGGGTCGACAAGATCGTGGCCATTGAGCAGGGCAATCTGGTGGTTGAACCGGCCAACAAGGCCATCCCGATAGGCGGGTCATACAAAGACGACCTCGATTCGAGATTGAATTTCGTGTGAGGATTTTCTTTGGATTCTTCGAATCGGCTGAATAGTCGGGCTGAGAGTGCCGATAGCGGAACAATGTTCGCTGAGGCACTCAACCAAAGGATGACACGCAGAGATTGTATTGGGTAATGGATAATGAAAAAGGGCCACCCAGATAAGGTGGCCCTTTCTCTTTCTTACAATGCGTGGCTAAATGGCCGACTGTCAGACGTTGACCTAACTGTTCATCTTCAACATGCCCAGCTCGCGCTCTGTGAGGTGGCGCCAGCGGCCACGTGGCAGATCTTTCTTGGTTATTCCAGCAAAAATGACCCGGTCAAGCTTTTTCACTTCGTAGCCCAGATGCTCAAAGGTGCGTCTCACAATGCGGTTGCGGCCCGAATGCAGCTCAATGCCCACCTCGCTGCCATCGCTGGCAGTCACATATTGCAGCCCATCGGGTTTGAACTCGCCATCTTCCAACGTCACACCATTGAGGAGTTTCTCAAAGTCCTCGGGCACAAACGGCCTATCGAGAAAAACGTGGTACACTTTGCGCGCCCCGTGCGATGGGTGTGTGAGGCGGTCGGCCAAATCGCCATCGTTAGTGAAGAGTAGCAGCCCCAATGTCTCGCGGTCCAATCGGCCCACAGGATAGATGCGCTCGGGCACGGCCTTCTCCACCAGTTCCATCACCGTTCTGCGACCCAGTTCATCGTCTGTTGTGGTAATGAATCCCTTTGGTTTGTTGAGAAGGATGTAGACCAGTTTCTCTGTGCGGAGTGCCTTACCATCGAGGGTTATGCGGTCGGTGCGTCTGGCTTTCGAGCCCAGCTCGGTGACCACTTTGCCGTTTACCGACACCCTGCCCGAGGCGATTAACTCATCAGCATCGCGCCTTGAGGCCACTCCAGCCTGCGATATGAAACGGTTGAGGCGTATAAGCGCACTGTCTTTGGCCCGAGGCCTGTCCTTGAAAGGCTTGTCGCCCGTTCGGCTGTCGCGGTCCGTATCCTTCCAGCCCGATTTTCCCTTGGGCCCGAATTCCATATACCCGAACGGCCCTTGGTTGGGCCCATCTCTGCGCACAGGTGGGCTATTGCGGTCGGTGCCATCACTGCCCGACTTTCCTTTCGGGCCGAACTCCATATACCCGAAAGGGCCGCTGTTCTTGCTGTCCCTACGTTCTGGGCGGCTGTTCCTGTCTGGAGGCGGGCTGTCGTATCTCCGTTCCGCTCCTGGCCCCTTGCCATACTGCGGGCGGTCATTTCGACCACTGGGCCTTCCTTCACGGGTGCTGTCGTCCTTCTTGTAATACGGCCTGTCGCCCTGGGGCCTGTCGTCTCGTGGTCCGCGTGGACGGTCATCGCGCCTGTTATCACCCCCTGTGTACGGTCCTTTATCTCTCGAAGGGCGGTCATCTCTCCGTTTATCGGGCCCATTGTATGGGCCATTGCTGCGGACCGGACGGTCGTTGCGGCCACTTGGGCGGTCGCTACGTGAACTTCCTTCTTTCTTTTGGAATGGGCGGTCACCGTTCGGCCTTTCGTTGCGCGGTTCGCGTGACCGGTCATCACGTTTCCTATCATCACGCCCAGAGTATGAACCTCTGTCCTTTGAAGGACGGTCATCACGCTTTCCGTCTCCTCCGTTGCCCTTGCCTTCTCTTTTCATTTTGGGCGATGAAGAGAAGAAACTCGGAGCATCGGTTTTCGGGGCGCTCTGATCAGGCCTCCTTTCGGTAGATGCTGCTTTGCGCCTGGGCACAGCTTTTATCTCTGGCCCTGCCTCTGGTGTTGCCTCCTTGACCAATTTGGCAGCTCTGGGCTTTTTCTCTGCAGCGGGGGCCTTCGTGACACGGGGTTTCTCCTCTTCTGCGGCAGCCTTGGCGGCACGGGACTTCTTCGGTGCGGCCTCGGCTTTCGGGGCTTTTGGGGTCTTGGTTGTCACTTCAGCCTTCGTCTTGGCCGTTTTCTTCACGGTCGGCACATCTGCCTCTTTTTTGCCCTTAGCACGGGCGGTGCCTTTCTTTTCCATTGCCCGGCAAAGGTAGGCCGCTCAGGGTGCGAGGCCGGGATGGAATGCCTCTCGGATGTGAAAGGTGCGAAGGCGCTCTCCGTCCATCACTACCGAAACTGCATCGAAGCGGGCCTCGAGCTGCGTGCAATGCTCCTCCATATAGGCATTGGCAGCGGCTATCAGGCGCCTCTGCTGCGCCAGGCCTATGAACTCATCGGGCTTACCGAAATGGGAGGTGCTGCGGCTTTTCACCTCAACGAAGACGATGAATGCTCCATCTGTGGCCACAATGTCAAGCTCGTTGCGGCCGCTGCGCCAGTTGCGGGCCTCAATGCGCATACCCTTTGCTGCCAATAGCGCCACGGCCGCCTCTTCGCCCGCCTTCCCCAACTCATTGTGCCGTGCCATGACGGGGCCAATTTCGGCAGATAGGTTCACATTCGGCCCAATGTTCCTAATATCGCTGACTGATAATTAAGGTTCACTGAAATGAAAAGAATCATCCTTACAGCCGCCATGGCCATTGCCGTATGTGCCGGTGCCATGGCGCAGGGTTTTCAAGGCTCCATCTATCTTACCCGTACCACGGGCAAAGAGGTGATCAAGTACGCCTATCATGTGGCGGGCGACAAGGTGCGTATAGATGAAATGGAAGAGGGCACGGGCAAACTGACCGGATCCATGATTGTGGACCTGAAGTTGGAGAAAGTGTTTGCGCTGAGCCACGAGCGCCACCTGTATATGGAGCCCGTGAAGAAGGATGCGGCCGTGGTACCGGCAGGCACAGAGGTGAAAAAGGGCGATCTGGAGCGGGTGATACGCGACAAGCGGTGCCAACAGTACCGTGTCAAGAACACCGCCAACAACACCGAGATCAACTATTGGGTGACAGAGGGCGACTACTCGTTCTTCCCGCGATTGCTTAAGGTGCTGGGCCGCAAGGACAATCTGGCCACCTATTACATGGCATTGGGTAATCTGGACAAGCAGTTCCCCATGATGGGCAATGAGTACACCCTGCTGCGCGAAGAGCGTGGCTATGTGCAGGTGGACCGCATGGAAGAGAAGAAACTCGACCCCAAGATGTTTGTCATACCTGAGAATTACGCGGAGGTGGATCATTGACCCATGAACAGCGGAACGGTAAAGGCCGCTACACCGATGGGTGTAGCGGCCTTCTTTTTTACTTGGCCAGGGCGACCGGTTGCCCGGCCATTGGGCCTGACTTATCAGACGAACACATTCAGGCCTATTGCATCGCCTCTTAACTGCCCCAAGTACCGGCTTACAGTGCAGCAACAACATAAAACCCCGCCACGGACAGAGCCATAGCGGGGTGATAGGAATGTTGCTTTAGGGAGAGCCTCAGATGCTCTCGTCCTGCAGGCGGAGCTGCTGAACGTAGGCTGCCTTCTGAATCTCCTTTCTGCGCACGATGCTCGGCTTTACGAAAGCCTGACGCGCACGGAGCTGACGCATTGAACCGGTCTTCTCAAACTTGCGCTTGAACTTCTTCAGGCTCTTCTCAAGGCTCTCGCCTTCTTTTACTGGGATGATAAGCATGTCTTTTACCTCCTTTGAAACGGGCTGCGAATGTAATGGAAAAACTGAAAATTCAGCCCTTGAGTATCTGCCTCGAAATGACAAGTTTCTGAATCTCTGAAGTGCCCTCACCTATGGTACAGAGCTTGGAGTCGCGGTAGAACTTCTCGACCGGGAAATCCTTGGTGTAACCGTATCCGCCATGTATCTGTACGGCCTCGGTGCTGTTGCGCACGGCCACCTCGCTGGCGAAGTACTTGGCCATGGCGCCCTCCTTGGTCATTATCATGCCCCGCATCTTGAGGTCTGCTGCCTGCAGGGTGAGCAGCTCTGCCGCTTCGTATTCGGTGGCCATATCGGCCAATTTGAAGCTGATACCCTGAAAGTTGGCGATGGGCTGACCGAACTGCTCGCGTTCCTTGGCGTACTTGATGCTGGCCTCGAGCGCTCCTTTGGCTATGCCCAATGAGAGGGCTGCGATGCTGATGCGCCCGCCATCCAGCACCTTCATGGCCTGAATGAAGCCTTCGCCCACATTGCCGAGCATATAGCTCTCGTGAACGCGGCAATCCTGAAAGATGAGTTCGGCAGTCTCTGAGGCGCGCATGCCCAGCTTGTTCTCCTTTTTCCCGCTCATGAATCCGGGGGTGCCTCGCTCAATCACAAAGGCAGTCATGCCGTGGCTGTCGCCTTTCTCGCCTGTGCGCACGATCACGGTGGCCACATCGCCAGAAATTGCGTGGGTTATAAAGTTCTTGGCCCCATTGATCACCCAATGGTCGCCATCCTTCACGGCCACAGTGGCCATACCACCAGCATCGCTGCCGGTGTTGTGCTCGGTGAGGCCCCAGGCCCCTATCCACTGGCCCAATGCAAGTTTGGGCAGCCACTTGCGCTTCTGCTCCTCGTTGCCAAACTGCATGATGTGGCCCGTGCATAGGCTGTTATGAGCGGCCACGCTCAGGCCGATGCTCCCGCATACCTTGCCTATCTCGGTAAGGGCGGTCACATACTCGAAGTATCCGAGGCCCGAGCCACCATACTCCTGCGGCACGAGGATGCCCATGAGGCCCAGCTCTCCCATTTTGCGGAAAAGGGGCACTGGGAATTCCTGACTCTCATCCCATTTCATGATGTTCGGCCGGATTTCCTTCTCGGCAAAATCGCGGCACATCTGTGCGATCATCTGCTGACTCTCAGTCATGGCGAAGCTCATGGCCCCTTCTTCAACTGCGTAGTTACCCATGTTTCAGTACGTTACAATGCTGTTTATAGGCGCTGCATAGCGGTTGAGTGCATCGGCACCGCCCAGGAATGAAAGAGTTACTAGAAAAGAAAAACCCGCCACGGAACCGCCCTGCTTCGAAATCAGTTCCGCTGCGGCTGCTGCTGTGCCACCGGTGGCCAAGAGGTCATCGTGCACAAGGCAGCGCATGCCGGGACGAACGGCATCCACGTGCATCTCAACGGTGGCCGACCCATATTCAAGGTCGTAGCTGTATGCCACGGTGCGATAGGGGAGCTTACCCGCCTTGCGCACGGTGATGAACGGCACCTGGAGGCGCTCGGCTATCATCATCCCGAAGAGGAATCCTCGGCTCTCGACACCTACCACCGCATCTGCACCACCGGCCGACCGGGCCAGCTCATCGGCCACAGCGCTACACAGGGCCGGGTCGAGCAGAATGGGCGTGATGTCCTTGAACAGGATCCCAGGCTTGGGAAAGTCGGGCACATCGCGTATCGCGGCCCGGACGCGCTGGTCAATGCTCACTCTGATAGGTCGTTTTCTAAAGGATCGCAAGTTTACGGTTAATGGCCGCGACCTCCAAACGGACTCATTTCACAACAACATAGGGCTCTATCTGCCTGAATTTCTCCTCGTTGATGAGCACGATCTGGCGCAGGTCCTCCACCTTGCGGAAGCGGCCATGCTGCTGGCGGTAAGCCACAATCACCTTGGCCAATTTCCAGCCGATGTAAGGGTGTCGCGCCAGCGTGTCGGCTATTGCGGTATTGATATCAATGGTGCGCAACGGAATGGGATCAAGCTCGATGCGGGGCATGATGAGCGCCAGGCGGGACGAGTCCATGCCGTACACCTCGGCCAATTGTTCGATGCTGTGATAACCGCCCAGTTTCTGACGGTGCCGCGCAATGCGCCCAGCATATGCCGGTCCGATGCCGGGCAGGGTGGCAAGCTCTACCGTGTCGGCCGAATTGATGTGCACTTTGGGCCGAGGTGCAGGTGCAGGTCTTGGTGTCTTCGGTTCGTACCTGAAAGGTTCCTTCGGGGCGGGCAGGGTGGCCGGGTCAAACCGGATATAGGGCTCCAATCTGTCCATCCGTTCGCTCAACATGCTCATGCGGCCCATGTGGGCCGTGTCGCGGAACCCGCCCGAACGGTCGCGGAACCGGACAATGACCGCGGCCTGCTTAGGGCTGTAGCCAAGCAGGACCCAGCCTGCGCTGTCCAGTGTGTTGGGGTCGAACATGAAAAGAGAATCGGGTCTTCTCTCCGTGCCCTTGTTCCAATCGTTCGTGGCGGCTGAATCTGAAATGGCCATCAGATCAGGGCCAAGGGAATCCACGTAGTATAGCAGTTCGGCCTGGGTCTCCGCATCAGTGGGCATCAGGCGCAGGGCCAGATCAACCGTCAACACGCCAAAAAGTATGACAATGAGCAACAATGCGCCCTGCCGCTCGATGCGGTGGAAACGGAAGTACTCCCGCAGCCACTCCATGGCGCCTATCGTTCAATGATGGCGGGCCTCAGCGGGGCTCGTCATCGTTCTCGCTGTAGCTGTCGGGCTCCGGACGCGGGGGGGTGCGCAGCACCTTGGCGAAGAAAAAACCGGTGATGGCCGTCACCACACTCATGGTGACAATCATGAGCAGAAGGGCTGATGTGTTCATCGGTGGGCGTGTCTGTTGCGTTTCTGATGGGCTATGTAAACCAAGGCGCATATGCCCACGAACAACAGGAGCAGCAGCAGGCGCGCGGCATTGGTGTAAAAGAGTTTCTCGTTGAGTGATGCGATCACCACCGGGTCGGTGGCTGCGGCCAATTGCTCGTGCAGGCCTGCATTGGTTATCTGCTTCACAATGGAACCATTATCGAACGGCCATCCGCCACCCGACATCAGGCTATTCTTCGCACCGATCCAGTCATTGCCCTTGGGGGTGATGAGCGAACCTATGAACACGAACAGCAGCAGGACGGGGGTGATGTACTTGATCACAAACCGATAGAAGCCGGGCACTTTGATATCGCCCCCCTGATTGATCTCCTTCCAGCCCTTGTCCATGCCGAACACCCATGCGAACAGGATGCTCTCTACCAGGGCGAACACCACGAGGCTTACGGTTCCGGCCCAATAATCGTACTCATCGAACACCCCTTGCTGGAAGAACAGCACTGTGGGCAGGCCGAGCATGAGCACAATGGCACCGAATGACCACGCACCTTGCTTTTGGGTCCACCTGAACTCATCGCGCATGAAGCCCATCCAAGGGGTGCCCATTGCCAACGAGGAGGTGATGCCCGCGAAGAAGAGCAGCCCGAACCACATGACCCCGGCCACGGTGGCCAATATGGGCCCCCAGTTGTTGAACAGGTAGGGCATGGTCTGGAACGCCATGCCGAACCCTGCATTGGCCTTCACCCAATCGAGGCCGAGGTAGCCCGCAGCAATGGGGATGACGATGCTAGAGCCGAGAACGACCTCAACGAACTCGTTCATGAAACCGGCTGAGACTGCATTGAGAGCGATATCGTCCTTGGCCCGCACATACGAGGCGTAGCACTGAATGCTGCCCATGCCCAGGCTGAGGGTGAAAAAGATTTGACCGGCCGCTGCGAGCCACACCTTGGGGTTAGAGAGGGAGTCGAACTGGGGTGTCCACAGGAAGTTAAGTCCTGCAATGGCGCTCGCGTCAGGATGCTCTGCGCTGGCACCGCTGGTGCCGAGGGTAAGGCCCCTGATAGCAAGGAACACCCCGAAGAGGATGAGCAATGGCATGCCGATCTTGGCGGCCTTCTCCACCCCATCGAGCCCGCGCGACAGGATATACGTGTTGAGCAGGATGCAGAGAATGAAGAAGACGATGGCCTCATAAGGTATGCCGGTGGTGCTCTGCATCACATCGACATATTGCCCGAAGAAGGCGGCCACCTGGCTCTGCGACATGCCCTGAAAAGTGCCCGCCACCGAGTGCATGACATAGGCCATGGTCCAACTCTCGATGTAGCAGTAATAGGCGGCCACCGCTATATTGGTGAATATGCCGAACACGCCTATGTACTTCCACCACGACCGGGCGGGGTCGAGGCGGTGAAGGATGAACGGGGTGCTGTGGTCGCCATGTTTGCCACCGAAACGGCCCGTGGCCCACTCTATCCAGAGCAGCGGGATGCCCATGAGCAGGAAGCAGACGATATAGGGAATGATGAACGCTCCGCCCCCGTTGTTGATGGCCTGAACGGGGAAGCGCAGGAAATTGCCCAATCCCACCGCATTGCCCGCCATGGCCAATATGAGGCCTATCCTGGAACCCCAGGCTTCTTTCTGTGACATGTGTTACTCTGTAGGTCGGCTAATGTAGGCCTTCAGGAGAAAATAGTTTGCATGAAAAGAGTGTGGCCCGGGTCCATCAATCGGTCCATACAGAAAGGATCAACCCTTCCACCGCTTCAACTGCGCATCAACAATGGCAATTCCTTCGCGGAATGAGTGCGGACTGTAGCCCAGACCCCTATGGGCTTTGGATATTATGAACCCGGTGCGTGGCGGGCGCTTGGCCGGTTGGTTCAATGTGGCCGAAGAGACAGGCCTGATCAGGCCCTTGTCAAGGCCATAGAAATCGGCCACCTCGCGCACGATGTCAATCACACACATCATGTCGCTGCCCGACACGTGATAGACGCCTGTTGCCTTGCGCAGGGCGGCCTGCACACATGCCTCGGCCAGATCCTCAGCCAGCGTTGGGCTGCGCCACTGGTCGTCCACCACATTGATGGGGTCGCCCTTTTCAAGGGCCTGCTTAGCCCACAGGACAATGTTGCTCCGGCTGGCGTTGTCAACCACACCGAAAACGAGTATGGTGCGCAGAATGGCCCAAGGTGCCGTGCCGAGGGTCACCTCGTGTTCACCCAGTAGCTTCGAGCGGCCGTAGTAGCTCAGCGGAGCGGGGGTGGCCGACTCATCATAGGGCCCGGCCTCGCCATCAAATATGAAGTCGGTGCTCACATGCACCACGTGCGCCCCGACCGCCTCGGCAGCCTTCACCACATTGCGCACTGCGATGATGTTGGCGCGGTCGCAGGCCTCTTTCTCCACCTCGCAGGCATCGACATTGGTCATGGCCGCAGTGTGGATGATGCTGTCGGGCCTGATGGTTCCTACAACCCGTATCACCTCTTCGGCATCCTCCACGTCAAGAGCGATGTATGTGTATCCCTCGTGCACAGCCAGGCGGCAGGCGCCCCGAGCGGTGGCAGTTAGTTGAACGCCCTTTTCGCGAAGCAGGCGATACACCACTTTTTGGCCCAAGAGGCCATTGGCCCCTGTGATCAGGATATTCATGGTATTCAGGTGCTGGCTGCAATCTCAAGGGCCCGTACCTGAGCCCGTGTGCCCAGTACGAAAAGTTTGGTGCCGGCCTGCACCTCGGTATCGGGCGAGGGATTGTACACCATCTGTCCATCTTTTCCCTTAAGCCCTATGCAGTTGATTCCGCCCTTGCCCACAGGGGTGAGTGCACCGAGCCTTTTGGCCGAAACACAGGTCACCTCATCTAGCATGACCTGATCGCCCGAGCGCACCTTTAGCGCATCGATGAACTCCATTAGGTCGGGCTGGACCACGAGCTGTGCCATGTGCGCCCCGCCCACGCGGTCGGGCATGATCACATTGTCGGCCCCGGCATGGCGCAGTTTGCTATCGGCCCCTTCATCGCTTGCCCTTGAAATGATGAGCAGATCGGGGCGCAGCACGCGTGCCGACAGCACCACGTAGAGGTTGTCGGCATCGGTGGGCAAGGTTGTGATCAGGGCCCTGGCCCTCTCTATGCCGGCCTGCCGCAGCACATCGTCCTGCGTGGCATCGCCAGCGATGAAGTATTGTCCGCTCAGGTCAAGGGCCGCGTTGCGCTCGCGGTCCTTCTCTATCACAACGTGGGTCACCCCATTGTCGGTCAGTGTCCGTACGGCTTGCTGCCCGTTTCGGCCATATCCGCAAACGATGGTGTGACCGCTGATCTTTGCTAATTCCTTATCCAAGTGCATATCAAACAGGTACCTTCTCAGTCTTCCGTCTATGAGGTATCGGGTCACCTCTGACAGGGCGTAGGCAAAGGTACCGAAGCTGGCCATGAGCAGGCCCATGGTAAATAGGCGGCCCGCATCGGACAGGGGCCGCACCTCGCCATAACCCACGGTGGACACAGTGATCACCGTCATATATAGGGCATCGAGAAAACGGAAATCATCGATGACCATGTAGCCAGATACCCCGACAGCCGTCACAACAGCCAGCAGAACCACAGGGTAAATGACAGAAGGCAGCCTTCTCATGACCGCTCAAAGGTCCCACACGCTGCGCCTGCGTGGCCACAGCCAAGGCTTCAACTGCTCTTTATGCTCAAGTATGAATGAGAAGATGGCGTAGATCAGGATAGGCGATCCGAAGGTGAAGAAACTGAGGTAGATGAAGTACATGCGGATGGTGGTGGCGCGTATGCCGAGGCGCTCTCCGAACCATGCGCACACCCCGAAAACCTGTAGTTCGAGGAGCGACTTGCTGCGGTCAATGGTCTCTTTGTCCATCATGTGCGGAGCAGTGTGGTACCGATGGCGCAATGTAGGCAATTGCGCCTGTCGCAATAATCATGGCGCAGGGTGAGCAGGGCCTGGGTCTGGGCGGCATCGGCAGGGCGCAACCCGAGGGCCATAAATCCCCGCACCGTGCGGTTGTCCTCTGGTCCGAGCCCGTTGAGCCAACCGAGCACCTGCTCTTTCAGCTCGTAGCGTCCGCTGCGGTCGTGCCGCACAAAGAGGAAGGGTACCACGGCATTTATGATGATGCTGTCGATGGCATCGTGTCCCAGGGCCTTGGGCCGCACCACAGTGCTCACTTCACCGAAACGGAACCGCGAGGTCCAGTACCCCGAGGCCACGGTGCCCAACAGGGCGCGCACATCGGCCGGGCCTGCGCAGCCCGAAATGGCCTGTAGCAAAGGGCCATGGCGGTGAACGATGGCGGCCAGCTGCGATATGCGCACCGTGGGGAAAGCGGCCGGCCTGAGCCGCGCGAAACGCCAGCGATGGGCCGCCATGGGTTTTAGTCCGTTGGCGTGAGCGAGGTAACGATACTCGCGCAGCAGCCCGCTGGAATGGTCGTCAACGGGCGGGTCGGGCAGGAGGCCTGCCGTACCGAACAGCAGCGCCTCGGTGAGCATGATGTCATTGCGGCCCTTGCCCATTACCTTCCATGGCAGGGCGAGACCGAGTTCCTCAAAGGCATCGTCATTGACCTTGGCGCCCATGTAGCGGAATATCCACGCCTGAAAAGCCTGCTCCAGATCGCCCCCGCACCGCCCGATGAGCGCCTCTATACGTGACGCGCGGGCCTCCATGCGGCCTATTAGCAGCCGTTCGAGCCACGTGCTGACGGTGATGTGGGGCACAGTGGCGAGGGTGGCACCGCAGGGTATGGCATCGCGGCTGTGCATGAGGCGGGCGTGGCGGTGCAGTATCTGGTCGCTCACCACGGGGGCCAACTCTACCGTTGGGAATGCCCCGAGCGGCACATCGGTGTCGTGGTTGAATACAAGGTGTAGGATGATGTTGGCATAGCGCGGGTCGTTCTGGTGACCGTGGCGCAGCCAGTCTGAGCTGCGCACGTGCACCTCAATGCTGCCTGCCCACAGGGTGCCATCGATGCGTAGGCGGGCATCGGCCAGGTCGGGGCCGGCATCGTACTGCCGGGTGCCGGGGCTCACCACCTCCACCGGGCGGCCATCGGTGGTGCGCAGTGCGCTGGCATCGTACAGGCGCTGCCGCCACAGGAAAAGGATGAGTTCCTCGTTCAGCATCTATAGACCGACCCAAAGATCTGCACCCTCAGACCACACCGTGCTCCGCCAGCAGCGCCTCCATTTCGGCCTGCATCCTGTGGGCCTCGGCCCGTGCCGCCTCGGCAAAGTCGGTGCCCGCGCTGGCGTAAATGATGCTGCGCGAGGCATTGACCAGCAGGCCGCACTGCGCATTCATACCGTAGCGCGCCACCTCGGCCAGGCTGCCGCCCTGCGCGCCCACCCCAGGCACGAGCAGGAAGTGGTGCGGTACTATGGCCCGAACGCTGGTCAGCATCTCGGCCCGCGTGGCGCCCACCACATACATGGTATCATCGGGTGTGCCCCAGGTGGACGAGGTGCGCAGCACGCGCTCGTACAGGGCCTCTCCACCGTCAAGGGTACGGGTCTCAAAATCATCGGCACCGGGGTTTGATGTCAGGGCCAGGATAACGGCCCAACGGCCCTGCATCCCCAAAAAAGGAGAGATGCTGTCTTTGCCCATGTAGGGCGAAAGGGTGATGGCATGGAACCCCATGGTTTCGAAGAAAGCCTTGGCGTACATGGCCGAGGTGTTGCCTATGTCGCCCCGTTTGGCATCGGCAATGGTGAGCACACCCGTGGGCATCTCGGTGCGCAGCTGCGCCAGCACCTCCAGTCCTTTCGGGCCAAAGGCCTCAAAGAAGGCCAGGTTGGGCTTGTATGCCACGCACAGGTGGTGGGTGGCGGCTATGATCTGCGAGCAGAAGCGGTACACGCCTTCGGCATCGCGGCTGATATGCGGGGGCAGTTTGGCAGGGTCGGGGTCGAGGCCGATGCACAGGAATGAGCGCTTGGCTATTATCTGATCGGTTAGCTGTTGGCGGGTCATGGCGCGAAGGTGGGCGATCTGGGTCGCTTGCGCTGAGGAATCATGAATGGTTGAAAAGATGGAGAAGTTGCTGACGTTGGTCATAGGTCCTGCCTCGGATTGTCAGATAAGTTTGGCCCGTATCAAATCACATCAGCATGAGACGACAGCTACACATCCTTGTTACAGGCCTTTGTGCCTACGTGCCCATGATGGCCCACGCCCAGTGGAACACCACAGGCAACGACATCAACAGCACCAACAGCGGCAACGTGGGCATAGGCACCGCCACGCCTGTGGCCAAGCTTGATGTGGTGGGCAGCCTGAACCTGGGCGCAGGCAGTGGAATCAGCATAGGTGGCACCCGCATGTTGCACAACACGGGCACACAGAACCTGTTCCTAGGTCAGGAGGCGGGCAACGGCATCACCACCGGCATCCGCAACGTGTTCATCGGCCACCAGAGCGGCATGGCCACCACCGATGGCAGCACCAACGCCTTCATAGGCTATCAGACAGGCCGTTTCAACCTGAGCGGGCAGGACAACATCTTCTTCGGCAACCGGTCGGGCTACCAGAACACCACGGGCAGCAAGAACAACTACATAGGCTACCAGGCCGGGCTCAACAGCACCACGGGCGAGAGCAACAGCTACTTCGGCTACCAGGCGGGCATGAACGCCACCACGGG
>JBIKWM010000030.1:0-39293 GCA_044356305.1 Flavobacteriales bacterium
GGGTTGATAGCGCAAGAGCTTCAAAAAGTGTTGCCTGAGGTGGTTGCCGACAAGGAATTCGTTGTGACTGATGAGAAAACCGGCCAAGGCGAATGGAAAGAAGCTGAAAGGCTCGGAGTGTATTACAGCGACATCATCCCTGTACTGGTGAAAGGGATGCAGGAGCAACAGGTTCAGATTGATGGACTGACTCCTCAGAATACAGTGAGCCGTGAAGAGTTTGATGCCATTCGCAAAGAGAATGATGAGCTCAAGACCCAAATGGCTGAGATACTCTCGCGCCTCAACGCTTTCGACACAGACCTTCAGCAATGCTGCTTCAGTTTTGAGAACGGGACGAAGGCTCCTTCGTCAGGCTCAGGACAAGCTCAGGAACAGGGGACAAGTGCTGCTGATGCCCCTAAGCTGGAGCAGAACCAGCCTAACCCGTTCCATGAGAACACGACCATCAGGTATTACCTGCCCACAGGTACTCGGACGGCCAGCATCACCATCAGCGACCTGAATGGGGTGCAGCTAAAGACCTTCGACCTTAGCGGTAGCCGTGGGGTAGGGCAGGTACTGATAGGAGGTGGGGCCTTTGCCGCTGGCACCTACGTGTACGCACTCACCGTTGACGGCAAGCAGGTGGACAGCAAGCGGATGGTGCTGATGTGAGGAGAATGTCGCTCTAATTCAGAAGCCCCGTTGCGTTAGCGTGACGGGGCTTTTTGTTTCTTGATAACGCAAGGAAACACCTCGGGTATTGCCCTTAGTCGATGCTGCATTCCCATTCTGACAAGAACTCTATTCATCAATCTCCACCATGACCACCTTTCCTTCTTGGGTGGTAAGGCTGAGTTGCACACCACCGATAAAGCGATGACCAAGGGGAGAGAAACTCCCGAGCCCGGCCCATACGGCCTGACCGGCATATTGCTCATTATTCGGTTCGTTCATGTAGGTAAGCCTGCGTTTCCCTGTACCATCGGTATTCATCATCCACCAATCGGTGCCGCCTTTGGTGCTTTCGGTGTTGCTCATCCACACGATGTGGTTGCCATCGGGCGTATAAAAGGCATGCTCGTTGTAATCCTTGTCAGTTAGGGCAATAAATGCACCTGTGATCAGATCCAAGGTATATATGCGTTGATCCCAAGTGCTGGGTCGGTTCACGCTGCTGCACAGGATCAGCTTTGCCCCATCATGACTGAAACCGTAAGCCTCGTAGAATGCGCTGCCTTCAGGCTCGTAGGTCTCAATGCCGGCAACTGATGGGATGCTGTCAATATCCCATACCACATTGCCGACCTTCATGGTCCAGAATCCGAATGTCTCTGGTGGCCAAAGGGGGTTTGGGGCCGATTTCCTTTCGGTCCACACTATCCGTTCACCATCGGCCGAGAACCGTGGACAGATGACCCCATGCTCGTAGTCGTTCGGGATATTGACCAGAAGATGTGCCTTCTCACCATCATCGCTGATGAGCCATATGTCGCAATACGCCCCAAATCCGGGAAGGGCATCGGTAGAAGACCCCGGATGGTCAGCCTTTTCGACCACCGCTGCCAACCATCTTCCGTTTGGATGCCATGCCATATTGGCGATGTGACGGCCAGGCAGCAGTGCATTGTCGCATGTCAGGCATGTGTCGTTGCTACCATTGGGCATGGCCAGATGTATGTCGTAATACCCATCGGGGCCTTTGGCTGAGTATGCGATACGGTCGCTGCCACTTTGGTCCCAATGCACATCAAGACCACTTTCCCTGAAGGTTGTGATAACCGTAGGTGGGTCAACTGGATCAGTGCCACATGAGACGAACAGGATGCAACCGACTAGCGTGGAGCCGAGCTGATGTGTCATCCTATCAGATCCATAGCCCACATCGTCCAATTTTGTGGCCAATATCACACCTTGAAAGTGATCTGAATGGCCGTGGTGCGGGGTGACTCCATTTTCAATGGCCGTAGGCTGTACTGGCGGTTGAGGAAATTGTTCATCACCACGGCCACCTTCATCCACTTGGTGGCCTGACAACTGACGCGCAGGTCCATTACATAGTTGCCGTTATGGTTGTCCGGATTGATCCTGTAGGTGTTCTGTGTCCGCTCATCGCCACGGGCCTCAATCACTCCGGTGCCGAACAGGTCGGCTGCATCTAGCTGGTAAAGAATCCCGTCAATGTTCTCCATATAGCTGTAGTACCTAAAGCTGTAACCGAGGCTCCATTTACGGTAGGTGAATTCGATATCGGCATTGGCAATGTGCCTGAAACGGTACTTAAGGAGGTTTGTGCTATCAATACTTGTTCGGTAATGCGAGTAATACTGCAGATTGTACGGTGCACCTGGGTCGTTTACATGAAAGGTATCGGTGGGGTTCATGGCCTCCGGTATGGTGTAGGTGTAGCCTGCCATGATGGTCCTACCAAAGCTCTTTGTGAATTGGCCGAAGCCCATGAGCGATAGTTCAATACCACGCACTCGTGTTTCTCCGATGTTGAGGAATTTGATGCCCGGTATGCCCTCGGCCGGATTGAATTGGCCCATAACGAACTCAATGCTGTTGTTGAACTCCTGCCAGAACCCGACCAGATCGGCATAACCCATGAATTTGCCGATCTTGAATCCCTGCTTGAATCCGATCTCGGCATTCCAGCTGGTCTCGGGCTGTAGGTCCTTGTTGGGGTACACCCCGAAACCGCCCGAGGTGGTGCGGATGTACTTTTCGGCAATGGTAGGGAAACGGTATCCTTGACCGAATGAGGCGCGCACGTAGGTCTCGCGGGCCATTTTCATGCTCACCCCGGCACGGCCTATGGGCTTTACCACAAAATCGGTTGAGTTTATCTGGAAATACTCTCCTCTAATACCTGCCGACACGTTCAAAACCTTCCAGAATTTCTTGTCCAATTGAGCAAAGAGCGAAAAGTTCTTGGCATCGTTGGTTCCATCACTGCCACCGCCTACAAAAATCTGACTCCAGCCTTTGGTATAGTTTCCTTGTATGCCTGCCGTCATGTTCAGCCCAAATAGCCGCTGAAAACTTTTTGAGATGGTGTATTGCCCGTAAATGACAATGCTCCCGTTGCTCTGGTTGTTGCTATTGTCGCTATCAGAATAGAGTATCCGTGTGCGGAAAATGTGCTCGGTGCCGCCCTCGGTGATGTAGGTCATGAACGGGTCGACATAGAAGGTGAACATCTCGGTGAGGGTCATGCTGCCAGGGTAGGCACGGTACATGCCGTCATATCCTACACCAGTGGTATCGTAGCTCAGTTGGCGCGCCCTGTTGTCGAACTGCCAGATGAGCGAGAAATTCTTGCTGCTGCGCATGAAGTTGCCGTTGACGCCATAGGCAAGGCCCCGCACCTTTTTGTCACGGTATCGGAGGTTGAAATTGAACCGTCCCCTGATCTCGCGCACGGCCCCGTTGCTGATGTCGGCCAGCGAGGTGTCGACCATGCGCGGGCTGTACCAGTCGGTGCTGCCGGGCACGTGCGGGCCTATGAAACCGTGGTCGTAGTTGAAGTTGCCACCAATGACCATGTCGAGGTTCCCGAATTTCTGGCTGTGCAGAAAATTCATGCCCGAATAGTTGTTAAGGCCGTCCCACCATTTTTTACCTATGGCATCGCCCCCATCGAGGCCGAACGCATTGGCGAATTTTCGCCCTGTGCTCACATTGTCGGGCAATTGGGCGCTGTACATGCCGCTGTACACGTTCACCTTGGTCTGTGGCTGATCCTTGGGGTAGGCGCTCCGCACATTTATCACCCCACTGAGGGCAGATGAGCCATAGAGCACCGAACTGGCCCCTTTGATCACCTCCACCTGATCCACATTCTCAATGGGAATGAAACTCCACTCGGCCTTGCCCAGGTCGCCCTGCATGATGGGCAGGTCGTCCACCAATATGGCCACGCGGCTTCCCAGCCCGAAACTGTAGCCGCTGCCACTGCGGATCTGAGGGGCCTCGTCCAGTATCACCACCCCCGGCACCTGGTTCAGGGCCGAGGTGATGTTGGTGGAGTTCTTGTTCTGGATCAGGTCGGGCTTTATGATGTCCATGCTCACGGTGAGCTCTTCCAGCTTCTGCTCAAACTTGCCGGCCGTCACCACCACCACACCGAGTTCCTCAACAATGTTGCTGAGTTCATAATCGTGCTTCACTGCGGTTCCGGCCGTGATTGTCACTGTGGCCGTATCGGTGCCCATGCCCGTGAACGAACAGATGAGCCGATGTGTGCCCACCGGCAGGCGCAGGCTGTAACGGCCTTCAATATCAGTAGATGCACCTACGCCCTTGTTCTCGAGCATGAAGACATTGGCACCCACCAGCGTCTCGCGGGTGGCGCGGTCGCTCACGGTGCCGCTCACCGTACCCATATCCTGTGCCCTCGCGGTGGCCCAGCTCAGGCATGCCATCATAATGAAAAGGCCGTTCCTTACTGACATCTGTATCCGTTTGAATGTGAATACGAAAACGGACTGTAGGCGGCCCACAGGCACCTACAGTCCGTCAGAGGATCTGATAGATCAGAGATTCAAGAGCAGTTTCCCGGTGCGGGCGGCTCCTGCATTGTCTCCGCTGATGCGGTACAGGTACATGCCCGGTGCCAGGTTGTTCACATCCAGGCGCTCAGTGCCCATTCCCACCTGATGGCGGAGCACTCTCTTGCCGGTGATGTCGGTCAGTTCAATGTGGAGGTCAGCGCCAGTGGCGTTCTCTAAGTTCAGCACACCGTTGGCAGGATTGGGGAACAGGTTCACACGGGTGTTGAGCGCGTGCTCATCGATGCCGGTGGCGAATACCAGTTCCACATCATCGAGCAGCAGGATTGAGCCTACCACAGCCTCTCCGTTGTTGCTGTTGCCCCAGCTGCTGTTGGCGAGGAAACTCGAGGTGGTCACCGCATTGTTGTTCATGTAGCTGATAGGGGCACTGAAGCGTGTCCAGGTGGTGGTGGTGCCTATGATCTTGTGCTTGGTGTAGCTCACGCTGTCGCCATTGGCATCAAAAAGGATGAACTGGATGTAGGCCGTATCTACACCTTGTGGGGTGTACTTGAACCAGCCTACCAGACTGTCGGGGCGCTGGGTGTATGGAAGTCCGCCTGTAATTCCAGGGTTGGCCGGGTTGCACACCATGGTGGCGGTGCTGAGCACGCCACCTATCAGGATGGCACCGGCCTGTTTGGTCTCCATCTTGGCCGATGATGACCCGCTGTGCGCATCGGTGCTCTGGCTGACTGATGATACGCTGAGGATGTAGCTGCAGGTGTTGGCGCTGTTCCAATCCACCGGTTCGTTGTAGCTGCCAATACCGGCATTCACAGTCTCCCAGGTCTCAAAGCTGTTGTTAGGCAGGGCGTTCTGTGCCTGAGCATTCAGTGTGGCCAATGAGGCGAGGGCGATGAAAGAGTAGATTTTTCTCATTTGAATCAAGGTTGGTTACGGGGCCAAAAGTAGGTGCCTGCATACGGCCATATCCCGACACCCACAGGGGGCAACAGGCCGTTTATTCACACATCATTAACATAACGCACAGGCTTTCAATCATTTGTTATGCCTTAACGAAGGTGCTCCGATAGGGGCGGATTATGGTTCGGATGAAATGATCGGACACACACCAAAAGGAAAAGGCCGCCCTGAGGCAGCCTTTTCATCCAAAATCAATCTAAGGGCGGTCTCAGTCCTGAATCACCATCCTGCGGCTCAGGCGGTCGCTTCCGTTGCTCAGGCTGTACATGTACACGCCCGGTGCAAGACCGGCCCTGTCAATGATGATGCGGTTCTCGCCCGGGTTGGCGGTCACAGCCCTGCGCAACACCACTTTGCCATCCACCCCATGAATATCAAAGGTGAACTGACCGGCCTTGGTGGCGCGGTAGCTGATCACCGAGGTGGTGTTAAATGGGTTCGGTTCGTTCTGGCCGAGGCTGAAACCGTAGTGCGTCAGCTCATCCACACCCATTGGAGGTTGGGTGACGGTGAATGTCTCGGTCACTTGGAAACCGCTGTTGTCCGTTACGGTGACGGTGTAGGTTCCAGCGGTCAGGTTGAAACGGTCCTCTGATGTCGGACCATCCGTCCAGCTCCATGTGTAAGGAGGGAAACCGCCCGAAGTGGTCACATCAATAAATCCGTTGCTGCCACCGAAAGTGGAAACGTTGCCCACCGTGCCCGTGAGCTCGAGGGTGTTGGTCAGCTCAGGATAGCAGTCGACAAAATGCACCAGATAAGGTGTGCCGAATGCACCGCAGTTGGGGTCAACAGATGGGAAATCGCCCGGTACAGGCGGGATGTTGAAGTTGACCACCACGGTGGAGTTTGCCGGGGCATAGACGGTCAGCCCCGGTATGGTGTAGATCTCGTCCTGAGTGATCAGGTTGCAGCTGTCGGCACTGTTGATCACCACAAAGTCGGGCACATCCATGGTGATGCCCACCGCGCTGGTGTTGGTGATGCTCACACTCCATACCCCGTTCGGGTTGCCTGCAAAAATGCTGGTGAGGGGTATGCACGGAAGTCCACCGGCCAGATCGATCAGGGTCTGATTGAGCGGCAGTCCGAAGGCCAGCGCATCGTTCACATTAAGATTGGATCCATCAGGGAAGGTGAAGATCATTGGGAATATCTCCCATGTATTGTCATCGCCTGTCAGCACCGGGCATATCGACCCGTACGGACGGCACCCTTGCAGCGTGTCCCATGTGAACGGTGTCACGCTCGGGTCCTGAATGGCGAATGGGGTGATGTAGTAGTCGCCCGTGGCAAGACTATCAAGAATGGTTCCGCACGAGCGGGTGAAATTGAGCGTATCGCCCAACTGACCGCTGATCATGCCCGCTGCCTGAGCGGCCGTGGCCCCGGCCTGGTCGGTGATAGGCCCATCGGCCTGTGGCGTGATGCCCCATGCTACGATGCTGCTGTTGTTGAGTGTGAATCCCGATGCGATGAACTGCATGGTCTCTCCGCAGCACAGGGTATCGTTGCTTGCGGTGGTCACCGTGGTGCCGGTCAGGCACAGGCTGTACGGGAACGACTCGCTGCTGCAGCCGATGGGGCTGGTCAGGGTCACGGTGTACGGGCCGCTCACGCTCAGGTCGTTGTAGGTGGCGCTGGTGGCACCGTTTATCATGGTGCCGTCCAGGTACCACTGTATGTTGTTCGTACCGGCATTGGTCACCTCGATGTAGCCGCCTGCGCTGTTCAGTGCAATCACCGGAGTTGGCGGATATGCCTCGGTTATCACAACAATGTTGCCCGAGGTGGCGAAGCAGGTGGTCACAGGGTCTGTCACGGTCACATCATACTGCCCTGTGGTGCTCACATAGATGCTCTGGCCAGTGGCACCCGGAATGGGCACACCGCCCACACTCCACTGATAGTCGAGGTTCGATGGGCCGTTGGCGGTCAGCTGCACCGAGTCGCCCACGCAGATGCTGGTGGGGCCGCCAGCGCTCAGGGTAGGGGCCGTGGGGCTGGCATATACCGTCACGGTATCGGTGTTGGTTATCACGCTGGCAGGCACCAGGGCAATGGTGTACTGCACCGTAACGTGCGGGCCCGAGAGCTGAAAGGTGCCCGGGTTGGTGAGGTTGAACGAGAGCGTGCCCAGGTCGTCCCACTGCGACACGTTGTCCACATCCTGAAAGTGGAAGGTGTAAGGCCCGTTCTGTGGGCTCAATGTGGTGTTGATGCCGCTCCACGATGCCGATGTGTTGTTGCCCACCTCGGCCCCGCTGTACACGATCTGGCCCGATCCCTGACTCAGGTCAAAGACCATGTCAGGCGAACCTGTGCAGGCACCGAAGAAGCTTGGCTCCTCAATGTCTCCGCACCATTGGCTGCTGGTGGTCGATGCGCTCACCGAGGTTATCTGGTAGTCCCAGATGGTGGTCTCGAGGTTGATGATATAATCGCCCGCACCGCTGTAGTTCTGCACAGGCGGGTCGGCCACGGTCGATGTGTTGCCGTTGCCGAAGTCCCAATCGTAGGTGGTGGGCTGCGGTGCACCGTCTATCAGTGCCTCAAAGGTCACTGCAATGGCATCGCAGGCCGACACGGGCGAGAAACTGAAACCCGTGTTGCCACCCGTGGCCGGAAGCACCTCAATGCTGGTGTTGAACGAGGTGGGCTGGCTCTGCCCCAGGGCCGTACCTATCACCGTCACCGTTACCGGATACACCCCCGGTGCAGCGAAGGTGGTGCCGCAGAAACGGATGCATCCATATTGGTACGTCTGCGGGAAATAAGTGCACGTGGGGTTGTTGCAGTTCCACTGAATACCGGCCGGCAGACCGGCTATGTTCGATATCAGCACCTGATCCACGTTCACTACCCCCACCGGAGGACCCACATCGTAGGTGGCGGGCATCACGTAGGTGATCACCTCATCGTACGGGGTGCCCTGCGTGATGGGCGGTGCCGGATCGGGCGACAGCGCCCCATCGGGGTAGTTCGATGCGGGCGACAGCAGCGCCTCGTTCGGTGTGCATGTGCCGCACTGCGCCAGCGCCTGGGCCGTGGTGGCCAGGCCCAATACAGCGCCCATCAAAATGGAGTAATGGTTCTTTATCATTCGTATCTGCTTGACTTGAAGGGTGCAAATGTAACCCGCCACAGCAAAGGGCCGCGGCCTGCCCCAGTCTTCATGGATTGTTCATCTGGGCAGTGAATGGAGGGGGGCGGTGCCCTACCTCTCCATCCGTTTCACGGCCAAGGCCACCAGCAGACCTATGAAGGCCGACTGTGCCAGGATGCGCAAAAGGGCCGAAACAGAGAATCCATTGTACCATATCTTCTCGGCCCCCATCACCACAGCCACCACCACGGCCGTGAGGACACCATTCCTGACGTTTCTTTTCACGGTTCAATGATAAAGAGAACCTTATGAACCGCCCCGTCCCGGCAGGTTTGCTGACTGACAGATTTTTCGGGTAGGAGTTCCGTTCAGGTCGATGGGGGCAAAACAGCTCGTGACTTTGGCAATGTCAGCAATGACAATGGCAATGTCATAATTGACAATGACACAGTCGGCTTTGACAACGTCATAGTCAGCATGCGCAATGACACAGATGGCATGCGCAATGACAGATACGGAATTGATAATAACATTGTTTGCATCGACAATGACAATATCAGTATGCACAATGACAATGTTGGCATTGACAACGACATAGTTGGCATCGACAATGACAATGTCGGTATTCGCAGTGACATTGTTGGAATGGACAAAGGCAGCATTTTGGGTTGCAACAATGGCACACCCCCTTATCCGGGCAGGCCCTGCGCCAGCCCTACCTTTGCGCCATGCGCCTGTGGGCAAAGGACATTGTGAAGAAATATGGCAGCCGCACCGTGGTGAAGGGCGCCAACATACATGTGGACCAGGGCGAGATAGTGGGGCTGCTGGGGCCCAACGGTGCCGGTAAGACCACATCCTTTTATATGATAGTGGGGCTGATAACCCCCAACTCAGGCCACATATATTTAGAGGATACGGATATAACCCACCTGCCCATGTACCGCAGGGCGCAGCTGGGCATTGGCTATCTGGCGCAGGAGGCCAGTGTGTTCCGCAAGCTGACTGTGGAGGACAACATTCTGGCGGTGCTTGAGATGAAAGGTGTGCCCCGCGCTGAGATGGAGCGGAGGTTGGAGTCGCTGCTCGATGAGTTCGGGCTGCAGCACGTGCGCACCAACCGGGGCGACCTGCTGAGCGGTGGCGAGCGCAGGCGCACCGAGATAGCCCGCGCTCTGGCTGTTGAGCCTAGGTTCATACTGCTCGATGAGCCCTTTGCCGGGGTGGACCCCATTGCGGTGGAGGACATACAGGAGATAGTGGCCAAGCTGAAACAGAAGAACATAGGCATACTGATAACCGACCACAACGTGCACGAGACCCTGACCATAACCGACAGGGCCTATCTGCTATTTGAGGGGTCGATACTGAAGGCGGGCACCGCGCAGGAGCTGGCCGATGACGAGCAGGTGAGGCGTGTGTACCTGGGCCAGAACTTTGTGCTCAGGGCCTGACGCGGCATCGATGCGCTGATGGGGTAAGCGTTTATTTTCGCGCCCCTGTTAAAAACCGATTGACATGGGAAGGGCATTTGAATACCGCAGGGCGGCCAAGGAGAAACGGTGGGACAAGATGTCGCGCGTGTTTCCCAAACTATCGAAGGCGATAACCGTGGCCGCCAAAGAGGGCGGTGGCGACCCTGAGACCAACGCCAAGCTGCGCACGGCCATCATGAATGCCAAGGCCGAGAACATGCCCAAGGACAACATTGACGCGGCCATAAAGCGCGCCACCAACAAGGACCTTGCGGCCTACAACGAGATAAACTACGAGGCCAAAGGGCCAAACGGGTCGTTGCTGTTCATAGAGTGCGCCACCGACAACCCCACGCGCACCGTGGCCAACGTGAAGATGTACCTGAGCCGCAACGCGGGCGAACTGGCCCCATCGGGTTCGCTCAACTACATGTTCTCGCGCAAGGCCGTTTTTGAGTTTGAACTGAAAGACGGCCTCAGCACCGAGGATCTGGAGCTTGAGCTGATTGATGGCGGTCTGGAAGAGATTCAGACCAACGAGGGCATGGCCTACGCCTATGCCGACTACACCTCGTTCGGGGCCATGAGTGCAGCCTTGGAGAAACTGGGGGTTGAGGTGAAGAAGGCATCGTTGCAGCGCATCCCGAACACTCCTATCGAGTTCTCTGAGGCCCAGCTTGTTGAGATTGAGAAATTGATAGACAAGCTGGAGGAGGATGACGATGTGCAGGCGGTTTACACCAACATTGCCTGAGGCTTCAGCGGTCCTTCTTTTAATCTTTTGTTAATGGCTGTCGGGCCCCATGGGTGCGGTGGTGTGAAGTGTAATTTCACGCACCCCGAATCGGTTTCACACATCACCCCATGAACCCCAATTACATCCTGTTCGCCATTCCGTTCTTCCTGCTGTCGGTGGTGGGAGAATGGCTGCACAATTACCTGAGGCACCGCAACGACTTCAGCTTTGCCGACAGCATCACAAACCTCAACACCGGCATAGGCAGCCAGGCGGCCAATGCATTGTTCAAGGCCATGCTGCTCATGGCTTTCGGGTGGGTCAGGGATCGTTTCGCTCTGACAGAGATCGGATTCTCGTGGTGGTCTTTCATTGCCTGCACCATACTGTTCGATTATCTGTTCTATTGGGCGCACCGTTGGGGCCACGAGATGAACATTTTCTGGGGCGCCCACATAGTGCACCATCAGAGCGAGGAGTACAACCTCACAGTGGCACTGCGCCAGAGCTGGTTCCACAACCTGTTGGCCTTCCCCATATTCCTGCCGATTCCGCTGTTGGGTTTCGATATGCCCACATTCGGTGCCGCAGCCGGGCTTGTGACGCTTTACCAATATTGGATCCACACCAAGCTTATTGACCGCCTGCCAGCGTGGTTCGAGTTCATTTTCAACACACCGAGCCACCACCGCGTGCATCACGCCACCAATCCACAGTACCTCGACAGGAACTACGGGGCCATGTTCATCCTGTGGGACAGGCTGCATGGCACGTTTGCCAAAGAAGAGGAGGAGCCGGTATATGGCATCACCGTACCATTGCGCAGTTGGAACCCGGTGTGGGCAAACCTCCATTTCTATGTGGAAATGTGGGATGGCAGCAAACGTCTTAACACGGTACGCGATAAACTGGCACTCATTTTCCGTGGGCCCGAGTATCTGGGCGAACTGTTGGGCCTGGGGAGCAAAGACCCTGATGCATTCCGCCACGTGCCCCGTTATGCCACGGCCACCCCGCTGCATCTGCGCATCTATGTGTGCATCCAGTTCCTTGTGCTCACCTATTTTCTGGCAGCATACATGGGCCAGTTCGCAGAGCTCACCATGTTCTACAGGCTCGCGTTCTTCTTCCTGGTCATCATCAGCACACTCTCCATGGGTGCGCTGTTAGAGAACCGCCCTTGGTTTTACATCACCGAAATTGCCCGTTTTCTCATGTTCGTGCCCGTGTATGGCCTTTGCTACTACACTTATTTCCCCGAGTGGTATCCGGCCGCCCTGCCCCTGAGCATCGGCATATCGGTGGTGTCCACCGCATGGATGCTCATCGATCTGTTGGCCATCAGGCCGCAGCGACAGGCACAACAGGTGCCTTGAGGTTACTTTTGGCGGCCGTCCCGCATCGATAGGGAACGGCTATCCGCTATACATGGCTTGGCAAGGCAGGTCGAGGGGCACACCCCTCGGTTATTGGTTCTTCATCTTTTTCATGCGCCATCTGGGGCTGCGTTTCACCTACTCATTCCTGAGGTTTGTGGCGCTCTATTTCCACCTGTTCGATGGCAGGAGCAACCGCGCCATCATGCAGTTCCTTTTGCGGGTCAATGGCACAACAGGTCCCAAGGCACGTTTGGCGCGCTATCGCACCTATTACACTTTTGGGCAGGTGCTTATTGACCGGGTGGCCATCCTGAGCGGGATGAAGGACCATTTCACTTTCAGGAGTGAGGGCCATGCCCACATAAGCCGCATGGTGGACGAGGGCACAGGCGGCATGTTGATCAGTGCCCATGTGGGCAACTGGGAGATAGCCGGCAACCTGTTGCAACTGCGCGAAGGGGTGATAAACGTGGTGATGTACGATGCCGAGAAACATCAGGTACAGAAACAGCTGGACAGCACCACCGGAGGGCGGAGGTTCAAGATCATCGGGATAAAGGAGGACATGTCGCACATGTTTGAGATAGCCGATGCACTGATGGTGAACCGCGAGATTGTGTGTATGCATGGCGACCGCTACCTGCCCGGTATGCGCACGCTCAAGTGCGAGTTTCTGGGCCGCGAGGCTTATTTCCCATATGGTCCGTTTGCCATTGCCTCCAGATTCGATGGCCCCAAGAGTTTTGTTTATGGTATGCGGGTGGCCGATAGGACCTATGCCTTTCATGCCACCGACCCCATTGTGGGCAAGTGCAGGCCCGAGGATGTGCTGAGAGCCTATGTGGCCGAATTGGAACGCATGGCCCGGCTCTACCCGCAGCAGTGGTTCAATTTCTACGACTTTTGGGCCGTTCCGGCCGAAGCAGGGGAACAACGGCCGATGGCCCTCACCATGGCCAAAAAAATGGAACATGCCTGAGTGTGCAACTTAGGATCTCATCACAATTGAATAAATGGAAATGACTGATACAATTACGCTACGGACAGGCCAAGGCGATGGTCTGCCTTACCTCTTTGTCGCCACATCAGAGGCCGAGATGACAGCCGCAGGTTTTGAACCGGTCGTGGTCAGCCGCATTGCGCCACGCCTGGGTAACGAGGATTTCCTTGCCGTGGCATCAGTTGCTCCCGTGCCTGTTTGGGTGGGTGGTGTCAAAACCGAATCGGACAGCATGTACCGCCTTCAGGGGCATCGCGCCCTGGGGGCCAAATGTCGTGGGGGACTCAATGGCGAGAAGGTGGCCGAGGCGGCCGTGCGTTTCGCCCCATCCATCGGTAAAGAAGAGGCGTTGGCCCTCATCGAGGGCATTGTACTCTCGCACTACCAGTTTCTGCGCTACCGCACAGGCGACAGGGCCAAGCCTAATGCGTTGAAGACCTTGCATGTGAGCGGGGGCAACCTGAGTCAGTCCGACCTCGATGCGTTGACCAGGCTCTGTCAGGCCGTGTGCCATGCGCGCGACCTGGTGAATGAGCCGGTGCTCACCCTCACTGCCACCGCATTGGGCCAACGGGCCGTTGAACTGGGCCGATGGGCCGGTTTTGATGTGAACGTGATAGACAGGGCAGGCATAGAGGCCTTGGGCATGGGTGGCCTGCTGGGCGTTAACCGGGGCAGTGTTGAACCCCCTGTCTTCATTGTGATGGAGTACAGGCCGACAGCCCCCCTCAACGAGAAGCCGGTGGTGCTGGTGGGCAAAGGTGTGGTGTACGATACGGGTGGCTACAACATCAAGACCGATGGCCATATGAGCACCATGAAGTGCGATATGGGCGGTGGCGCGGCCGTTATCGGCACCCTTACGGCATTGGCCCTGGCCAAGTCGGACCTGCACGTGGTAGGCCTTGTGCCCACCACCGACAACCGGATTGACGGTAAGGCCCTGGTGGCTGACGATGTGATAACCATGATGGACGGCACAACGGTGGAGATACAGAACACCGATGCCGAGGGCCGCCTGATATTGGCAGATGCGCTGCACTACGCCAAGCGCTACGGGCCGCAACTGGTCATTGACCTGGCCACCCTTACGGGGGCTGCGGCAGCCATCACAGGGTTCCATGGCATCGTGGCGGTCGGGTCGGCCCCTGAGCAATTGGCCCGTTTGGTCGCATCGGGCGATAAGGTGTATGAGCGGATAATGCCGCTGCCCATGTGGCGCGAGCATGACGATATGCTGCGCAGCGACATTGCCGATATGCGCAACATTGGCGGGCCTGTGGCGGGGGCTATAACCGCTGGGGCTTTCCTCCGCAGGTTCACCGATTATCCATGGATACACCTCGACATTGCCGGTCCGGCATTCATGAAAGACGATGTGGACTATCGCCTAAAGGGAGGCACCGGGGTAGGAGTGAGGCTGCTGAGCGATTTTCTCAGTTCAATCTGAAAAAGACCATGATAATTCGATTGTTTTGGATGATCGCTGTGTCAGTTGCCGCAGCACTGACTGTTTCGGCACAGGCCCCGCTTACCGATAGGTTATACATGTCTGTGCTGTGGTACCGCACATCGGCCGAGGCCACAGCGCTCTACGATCAGTGCTATGATCACGCAATTCTGAAGGCTGAGAAGAACCTGCTCGCCCGCAAGGCCGCGCGCCCAGCGGCCGTGATACTGGACATAGATGAGACGGTGCTCGACAACTCGCAGTTTGAGGTGGAGCGCATAGCTGAGGGAAAAGGCTACTCTTCTGCAAAGTGGCAGGCGTGGACGAGTAGGAGCGAAGCCGGTGCCCTACCCGGTGCGCTGCGGTTCACCAGATGGGCCGACAGTCTGGGTGTGTCCATCTTCTACATCAGCAACCGCAAGGTGGAAGAACAGGATCAGACAATCAGCAACCTCAAGGCGCACGGTTTCCCGCAGGCCAATGAGGAACATCTGCTGTTGAAAGAGAAGAGTGATGACAAGACCGACCGTAGGGCCAAAGTGGCACGCGACCATGACGTGATCCTGCTCGTTGGCGACAACCTGACCGACTATAGCGAAGCTTTTGCAAAAAGGGGGGCTGGCATGGGAAAGGATTCGGTGGAGAAGTACCTGCCTGAGCTGCGCAGCCGTTTCATCATGCTACCCAATCCGATGTACGGGGAATGGGAGAAGACGGTGTATGGCAACACCTACGCATTGCCCGACAGCACCAAGGCCGCCAAGCAGTCCAAGGCCCTCGGAATACCGGTGAAAAAGTGATCCGGCCTGTTCACCGATATGGCAGCCCGATCTACGCAGGGCCATTGCCTGCGATGGATGCCACATTGATAGACCTTCACCTGCTGGCCGATATGTGGGACACGCTTCAGGCCTGCAATGTGCCGGTGATCACCGCCCCACACGTGGGTGTGTCGCAACGGTTGGCGGTGGTCGATACAGCGTTGGGCCTTCGTTGGCGCGATGATGTGGAACCCGCAGGCGAGCCGTTCCGCGAGGTGCTCATTGACCCGCAGATCATACAGGAGCGGGGCATGCTGGTCTCTTTTCTTGAATACGATGCTGCAGTGCCGGGCCTTGTCTCGAGCATTGCCAGGCGCAGGGAGGTGCTTGCCCGCTGGACACAATCGGACGGTCAGTTGTGGGAGCAATGGCTCAGCGGTCCGGCTGCCAGAGCGGTGCAGTGTGCCATCGATTCGCTCAATGGCCGAGGGTTGATTGACCGCCTGAGCCCCACACGCAGACGCAGCGCAAAGGGCCACCTGAGACGCCTTGCCGATGGCAAGGTGCACGTGCGATATCCCATGGTGGCAGATAGTTGATGGTATAGCTATGCGCCTGAACATCGGCCGTGGACAATACCTGAATTTCGCGGCCACCACCGCCATCGGGGCCGATCCGCACACATGGTTCGGTATGCTGCGCAGGCACTGGCGCGAGGTGGACTGGCAGTTCTGGCCCAAGGTGCTGGCCGTGAGCTGTTTTGTGCTCATCATGTGGCCCATGGTCCTGATTGAGAAATGGAAGTACGATAGGCTCATCCGGGCGCAGAAAGTGGCCCCTCCGCTGTTCATCATCGGGCACCAGCGCAGCGGAACCACGTATCTGTATTACCTGCTGGCCCGCGACCCGCAATTCGGTTTCCTGAGCGTGAAAGAAGGTTTCATGCCATGGATCTACCTCAGTTGGCTCGGATTCCTGCGCACTGCACTGGCCAAGGCAGTGCCCGACAAACGGCCCATGGACAACCTGCGTCTGAGCATAGACCTGCCCACCGAGCCAGAATACACCTTGGGCAACATGACCCCCAGCAGCATGGTTCCGGGCTACAATTTTCCGCGCAGCATGTGGCCCATATTTAATCGGAATGTGCTCTTTGAGGATATAAGGGCCAAGGGCGAATGGCAATCGGCACTGCGCTATTTCATGCAGAAACTCACCCTGCGGCACAACGGAAAGCCATTGGTACTCAAAAGTCCTGAGAACCTGGCGCGGGTCAAAGAGATACTGGAGGTGTTCCCCGATGCGCGGTTCATCCACATCATGCGCAATCCGATCACGGTCTATTTCTCTACCGAGAAACTCTACGAGGTCACACTGCCGATGGTGGCGTTGCAACATTGCGAGGGCAAGGTGGTGCAGGAATTCATCTTGGAATCATACCCCTCCATGTTCCGAAAGTTCTTTGCTGATAAGCACCTGATCCCGCCCGGACAATTGGCCGAGATACGTTACGAGGATCTGATCGGGAACGAGATGTCTGTATTGACCGATGTATACAAAAAGCTCAATATGAATGGGTTTGAGCAGGCATCTCCCGAAATACTGAAGGAGGTGAAGTCGTACACGGACTACAGGAAGAACAGCTATGACTACCCGCAGGACCGCGTGGATCAGATACGTGCCCGTTGGGCCGATGTGATCAAGGAACTGGGTTATTGAGTCGCTGCCAACCTTTCAAGCACCTCCTGTGCGGCTTTGGCTATCACTGTTCCGGGCCCGAACACAAATGCCACTCCCGCATTTTTCAGGAAAGCGTGGTCCTGCTGCGGTATGACCCCACCGGCCACCACCATGATGTCGCCACGGCCCGCGTTGCGGAGTTCATCTATCACTTGGGGTACCAAAGTCTTGTGGCCACCGGCCAGGCTACTGATGCCAACAATGTGAACATCGTTCTCAAGGGCCTGTCGTGCCACCTCGGCCGGAGTCTGGAACAGCGGGCCGATGTCCACATCAAACCCGATGTCGGCAAATGAGGTGGCGATCACCTTCGCCCCGCGGTCGTGGCCGTCCTGCCCCATCTTGGCCACCAGTATGCGCGGTCTGCGCCCCTCTTTGGCAGCAAATTCATCGGCCATCTGACGGGCTTTGACGAAATCAGGGTTCTGGCTCACCTGGCCCGAATATACTCCGCTAATGGTGCGCACCGTGGCGCGGTAACGGCCATACACCTCCTCCATGGCCAGACTTATCTCACCCAACGTGGCGCGGTGCCGGGCGGCATCGATGGCCAAGGTGAGCAGATTGCCCGACCCGCTGCGGGCCGCTTCGGTGATGGCCCGCAGCGATTCGAGCACCTTCCCCTCATTGCGCGAGGCTCTGATGGTCTGAAGCCTTCGCACCTGACTCTCGCGCACTGCACCATTGTCCACCTCCAATATGTCGAGCCGGGTCTCTGTCTCCACCTTATAGCGGTTAACCCCCACTATCACCTCCTGACCGCTGTCAATGCGTGCCTGCCTGCGGGCCGCCACTTCCTCAATGCGCATCTTGGGCAGGCCGGTCTCAATGGCCTTGGTCATGCCGCCCAGTTTCTCCACCTCATCAATCAGCGTTTTGGCCTTTTGATAGAGCTCATCGGTCAATTTCTCAATGTGGACACTGCCGCCCCATGGGTCGATGCCCTTGCAGATATCGCTTTCAAGTTGAATGATGAGCTGCGTATTGCGGGCTATGCGGGCAGAATAGTCGGTGGGCAGGGCAATGGCCTCATCGAGCGAGTTGGTGTGCAGGCTCTGGGTGCCACCGAACACTGCGGCCAATGCCTCCATGTTGGTGCGCATCACGTTGTTGTAAGGGTCCTGTTCGGTCAGGCTCCAGCCGCTGGTCTGACAGTGGGTGCGCAGGGCGAGGCTCTTGTCGGATTTCGGATTGAAGGTGCTGACAAGCTCGGCCCAGAGTTTGCGCCCCGCCCGCATCTTGGCAATTTCGTTGTAGAAATTCATCCCGATGCCCCAGAAGAAGGAAAGGCGTGGGGCAAAATCGTCAACACTGAGGCCTGAGGCAATGCCCGCTCGGATATAGTCCAGTCCATCGGCCAGGGTGTAGGCCAGTTCAATCTCAGCGGTGGCACCGGCCTCGTGCATGTGATAGCCCGATATGCTGATGGGGTTGAACTTGGGCATGTGGGCCGAGCAATGGCGGAAAATATCAGCCACGATGCGCATGCTGGGCGCAGGCGGATAGATGTAGGTATTGCGCACCATGAACTCCTTGAGGATGTCGTTCTGGATGGTGCCCTGCAACTGTTCCTGACTCACGCCCTGTTCCTCAGCGGCCACGATGTAGAATGCCATGACCGGTATGACAGCCCCGTTCATGGTCATGCTCACGCTCATATCCTGCAACGGGATCCCATCGAAGAGGATCTTCATGTCCTCTACCGAGTCAATGGCCACACCGGCCTTGCCCACATCGCCCACCACATTGGGGTGGTCGCTGTCGTAGCCGCGGTGGGTGGCCAGATCGAAAGCGACCGAAAGGCCTTTCTGTCCACCGGCCAGGTTTCTGCGGTAAAAGGCGTTGCTCTCCTCGGCCGTACTGAAACCTGCATACTGCCTGATGGTCCATGGCCGGCTCACATACATGCTGGCATACGGCCCGCGGGTGAATGGCGGCAGACCGGACAGGCCTATCGTGATGCCATCGTGGGCCGTGTTGCCGGTTGATGGGACGGCCCCATATTCTGATGCGGTGAAGTTCTTCCTCAATGCCATGCTGTCTGTGTTGAACGCGGATAAAGCGGATTCTGAGCGTGTTGATTTGTTCAATCTGTGTCCAAATGTCAAGTCATCAGCGTTCTGTGTCCTTGAATGGGCTCGGATACTTGTTCACGCCCACCTGAATGCGGCTGAGCGAGTCTGACTCCTTGCGGAAAGCCGTTGCTGTGGTCTCGAGCATTGCCCTCACCCTGCCTTTATCCAGTGCCTTGAAATAGCCGCCCTCAGCTTCCATATCCTTGAATATCTGCCATGCCGCATTTCCGATGTTGTGGGTCATCTGCTCGAGGTAGAGACTGCCCGCCATGGGGTCAATCTGCCGGTGCAGTGCGGCCTCATCGCGCATCAGGTGCTGGGTGTTGATGGCCATGCGGAGCGCCAGGTCGTGGTCGCGGTCGGTGCGGAACGGATGGACCGTGAGCGCATCAGCACCCCCTATCACCGCGCTCATGGCCTGAGCATTTGCGCGGAGCAGATTGTTCGGAACATCGAGCGTGGCGCGGTGCAGCAGCGATGTGGATGCATGCAGATAGGTGCGTGCGTGTTTCTCGCTGCATCCGTACTCCTGAAGCAGACGCGCCCACAGAAACCGCATGAGCCGTGTGCGCGCCACCTCGGGCAGAAATGACGGGCCCACCATGAACATGAACCCGAAATGTTGGGCCATCGACTCCCAGCGCACCCCGTTCTCGCGCAGATGCAGCATCACTTCGTGGCCCAGGGCCAACGATAGCCCTATCTGCTGCGGGATGTTGGCACCCGCCATGTGGAAAGCCGTGCAGTCGGCACCGATGCTGCCGAAACGCTCGCAGCCCTCGGCATTGAGGAGCAGTGGCATGAGCTGTTCCATATACATTGCCGCATCAGGGCCCGAGAGAGGAGCCTCTAACCAGATACCGCCTTTTATCTCACCTTTTTTCAGGCCTGATGATGTGCACAGACGGAAGAAGGCCTCCTGTTTGCGCCTCGGGTTGCGGACATTTCTGAACCCGATACTCAGAATATCGAGCTGAATGCCTTCAAGCAGCACTGCAAGGTCCTGATCTGCGATATTGGCATGGCCCAGATTGAAAGTGAGCCCATCGGCACCGCAGCGCAGCGCATACAGGGCCCGAGCGTTGGCCTGCCGCACGTCCTGCACCATAATCTCGGCATGGCCGTCCCAGTTATTGTCGCGGTCATTGAAACGCAGGTTGGCGATGTTCTGCCCGAACAGGGGCAGCTGACTTACCTCGCTGTAGGTCGGGGCAGGAGGTGTGCTGAAACCATCGGACCCGAGCCACAGGTCGGACCCGTCCAAGTCTTTGCCGCCCAACTCTTTGCGGAGCATATTTTTCCAGCGGTCGAGCAGTTGTTCGGAGTTATTCATTTCCTTTGTCATCAAAGGCGAATGTAAACGTCACGCCTGACAGCCCGTCTCAAAACAATCATCACCAACAGAACATGAAGAGAACAATACTCACGTTGCTTGTTGCCAAGGCAGCCTTGCTGAGCGCATCGGCCCAGTGTTATGATGTGACGCAGGTGCCCTTCTACCCGTTTCCGTTCATCAACGGGACACCGGTGGTCCTGAGTGATGATTCCCATTCGGGGGTTGTTCCCATCGGGTTCAGTTTCTGCTACTTCGGTCAGGACAGAACGGAGCTTGTCATATCCTCGAACGGCTACATCACGTTCGACCTTTCTTATGTGGGGCAATATTCGCCTTGGGCTGTGAATGGTGATGTGCCGAATGTGAATGCCCCACGGGAGGCCATCCTAGGACCATGGCAGGACATCAATCCCGGCATAGGAGGACAGATCGTGTATGCCACGTATGGACTGGCACCCTACAGGAAATTTGTTGTTAGCTACTACGATGTGCCCATGTTCTCGTGCACCAATATGCTGTTCAGGAATCAGATAGTGCTGTATGAGACGCTGAACATCATCGACATCAACATAGCGAACAAGGAACTGTGTGGCACCTGGGGCAACGGTGCGGCCGTTGAGGGGATCACAGGACCGGATAGCACAGAGGCTTACGTGGTGCCCGGTCGGAATGCATCGACCCAATGGACATCGACCGGAGACTGCTACCGTTTTATCCCGCAGTGCTACTGTGCCGCCCCGGCCGATATGGCTGCCGGCAATGTGGCCGGGAGCACCTACTGGGACTATGACCAGGACTGCACCCAGGATGTGGGCGAGCCCGGCATGCCCAATGTGCGCTTTGATGTTCAGCCCGGCAATGGCACCGTTTGGAGCGGGTATCAGGGCAACATCGGTTTCATGGCCGATCCCGGTGCCATCACCATGCAGTTCAGCAGCCAGAATCCGTGGTACATGGCCTCGGCCTGTCCTGCCGGTCCTGTGGCGGTGAATGTGGAGGCCGATAGTACAGTGGGGCCCTACGATTGGGGCCTCGATGTGATCCCGTATCAGGACCTTGTGGTGTCGGCCTCATCGGGGTGGATGGCCACCTGTTTCAACAGCGTGCAGCAGATCCAGCTGTGCAACAACGGCAACATACCGGCCCAGAATGTGGTGCTGAGTGCCACTCTGCCATCCTTTCTGCTTAATGTGAGCACCAGCCTGCCCGCCACCACGAATGGCGATACACTCACGTGGACCTTCGCGTGGGTAGGTCCCGGAGAGTGCGTCAGCGTTCAGATCACCGATTCGGTGGACTGCGACCCAAACCTGCTCGGTCAGCTCGGTTGCGTGTCGGCATGGGCCAGCACCGACACTTCTGAGAGCGATGTGGCCAACAACATGGACCAATCGTGCATGACCGTGGCCGCCTCGTACGACCCCAACGCCATCCATGTGCGGGTGGCCGATCAGGAGAATTCACCTTTTGTCTCCGACCATCTCATCACATCGGCTGACAGGTTGGAGTACATCGTTCATTTTCAAAACACAGGCAATGCCCCGGCCTACAACGTATCAGTGCATGTGCCACTTTCAGGTCTGGTTGAAGCCACATCCATTGTGCCCGGGGCAGCGAGCCATATATGCACCCCACACATCGACAACGGGGTGCTGATCATTGACTATCCCGCCATCATACTGCCCGATTCGCTCTCTGACCCTGCGGGGAGCCAGGGCTGGTTCCGCTTCACCGTTGATCAGGTGGCAGGCAACGGGCCGGGCACGGACATTGCGGCCGGTGCATCGATCTATTTCGACAACAACCCCGCTGTGGATACCGACACCGCCCATAGTGTGATCCTGATGGTAGGGATGCAGGATCATGCAACGGCCCCAGTGCTGATGCCCAATCCTACGGACGGACAGGTGAGGCTGACGGGCATGAACGGACCGATAAGGGTGGATGTGTGCGATGTGAACGGCCGCGTGGTGTATAGCAGTGAACAGACGCTCATGCGCGATTTCGACCTCTCTGCATTGGAGGCCGGGGTGTACGTGCTACGTGCCGTTGGGCCTGCTGAGACACTCACCGAGCGCCTCGTTATCCGCTGATCGGACGGTCAGGCCCGCATCCGGGCATCGGCCACCCAGTTCCTGATCATGGTCATGCCGTGCGGTGTGAGCAGGCTCTCGGGGTGGAACTGCACCCCGCAGACAGGGAACGCGGTGTGGCGCAGCGCCATCAGCTCGCCATGGTCGTCTGTAGCGGTGATCCGCAGAACATCTGGCATCGTGGCCCTGTCTACCACCCAACTGTGGTACCGGCCAGTTGAGAGGCGGGCCGGAAGGCCCTGAAAGAGCGGTTCGGACGTGTCACACACGGTGATGGGCACATCTACACCGTGCAGCGGATGTGCGAGGTTGCGCAGGCCGGCCCCGAACGCCTCACCGATGGCCTGCATGCCCAGGCATACTCCCAGAATGGGCTTTGTAGGTGAATAGGTGCGGATCAACTCGGGCATGATGCCCGCATCCTTCGGAAGCCCAGGCCCGGGAGAGAGGACAATTCCATCATATTCCCCTGCATCTTCTATGCTTATCTCATCATTGCGGGCCACAACCACCGTGTCAGCACATTGCTCCAGGTAGTGGAACAGGTTGTAGGTGAACGAGTCGTAGTTGTCTAACAGGAGGATGCGCACGGGGCAAAGTAAGTAAGGCAACATGGGTAGCTGACGGGCAGAAAGCGGTGTGGCCGGGTTTACTTTGCGACTATGGTCAAGAGCGGTGTTTTCGTTACCGGGATCGGTACTGGAGTGGGCAAGACGGTGGTGGCCGCTGCATTGACCCGCCACTACCGGGCCGACTACTGGAAACCTGTGCAGTGTGGCGACCTCGAACAATCTGACTCCATGGCCGTGCGCCAATGGTCGGGGTCATCGGGCACTGTTCACCCCGAAAGGTACCGACTTACCAGGCCCATGTCTCCGCACGCGGCAGCCGCGGCCGAACAAGTGACCATTGAAGTGTCCGATTTCGTCCTTCCATCCACCCAAAGAAAACTGATAGTGGAAGGGGCCGGTGGGCTGCTCGTGCCGCTGAACCACAGGGAGACCATGGCCGACCTGATCTTGCACCTCGGTCTGCCTGTGGTGGTGGTGGTGCGTCATTACCTGGGCAGTATCAACCATACCCTTCTTACCTGTTCGGTGCTGAAGGAGAAAGGGATAGCGGTGGAAGGTCTGGTTTTCAATGGCCATGCGGTGCCCGAATCGGAAGAGGCCATTTTGGCGCTGAGCGGTATTCCCCTTTTTGGGCGTGTGCCCGAATTGACCTCAGGCGGGCTACCGACCTTTGTGCCTAATGCATCCTGAGGCGATATCTGATTGGCACCATGCAGATGCCCTGCATGTGTGGCACCCCTTTGACTGGGCCGATGAGGCGGCCATGCCGGTCATTGAGCGGGCACAGGGCACCACGCTGTATGCTGCCGATGGCCGCACCTACATTGATGCGATAAGCAGTTGGTGGGTCAATCTGCATGGGCACGGACATCCGGCCATTGCTGCTGCCATAGCCGAGCAGGCACAACGGCTGGAACACGTCATCTTCAGCGGATTCACGCACCGGCCCGGTATTGAGCTGGCCCAAAGGCTCCTGCAGTCGTGCGACATGCCCGGTGGCAAGGTCTTCTATTCCGACAATGGTTCAACGGCAGTAGAGGTGGCCCTGAAAATGGCCGTGCAGCACAGCCATATACAGGGTGCGGGGCGGCACAGGATCATAGCTTTCGAAGGGGCCTATCATGGCGACACGTTCGGGGCCATGAGCGTGGGTGGGCGCGGCACCTTCAGCAGGCCGTTCGAGGGGCATCTGTTCGATGTGTGTCATATCCCATTCCCCGAAAAAGGAAAAGAGGAACCGGCCGTTGAGGCCATGCGCCAATGGTGCGATGCCGATACGCTCTGTTTCATTTTTGAACCGCTGGTGCAAGGTTCGGCCGGCATGCGCATGTGCAGCCCCGAGGTGCTGAACAGGCTCATGGGTATTGCACGAGCCTGTGGCGCCCTGTGCATAGCCGATGAGGTGATGACCGGATTTGGCCGCACCGGCACCTTCCTCGCCACGCAGCAGTGCAGTGAGGCTGCCGATCTGGTGTGTCTGAGCAAAGGCATCACAGGTGGGTTCATGCCGCTGGGTGCCACGCTCTGTTCGGGTGCGGTGCATGCTGCCTTTGAGCAGGGCACCGGAAACCTAGAGCGCATGTTTCTCCACGGCCACTCCTACACGGGCAATCCATTGGCCTGCGCGGCCGCTCTGGCAAGCCTCACGCTTACCCTGAGCCAACAGACCGAAACGGCTCTGGCGCGGATAAACGCAACGCACAGGGCATTTATTGCTGAATGGCTGCCCCACGCGCCAACCGGTACCACGGCCCGCATCTGCGGCACCATATTGGCCATTGAATATCCTGCCACCACCGGTGGAGGCTATGCCGATGGCCTGCGGCAGCGCATGTACAGCCACCACATGCGCAATGGCATATTGCTGCGCCCGTTGGGCAATGTGTGCTACGTGCTGCCGCCCTATTGCATCACCGGGGCCGAGCTGCTGGCGGTCTATCAGTCCATAATGGAGTTCGATCCCTCGAACTGAACGATTGCCGTTCGGGTAAATGCAGGGATGCGCTGGTGTGCGGTCCCGACTTTCAGCTCCATGGAACCGCTGCCCGGCATTACCACAGGGTCACGGTCACAGCACTGACGCGCCCCTGTGGGTCGAAATCGATCTCCAGCACCTCATGATCGATTGATACGGCCTGGTCGGGCTCGTGCGTGGAGTAGCCGATGCACGCAGTGCAAGGGCCCTGTTCAACATCCGGGCCCAACAGGGCAATCACCTCATCCCTTGTCTTTCCAATCAGAAGCCTGCTGTCCTTCAGGTCGTTGACCATGGTATAGCGGCCGCGCGGATCATCCTTCCACTCTGCACTGTCGAAAGGGCTTGAACGGATCCATGGCCCTATGAACCGGACATTGAACCACATGAATATGCCGATGAACACGAGAGGCAATACGAAGGTGGCGATATAGGGCGCGGCCTTCACATGCCCCAGGCCCATCTTATCGGATATCCGTCTGTAAAAACCGAATGACGGATAGAGCAGCACAATCTGCAGGGCGATGAACAGGATGAGATAACTGGTCATTCGGATGTTCTTTGGTTATTCATCTGTTAATCGGATACCTGCACCTGCCGGTCATGCCTCGCGGCTATCGATGATGATGGTGACAGGGCCATCGTTCACAAGGCTCACCTGCATCATGGCACCGAACACACCCCCTGGCACCGGGCGGTCCAGCTCTTGGGCCAATGCGCCACGGAACCCCTCGTACAGCGGGGCGGCCACCTCTGGCCGTGCGGCACGGATAAAACTGGGCCGGTTGCCCTTGCGGGTGCTGGCATGGAGCGTGAACTGACTTACCACCAGGGCCTCGCCCCCCATGTCGCACACCGATAGGTTCATGTGTCCTTCGGCATCGCTGAATATGCGCATGCGGGCCACCTTGCCCACCAGCCAGTGCAGGTCATCGGCCGTGTCGCCATCCTCCACCCCCAGCAGTATCAGCAGTCCCGGCCCTATGGCTCCCACCACCTCATCGTTCACTTTTACATGGGCCTGGGTCACGCGTTGCAGCACCGCTCTCATGGCACCGAATTTAGAAACGCCCCATCGATACTTTTGCCCCATGTCAGCACCCAAGGCCTCGCAGCTCGAACTGCCGTTGCAGGAGTTCGCGGTGCTCGACATTGAGACCACCGGAACCAGCAAGGCGGGAGGCATCACCGAGATAGCCATCATCATACACAATGGGGTAGAGGAGAAGCAGCGCTACACCACCCTCATCAACCCCGAGCGCAGGATAGACCCCTATGTGGCCCGGCTTACCGGCATCACCGACCGCATGGTGGCCGATGCGCCCCGGTTTCACGAGGTGGCGCGCACCATATTGGACATGATAGGCGACCGCATCATTGTGGCGCACAACGCATCGTTCGACTATGGATTCCTCAAGGCCATGTACCGCAGCCTCGGGTTCAGGTTCGAGCGCGACACGCTCTGTACCATCGAGGCGGCCAGGGTCATTTTTCCCGGGCTTACATCATACGGGCTCAAGAACATAACGCGCGACCTGAACATTCCGCTCAACGGGCACCATCGTGCGCTGGGCGACACCGAGGCCACCGCCCAATTGCTGCGCATGCTGTATGCCAAAGATGCCGGTGCGCTGTTCAAGAAGGTGAAGCCCGACCTGCCCGATGTGCACATCCCGCCAAATCTGCCGCCCGACCAGCTCAAGGACCTGCCCGAGGAGGTGGGGGTGTACTATTTCCACGACACCGATGGCAACATCATATATATAGGTAAGAGTGTGGACATCCGTAAGCGGGTGCTCCAACACTTCAATCCGGGCGAGAAACGTAAATGGGCCGAACTCTGGAAAAAGGTCCATTCGCTCTCATACAGTTTCACAGGCAGCGAACTGGTGGCGCTGCTGTTGGAGACAGCCGAGATAAAACTCCATCAGCCACCGCTCAATCAGGCCAACAAAAGGCCGTATTTCCCCTATGCCATCTTTGACGAGGTGATGCCCGATGGGTTTGTCCGTTTCAGCATAGGGCGCAGCCGACCCGACCGCGAGCCGCTGGTTGAGATGCGCTCCTACATGGACTGCCGAAGACTGCTGCTCAAAAAGGCCGAGGAGCACCGCCTGTGCCCGTGCCTGATGGGCATTGACCGGGCCGACAACAGTTGCTTCAACTTTCAGGTGCACCGGTGCGAGGGCGCAGGTGTGGGCAACGAGGGCGTTGAGAGCTACAACGCCCGGGCCATGGAGCTGTGCACAGGCCTCGGTTTTCCGTATGCCGATGCATTCATCATCGGGCCGGGGCGCAACAGCGATGAGCGTTCGGTCATCCACATCTCAGACGGCATCTACCGCGGCTTCGGATTTGTGGCCAGCGACATGGCCCACGCATCGCTGTCCGACCTCATTGATGGCATCCGACCGCAGAAGGACGACCCCGACATACGCAGGATCATACACGGCTACCTGCGCAAGGACCGCGAGCATAAGGTGGTGCTTTACACCCGCAACCAAGATGGCGAGCCCGTTTTCCGGTCCGGCCGGGCGAGGTGAGGCCTGAGTCTTGAAGGAATCACCACGGCTGCGATCGCTCCAAACACGACTGCGATCGCTCCAAACACGACTGCGATCGTTCCAAACATGCATGCGATCGTTCCGAACATGCATGCGATCGGCCCAAACACTCAAGCGATCGGCCCAAACACTCAAGCGATCAGTCTCCCAGTTTTTCCACTACTTCGGGTGTAGGTACCTGTTGTTTACCCGTTTCTCTCTACATATATATATGGCCCTGAGCCTCTGCCTTCCACTGCGACCAGCTCAACCTCATACACCCTGCCCATGAACCTAAAATTGTTGACCTTTGGTGAACTGAACTGATGGGAAGGCATGAGTATGCAGGCTACTGGGTGGGCTGGAGCCCAACAAATAACACGGACGAGGGAAAGACCCTCGCCCGAGCACACCGCAGAGCCTCGCTCGGGCGGAAGGGGAGGTACGCAAGTTCGGATAGGGGATTTCTATTGCTGAATGAGCACCTTACGGCTGCTTGTGGCGCCATTTATCTCCACTAGTACGTGATAAAGTCCGTTGGCAAATTCACTTAAATCAATGGCTTCATGGGCAAACTGACGGTGCATCACCACCTTTCCCATAGAATCAATTAAGCGGATTGCAGCTTTTTCCCCTTGAGGCAGATTCAAATAAAGTTGCCCATTTGTAGGGTTGGGATAAGCCGAAAAATGGTGGAGCGCCTGCTCCTCGGCTACTCCGACTCCTGTGAAATCACAAAGGTTGTGGGTTGAAACCACCGAAGAGGTATCAACTACGATATTCTCATCACCGGGCTGATAGTATACATAGCTGAAGTACAGTGCCATCATCTCATCTGTAGTAGCCTCTCCCAAGCCCACATCCTGAGGTGGATTGTTTGGGTTGTTAGGGTTACTTGCTGTATTATCATAAACTGCAGTTCCAGTAATAATGCTTCCCATGGGAATCTTGATCGGCTGTCGGAAATCATAGAATCCCTGCCAGTGAAAATCCCATTTGGGAATGTAGATCAATGGAATGGTAACCCCATCGGGTGTGAATGCCCATGCCCGAATGGATTTACCAAGCAGATGCATGTGAGCGCCAACATCCAAAACAGTAGCATCTACCCACGGAACCTGGTAGATGGACGTAAAAGCCGAAACCTGATTCGCAGGGATGTGCAACGGGCCTTCCACCAAGTTGTAGTGGTTCAGATCAGTGGAGAAATACACTTCACGCACTGCACCACTCGTGAACTTGATATTGATTTTAGTCTGATCTGTTTGCCCATTTGCACTTGTTGGATAATGCACCTGCATAACAATACTTGCACCTGCCGAAATCCTTACTCCCATAGATTGGGGATACGCTTTTACACCTTGCCCTGGAGCCCAACCACCGATCAAACGTGATGTTAAACTTCCTGTCCCACCAAAAACTGCGTATCCGGGCGATGGATCTAACGCGTCCAATATGGAAGGAGTAGACGACATATCTTGATATAATAGGACATGATGAACAGCACTGGGATTACCGGGCACCACCTCGATCTTACTGATGAACGCATCTTCATTCAGCCCTGTAGGCATCACGAAACATCGAAAAACATCATTACCGGTTGAATTGACCGTGTAGGATGGCATGGTCAATTGCAGATCGGGATCGGCAATCTGCTCATTGCTTGTGTACACCGGGAGCATCGGGGGCACACTATTACCCAAGGGCATGCCATTGTTCACCCAATCATTTATCTTCTCAATCTCAAGCGGTGTCAGCACCTGTTGATGCGAGAAGGAGCGATAAGTGTTGTCTGGAGGCCAAGGTGGCATTCTGCCAGCGTTCACGGCATTCTGCATTCCGAATGCGGCAGCGATCGAGTTTTCGTATGTCATTAGGGAGAAGGGCGCGATGCCACCGTCATGATGGCAGCTTGTGCAGCGGGTGTACAGGATGCAGGCGATGTTCTCCGTCCAAGTGGCTGTCTGTGCATTTGCCACTTCTAGCATGGCCGCAAAGGATATCAGAACTACAGGGAGAATCTTCATCATCAATCAGCTTGTGTCACACAAAAGTATTCGGAAAGCTCTTTATCCTTTTGCGTACCAGTATGAATACGCCATTGCGAGTGAAAGCCTAACAAACAAGGATCTCCTGCATATCCTGTGCACCAGGCCCCATATGCTCTCATACGACCTGCGCCCGATCTGACGCTGCATCGCGTAGGCCGACAGCCTTTCTTGGTGAAGCTCATGAACGCCATGGCCCGAAGATGATCCCGACAGCCTCGCTCATCAGGGAGCTGTTCAATGAATTGTTGTATGTTCAGGACTCTGATTTTTCGACCGATAAAAACCCCGGCACTGTAACCTGTATACGGACCGGTACGCAAACGAATCAGCAGTAATATTGCGCTGCTTACCAAAACTAAGCACCATGAAAATGTCATTCTTTACTCTGTCTCCTGCATTGGTGATCATAGCTGTGACCATCTCTTCTTGCGCAGAGAATAAATGTTGCACGCTGCTCACCGCCAAGATCTGCGAAAGCGACATGCCTATCGGTTATAACAACTGGGACGGATACGCTGGATCTTTGGAGGCTGCTGGTTACGTCTGCGACTAATCTATGCCTTTAAGCCTGTGCGAAACTGTGCGGTACGCCCGGGTGAGAGTGTTTCGCCCCCCCGCCCGCTCAAGTGTTCCGCAGGATCTCTTGGGCCGTCTTAAAGCGGAGCGGTTTGAAACCGCAGGCTACAAAGCATTTCAATATCCTATCATAATCTGCGAATCTGCGGCAACAATTCAATTCAGTGTCCTTTCAGTGTTTTTCAGTGGTTCCCCGCCCGTACCAGAACGGTACGTTCGGGCGGGAGTGGCTAAAATATGTTCTTGAATGTACCCCCTCACGGGCAAGTGTTCCGCAGGATCACTTTTTCATTATTAAAGCGGAGCGGTCTGCGACCGCGGGCTACAAAGCATTTCAATGTCCTATCATAATCTGCGAATCTGCGGCAATTTGTCCTATCCTCCAATCACCTAAGTGTTCGCAGCCCGCTCAAGTGTTCCGCAGGATCACTTGGTCGGTTCTAAGTTCTTCCCTTAAGTACGGTATCTGAAAGAGTGAACAACAAAGAAGAAAGGCCCGCCTGCGCCCTGCACCTCAGCGAATGCAATTGCCCTGTGCCTCTGGCATCCTAATTCACGTTCATTCCATTGATCAGAACGATCCGATGGCGTAAGGAAGAAAAACGAGACCCCCGCCTTACACAGACGGAGGTCTCATTGCTACCGGATTGAATGTATATTCTCAGTAGCCGATGTACTGCTGCAGCTCGCGTACACTGCTTGAGAAGGTGAGGCAGTCGTACACCACAAAGTAGTTCTGCTGGTCGGCAGTGAAGTTGTAGGCGTGCTTGGCCAGGTCGAGCCTTGAGCTCTCGAAGCTCAGCATGCGCATCAGTTCGGCCACCTGGGCCGCGGTGCAACCGTTCTGCTGCACTGCCTGACGGGCAAGGGCCAGACGGTCGCTGTCAAAGCTCAATCTGCTTATGCTGTTGCGCACCATGCTGAACACATCGGGGCTCATGCCCAGCACAACAGGGGTGCCGCAGTGCCCTACTGGCTGCACCACGGGGGTGTGGCAAGGTTCGTCCCAGTAACTTGGCCCTTGGTGGTATGCAATGGGGCGGGCACTTACCCTGAGGTCGTTGCGGTGGCCCACAAAGGCAGTGACGATAGATGATGCCGGAACGTTGACCTGCCCGCTGAACACCATCTGACGTCCGCGGTGGTTGGGGCGTACCACCACCAGTTTGTAGCGGCCGGGGGCCAGACCGCTCACCACCTCCAGACCATTGTTAAGCCCGTAGGTCTGTCCGTTCAGGATCACCTGTGTGCCACGTGGGTGAGCGCTCAGGTCGATGTGCAGCTCGGAGGCGGGCCCATAGGCTTGGGCAGCCATCGCAACGAGCAGGAGCAGGGGTAGTGCAAGGTGTCTCATGGCGAACAGGATTTGGTTATGCACGGTCGCATTCCAAAGGGTGTGCCAAACAGGACGTGCCGTACTTTCACAGCCATGGAAAAGAAATCTCTATTGATATACATCGTACTGATGGTCAGCGTGTTGAGTGATGTTTTCAGTCAGCCGGCCGAACTACTGGTGATGAGTTACAATGTCGAGAACCTGTATGATACGATTGATGATCCGCATGTGGATGATGCCGAGTTCCTGCCCGGTTCGGCCAAGCAATGGGGCAGGGTCAGGTATGCCCATAAACTGGATACGATAGCAAGGGTGATTGCCGAGGCGGGCGAGGTAGGTCTTGTAGGATTGATAGAAGTGGAGAACCGGAAAGTGGTTGAAGACCTTGCTGCCACAAATTCGCTGAAGGGGCGTAGCCTGAAGGTGGTACATCATGACTCTCCTGATCAGCGCGGCATCGATGTGGCTCTGATGTACGATCCCGACAAGTTGAAGCTGTTGAGCCACAGACCCATCCGTGTGCCGATGCCGGAAGGGGAGAGGCCGACCCGCGATATCCTATACGCGGCATTCAAGAATGGAAAAGACACGCTACACGTGTTTCAGAATCACTGGCCCTCAAGAAGGGGAGGGGCCGGCACCGATACCAAAAGGGCCTTGGCGGCCTCAACTCTCCGACAGCATTCTGATTCGCTCCTGAGGATCAATGGCGGTGCCAACATCATCATCATGGGCGATCTGAATGACACCCCGCAGGACAGCAGCATAAGGATCAGCCTCGGTGCACAATGCACGGGTGCCGATCTGATTGAACTGATGTGCCCCATTGAGGATCAGGGTGGAGGCACGCACTACTTTAAGGGACAATGGCAGGTGCTCGATCATCTGATAGTCAGTAAGGGTCTGATAGATGGTAAGTTGCATGTTAAACCGAAGTCAGCAGAGGTGTTCAGCATAGAGTGGATGTTCTTCAAGAACAGCAAAGGCGGACTCGAACCGTCAAGGACGTATGGGGGCGACAGGTACTTTGGAGGGGTCTCCGATCATCTGCCTGTTCTCATGCGACTGGTGCGCTGATCGCACTTCGGGCCGATCGGCTATATTCGTCCTGCCTAAAAAACACGCATGATGCATCTCTTTCGAACCATGGCCATTGCATTGCTGGCCAGCACATTACTTGTCAGTTGCGGTGACGAGGAGGATCCGATCATCGTGAACGACAACAACTATTATGTGCAGTTTGTGATCAACGGAGACACCATCCGCTATGCCGATGGCACCAACGGATATGGCAATGGGCCGGGCAAGACCGCCAATGAGGACAGCCTGGGTTGGAACCAGCGCGAGTTCACCATGTTCATCCGCAGTGCCGACAGTGCTGATTTTGAGAACAATGCCATCAACATCCAGATAGTGAAGCGATTTGTCATCACCCCTACCTACCAGGAGCGGTATGACATGTTCAGCCCTGCCAGCCTGGGTTATGGTTCATGGCCGGCCGATACCAGCCACTTTTTGACCGAAGGGGCCATTATCACCTACACTGACAACAATGGAACCGTCTGGACAAGCGATCTGCTGTACGGCACGCAACCGTTATCGAGCAACTTCACCATCACCGAGCACACCACGGTCGATGCGGCCCTTTTTGGCGCCAAGACCCGCGGGACCTTTAACGTCCGATTGTATGATGGTGCCACCGATCACATAGATCTGACCGATGGTAAATTCTTTGCCCGGACAGTCAACTCACAGTGATCGGAGCCTTGTTGCGGAGCTTCATAGTTTTTCTCTGTTTCGTCTGGCTGATCTCAGGATGCCGATTGGCACCCGATGATCACGCCATCAATAATTCGTGGAGTTTCAAGTATTACCGCAATCAGGACGGCTCTCTTGATTCCATACCCGATTCGCTGAAGACCCCTCTGGTCATCTTCTCAGAAAGCATTGATGTGGAAGGGAATGGTCCGGTACGCAAGTTCAAGGCCGATTGCGATGTGTACACAGATGGCGAGATCATCATCCAGAATCTTTGGTTGGCCAATACAACAGACGATTCGGCAAGTATGCTGGTTGACAGCATCTTCTTTGACCGCCTTACGGCCACCGACCTGTTCACACTCGATGGCGACCGTCTGGTGCTGTCAGCCGACCTCACAGGTATCGACATGATCTTTGAGAAATGAACATCAGCGCGCACACAATGCCCATGATGCGCCCCGAGGCGCTGCGTGGTAAAGTCATCCTGATAACAGGGGGCGGCACCGGCCTGGGCCGCAGCATGACCAGATATTTCCTTGAACTGGGCGCCAAATGCGTCATAGCAAGTCGCAGGCAGGCGGTCATTGATCAGGCTGCGGCCGAGCTTGCGGCTGAGACCGGTGGCGAAGTGCTCGGAATAGCCTGCGATGTGCGCAACCCCGAACAGGTGGCTGCCATGATGGACGCGGCAGTGGCCCGTTTCGGGCAGATAGATGTGCTGGTCAACAACGCGGCCGGCAATTTTGTGAGTCCCACTGAGCGACTGAGCCACAGGGCGGTCGACACGGTGATCGATATCGTGCTGCGGGGCACCTATTACTGCACCCTCGACCTGGGCAAGCGCTGGATAGCGGCCGGACAGCCCGGTACGGTGCTCAGCATTGTCACCACCTATGCGTGGACCGGATCCGGATTTGTGGTGCCATCGGCCATGGCCAAGGCAGGGGTGCTGGCCATGACGCGGTCCTTGGGGGTGGAATGGGGCCGGTACGGCATCCGTACAGTGGCCATCGCCCCGGGGCCATTCCCTACCGAAGGGGCCTTTGACCGACTGTTCCCGGCCCAGGTGCGCGATCTGATTGACGCCACCAAACGGGTGCCCCTCAAGCGTTTCGGAGAACATCAGGAACTGGCCAACCTCGCAGCCTACCTCGTGAGCGACCACGCTGCATTCATCAATGGCGAGGTGGTGACCATCGATGGCGGTGAGTGGCTCCAGGGTGCCGGAGAGTTCAACGGTTTCACTGCTGTGCCTAACGAGATGTGGGATGCCCTTGAGGCCGCCATTCGCGGAACGAACAAGAAGAGCAAGGAACAGGGCTGATGAGGCAGTACCACGACCTGATGCGCCATGTTCTGGAGCATGGCACCACCAAATCAGACCGCACCGGAACGGGCACCATGAGTGTGTTCGGATACCAGATGCGGTTCAATCTGAGTGAAGGGTTTCCGGTGGTCACCACCAAGAAGGTGCACCTGCGCTCCATCATTCACGAGCTGCTGTGGTTCCTGAAGGGCGATGGCAACATCAGCTACCTCAAAGAGAACGGGGTGAGCATCTGGGATGAATGGGCCGATGCCGATGGCAACCTCGGGCCCGTGTATGGTGTGCAGTGGCGCAGCTGGCCCACGGCCGATGGCCGCAAGGTGGATCAGATAGCCCAACTCATCTCAGGTATCAGGCGCAACCCCGACTCGCGCAGGCACATCGTATCGGCCTGGAATGTGGCCGATGTGGACCAGATGGCGCTGCCACCGTGCCATACCATGTTCCAGTTCTATGTGGCCGATGGCAGGTTGAGCTGTCAGCTTTATCAGCGCAGTGCCGACATTTTTCTGGGTGTGCCCTTCAACATCGCATCGTACGCCTTGCTTACCATGATGGTGGCCCAGGTGTGCGACCTCAAACCGGGCGATTTCGTCCACACGTTCGGTGACGCGCACCTGTATCTCAACCATCTTGATCAGGCCCGGTTGCAGCTGAGCCGCGACCTGCGTCCACTGCCCACCATGCGCATCAATCCCGAGGTGAAGGACATCTTCGGTTTCAAATACGAGGACTTCACCCTCGAGAACTACGACCCACATCCCCATATAAAGGCCGCAGTGGCTATCTGACCCCATACTATGGTCAATATCATAGTGGCAGCGGCCGACAACGGGGCAATAGGCAAGGACAACCGTCTGCTCTGGCACCTGCGCAACGACATGCGCCATTTCAAGGCCACCACCATGGGTCACCCTGTCATCATGGGGCGCAAGACCTTCGATAGCATGGGCAGGCCACTGCCCGGCAGGCGGAACATCGTCATCTCCAGGCAGCAGAGAGAGATCTCCGGCTGCGAAACGGTCCTGTCGCTCCACGAGGCCATCAGCATGTGCCATGCGGCCGATCAGATCTTTATCATAGGTGGCGGGCAGATTTATCTCGAAGCCATGCCATTGGCCCATCGCATATACCTTACACGGGTACATTGCTCGCCCGATGCCGATACCTTTTTCCATCTGCCCGACACAGATGAATGGGAAACCGTGGACCAGACCCACTTTGAGGCGGACGCACAGAACGATTTCGCACATACCATCTTGCGCCTCGACAGGCGTGCCTGACACATTAGTTTTGCTGCACACAATGACAACAACCATGCGCCACCTTGCACATTTCGCCACACTTGCCGGTCTGGCCCTCATAGCCGTCAGCACCGGATGCAAAAAACAGGGGACTGACAGCGTGATGGCGGCAGCCAACAACTCCCTGGCACTCATGCTCAGCGAGGACATCCGCACCCAGGTGCACATGGCAGCCTCCGCCCAGATGGGCCTTTTGAACAAGACCGAGGTGGCTACCGAGGTGCCCTCCTGCGCCACAGTCACCCTTACCGACAATGCCGGAGGTTATCCTAAGACCCTCACCATCACCTACGGGAACAGTTGCATGGACAACAGCGGGGTGGTACGTCAAGGCAAACTGGTATGCACCTTCAGCGGGCCGTACGATGTGGCCGGCAGCACCATCGACATCATGCCACAGGGCTATGGGTTCGATCAATATATGGTAGAGGGCACCAATTCCATCACCGTCAATGGCACCACCGGTCCGTTCGCGGTCACCGTTCTGGGCCTCACAGTCACATGGGACGGCAGCAGCATTGTCTGGAGCGGCACGCGCGAGGTGGAATGGGAAGGCGGCACCGAAACGCAGTATTTCACCCCCGACACATCGTTGCCGGGCGACATCATGGGCTACACCGCTTTCGGTGACGACACGTGGCACATCACATCGGGCAGCGGCAGCGGCAACGACCGCGATGGCCATCCATACAATTACTCCGTGGCCACCCACCTGCACAGCTCCATGGACTGCCGCTACATCACCGAAGGGCAGATAGGCCTTACGAGCGCCAACCGCACCGATGCCATAGTGGACTATGGCGATGGCGAGTGCGACAGCCGCGCCTACCTCGATGCCGATGGCGATGTGAGCAATTTCATCCTGCCCTGAGGCAGGATCACATTCATGTATTGGATATGGAAGGGGCATCAGCCCCTTTCTTTTTTTAAGCTCCCTGAACCTGCCGCGCGCTCATGCCTCAAGGGTCCTTCGTTGTTCTGAATAAGGTGCTCCTGTCAGTGACCTGCTCTGGAAACGGCCGGGTACGCTGACGATATACAATGGGCCGTGCCGCCTGCCGCTCCATACCGCCCGAGCGTTGCAGATTCCGTTGGTGCGGGAATGCTAAAGTGGACATGAGGGGGAGAGGTGCGCAATTCGCCATTCACCCCAAACCTCAAACTTCTCCAATCCCTCACCGCTGCACCACCAGCCGCTGCCGCAGGGTTTCTCCGCTTTGCAAGGTGGCGGAAATTGTGTAGAGACCGGGGGCGAGGGTGGAAATATCCATTTCAAAGCTGACCTCTCCCGACCCCACCTTATTTGGAAGGGAGTTGAGGACCTTTTTGCCGAGCATATCTGTAATGGTCACTGTACTTACCTGTTGGCTGTGACTTGTTATCTGTAGCCGCACGGTTTGGCTGGCGGGGTTGGGGTAGATTAGCAGCGCGGGTTGGGTGGCTGTGGTTTCGGTAATGGAGGTCAGAGTGTCGCAGGGGAGGCAGGTTTTGATCAACAACATATCGAATCGGCCTTGGGCAGTGTATGACTGACCACCAAAATCCAGTTGTTCGAATGAGACCAAAGCCATGACATGACCATCAGCAGTTTTCTTCACTGCACGCACAGCGTTCTGTCCCACACCGGGGAATGTAAGACCGCAACGCACCTTGCCTGAACTATCGGTACTCACAATGAATCCATCGAATTGGTCATCGGCCGTGTTTGACATTTGAAAACCATCGAATTGGAACTGGTCTGAGTATGAAGAGCCACCTAACAATGAGCTGTTGCCCTGCACGTCAAGGGTCTCGGTATAATCCGTTGATGAACCCGTGTTCTTTTTCAACCAAAGCACCTCGCCAGTATTCCGGTCAAGAGCTCCTAAGAACACATCTCTTCCTTGAGGCATGGGCAATGTCTGACTGCCCAAAGTGATGGGTGAAAAATCATACACGCCCGAGAACCGCACTTCGCCATCAGTAGTAAAATCTAATCCATAATTGTAGAGGTACAGGTCGCTTTGGTTCTGCGATACGTTTGCCCATTGCAATAGGCCATTGTTGTCAATGGCCAATTGGTACATGGCATAGTGATCAGGTCCGGCTGTTGTGAGCGTATCAACTCCATAGGTCAATTCATGCGCAAATTTTCCTTGAACGATGCATCCGTTTTGATCGCAGTCAATGGCTCTCACATCCAAATTTCCTTTGCCCGTGACAAGGTAACTTGATACCAACTCGCCATCAGGAGAAATCCGCGCGATCAGCATGTCTTGGTTACCTGGGTTTACAGAAACATCTGCATTGTATTGTTGCCCTGAAATGGACAAAATCTGCTGAAATACAATACAAACAACAATGTCACTACCCCATGTTGCCGCTGATCGAGCGATGGAAAATTGAGCCCCACCTTTCATGGTCCAGAAAACTTCGCCTGATTCATCGAACTTGATTAAAAAAAAACCATTTAATGTGGCTCCCGGCCTTGAAATTATGGTGTCATTCACGATCATACTTGTCCTCATTGCCCCTCCAAGATAGGCCCCTCCAAGCGTATCAAACAATACGATATTATCATAAGTGTTGCCCTCCGATTCAATCACTTTGGTCCAAAGCACACCGCCTTGTTCATCCAATTTGGACAAAAAAACAGAATAAAAGTCCGGACCACCGTTGGGGTATAAATAACTCAGAGGCCCAATAGACAAATCAATCACTTCGAGCGAGGAACCTGAAACAAGCATGTTACCTGAATAATCTAAAGCCAGCCCCTTTCTGGTCAATCCATAATCTCCTTCAGGCACCCCCGAAAATTGCCGAACCCATTCACCAGGGCATTGTGAAAGAGAAATTAAAGGCAGGCATAATCCCAGCAAGAGGCATTGAACTAATGATTTCATGGTACTCTTTATTTCGAAGATACCATCTTACGACTGGCCACCACGTTGCCATCCACGAGGAGGTAATAGGTGAACACCCCAGTGCCGATAGTGGATGAATAGACCCTAATGGTGTCTTGCCCAATTTGCACGGGCACATTCAGCATTACAGTTCCTTTCATATCAACAATGAGAAGTGCCGCATTTTTATCGGTTGCAGGTATCGTAAACCGGATGTCGGTATAACCCGTTGTGCTATTGAAAAAGCTGTTTGAAAAAGTTACATAAAAGGTCGTGCAATATGCTCATGTTCATTATTTTAGGGTGTCGAATCCAAATAATGAGAAGCCATGCACGACCTATGCGCAAGA
>JBIKWM010000006.1:0-126199 GCA_044356305.1 Flavobacteriales bacterium
GACCATTAGGCCAAATCAAAAATGTTCGCTTCGCCCAATAGCACAACGGGTTACAGAACTGGGCTGGTACGCGCTCCGATACCCATTGAACAAGCAACGACTCAGCGTTTACATTAGCCGCCTCTATCAATGGGCCAGCTCATCCGATTTCCAGAGAGGAACACCCCTAGGTGGCTCATACTGGTGGTAGACATCATCATCGCAGTGGTGTCATTGCAGGTGGCGTATCTGCTACGCTTCAACTTCAGGGTACCAGGCAATGTGGTGAGCAGTTTCGTGCTTGCCTTCCCTATCGTGGTCATGCTGCGCATCATCACCTACCTGCTGGGGCGCACATACGCAGGCATCGTACGCTATACCGGCACCAAGGACACCGAGCGCATATTCCTTGCCGTCTCTGGGGCCACGGCATTGCTTTTCCTGGTCAATTTCGGGAGTTATTTCCTCTATCAGGGCCGATTCGTGGTGCCCACCTCGGTGGTGGTGATAGACTGGCTTGCGTGCATTTTCCTGATGGTGGGCAGCAGGCTGCTGGTCAAGTTCATCCATCAGGAATCGACCCGCAACACCCAGGACAAGAGCATTGTGGTCATTTTCGGGGCGGGCGAGGCGGGCAGCAATGCCCTGCGCGCACTTAGGCGAGATGTGGGCAAGGCATACGAGGTGCAGTCTTTTTTGGATGATGACCTGAAAAAGGTAGGACATGAACTGGATGGCGTGCCCATTCGCGATGCGCGAAAACTGGAGACATATCTGCGCGATAATCCGGCCGAACTGCTGATCATAGCCGTTCAGGACCTGCCAGCGGCACGTAAACGCGAGGTGATTGAGGCTGCATTGCGGTGCAACACCCGCGTGCTGAGTGTTCCGCCCGTGGCAAAGTGGATTGATGGCGAACTGAGCTTCAATCAGATCAGAAAAGTGAAAATTGAGGATCTGCTTGAACGCGACCCCATTGTGCTCGACAGGACGCGTATCGGTGAGTCTCTCAAACGGAAGTCGGTGCTCGTCACGGGTGCAGCCGGATCTATCGGTAGCGAGCTGGTGCGGCAGATAGCACCGTTCGGGCCTGCGCTCCTCATCATGCTCGATCAGGCTGAATCGCCCCTATATGAGATGGAACTTGAGGTGCGCGAGCGTTTCCCGGGTCTGAAATGGGAATCGGTGCTGTGCGATGTGAGCAACGAGCGCAGGATGCAGAAGGTGTTCAACCACTTCAAGATTGATGTAGTGTTCCATGCCGCTGCCTACAAGCATGTGCCCATGATGGAGAGCAATCCGGCCGAAGCGGTGATGACCAACGTGGGCGGAACACGCATACTGGCCGACCTGGCTGTGAAGCACGGAATCCAGCGCTTCGTTTTCGTGAGTACCGACAAGGCTGTGAACCCGACCAACGTGATGGGTGCCAGCAAGCGAGCAGCCGAGACTTACTGCCAAAGCCTCGGGCGCAATGCAGATACACGGTTCATCACAACTCGTTTCGGAAACGTATTGGGTAGCAACGGGTCAGTCATTCCGCTTTTCACCAAACAGATAGAACGGGGTGGGCCGGTCACTGTGACACACCCCGATGTGACCCGCTATTTCATGACCATTCCAGAGGCCTCGCAACTGGTTCTTGAGGCCGGTGCATTGGGCAACGGGGGCGAGATATTCGTGTTCGATATGGGCAATCCGGTCAAGATTTACGACCTGGCCAAGAAGATGGTGGCCCTATCCGGACTTGAGCTGGACCGCGATATCAAGATCGAGTTCAGCGGGATGCGGCCGGGCGAAAAACTGTATGAGGAGCTGTTGAACAGCAAAGAGAACACGTTGCCAACGCATCATCCGCGCATCCTTATCGGCAAGGTGCGCGAGTATGAGTTTGAAGCGGTGCGCGACCAGGTTGATGCCATGCTCGGTCTTGTATTGACCAACGATAATATGGCACTGGTGTCCAAGCTGAAGGCGCTGGTGCCGGAGTTCAAGAGCGAGAACTCTGAGTTCTCGAGTCTGGATGGGTGATCACACCCCTGCCATCAAGCGCTGAACATATTTCCCAACGATATCGAATTCGATATTCACCTCAGAGCCCGTGCGCAGACTGTTGAACGAGGTGTGGGCGAACGTGTAGGGTATTGTCGCAACGGAAAAGGCAGAATCAGTCACATCGAAACACGTCAGACTCACGCCATTGATGGTCACGCTGCCTTTGTCTACCATAAGGCGCGTGGGCGCCAAAAGGTTGATCCTGAACAGATGGCTACCGTCAAAATCGATGACCGAAGCCACTTTGGCCACCGTATCGACATGACCTTGAACGATATGCCCATCAAACCGGCCATCAGACCTCATGCAGCGTTCGAGGTTGACTCTTTGCCCGACCTGCCAGTGTTGTATTGAAGTACGCGCCAAGGTCTCGGCAATGGCCGTGACCGTGTGGGTGCCATCACCAAGGTTCACAACTGTTAGACACACGCCATCGTGCGCCAAGCTCTGATCGATCTTCAATTGACCAGAAATGTCAGAGGATACGGTGATGTGCAGGTTGGTGCCTTCGCGTCTCAGCGCAGTCACCTCTCCCATTGCCTCCACAATGCCAGTGAACATGGGTCAGTTGGCCCCAGGAGTGTTCTGCCTCAGCAGATGAAAGAAACCGGTCAGCGTGCGTGGCGTGATGCCGTGCAATCGCACCTCATTCACGGTACACACGTAATAATACACTCCATCGGCCGAAGGGAGCTTGCTCTGCTTGCTGGTACCGTCCCAATTGATGTTCGGGTCGGTGGTCTCGAACATCAGCAGGCCCCAACGGTCGTATATCCGCAGTTCAACATCCTGAACATAGCGCCACGGGAATGGGGTGAACAAATCATTCACATCATCGCCTCCGGGAGTGAACACGTTCGGCAGTTCGTACTCTGGGCAGTTGTCCACGCAGAAAGTATCAGCCAGGCTGATGTTCATGAACGAATCGACCGCAACCACAGCATAACACCCGGCCACCGAAAGCAGCTCGTCATGCACAAACTCGAGCCCGGGCTGAAACGGTGCGGTGAATGAGGCAATCTGGGTCAGTTCACCCCCGAAAACCGGTGTGTACATCACTCGGAACTCAACAATGTCATTAGGGCAGTCAACACTCGGATCAGACCATGTAAGGGTGTTGCGGTAATTCTCACAGTCGCGATCAATGTCCACCACCTGATCGCATGGCGGAGTGGTGTCAGTCGGAATGGCGCAGGTCTCTTGGCTCCAGTTCAGGATGGGGTCGATGTATGATGGCGAGCTGTACCTGCCGCTGCTGCGCACCTTGTAACAGCGTTCAATGCCATTGGCAAGGCCGGTATCGGTGTACGAGGTCTGGTCGGTAAGGCCGATGAGCACAAAATCGAGGGCAGCATTCTGGCGATAGATCTCAAAAGTGTCGTTGAGCCATGGCACCACCTCGGTCCACGAGAGCTGAACCATGTTGTCAAGTCCGATGGCGGTGAGGAACACCGAATGGGCCGACTCTGAACTACCCACCACAAAGCTGTTGCCTGCCGTGGCGTTGAATAATTCAATACGATAGATGTATTCTATCTCCTTGGTGTTCAGACCGTCATCATTGAACGTAGTGTCATTCAAGTCGAAATAGGTCTCTACCAACGTTTCGTTGGCATCCTGCAATGAACTGCGGTACACACGGTACTCAAACGGACCTGGGGTCTGCACCATGTCCAGTTCGGTGGGCTTTGACCATGCCACATACATCAGCCCATCGGTGGTCGATGTCCCTTCAACACTCACATTCGTGATCACGGGCACATCCTTTTTCAACTCAGCACAGAACTCCACTGATGCGTAGCTCTGCGCCCCATCGGGGAAACACGCCACCACCATGTAACAGTACTGCACCCCGCGCGCCAGGCCGGCCCCACCGTTGTCATCAAGGTAGGCTGTGCCATTAAGACCCTGGGTGGAGGCCAAATAGGAATAGCCTGTGTAACCCGGCACCCCTGTCTCGCAGGTGTCAGGGACAAAACCGTACTCTTCTATCCTCCGATAGATCTTATAGCCCACTACTTCTGAGCATACACTCGCATCCCAATTGAGTTGGATGCTGTTGCCAATGGGCGCAGCCTGCGGGTTCTGGGGTGCGGGCCCGACAACGGTGATGAAAACTGTGTGGTAATCGGTGAGCGGCTCCTGTGTAAGTGGCGGACTGTCTTCGGCACGGAACACCACAGTGTATGGCATCAGTTGCACATGCGAGCAATGCGTGAGCCACTGAAACTCAGACTTAGCGGTATCGGGGTCAAAATCATTCTCAAAATATGCCGGACTGATGGGCTGCTGGAAGGGCCCGCCAACGGCAGAAAGGCTGACGGGATCGTGGTCCGGATCCCATGCCTTTACCCAGAACCGCACGCTATCGCCCGCTTCCACGCATATCTCATCGATGGTCTCAATGATGGGCGGATTGTTCTGGCATGGCAGCACAGTCACCTGCATATCGCGTATCACATAGCCGATAAGCGAATAAGATCCGAAGTCCGGTTCATACCTCCATTCATTGATCCTGATGGCGAAATTGTATTCTCCTTGAACAGTGGGCACCTCCCAGACCAGATCACCCGTAATCGGGTCGAGTGAGATTCCCGGAGGAAAAACATATCCCCCCACCGGCACCCCCACGTCCATCTGGCAAGTCACCAATTCATAGCTGAGGCTATCACCGTTCGGGTCCCATGCGCCCGGGTTGTGCTCGTAGCGCCTGTTCACGCATGCCTTGTCAATGGGTGGGTTGAGCAGATTCGGGCTGCTGTTGTAGCCCAGTTGTGTGATGACGATCTGAGTCTCAATATAAAAGGGTGTATTCACTGAATCGTCCATGTTCAATATTCCCCCGTTTCTATTGGGATCGAGCATGGAAATGATGTAAAAACCCAGACTCTCGTATGTATGCTCACCCACGTACTCATTCCGTTTCACCCCAGGTTCTATCTCAACACCATTGCCAGCATTATTGGACCTTGGTAATGTGTCAATGGTGCCATCGCCCCAACGTATCTCCAGTTCTGGCCTGTCGGCAGGGCTATCGGGCACCGTATAGGTTATAATGGTGGCCCTGAAACGCAACGGCCCTATCTGCTCCACGATTATCTCGCCTGCCCTGTTGTGCGTGGCCCAGGCCTGTAGGCCAAGGAGCAGCACGGGTATGAGCAGGAGGAGCCTTTTCATCGGTATGAAGGTAAGACGATTCAGTAGTCGATTAGTTGTTGCTCCATCACCTCGGGCATGGGGCGATAGGTGTACTGCTGCGTACGCAGTTGCGGCTCGAAACCCGCTTCGCGAATGGCATCTTGCATGGCCTGACTTGTGAACCTGTGGGGTGCACCGGCAGCGCTCACCACGTTCTCCTCAATCATGATCGACCCGAAATCATCGGCACCGGCATGCAGGCAGATCTGCGCGGTGGCCTTGCCCACGGTGAGCCACGATGCCTGAATGTGCGGCACATTGGGCAACATGATGCGGCATAGGGCCAACATGCGCACATATTCTTCGGCTGTAACGGTGTTGCGTATCCCTTTCACTCTTTGCAGCAGGGTCCCATCATCTTGAAACGGCCACGGTATGAAGGCAATGAAACCTTTGGCATGGGCCGGTTTTTCGTCCTGCACCTCGCGCAGCCATACCAGATGTTCAAATCGTTCCTCCAACGTCTCCACATGCCCGAACATCATGGTAGCCGAGGTGGTGATATCGAGCTGGTGAGCGGCACGCATCACGTTGAGCCATTCCTGGCCCGAGCATTTGCCTTTGCTTATCAGCCTCCGCACACGGTCATTCAGGATCTCGGCACCAGCACCGGGCAGACTGTCGAGGCCCGATTCCTTCAGAGCCTTCAGCGTATCGGTGTGGCTTATTCCTTCCAGTTTGCTGATGTGCGCCACCTCAGGCGGGCCTAATGCGTGCAGTTTGAGTTGGGGATAGAGCGACTTGAGCTTGGCGAACAGGTTGGTGTAAAAGCCGAGGCCCAGTTCCGGATGATGTCCGCCCTGCAAAAGGAGCTGGTCGCCACCGAATCGGAAGGTCTCCTCAATCTTGCGCTGATAGGTGGGAATGTCTGTGATGTAGCTCTCAGGATGACCGGGCACGCGGTAGAAATTGCAGAACTTGCAATTGGCCACACACACATTGGTGGTGTTCACATTGCGGTCAATGATCCATGTCACCTTACCATCGTTGCGGTACTTCTTGCGCATGGCATTGGCCACATGCATCAGGTCGGTAAGTGGTGCATTGTTGAATAGGAATATGCCTTCATCCTTGCTGAGTTGCCCCAGACCGGCCGCCTTTTCGAGCAGCTCCCCTACCCTTTTTCGCTCTGTGCCCATGCTCATTGACCAACAACGGAGGCTACGCACTGTTCGCCCATCGTCCGGGGCAATGATGCCTACCTTTGAACCCGCTAAGGTAGCACTCGCAACGGGGCATATCCCAGTGTGCATCTGACAAAGCCCATAATGGAGAAATTGAAAATCGGATTGACATGTGGAGACCTCAACGGCATAGGGCTGGAGGTGATCATCAAGACGTTTATGGACAACCGCATGCTGGAACTGTGCACACCTATAGTGTACGCCAGCAAACGCACCACGGCTGAGTACCGTAGATTATTGGATATCAAAGATTTCAGCTTTGAAGAGATACCTTCTGTGCAACAGGCCAACCCCAAGCGGGCCTGTGTTCTGAATGTCTGGAATGAGGATGTGCAACTGCAATTGGGCACTCCAACGGCCGATAGCGGCAGGTTTGCCCGGTTATCGCTCCGTGCAGCTGTCAAAGACCTGAAAGAAGGGCATATTGATGCCATAGTTACAGCGCCTATCGATAAGAAGAACATTCAGGGCGATGGGTTCAACTACCCCGGACACACTGAATTTCTGGCAGCCGAATTCGGGGCCGAGGAGCATGCCATGATCATGCTGAGCGATCAGTTGCGCATCACCTTCATGACAGGGCATGTGCCGCTCAACAAGGTGACAGAGGGCCTCACATTTGAACGGTTGATCAAGCGCATCCGGTTCATTGACAGGATATTTCCGGCTGATTTCGGTATTGTGCGGCCACGTATCGCGGTGCTGGGGCTCAATCCGCACAATGGCGATGACGGTGTGATAGGCACCGAGGAGCGCGAGATCATTCTGCCCGCCATCCGCAAGGCGAAAGACGATGGGCTGATGGTCTTTGGGCCATTTGCTGCCGATGGTTTCTTCGGCAGCGGGGCATTTCGCCAGTACGATGTGGTGCTGGCCATGTACCACGATCAGGGTCTTATACCGTTCAAGACCATGAACTTCGAGAACGGGATGAATTACACTGCAGGATTGAGCCATGTTCGCACCTCGCCCGACCATGGGACGGCCTTTGACATTGCCGGGCAGGGTATTGCAAGCGAGGCCAGCCTGCGCGATGCCGTCTTCGCGGCCATAGATCTGGTACGTGCCCGCGAGGACCATGCCGAGTGGAGTGCTGACCCGCTTAAACAGGTCGATCTGCGCAAGTTGAAGAGACCTCCCGGCCCCGGTGGACCAGGCAAGGGCAACAAAGGCCCGCAGCCACATCAGGGCCGACCGGCCCCTCAGAATCACACAGCACCATCTGGCACCCAAGCGCCTGAACCTGATGTAGAGGAAGCTGACGATGATATTGAGGAGTTAGAGGGCTGAGAGGATAAATTGGCAGTTACCCGTTCATAAATTTCGGGGCTGTGTTGATGTGCCACGTAATCTCTGCCAGCGTTGGGCAATTCACTTAGCGAACAGTACGGTTCTTTTGGCATTACCCTAAAGGGGCCGGACATGAAACCGAACGACCTGTAGACCTTTCCGACCGCTCGGACTACACCATTGACAACTGACCGATTCCAATAAAAATCAACCATAAATCATGCTCGACCTGAACCTCAAAGAGATCCTATCGGTGACCATGATCCTGTTTGCGGTGATTGATGTGATAGGCAGCATACCGGTCATAATACAGTTGCGCAACAAGGTGGGGCACCTGCGGTCGGAGGTGGCCACGCTATCGGCATCTGTTATAATGATCGTGTTCCTTTTTGTGGGCGAGGCCATTCTGAACCTGATCGGTATCGATGTCGGGTCGTTCGCCATAGCAGGCTCGTTGGTGCTGTTCTTCATCGCCTTGGAGATGCTCCTGGGCATACGCATCTATCGCGATGAGATGCCCAGCACGGCCTCGGTAGTCCCTTTGGCCTTTCCTTTATTGGCAGGCACGGGCACCCTGACCACGCTGCTGTCCATCAAGGCCGAATATCACACCGTGAATATCCTGATCGGGATCATGATCAATATGATACCGGTTTACCTCGTACTCAAATCAACTGCTCACATTGAGAAGCTGCTTGGCCCGGGGGGCATCAGCATCCTGCGCAAGGTTTTCGGTATCGTTCTGCTGGCGATTGCCGTGAAGCTCTTCCGCTCCAATCTGGGCGTCTGAGGTATCTCAGCGGAACCATTCAGTCAGAAAGTCAATCGGTAAACCTTCTCCAGCGACCCGTTGCTGTCAAGGTTCACGCTCAGGTCCTTTATCAGCCCTGAACCTACGCCATACACCCACCCATGCAGGTGAAGCGGCTGGCCGTTTCGCCAAGCATTCTGCACAATGGTGGTCTTGGCAAGGTCGTGCACCTGCTCTATGACATTCAGCTCAACAAAGCGTTCAAAACGGGCGGTCTCATCAACTATGGCATCCAACTCCTGATGATGAAAGCGATAAACGTCCTTGAGGTGGCGTATCCAGTTATCTATCAATCCTATTGACCTGTTGGTCATGGCTGCCTGCACCCCTCCGCAGCCGTAGTGGCCGCATACGATCACGTGGCTCACCTTTAAGGCATTTACAGCATAGTCGAGCACGCTGAGCATGTTCATGTCGGTGTGCAGCACCATGTTGGCAATGTTGCGGTGAACGAAGACCTCGCCCGGTTGGGCACCTATGATCTCGTTGGCAGGCACACGGCTATCGGCACAGCCTATCCAGAGCAACGGAGGGCTCTGTCCCTTCGCTAGCTTATGGAAGAAGTCAGCATCCTGAGCCAGTTTCGATTCGACCCATTGGCGGTTGTTGGCGAGCATCTGCTCGTAGTAGTTCTGTGGCATCAGTATCTGTATTCAATTGTTGATCATTTCAATGGGCACCCACGGTGCTCACCTCGGGTATGTTGCGGGTCGAAAGATGGATCTTGCGCATGGGCGCAGTGAACTGCCTGAAATTCTGGATGATCTCCAGCACATCGAAATCGATGTTCATGGACCGCGTACCATCTATGACCACTCTGCTGTTATCGGGCAGTTGATCGAGTGCGCGCTGCATGCTTCCCTTGTTCAAGAAGGTCACATTCTCTGGCAGAGCGAGAACCATGATCTCTGAGCCGTCAGGACATCTTTCAGAGTGCTTCGTGAATTTCCGCTGGTAGTTGTTCAATAAGATAAAGTAAACGGCCACCACCATACCGATGCCGATCCCCTTAAGCAGGTCGGTAAGCAGTATCGCCACCACGGTGACCAGAAATGGCAGGAACTGATTCCACCCCAAACGGCACATGTCGCGATACAGCGTAACGCGGCTCAGTTTGTAGCCCACCATGAGCAGGATGCAGGCCAGGGCCGCCAATGGGATATGATTGAGGAGTGATGGGATGAGCAGTGCCGAGGTGATAAGTATGAGGCCGTGAATCATGGCCGACATCTTGGTGCGGGCCCCCGAATTGATGTTGGCCGAACTGCGCACGATAACCTGAGTGACGGGAAGCCCCCCCAGCAGGCCGCTGATCATGTTGCCCGCACCCTGCGCAAGCAGCTCGCGGTTGGTGTCGGTGTTGCGCCTCTGTGGGTCGAGCTTATCGGTGGCCTCAACACTCAAGAGCGACTCAAGGCTTGCCACCACGGCCAACGTGAGGGCCACCACATAGACCTGGGGGTCTGAAAAGCCAGAGAAATCGGGCAGGCGGATAAAGTCACCGATACTGACCGCGCCCGATGTGAGCGGAAGTTGCACCAGATGTTCGCCCGACATGTACAACTGAGGTAACCATGTCCTAAAAGCCAGATTGATGGACGTGCCCACCACTACAACAAACAGGGCACCGGGCAGAAACCTGAACAGACCGAAGCGCTGCATGAAGGGCCGTTCGAACAGCAGCAGCATACCCAGTGACACAGCGGAGATGACCATGGCCCCGGTGCTGCTGTAGCGTACCGCATACCACAGCTCTGTAAGGGTGTTGTGGCGGTCGGGCTGATCAAAGGCCTCATCGCCCATGAAATCCTTGTCGTAGCCAAGTACATGCGGAATCTCTTTCATGATGAGGATGAGGCCTATGGCGGCCAACATGCCCTTGATGACAGATGAGGGGAAATAGTAGCCCACCACCCCGGCCTTGAGCAGCCCTGCGATTATCTGTAGCACCCCTGCCAGCACAACAGCCAGCAGGAACGCCTCGAAACTGCCGAGGGTCTTCAGTGCCCCGAGCACAATGACCACCAGTCCGGCCGCAGGGCCCGATACCCCGAGGGCCGACCCGCTCAGTGCACCCACCACAATACCACCCACCGCGCCTGCAATGATGCCCGAGAACATGAGGTCGGATCTACCCGTGCTGGCCAGGGCCACCCCGAGGCATAGTGGCAGCGCCACGAGGTACACCACCAGTCCCGAGGGCAGGTCGTGTTTCCAGTCGCGGGCAAGCCAGTCTCTCATCACATCAGGTATGCTACAAAGAACCCGACCCCGCAGGCCGGGCGTTATTAGAGACCTCTTAGAACGGCCGTTGGTTAGAGCTTCCTCATGAGAATGCCTTCATACTGTCGAATCGGGGCCGGTTCGGGCGGTGTTTACATTTGTGCCGCATGTCGTTGACCCACAAAGTCCTGATACACCTTCTCAACGGCCTTGTGCTGCTGAGCGGCATGGGCCTGTTTGTTGACCGTATGGACTGCAACCGCACGGGCGGTGCCTATGTGGCGATAAACACCAATCTGATCAATTGCTCTGACGAGTGCATAGGTGCCACCGACAATCTGGCTGACGATTGTTGCGAGCGAAATATCAAGTTCTTCAAGGAAGATGTGCTGCGCAACGATGACAATGTGCCTGTGGCCGTTTTCGCAGATGTGCTTTCCATAGTCCCCGCCACAGTCCGTTTCTTCTCTGATGTGCGCACCTCCTGCACGGGTGTGGTGCGGACCAAGGCCCCTCCTCTGCCGTGGGGCATACATATCATTCTCTGTTCGCTGCTGATCTGAGTCGCTGAGGCGCGTCTGGGCCCATCCGTTTGGCGGAGCGGGCCTTTCCCTCATGTCACACTCAAATCATCACTCATGTCATCATCACCCAGAAAAAAAACGGCCCTACTCCTGCTCTTTCTTCTGCCCTGCGCTGCATGGGCCCAGCTGAGCGGTGTGGTAGAGGACGCAGACGAAAAGCCCCTGATAGGTGCCACCCTGCACTGGATGGGCACCACCACCGGCACCACCACCGATGCCAACGGCCGATTCAGCATTGCACATCCGCTGGCGTACCCGGCCCGACTGGTCACCAACTTTGTAGGGTATGGGCCTGATACCATCGTGGTAAAGGCCCCTATGGAGTTGAACATTCACCTGAGGCCGAGCATACAATTGGGCGAGGTGACCGTGACCGAGGAGCAGCGCGGCACCAATTTCAAGCTGATGCAGCCCGTGGTGGTGGAAGAGATGAATGTGAACGAGCTGCAGAAGGCCCCCTGCTGCAATCTGAGCGAGAGTTTTGAGACCAACGCCTCGGTGGATGTGGTGATAACCGATGCGGTGAGCGGGGCCAAACGCCTGCAGATGCTGGGCATGGACGGCATTTACATACAGGTGCAGAACGAGAACCTGCCCATGGCCACCGGCCTGTGGAGCAACCATGGCCTCGGCCTGATACCGGGCACGTGGGTAGAGAGTATCCGCATAGGCAAGGGGCCCGGTTCGGTGATCAACGGCTACGAGAGCATGGCCGGGCAGATCAACATCGAGTATTTCAAACCAAGCCACACCGACAGGCTGTTCCTCAACCTGTATGGCAGTTTCGGGGGGCGGATAGAGGGCAATGCCCAACTGACGCACGAATTCAACCCCAAGGCCGGCACCACCCTTTTTGTGCATGCCAACGGCACTGTGCGGCAGAACGACATGAACCGGGACGGTTTCATGGACAGCCCCATGCGGCAGCAGTACAACGTGCTGAACCGGTGGAAATTCATCATCGGCAAGAGGATAGAGGCGCAGATAGGTGTACGTGGGGTGTACGATGATCACATTGGCGGTCAGGTAGGATTCAGTCCGAGCATGGCCATGGACCCCGACAGGCCCTATGGCATACGCAACACCAACCGCACGCTCGAGGCATTCACCAAGACCGCCTACCTGTTCCCGGGCCAGCGCGACAACAGCATGGCGCTTATGACCAACTGGCGCATAAACGACCTGAACACCTATTTCGGCCTAAGCACCTACACGGGCCTTGAACGCAGCATCAATGCCAACCTCATATACCAGCAGATGTGGAAGGACGACCGCCATCAGTTGCGGGCGGGCCTGTCGTATCTGATGGACGACTACCACGAAGCGTACAACGACAGCGCATTTGCCCGTACCGAACATGTGCCCGGGGCGTATGCCGAGTACACCTGGGATGTGCCCTTGAAGGCAGCCATTGTGGCCGGGCTGCGCGTAGACCACAACACCCTTTTCGGCACGTTTGTCACGCCACGGCTGCATGCCAAGTACCATTTAAGGGATGAGACCGTGCTGCGCATAGTGGCCGGCCGTGGGCAGCGCACGCCCAACCTGTTCACCGACAATCCGAGCATGATGGCCAGCTCGCGCACCATACGGGTGCTCGGCACCCCACGTCCCGAGGCCGCATGGACCTTCGGGGGCGGCATCACGCACCGGTTCAAGGTGCTGGGCACCCCGTGGGGAATTGATGTGAGCGCCCACCACATGCGTTTTGAGAACCAGTTGGTGGTGGACATCGACAGCGATGTGCGGCAGGTGCGCGTGTACAACCTGCAGGGCCAGAGTTTCGGCACCAATGTGCAGGCCGAACTGACCCTTGAACCCGTCAAAAGGCTGGAGGTGAAACTGGCCTATAAATGGAACGATGTGCGCATGCAGATAGGCGACCTCTTGCGCCTCAAACCCATGCTCAACCGCCACCGCATGCTGGTCAACCTGGGCTATGCCACCAACTTCCGCAAGTGGCAGTTCGACCTCACGGCACACATCCTGGGCCCGGCCCGCATACCGGGCACCGATGGCAACCCGCACCCGTATCACACCGATACGGAGTCGCCCTGGTTCCTTACCCTCAACCTCCAGATCACGAAGCGCTTCAAGCACTTCGATGTGTATGTGGGGGCCGAGAACCTGACCAACTACATGCAGCACCACGCCATCATCGGAGCCGATGACCCCTATGGCCCCTACTTCGATGCCATGCTGGTATGGGGCCCCATGATGGGCATCAATCCGTACATCGGGCTGAGGTATTCGCTGAAGAAATGAGACCGACTCCGCTCCGCTGCGCACCCCTTGGCCGCATTCTGGCCAGGGCGGGGCATGATGGTGCTGAGCTAGGCCCTAAACCTTTGGATGAATGAAGATTTGGGAAAAAAAAGCAGAGGCGAGTGAACCATCGGTTCCTCGCCTATTGGCCCTTGGGCCTTTCAGGTGATGCTCTTAAATGGCCTAAGGCGCATCCGGCAGCGCGAAGTCCTGTCCTGGGTAGCTCTCTCCGGGCTCGATACCCAGCACGGTGCCCTGTGTGACGAAGTTCTCGGCACCGGCCTCTAGCTTGATGCTGATGGGGTCGTCCACCTCGATGCTCAGCGTGTAATTGCCGTTGGCATCGGTGAGGGTGTCGGCCAAGGGGGCGCCTCCGCCCTCTTCCATGGCCAGCACCTTGGCACCCTCCAGCGGTGCGCCACCGGTGAGGGCCGTCACCTGGCCCGATACGGTCACCGTCAGGTCGGGGCCCTGACCACCGCCCGCGCTGGGGTACAGTTGGTACTGTTCCATGCGCTCGGCATCGTTTATCCACACCACACTGGCGCAGGTGTTAATGGTCTGCATGTGCTGCCATACGATGTTGAGCAGAGCTATGCGGTCGTGTTTGGTCACCTTGCGGCCGGCCTTGGCAGCCTCCTGCAGGCGGTTCTTGGTATGCAGTTCGTTGGCCAGCGTGGTCAGCTGGTCTATCTCAAGCTGTGTGTAGCCCTTGGCCAGAAGGCCCGGCTTCAGTGCTGCACTGTCGGCCTTTTCGTTGGCCAGTTCAAGACACTCCTTCAATCTGAGGGTGCTCGAATAGGCTTTTCTCCAATTCTGTTGGCCGAACACCCGCTGCCGCTCCGCATCGGTGGGCCATGCCAGCTTGGCGTAGCCGCCCAGGGTCTGGAGGGCTGCAAAGCCCTGCTGCATGGCGCTGCGCACATCGCCTGTAAGCACCTTGATGTCGAGGGTCACGCTCTCATCGGTGGGGAATGCATCGGCTGCGGCTATGTCGGCCTCAAAGGCGGCCAGCCATACGGCATCGAGCCAGGGGAAACGGGCCGTGAACTGGGCCAGTTCTGGTACAAGGCGGTCGTGAAAGACCCCTGCGCGTTCGAGGGTCTCGTCATCGTTGCCGTTGAACAGTCTTTGAATGGGTATGGCCATGGCGTTGTGGTTTTTGTTGATTGATGGCCACAAATGTGAACGGCACCCAGGGCCCGATACCTGTCCTATGGGGTACCATACGGCATGGAGGAGCATGCCCGAAGCCGATACCTGTTCGGTATGCGCCTCAATGGCCTTGAAGCGGTCTTCTACGGCACGGCTGCGCGCTTCTACGGTACGGCTGCGCCTGCTCGCGGTACGCAGAAAGCCGCTGAAAGTCCGGAGAAAGCCGCTGGAGGTACGGAGAAAGCCGCTGACGGTACGGAGAAAGCCGCTGACGGTACGAAGAAAGCCGCTGAAGGTACGGAGAAAGCCGCTGCTGGTACGGAGAAAGCCGCTGGCGGTACGGAGAAAGCCGCTCGGGTACTGTAGCGGTACGATAGCGGTACGGAAAGACCCGCTGAGGGTAAGAAAATGGAACGATTGTGAACGAATGTGACGGCTATTTCGACTCCGATGGATCCCTGGCCATTGACCAGAACCCGCGCCATGGACGGAAAAACAAGCAGGTGATCAAATAGTCAGGGCCATTCGGTGCAGTATTTCACCGAACCGGCCTATGATCTGTGGTATGAAAAAAATATTGATATTTGAATCAAACTCCACAAAACACAATCGACATGAAGCCGAAAAAATCAGGGCTGGTATCGCAAGAGGAAGTTGACAGCATAGGCCAGTTAACTGCAGGTAGGGCCCATTGGCTACGCAAAATGCTCAGAGAGGTAGAGGTGGGGGCCATTGTAAAGGTGCATCGGCTCGACTGGGAATGGCGTACCAAATCGCCCAGCGCCATTGTCAACAGCCTGCACCGCACCTCCGCGCTCCGGTTCAAACTCACCGAGGCAGGCGATGACACCGGCTGGTTCATACAACGGGTGGAGTGAGTGATGATGGGACGGCAGTCGAACGGCCGATTCTTAACTCTTCGACCCTGAAATTGCGCTGCCCCCCTCTCCTGCCCGTGGCCCATGGCCCCGCAGGGCTCACTCTTTGCGCTTACTGATGTCCACAGTATGGCGAACCGCCAACTGTAGCACATTCCGGTTCAGGAAAACATCCGTCCCACTGAGCTGAAACCACCAGATATGGCTCAAATCGATTCCCCATTTAGGGTTGAAATTGAATGAAAGGCCTGTGATCACACGGTTCTGATCAAACACCTGACCACCCACATCGTCTCCGGCCCTCAACATCACCTCATCTCCGACATTCAAGAGTAAGCGATCAATGTCATCCTTTCGCCACAGTGGTATGCTCACACTGAACAGATACCGGAAGCGTGTTATCGTGGTCCATGGCCCGCTGTAGTCAATGGGAGAGAGTGCTGTGGTTCCGGACTTTGGGAACAGCCGCTGCTCCACTCTTATTCGTTGATTCACCGTAAGCCGGTCGAGTCGGTCGCGTTTCATCAAATTGATGTAGGGCCTGAGTTCCGGAGCTACCACCTTTACATCAAACTCATCTGTGGGGCTGCGATATGTAAGCAGTACCGCCATGCCGGCACCAATGGTATAGCTGTGCTTCAGTCCCTTGCGCACCTCTACACGGGGCAACATGCTTTGCGTGGGGTAACCATTGGCCATTGTGCCTCGCATATCGCCATCGGCCACAAGTTCCCAGGTTTTCGGCAACCGGAGCGTGACCATGTATCGCACCCAGTAAATTTCATCGTTTCGCACCTCGCCTATCTGGCCATGTGTCAGACCGACTGAAGTCATGATCAGATACAGACCTATGATAACCGCTCTCATGGGCCGCGAAAATAATTAGCCTACTAATTAGGTAGGATTATAAGGTAATGAAATATGAATTATTGTGACCGGCTTGATTATGTATCAGATAGATTTGCGGCCCTCATTCAGAAAACGCACATTCATGCTCAAGAATACCCTTGTCCTAACGCTGCTGGCCGTCAGCTCCATATCGGCCACTGCCCAACAGACCCTCACCAATAAAGAGGGGAGCCAGTACAAGTTCACGGTGGTGAAGGACCTGGAGGCCACCGAGGTGCAGAATCAGCAGAACACAGGCACATGCTGGAGTTTCAGCACGCTGAGCTATCTGGAGAGTGAACTGCTCCGCATGGGAAAGGGCAAACACGCCCTGAGCGAGATGTACATTGTAAGGAAGGCGTACGAGGAGAAGGCTGCCATTTACCTGCGGATGCACGGTATGCACAACTTTGGGCCGGGCGGGGCATTCCACGATATTCCCTATGTGATAAGCCGCCATGGCATTGTGCCCGAGAGTGCATACAAAGGGCTTAACTACGGCAGCGAGAAGCATGATCATACTGAGCTCGAGGCCATGATCACAGCAGCTCTGGGAGCTATTAAAGAAGCCCCGCAAAAGAAACTCACCCCGTCTTGGAAGGGCGCCATTTCCGGGATCTTGGATGCGTACTTCGGCCCTGTGCCTGCCGACTTCACCCACGAGGGTAAGAAATATACGCCCCAGAGTTACGCCCAGAGCCTCGGCCTGAACATGGACGATTATGTGGAACTCACCTCATACAATCACCATCCGTACTACAAGCCCTTTGTGATTGAGATACCTGACAACTGGGCATTCGGTCTGTGCTACAACCTGCCAGTCGATGAGCTGATGGATGTGATGGAACAGGCTGTGATGAAGGGTTACTCCATAGCATGGGGTGCCGATGTGAGCGAGGACGGCTTTGCATTCAAAGAAGGGCTAGCATTGGTGCCGAAGGACCCGAGCACCATTATCAAAACAGGGAAGGACAACAAGCATTTCAGCGATGCAGGTGCGGAAAAGAAGGCCAGCTGTTTCATGCAGCCCATGGAAGAGTTGAAAGTGACACAGGAGGAGCGCCAGAAGGCCTTCGATAATTTTGAGACCACCGATGACCATGGAATGCACATCACAGGTATTGTGACAGACCAGAACGGCACCAAGTATTTCAAGGTAAAGAACTCGTGGGGACTTGAGCACAACCAGTGTGACGGCTATTTCTACGCGTCATTCAATTATGTGCGCTACAAGACCATGGATTTCCTGATCCATAAGGATGCGCTGAGCAAAGACCTGAGGAAGAAGCTCGGTATCTGAGCAGGATCAATGCACCACGGCCCTGCCATGCAGGGTGCGGGTACCGTCAGAGGCGGTGATCAAATAGCAGCCTGCGCCAAGGCCCTTGATCACCGCCTTGTCGTTTAGCAGATGTGCGTCCGCAGGCACAACGGCACCGGTAAGGTCGGTGACTGTGAGCCTCCAACCACCGGACTCGGGCAAAATGACCTGGAAACCGTCAGTGCTCGGGTTCGGACAGATGCTCAGGATGCCATGCCGGTCTGCCCCGTCTCTGATTCCGGTATGGTCAATGGCACGGCCCCAGGCATAGTTGATGCTGATGGTGTCGAATGTCACGTTGGCCTCATACACTAACTCATCAGTCAACGGGTCGGTGTACCAATCCTCTGTCACCACCGCATCGTGCACCAATTGGGTAAAGGTGCCGAAATCACCGTACATCTGGGCATCGCCCACCACCAACACCCAGGTCTGCCCCTCAGGCTCAAGACAGGTCTGAATGCCGTTCACCTCTCCAAGACATCCTCTGCGCGCGGCCACATAGCCGTCTCCCTGCCTACCGATGAGCCAAAGGCCGTCCTCAATCACCTCATCCATCAGAGTATCGGGCCAGAAGAGCGACACCTCCGGATGCTCGTAACCAAGAATCTCGGGTTTGGGTTCCTCCCGGTACATGATCAGGGCCACATTGTGCGACTGATCCACATAAGGCAGGTGCTGGTTGAGATTGCTGGACGAACGGTCCTCCCAATCTGGCAGCACCTCGCCAGAAACTGGCATAATGGCCGCAGTTCCGACATTGGCCACGCATGGTATCTGCTGATATCCGACCTTACCCTTCCAAAAATCCTCGAACGAGCTCAATGTCACCTGCCCGCGTTTGTAAATGGCCACATCCTTTCCGCTTATCACCGAGCTCATGGACATCATGCTCATATTGTTTGAAATTTCGATGATCTGAGCAGGGCTGAAACCGGAGAAAGGACTGAGCAACTCAAAATCGACATGGTTCCACATGTTCGAGTCGATGAGCAGTTGTGCCGTCTCTTCCACCACCAGCGGATGGAAGTAGGCCCCGCTGCTCCATTGCGCCATGACGCGGTCCACATTGTTGAGCGATGCGTTCAGCACCTGACCCTCCTCCACGGTATGTCCCATGTGCAAGAGGGTGTCCAAATCTGCCTGCCAAGACAGCGGTACATTGTCCATGGGTAAGGTAGAAGTCGCCAGAAATGCACCGGCATGCGAGGCATCGGCAGGCACCTCTCCCATTCCCGAGGCCAGATAGATAAGATGGTTGTGGTTCTGCCCGAATGCGTTCTTGTATTTACCGAAATAATTGCGGCCCGCTACGGGGAAAAACGATCCCTGATCATTGGTGAGCAGAAGCAGTTCCTCAAGCAGCCTTTGCGATGCGGTGATGGACAGGGCCTTGATCTCGGCATCCTGGGCAAAATCGGCCAGATTGATAATTCCTGACAGGCAATAGGGCGCGTAGGTAGATGAGAAGGTCTCGTAAAAGCCGTGACTGATCTTCATATTGAGGTAATGAACCAGCCGGTCGCGCAGGGTCGCATCGGCCGTCCAACTGTAATGCTCGTGCAGCAGCCAATTGCTCGACATCCACATGATCATGTGATTCTCTGACCAATATCCCCGCAGGGTATCTCCATAATTGACCCAGAAAGGCAATGGCTGTAGGCCCTGCAAAATCTGGGTATCATACTGCCCATTGCTGAGCATGAGGATGCGGATGAGTTTGACAATCTGAAAATCAACCGTGCTGGTAACAGGTAACGCATTGACAATGGCATCGAGATACCCCTGATCAACCGGCAAACCCTGATGCGCCTGAATGCAAATCACATCGGCATCGGGATTGGCGAGGGCCGTAGCGATGTACGCGTTTCTGCGGGTCTCAAAGTCTTGGGCCGAGGCCAACCGGACACCCACAACAAGGGCTGATGCGGCAATAAAAGAACTGAGAAGAAATCGTGACATGATGGGGGATTGTGTGCCCGAAAATTAGGAAAAGCCCGAGTGAAAAACAGACCTTCGTGGCATGAGCGATATTCTATTGAAAATGGGAGCCGATAGGATCGGAAATCGGGTTCTTAAGGCCATCGGGATCAATGCGCCACAGCAGCTGAACAGGGATCACAGTCCATGGTCAAGTGCGCTTCATCTTCCCGGACGACTGATAGCGCTAAATGCCGAGAATCTGAGATTCAGCGACCTGAAATTCAATGAGGAAGGCAGATCCATCTGTATTGATGCTACTGCAGTCGCAACGCTCGATGACCTGCGATCCCTGTTCGTCACCCTGCGCCACGAGACGCCTAAGCTGCCTCGGTGCAGCAGCGTTGTGATCCTGGCATCGGTGCATGATACTCAAAGCGACCTGACCCGTGCCGCTGTGGTCAGGGCCATTGAAGGTGTCATACGTTCGCTGGCCAAAGAGCTCGGGCCGAAGGGAACAACTGTGAATCTCTTGAGGATCAATGATGATGTGAGCTCTGAACGTATGCTGGGGCCCTTGGCCTTTTTCCTTTCGGGTCGTTCGGCCTTCATCACCGGACAATGCCTTTCCATTGACCCGATAGGGCCCGAAAGATCAGACTCTCTCACTGGAAAAGTAGTGATTCTTACCGGTGCAGCCGGTGGTATAGGCAGCGCCACAGCTCGCAGACTACACGCGGAGGGTGCGAAGTTGCTTCTGGTCGATGTACCCGCTATGGCCGAGAGTGGGCAGGCCCTGGCGAAAATGCTGGGCGGAGCGGAATTTGTGGCTGCCGACCTCACACTACCTGAGCACCGCGCCCAACTAGTTCGTACGGTGAGCCACCGCTACCAAAAAGCGCATGTGGTTATACACAATGCCGGAATAACCCGCGATAGGACCTTGGCCAAAATGAGTGACGACCAATGGGATAAGGTGATAGCGGTGAATCTGGGTGCAGTGCTCTCACTCACCCAAGAGCTGTTGGATTCCGAACTGATCAGCGATGACGGGCGGGTGATCAATATCTCCTCCATTTCTGGTGTAGCGGGCAATTTCGGGCAGACGAATTATACGGCCACAAAGGCTGGACTCATCGCATTCAGCCAGATGCTCGATATGAGGCTGAATAAAAGTGGGATTCGTGCAAATGCCATTGCACCCGGTTTCATTGAGACGAAGATGGTCAGCACAATGCCATTTTTCACTCGTGAAGCGGCCCGAAGGCTAACTGCCCTGCGACAGGGCGGCAGGCCCGAAGATGTGGCCGAAGCCATCACCTTCCTCGCGCACCCATTAAGTCAAGGCATCGGCAGTCAGGTGTTGCGTGTGTGCGGGGGCAGTTTCCTCGGTGCCTGACACAACGGTTTGCCGCCCAAGTCTGTAAGGTTACTTTTGCCGCCATGACCATTCACCGCGAAGGATACGGACTCATTGCCCTTGCTGCTGGCGTGGCTTGCATATTAGCCGCCATCGGGCATTTCGCTCTGGGCCAATGGCCTATTTTCAGTTACCTGCTCTATGTCGCTGCGTTGTTCGTCTTTGTCGCTGTGCTACAGTTCTTCAGAATCCCCAAGAGGCAGCATACCACAGGCACCGATCTTGTCATTTGCCCTGCCGATGGCAAGGTGGTGACCATTGAGGAGATGAACGAAGCCGAATTTCTGAACGGTGAAAGACGCATTCAGGTGAGCATTTTCATGTCACCGCTCAATGTGCACGTTAACCGCTACCCCATAAGCGGGCGCATCAGCTATTTCAAATACCATCCGGGGCTGTTCCTGGTGGCATGGCATCCCAAATCGAGCACCGACAACGAACGCACCACAGTGGTGATTGATAACGGGCGAGGCACCAGCATACTACTGCGGCAGATAGCAGGTGCGGTGGCGCGCAGGATAGTGTGGTACTGTAAGGAAGGGCAGGCCGTGACACAGAACGATGAGCTCGGGTTCATCAAATTCGGGTCGCGGGTCGATGTCATGCTGCCCCTCAGTGCCAAGGTGAAAGTGCAGCTCGGACAGGCCGTACAGGGTGGTGTGACGGTGCTTGCTGAAATATGAACACCCACTACCGATTATTGTTACGACATTTGCATCCACGTCTAACCACTCAAGACCAAACACGAACAGACATGAAAAAGATCCTTCTTACCGGCAGCTTCCTTCTATGTGCAGGTGTTGCCACCGTGATGGCACAGTCTGCCAGCAGCGAAAAGAGCACCACCGTGGCACCGGCCGCCACCGAGACCAAGTCGTGCAGCAAGGCTGAGAAGGCCGCATGTTGCAAGGCCGGTGAGGCCAAAGCCTGCTGCAGCAAAGACAAGGCTGCCGCATCTGGACATTGCTCAGGTGCAACCAAGGCCGAAGCCACCAAGAAAGAGGAGCACGCTGCACCTAAGCAGTGATCAGCTACTGAACCTATTAGTGAAAGCGGCCCGATGAGGGCCGCTTTTTTTTGTCTTGCCAGCTCAGGGCAGCAGTTCGTGCAGCGAGCGCACCACCATGAGTCTGTGGTGAGGTTCTGGCAATTCGCCATCAGGAAGCAGATACACCGCATGCCAACCGGCCCTGAGCGCGCCATCAATGTCGGCCTCGTAGTGGTCGCCCACCATCACAACCTTATGGGCATGCGTGCCGGTCACAGCCAGTGCATGATTGAATATGATGGGGTCAGGCTTTCGAACCCCCACCATCTCAGAGGTGAAAACATGTTTGAAATAGTGCGCAATGCCCGATGCCTGCATCTTGAGGTGCTGTACCTCATCAAACCCGTTGGTGATGACGCTCATGGGCACTCCGACATGCGCAAGGTGGCGCAAAAGTTCATTGGTGCCATCAACGAGGGCCGTGCGTCTGGGGCTGCGCTCCACATATGCGCTGCCCATCTTTTCGGCCAGGACGGCATCTTTCACCCCAAAAAATCGGAATGCCGCATCAAAACGGGCATACCGTAGGCCTTCCTTGTCAATGATCCCATCGCGGTATTGTTGCCAGAATATGTCGTTTATTCGGTGATACTCGGGCACGAACACTTCGAAAGGAACACCCAGCCGCTGCTGCAGGTTCAACTCAGCATAAATCTCTTGTAAAGTCAGCCGCGAGTTGACCTCAAAATCCCACAACGTGCGGTCGAGGTCGAAGAAAACATGGTCGAACTCAGCGAGCATCAGTCAATCATCACACTCGTGACCAGTACCCCAGACGATATGACCACACTCCAAAACACAACCGAGGCGAACAGGTACTTGAATATCCGCTTCCTATCGTGATGAAAATAGCGGGTAGCAAGGAAGGTGCCCACTGGAATGCTGAGTATGGTGGGAGTTACCACCGCAAGACCCATCAACCCATATTCCCTTATGACGTGCACTATGAGACGGCTCTTACGGCTGAATACTTTTTTCGGTGGGGCTGGTCTGCCACCACGCAATAGCGACTTGATGCGCTCCACCACATACAGGATTCCTTCGCTCAGGTAAAAGAAGAACAGCACCCCAAGTATGCCACCTATGGTTGTGATAATGAGGGTCTGAAGGAAATTGAAACCGATGTTCAGGGCTGTGATCGGGGCCGTTAGGAACTTCGTCCCGCTAAGGATGACCACCAGAAGTACCTGTAACGCCTTTTCCACCTTACCTGCTCAGAGAATGGCCATCTCAACGCTCGTAGCAACGCGTTGGTTATGCATTCAAGTTCAGTCCTTTGTCCCGAATGCAAGGTCTCCGGCATCGCCCAACCCCGGCACTATGTAGGCGTGTGCAGTGAGTTCCTCATCAAGCGCGGCCACCCACACGGTGCAGTTTCGGGGCAGGTTGCGCTGCACATGAGCCAGCCCTTCGGTGCTCGCAATGGCGGCCACAATGTGTATGTGTGCCGGTCTGCCTTTGCGCAACAGAGCATTCACGGCCAGCAGGATAGAACTACCCGTGGCCAGCATCGGGTCGCTCATGATCACATGGCGGCCTTCCACGCTGGGGCTGCTCAGGTATTCAACCTTCACATCAAAACTTCCATCGGCACTGTGAGGCAGGCGATAGGCCGATATGAATGCATTGTCGGCCCAGTCAAAGTAGTTCAACAATCCTTGATGCAGGGGCAGTCCGGCCCGCAGTATGGTGGCCAGCACCGGTTGCCCGTCAAGCATGGGCACATTGGCCACACCCAAAGGGGTGGTCACCTCGCGCACGAGCATGGGCAGATGGCGGCTTATCTCGTAGGCCATCACCTCACCTATCCGCTCCAGATTGCGCCTGAAGCGCATGCGGTCGGTCTGTACAGAAACATCGCGCAATTCGCCAATGAACTGATCTAGTAGTGTACCCTTGCCCCCAAGTACGTGGGCCGCTGCCGTGCTGCTCATGGCCGTAAAGTTAGACCGATCGCAACTTTCTTAAGGCAGGATAACGCGTATAGTCTGGGCTGTGCCTCCGTTCCACGGAAGTTTGATGAACTGCGCATTTCAAGACGGGATCTGTAGGCTACTCACACCTTGAAAGAAGAGTTACCACATAGCGGATGCACGGTATCACTGGACTACGAAGTCATCCAGTCATCTGTATTATGGCCAGCAAGTGTCGGTGCTATCGGAAAAACAATGCACCTAATCAATAGTCACATGCAAATTGAATGACTTTGGATAGGTGCATGAATTAACCTATCCCTACTTGGGAAACGGGCATTGCTGCGCGAAGAACCCAGAAAAATTCAGCTGTTCAGGGCCTGTCGAATGCTGAGAAGAAGAAGTCGCCCTCAATGCGGGCATTGTCATCGCTATCAGAGCCGTGAACGGCATTGTTGCCTATGCTGCGAGCGTACTTCTTGCGTATGGTGCCCTCTTCAGCCTTGGCCGGGTCAGTGGCACCTATCAGTTTGCGGAAATCCTCAACGGCATTCTCCTTTTCCAAGATGGCAGCCACAATGGGGCCACTGCTCATATAATCGACCAGTTCGCCATAGAACGGACGGGCACTGTGCACCTCATAGAATTTGCCTGCCTGAGCCGGTGTGAGTCGGAGGTAACGCATGGCCACAATGCGGAAACCGGCAGCATTGATCATCTGAAGGATGTTACCGATGTTGTTGTCAGCCACTGCATCGGGCTTGATCATGGTGAAGGTCCTGTTAGTAGCCATCGCTCGCTTTCTTTATTTCGATTATGCCTCGTTTTTGCGGCCGCGAAAGTAGTCGGATTCTGGTTTCGGTAGACTCCACCATTTCTGTGCATGTAACATTAGAGAGTATGCCTCTGCGCCTTACCCTGCTTGGCTGCTGATTACCTTCGCGCGAACTTCAGAACACCTAAATGAGCACTTTAGCCACCGAGGCCCTTACCACCATTGAAACTGCCAAAAAGTTGGGCCTTTTGCCTGATGAATTCGATAAGATCAAGGACATTCTGGGGCGCGTTCCCAATTTCACCGAGCTGAGCATCTACTCGGTGATGTGGAGCGAGCATTGCTCTTACAAGAACTCGATAAAATGGCTGAAGACACTGCCTCGCACCGGCAGTAAGCTGCTTGTTGAGGCAGGTGAGGAGAACGCTGGCCTGGTTGACATTGGCGATGGACTGGGTTGTGCCTTCAAGATTGAGTCGCACAACCACCCCAGTGCCTTGGAACCCTATCAGGGTGCGGCCACGGGCGTGGGCGGCATAAACCGCGACATTTTTACCATGGGTGCTCGGCCCATAGCACAACTCAACAGTCTGCGCTTTGGCAATCCGGACCTGGCCCGCACGAAGTGGCTGATGAAAGGGGTGGTAAAGGGCATTGGCGACTATGGCAACGCATTCGGCATTCCTACCGTTGGGGGCGAGGTTTATTTTGATGAGTGCTACAACCAGAACCCGTTGGTCAATGCCATGAGCGTTGGTCTGGTAAAAGCGGGCGAAACAGTGAGCGCCACGTCATACGGAGCCGGAAATCCGGTTTTCATTGTTGGTTCGAGCACCGGCAAAGATGGCATCCATGGGGCCACCTTCGCCAGTGGTGACCTGACCGAAGATTCGGCCAAGGACCTGCCGGCAGTGCAAGTTGGCGACCCTTTCCAAGAGAAACTTCTGCTGGAAGCATCGCTCGAAGTGATAAAGAGCGGTGCTGTAATCGGGATGCAGGATATGGGCGCTGCCGGTATAACCTGCTCGACCAGCGAGATGAGTGCCAAAGGCAAACACGGTATGGACGTTTACCTTGACCGTGTGCCTACCCGCCAACAGCACATGAAGGCGTGGGAGATACTGCTGAGCGAAAGCCAAGAGCGGATGCTGATCGTTGTGGAGAAAGGCCGCGAGAACGAAGTGCTCGCGATTTTTGATAAGTGGGACCTGAATTGTGTAGAGATAGGCGCTGTGACCGAGGGCGGAATTCTGCGCTATTACATGCACGGAGAGTTGGTGGCCGAGACCCCTGCCGACCCTTTGGTGCTGGGCGGTGGTGCCCCCGTGTACGAACGCGAGTATCGCGAACCGGCCTACTACGCGGAGTTCAAGAAATTTGATGTTGATACGGTGCCGGTGCCCGATTCCGATGGACTGAAAAAGGTGGCTGCACACCTCATTTCGCACCCGAACATCTGCTCGCGCAGGTGGGTCTATAATCAGTACGACAGCATGGTGGGCACCGTGAACATGAGCACAAACGCCCCCAGCGATGCGGCCATTGTAGATGTGCGGGGCACCGGGAAGGCGCTAGCCCTGACTGTTGATTGCAACAGCCGCTACATCCATGCCGACCCAGAGGTAGGGGCCATGATCGCTGTGAGCGAGGCCGCCCGCAACATCACCTGTTCGGGGGGTGTGCCTACGGGTGTGACCAACTGTCTCAACTTCGGAAATCCCTACAACCCCGAGGTGTATTGGCAATTTGTATGTGTGATCAAAGGGATGGGTGCAGCCTGTCGTAGATTCGATACACCTGTTACAGGCGGCAACGTGAGCTTTTACAACCAGAGCCAGGTGGGCGATCAGACCATCCCGGTATTCCCGACACCCACCATCGGCATGTTGGGCGTGCTCGAAAGCAAAGCGCACCGAATGACACTCGGTTTCAAGGAGGCGGGCCATCAGATCTACCTCATCGGTACACAGCGCAACGATCTGTCAAGCAGCGAATATCTCTATTCATACTGCGGGATAAAGGCATCGCCTGCTCCCTACTTCAACCTCGATGAAGAAGCCCAGGTGCAGGATACCGTTCGCAGCCTCATCATGGAAGGTCTGATCGCCTCGGCCCACGATTGCAGCGATGGCGGGCTGTTCATCGCCCTGCTCGAAAGTGCCATGGTCAATAACCTCGGTTTCGATATTGAAACGGATGATGAGATTCGTACAGATGCCTTCCTTTTCGGAGAATCTCAAAGTCGTGTTGTGGTATCGGTTGGCCCTGGTCAGCATGAGGCATTCATTGAGTTCATGGCTGCGGGCAACACAGATTTCTCGCTTCTTGGCGAAGTCTCGGGCAATGGAATGGCAACGATTGATGGCGAGGTGTTCGTCAACATTCAAGAGGCCCAATCGGTGTATGACAACGTCTTGGCCTCAAAACTCGATTAAAAAAATGCGTTATCGTCACTCCGGTATTATCCAAATAATTGACTTTTTGGACAGTGGTAAAGAGCCGGGCGACCTCAAATCCATCCTTATTTTCCTCAGATGAGCACATTCAAGTCGTTTGACCCCAAGGAGATACCGCAACCCAAGTTGCACGGTCTGTTGCTTTCGAGTGTGGCCCCTCGACCCATTGCATTTGCCAGCACTGTCGATGCAGATGGCAGGCCCAATCTGGCCCCCTTCAGTTTTTTCAATGTGTTCAGTTCAAATCCGCCCATCTGCATATTCAGCCCTGCCCTGCGTGGCCGCGATGCTACAACCAAACACACCCTCGATAATGTAAAGGTGGTGCCAGAGGTGGTGATCAACATCGTCAATCATGCCATAGTGCAGCAATGCAGTCTTGCCAGTGCCGAATTCGACCTTGGAGTCAGCGAGTTCGAAAAAGCAGGGCTCACGGGCTTGGCATCTCAAAGGGTGCGGCCGCTGCGCGTGGCCGAATCGCCCGTTCAATTGGAATGCAAGGTGAACAAAGTGATAGCACTTGGCGATAAGGGCGGTGCAGGGAATCTTGTCATATGCGAAGTATTGCTGATGCATGTGAATGAAGAGGTACTTAACGCGGATGGCCGTATCGACCAGCAACGTATTGACCTCGTGGCGCGCCTTGGAAACGACCACTATTGCCGTGCCTCGGGCGCAGCCCTCTTTGATGTGCCGAAACCTGGCACCCGCAACGTGATCGGGTTTGATGGGCTACCGCCATCGGTTCGCAACAGCCCGGTGCTATCGGGCAATGATCTGGCCATGTTGGCCAATTGTGAGCCATTGGTCACCCTGACTGAGACTTCTTCCCTACCCTACTCCACAGACATGGCCGCGACCCATTCCCTGGCAAAACAGCACTTGGCCGCAAACGATGTTTCAGGTGCCTGGACCACACTCCTTTCTTCCATCAGAAAATGAATATCATGATACGCTCACTTGTCCTATTTCTACTGGCATCGGCAACGGCCAGCGCCCAGATTATGCAGCGGCCTGAGGCCGTTTCCGTACCGGGCACCGATTACTCCACGTTGCACCGGGCCATGAGCGAATACTACGCTACGAACGGCACCAAACGCGGGGGCGGCTACAAACAGTTCAAAAGGTGGGAGTGGTTCGTTGGTCAAAGGGTTGATAGCAGTGGCCAGATGCCCAGCGGTTTTGAACTGCTGCGCGAGGTGGAGCGCACCAACATGCTGCGCGGATTCCGTAGCGAGGGCGATTGGACAGCCATCGGGCCCATCGGTTCACCATCGGCCATCATTGGCTATCCGGCCCATGGCATCGGGAGAATCACAGGGCTTGCATTCCATCCAACCGATAGCAACATCATGTGGACCGGTGCACCCGCAGGCGGCCTTTGGCGCACCACCGACAATGGCGACAATTGGCAGAACATGACCCCCGACTGGCCCAATCTGGGCGTGGGCGACATTGTGATTAACCACCTTCACCCCGATACCATGTATCTGGCCAGTGGCGATGGCAGCGTGAGTGACACATACAGCTACGGCCTGCTACGGTCGGCCGATGCAGGCACAACTTGGGAGCCTACGGGCCTGACATACAACATACCAGATGGGATCAACTTCCGGAGGTTGGCCCTCGATCCGCTGCAGCCGCACGTGATGCTGGCGGCCACCAACGATGGACTGAAACGGTCAGTTAACGCGGCTCAGGATTTCGTGGAGGTGGCCAGCGGACACTACACTGATGTGCAATGGATGCCCGGCCAGAGCGATACGGTATTTGCCAGTACGTTCAGCTCTGGCGGCACCGCCAAGCTGTTCAGGAGCACCGATGGGGGCATAACATGGACCATGATCCAGGGCCTGCCAGGCAACAATGCCGGAAGGATAAAAGTACGCATGAGTCCGGCCGCACCCCGAAGGGTGTACGCGCTCATCAGCAACAATCAGTCGGCATTCCGTGGTCTGTGGCGCAGTGACGATGCCGGACAGACCTTTCAACAGATGGCGACCAGCCCCAACCTGTTCGGATGGGAAGGTGATGGCAGCGACAGCGAAGGCACCGCTTGGTATGCCATGGACATGGCCGTTTCGAATGTCAATGCCGATGTGATAGTGGTAGGAAGTGTGAGCCCATGGATCAGTACTGATGGTGGGGCCACGTTCCTTCCATACGGACATTGGAGCGGAGGTAGCGCACCTTACGTACATGCCGATCAGCACCGTTTGGCCTTCCACCCCATCACTGACCGATTCTATTCGGCCAATGATGGGGGTCTGTTCCGCAAGGCGTGGACCTTCAACGGGTTCGATATTCGGAGCAACGGGATGAACATCACACAGTTCTACCGCATGAGCCATGGCACACAGGACCCCGACCGTATACTGGCCGGATGTCAGGACAACGGTACACACCGTTGGCTCAATGGCACTTGGACCATTGTATATGGGGGCGATGGCATGGAGGCCCTTATCCATCCCACCAATGGCAATGTGATGTATTGCACAACGCAGGGCGGCACATTCCACCGCAGCACCGATGCAGGCTTCAGTTTCTCTAATGATCTGAGTCCCAACGGTGGAAATGGCCAATGGGTGACCCCGTTCCTGCTCGACCCAAGTGGCGAACCTGTGATATATGCCGCATGGTCAAATCAGGTGTTCCGCAGCGATGACAACGGCAGCTCGTGGTTTGAGTTCTCTACTGTATTGGCCGGGGGCGATGTGACCAACATGCGCATTGCCGAAAGCAATCCCGATGTGATGTACGTCACCACCGGAACCCGAGTGTACCGCACCAGCGACCTTGGCGGCACGTGGGACAACATCAGTGTCGGGCTGCCCAGCTTTGTGAACCTGACCGGTCTGGCCATCGACCCGTTTGATGCAAACACTGTCTGGATAACTTACAGCGGCTACACAGACGGCAAGAAAGTGTACCGCAGCACCGATGCAGGAGAGACGTGGCAGAACATGTCGTTCGACATGCCCAACCTGCCCGCCAACTGTGTGATCATGGAAAAGAGCCCCGAGGGCGGGGTGTATGTGGGCACCGATGCAGGAGTATTCTATTGGCAGGAGGGTGCCACTGAATGGATTCCCTTTATGAACAACCTGCCTAACGTGATAGTGAGCGATATGGAACTCAGCGAAGTGGCCCAGAAACTGCGCATAGCAACCTACGGCCGTGGCATTTGGGAATCTCCGCTCATGCACGGTTTCAATATCGGGGTGAACGAAGGCATTGCAAAGCCCGAAAGACTGAGCATCAGCCCGGTGCCTGCCAACCAGAGCATCAGCATAAATGTACCCGAAGGCCTGATAGGAAAGCCGTTTCAACTGTGCGATGCATACGGCCACATCGTCCGCACGTTCAGCCCGAAAGGAACAAAAGAGACCATGGATGTGCGCGACCTGAAACAGGGCACCTATTTCATCAGCACCAGCGATGTCAAGGCCCCAGTTGGGAAATTCCTGGTCGTAAGGTGATCAGTTCACCAGCTTGAACACCAGTTCCTTCAGGATATCATCGGCCTCGGTGCTCACATTGTCGATGCCTTTGAAATGTGCATCGGCCGTGCGCAGGTGCCTGATAACAAGTTGAAGTTTGCGAGTGGTGTAGGCCCGTGCGGCAGTCTGATAGCTGCGCAGCACATACGGATTGATACCGGCTCTCCGGGGCAGTTCATCGTTGCTCACCCCTCGTTTCTGTAGGTTCTGCAACAGCATAACCTTGAAATAGAAATTGAAAAGCGATGCCACCACCATGGGCAATGGATGCTCTTTCTGATTCTGCCCAAAATAGAGGATGATCCGGTTGCTACGGGTCACATCGCGGCCGGCAAGTGCATCGGTCAGCTCGAACACGTTGTAGTCCTTGCTGATGCCGATGTAACGCTCCATCACATCAGGTGTGATCATGCCACCGTTGGGCATGTGTATGCGCAGTTTGATGAACTCATTGTGTATGCGCGACAGGTCGTTGCCCATGTGCTCGGCCAACAGGGCCGATGTGCGCTGGTCCATGCCAAAGCCCATCTCTTTGGCGTGTGCGAAAATCCACTCTGGCATCTGGTAGTCGCGCACCTTGTCGAAGGTGAGAAATACGCCCTGCTTCTCTGTGGCCGCCTTCATCTCCTTGCCCGCCCTGTAGCGGGTGTCGAGTTTCTTGTACTTGTGGCAGAGCACAAGCACAGTGCTCGGGGTAGGGCTCTCAAGGTAAAGTTGCAGCGGGCCCTTCTTCGCATCCGTATCGGGGGCGCTGTCATCATCCTCCTCCTTGCGGCCAGAAACGAGTCCCTTCAGTTTCTGCGCCTCCTTCACTATCACCACCATGCGCTCGCTCATCATCGGGTAGCGCCTGGCCTCAGCCACCACGGTGGTCACATCGGTGTCTGGCCCATAAACCACAGTCTGATTGAAACTGCGCTCAGCCTCGGGCAGAGCCTTCTCCTCAATGAGGTCGCTGATCAGATCAATGAAAAATGGCTCTTCGCCTTGCAGGAAGTACACTGGGCGGAACACGCCCTTGTTCAGCTCGGCCAAGGTCTGCTTCAGATCCATCCTTTCGGGCAAATGTCAGAAACGCAGGTGTTTCACTGTCTGACCCTGATTGATCAGCTGCTTGAGCGAACTGATGCCGATGCGCAGGTGCAGATCAACAAACTCCTCGGTCACCTTACGGTCGCTGGCCTCGGTCTTCACGCCTTCGGGAATCATGGGCTGGTCGCTCACCAGTAGCAGGGCCCCGGTGGGTATCTCGTTGCAGAATCCAACGGTAAACAGCGTGGCGGTCTCCATATCTATGGCCATGGTACGAGTGGTGCGCAAGTACTCTTTGAACTCCTCATCGTGCTCCCACACCCTGCGGTTGGTGGTGTACACGGTGCCGGTCCAATAGTCGCATTCGTAGTCGCGAATGGTTGTGCTCACGGCCTTCTGCAGGCTGAATGCCGGCAATGCGGGCACCTCCTGGGGCATGTAATCATCGCTGGTGCCCTCGCCACGTATGGCGGCAATGGGCAGTATCAGGTCGCCTATCTGGCTCTTCTTCTTCAGGCCTCCGCACTTGCCCAGGAACAGGCATGCCTTGGGCTGAATGGCGGTTAGCAGGTCCATGATAGTGGCCGCATTGGCACTGCCCATCCCGAAGTTGATGATGGTGATCTCATCGGCCGTGGCGGTGGTCATGCTGCGTTCGCGGCCACGCACCTCCACCCCGTGCTCGCGGGCAAATCGCTCTACATAATTGGCAAAATTGGTCAGAAGCACATACTTGCCGAACTCCTCAAGTGGCACCCCGGTGTAGCGCGGCAGCCAGTTCTGTACAATCTCCTCTTTGGTACGCATGACGGGCAAAGGTAGGTGAGGTGCTTTTGAACATGATCATCATCATTCCCCTCTTCGCTTGCCCTGTTTACATTCACCGCACCTCACACTGGCCTGTACATCGGGGCCATCATACTCATAATCATCATGCTGCGCATACTCATCCCTACCGATTTCTCGCTAATGGCCCGCAGGGCAGCCGACTATGCCATCAGGCTGGCCGAGAACATTGATGCGGAGTTCACGCTGTTGCATGTTGATGCTGTGCCGCGCCCCAACTACGCTTTCATTGCCAAACTCGATGCGGTTTTGGAGGAGCAGGCCATGACCGCCCTGAACACCCTGGCAGAATCGCTAAAGGAGAGCACCGGATTTGCCGGGCGCATCCATACCGCCTGCGTACATGCCGAAGCGGTACGCGGCATTGGAGACTACGCCCGCGAGCATCACACTGACCTCATAGTGATGGGCACCAAGGGCGAGACGGTGATAAAGAACCGCATCTTCGGTAGTGTGGCAAGCGGAGTGCTCGAGCACGTTCACTGCCCATCGCTGTTCATCCCGGTCGATGCGCCCCAGGACAAACCCAAGAATATGGCCTTTGCCACCGACCTCACCGACCTTGACCGCGAACTGCCTGAACTTATTTCGTTCGCGCGGTTCTTCAACGCCACTATACATGTGCTGCACGTGTACCCCGACACCATTAGGCCCGACACCTTTGACGAGGAGCGCACTAAGCTGGCACTGGTTGCCCAGAATGACTACCCCGAAATCACTTTCACGGCTGTGATGGATGCCGACATCATTGCTGGCATTGACCGTTTCATACAGTCCGATGCCCCCGATATGCTGGCCATGTTCACCTATAAGAGCGGAGTGCTCAGTTTCCTGTTCGACACCAGCTACACCGAAGAGATGACCTTTCACTCCCGTGTACCGTTGCTCGTCATGCGGAAGCACTTCGAGGACTGAATGCAGTGGTTCTAAATTGACTATCAATTATTCTGCTGCATGAGATTGGAACACCGAAGCGATAAGGTTGCCCCTTTGCAGGTATTCCTTGTGCGGATGTTCCGTTACGGGCTGGTGGCCGGTGGAATCATCTTCATATCGTTGGCCGGAGGCACCATCGGGTATCGGCTGACGTGCGGTATCAGTTGGGTCGATAGTTTTTATATGGCCTCCATGATTCTGACGGGCATGGGCCCTGTGACACAGGTTGATTCCGTGACCGGCAAGCTGTTCTCTTCCTTCTTCGCTCTCTATTCGGGCATCATGTTCCTCAGCGCTACCGCTGTGTTCCTGTCGCCATTGGTACACAGGCTGATGCACATTCTGCATGTAGATAAGTGAATCAGAACCCACTGATCTGCTCTGAGGGAACGTATCAGAGGATCCACTGGTGTTTTCAGGATCCTGAGGCTTTCACGGCAAAGTGAAATTCAAACTGGCAGTGGCAGAGACACTTCCGGTCTCGGGCACGGTAAACGTTGTGTTAACCGTACTCACACGGTCGCCACTGCTGAAGTTGTCGTTGCCATCGGCATCGTACAGGGCATAGAGATAGTACTGGCCCGGGTGCATGAGGGTGAAACTAAAACTGCCCGCAGTGCTGCCCAGCCTCACGTAGCGCGAGCGGTATTTGAGGTTAGGCAGATTGAGCGAGAAACCGTTGATCAGCGGCTGGGTAGTGATGATGAGGTAGACCTTCTTGGCTGGATCGGGCACAAATCCGCCTGCAAAGGAATAGCTCACATCGGCCGTGCCCAAGTACGGTTGCACACCGTCCGGGAACGGGTCGTCAGTCAGGGAGAAATACACCGCCTCGGCCCCGGTGAACGACCCGCTCATATCCATAGTCAGCATTTTCTTGGGAAATGCGAAATGACTGATCGTGGGCTGGCACGAGGTGGTGTCCTGTAGACGCGCCCTCCACTCCATGTGCAACGATGCGGTCTGTTGGGTGTTGTACCGATTGGTGTAGCAGCGCATAATGAGGCTGTCGCTGCGGAACTCAACGGTGGTGTATGCGCGGTCGGTTCCTTTTACAGCTTCGGCAAAGCGGTAATAGGCGGCATCGGGCGTCTCGTCCACGCTGTCGGCCATGAAATACGATACCCGCTTCTGTCCGGCAAACGAGCCCCCGTTGCGGAAAGCCACCTTGTAGGCGTTGTCGTGCTTGACGATGAAGAAGGATAGGAAGATATCGTTCTGACTGTCGAGTTCGTTCTTGGCCGACACCTGACTCTCCGATATGGGGCGTATGTCCACGATCCATTCAGGATAGCCTCCCAAAGCCGTGGTGCTGCTCACCGGGCCGTTCCAGATACCGTTGATACGGTCCAGGATGCCGAACCCAAAGGTGTTCTCGATGTTTGGCTGTGGGTCGATGGGCGGATCGACATGCGGGTCGCCATCGGTATCACAAGCACTTATCAATGCTGCGCATACAACCACAATTATCAAGAGATCATTTCTCATCAATCAGTTGGTCCCGAATTTCTGCCGATAAAGATCCAGGCTTTCCTGAACGATGCGCAGGGCATCAGTTTTGCCGAGAAAATCCTCGACCACCACCTCCTTATTCTCCAGTTTCTTGTAATCCTCAAAGAATCTGCGCACTTCAACCAAGGTGTGCGGAGGCAGTTGCTCCATGTCGTGTATGTGATTCACACTCATGTCGTGCAGCGCCACGGCAATGATCTTGTCATCGGCATCGCCCTGGTCCACCATGCGCATCACGCCAATGACGCGGGCCTGCACCAGACATAGGTGCGGCAGAGGCACGCTCATAAGCACAAGGATGTCGAGCGGATCCCTGTCGCCACAATAACTCTGCGGAATGAAACCGTAATTGGCCGGGTAATGCACGGCCGAAAAGAGCACACGGTCCAGTTTGAGCAGTCCGCTGGGTTTGTCTATCTCAAATTTTCCCTGACTGCCTTTGGGGATCTCAATAATGGCCGTCACTACCTCAGGGGCATCGGGGCCGGGTTGTACTTCGTGCCAAGGGTGCATCATCGATTATTCTGGTGTGAGGCTCCGAAGGTAGCTGCTGCCACCACGAACGAACATGACGCCATGGGTTCTGTTCCTTTGGATCACTCATCCATTGCCCCCTGAAATGAAAAAGACCATGATGGTCATTGCGCTTGTGGCCGCCAGCTGCACCCAAGTAACCGCCCAGACCGACACCACTGCGTTTTACAACGTGAACATGGCCCGCGAACGCATATCGCGCAACAGCATGATAGCGCTGGGCAGCTGGGGCGCGGCCAATATGGTGGCGGGTGGCATCGGTTGGGGACTGTCGGCCAAGGGCAGCACCGAGATGTACTTCCACCAGATGAACCTGTTCTGGAACGTGGTGAACGTAGGCATAGCCATACCAGGCTACATCAAGGCGCGAAGGCACATGCGCCACCTGAAGTGGGACGCCTATTCCACCTTCAAGGATCAGCGGGGGCACGAGAATGTGTACCTGATCAACATGGCGCTCGATGTGGCTTACATGGGCACAGGGGTGTGGATGATGGAATATGCCGATGATGCCCCTGTACGGTGGCAACCGCTGCTCACGGGCTATGGCACCAGCCTGATCATGCAGGGCGGTTTCCTATTGGTAAATGACCTGGTGGTCTGGCTGGTGCACCGTGCCAATTGGCGCAGGCACGAGGCAGGCATATTCAGCGCCATGCAGTTCAACGGCTCCACCATCACCATACCTATCACTGGCAAAAAGGGCCGCTTGCGCAGGACCGCTGAATAAATAGGCCGATGTAACAAGTGACACACTTAGCGAGAAAAGCGCGGCTCAGGTTTGCTGCACTCAACTGCCACATGCGAATAGCCACCTTCCCCATCCTCACTGTTACCGCCATGGCCTTCATTTCATGTTCAGACGATGGCGGATCGAACCAACAGTACATCGATGCGGCAGACTGCACAGGTGTGAGTGCCGCATATGCGACCGATGTGGCCCCTATCCTCAATGCTCGGTGTGCCACCTCGGGCTGCCACAGCGCAACGAGCGCACGCGAGGGACTCGACCTTTCGGGCTATGCCTCTTCCAAAGCAGCTTTTGACGATTTTGCCATTCTCTGCTCAGTGAATTTTGACTCCGGGTGCAACCGCATGCCGCAGGGAGGCAGCCAACTGTCGGACAGTGATATCCTCACGCTCACGTGCTGGGCCAAGAACGGTTTCGCCCAATAGCGGGCTGGTCAATCAGGAACAATTCTATTCCTGACATTGCGTTGCTCTGAGCGCTTACCTAAGTGGTGCACGACATGCTGAACCGAAGGACATTTCTAAGAAGAGGTGCCAAGGCCATACCCATGGCGTTGCTGGCCCCATCATTGCTCACAGCGTGCCGCACGGAGACCAACGGCATACGAGTGGCGGTAATAGGTGCCGGGCTGGCCGGGCTGGCGGCAGCCCGCAAACTGCACAACGCGGGGTACGAGGTGGTGGTGTATGAGGCCGACTCGGTGATAGGTGGCCGCATCCGCACCGATCGGAGCACAGATATCGAGTTCGACCTCGGAGCCAGTTGGATCCACGGGGTGAACGGAAACCCCATCAAGACCCTGGCTGATGATGCAGGTGCCCAGAGCATAGAGAGCGATTTCTATGATGTGGCCTGCTACCGTGCTGGCGGGGTGCCAGTGCCTTTGGAAGAATTCATGGCCAAGGAAGAGGAATTCTATGCGGTGATAAACAACCTGAGTGCATCGGGCGCTATTGGTACCGGATTCGAACAGGTTTTCCTCGCGCAGTACCCGCAATATGCCGATGACGACCTCATGCGCTTCTTCATTTCCAGCTATCTGACCTTCGATACGGGCGACCTCGACCTGCTCTCGTCTGCGCTGTATGACGAGGGCGAGGAATACGGTGGCGTGGAACGCATCATCGGAAACGGGTATGACCGATTGATCAATGAATTAGCCTCGGGTCTGGAAATAAGGACCAATGCGCCCCTACTCTCCATCGATACATCAGATGAAGAACTGAAAGCCGCCATTCAGATTTATCCAGGTACTATGTCTGGCCCCAGTAATGTCGTGTTCGACCATCTCATTCTGACCGTTCCGCTCGGGGTTCTAAAATCAGAAGGAGGAATCGGGTTCAATCCACCTCTTTCATCAACAAAACTGGAAGCCATTCAAAGTATAGGATTTAGCAGCGTGGAGAAGTTCCTGTTCCGCTGGGAGGCCACCTTCTGGGACGATGCCCTGTTTCTGGCCTTCGCCCCGGCCATTCCCGACCGGTTCAATTATTTCATCAACATGAACCGGGTGAAGGTAGGCAGCAATGCCCTGATGACCTTCTGCTATGCCGATGAGGCCCGTGCATCCCTCTCCAAATCAGATGGCCAACTGATGGACGAGGTGATGGCCCATCTGAGCGAGATGTACGGCAGCTCTATTCCCTATCCGTCCAAGGTGGTCAGGTCGAAGTGGGGACAGGAGCAGTTTACTGGCGGTGCGTACAGCTACACGGCCATGGGCACCCGCATGCATCATTTCGATGACCTGGCCGAACCCATTGGCACCAAGGTGTTCTTTGCCGGAGAACATACCGAGCGCGACTATTTCTCTACTGCCCACGGAGCTTACCTCAGCGGCATCCGTGAGGCCAACAGGATCATTGACCTGCATATCTGAAACCTTTCAGTTGTTGTCAATGGCGTAAAGCCGTGTCTGTCTCGGTAAGTGCCATCGGTAATTTCGCGCACCTATTCCGAACAGAACATGACCACCGACCTGACCCGATTCGCCGACTTGCCCGCTGATGCCCGTGTGTGGGTGTACCAGTCTCAGCGACCATTGACGGCCGAGGAATGTTCGGGCGTGAGAAGCGCGGGCGATGATTTCATAGGCGGATGGGCCGCGCATGGCAAGAAACTGAATGCCCGGTTCGATGTGCTGTACGACCGGTTCATTGTGTTGGTGGTGGACGAGCGAAGTGCTGCGGCCAGCGGTTGTGGCATTGACGAGAGTGTGCGTTTCATCCGTTCGCTTGCCGGGCAACTGGGCACCGACCTGCTCGAACGGCTCAACCTTGCATACCTGCGGCCCGATGGCAGCGTTGGGGCCGTACATGCCAACGCCCTGGCGGCCACTGTGGCCAATGGAGAGCTGAACGCGGACACAACGGTGTTCAATAACATGGTGACTACCAAGGCCGAACTGGAAACAAAATGGCGCATCGCCCTGCGCCACAGCTGGGCTGCAAGCCGTTTGGCGTCCCAGGGCGCAGGGGTGTGAGCAACATGGTGCCTCACTTTCAGGCGCCAAGGTGTTGCGAATCTGAAAAACAACTACATTTGCGCCCCGAAAAGAACAAGTAAAAGAGGACAGATGTACCTGACTTCAGAAGTTAAGAAGGGAATCTTCGCAGCACAGGCAAGCGCCACCGATACCGGCAGCCCGGAGTCTCAGATTGCCCTATTCTCCCACCGTATCAACCACCTTACAGGCCACCTCAAGAAGAACCGCAAGGACTTCGGCACCCAGCGTGCACTGGTGAATCTGGTTGGCAAAAGGCGCAGCCTGCTTGACTACCTCAAGCACAACGACATAGAGCGCTACCGCGCCATCATTAAGAAACTCGACCTCCGCAAGTGAGGTCGGAATGAGAGGAGAGAGGCAATTCCGAGCGGATTGCCTTTCTCTTTTCTGCCCGTTTACAACCCAACGCCTGCAACACCTGTGGCACCCCTGAAAGGGTAATCAGGTTTTTGCACATGGCGGTGCCGCACATCAGGTAAGTCGGCACATCACCATTCAGTAACGGGCACAATCACCCAGACATACAAGAAGGATCAATCAATTAAAAAGAGGAAAGTAAGATGTACAACGCAGTGAAGAAGACAATGACCCTCGGTGGGCACACCATTGAGGTAGAGACTGGCAAACTGGCCAAACAGGCCGATGGAGCCGTGGTGGTCAAGATAGGCAACACCATGTTGCTGGCCACAGTGGTAGCCAACAAGGACGCCAAGGACGGGGTGGATTTCCTTCCGCTCACGGTAGATTACACCGAGAAATATGCCGCTGCCGGACGCTATCCGGGCGGTTTCTTCAAGCGCGAGAAGCGCCCATCGGATTACGAGGTGCTCATTTCCCGCATGATAGACCGGGCCATGCGCCCCATGTTCCCCAGCGATTTCCATGCTGAGGTGCAACTGCTGGTGACGTTGATCAGTGCCGACAATGAGACGATGCCCGACAGCTATGCCGGATTCGCGGCATCGTGCGCCATTGCGGTGAGCGACATCCCCTTCGAAAGCCCCATCAGCGAAGTGCGCGTGGCCAAGATAGATGGCAGGTTCTGCATAAACCCTACCCGCAGCGAGCTGGAGAAAGCCACCCTCGAGATGATCGTGGCCGGCACCTACTCCGACATAAACATGGTGGAGGGCGAGATGCACGAATGCAGTGAGCAGGAACTTGCTGAGGCCATCAAAGTGGCCCATGAGGCCATCAAGGCCCAGATCGACCTGCAGAAATCTTTGGCGGCCGATGTCCCTAAGTCGCACACCAAGCGCACTTACAACCACGAGACCAACGATGCCGCTTTCAAACAGCGTGTGCAGGATGCGTGCTACGACCAGTGCTATGAGATAGCCAAGCGCGCCTCGGCCAAGCAGGAGCGCTCTGATGCATTCGGTGCCGTGAAGGAAGGTTTCGTGGCCACCCTTAGCGATGAGGAAAAGGCCCAGTTCGGTGGCATGGTGGGCAAGTATTTCAAGAGCGCCATGAAGAAGGCGGTGCGCAACTGCGCCATCAACGAGCGTCAGCGCCTCGATGGCCGGAGGCTTGATGAGGTACGCCCCATCTGGAGCGAGATCGATTACCTGCCGTCAACCCATGGTTCGGCCGTTTTCACACGTGGCGAGACACAATCCCTCACCACAGTGACCCTCGGTGGCAAACTCGATGAACAGAGCTACGACACCGCCATCATGGAAGGGTCGCAGAAATTCATGCTGCATTACAACTTCCCATCTTTCTCAACGGGCGAGGCCCGCATGAACCGTGGCGTAGGCCGCAGGGAGGTTGGGCACGGCAATCTGGCCGAGCGCGCCCTCAAAATGGTGCTGCCAGACGAGAACCCTTACACCATCCGCGTGGTGAGCGACATCCTTGAGTCGAACGGCTCATCGAGCATGGCCACCGTATGCGCAGGGTCCATGGCCCTTATGGATGCCGGTGTGCAGATGAAAGGCGGAGTGTCGGGCATTGCCATGGGTCTGATCTACGAAGGCCCGGGCAAATACGCCATCCTCTCTGACATTCTGGGCGATGAGGACTTCCTTGGCGACATGGACTTCAAGGTGGCGGGTACCACCAAGGGCATCACAGCCGTGCAGATGGACATGAAGGTGGACGGCCTGCCCTACGAGGTACTTGCAGAGGCCCTTGAACAGGCCAAACGCGGACGCCTGCACATATTGGGAGAGATGAACAAGACCATCAGCCAGCCCAATGCCGACTACAAGCCACATGCACCGCGCATCGTGTCGCTCATCATCCCTCGCGAGAGCATCGGAGCAGTGATAGGCCCAGGTGGCAAAATCATACAGGAGATGCAGCGCGACACCGGCACCACCATCAACATTGAGGAGATCAACAACCAGGGCCATGTGTCGGTACTGGGTGTGAACAAGGACAGTGTGGACCGTGCCGTGGCAAAGATCCGTGCCATCACCGCAGTGCCCGAGAAAGGCGCCATATACCGTGGCAAGGTGAAGAACATCATGGCCTTCGGGGCATTTGTTGAGATCATGCCCGGAAAGGACGGCCTGCTCCACATTTCGGAGATTGAGCATCGCAGACTCAACACCGTGGACGAGGTGCTGAAAGAAGGCGATGTGATAGATGTGAAACTGATAGAGATAGACGAGAAGACCGGCAAGCTGAAGCTGAGCCGCAAGGTGCTGCTGCCAAAGCCCGAAAGTGCACCGCAGCAGAACTGAGCCTCGCCACTCACCCTTGTGATGTAAAGCCCTCCGCCCACAGCGGGGGGCTTTTTTTATCCTACAAAGAGCTTAACCCGGATCAATATCGATTGCACCGCACCGCAATACGGTGGCTCTGTACATCAATACGCAGGCTCCGCACATCAACGGGGCATATTGGTACTGCAACGGGGCATGTAGGTACCGCGACACGGCATTTACGTACCGCAATGTGGCATATACGTACCGCGATGCGGTATATACGTACTGCATTGTGGCGCCTCAGTAGCTCAACGCGCTGTCTCCGCACATCGAAGGGATTCTACAGGACTCGTGCTCCCCCTATGTCGCCTCTTTGCGAATAGGTGTGGGGCTCAGTCCTTGATGCAGCGGACGCTCATCATGTCCAGCGAAGTCCAGTTATCGCTTTCGTTGGAGTCTGCACTATTATTGCTGGAGTACAACTTTAATACTTGTAGTTCCAAATAGTCCGGTAAGGAAGAGTAAATGATAGTGGAGGAGAAAAAATTGGCTGTACCTCCAAGCTCTGAACTACCAGTATAATCAAGGAAACGCCCACCTCCCCTTGCCGAGAAACCGCTCGCGTTGGTCGCGTTAACATTACCTGAACTCCAATGGGCGGTACCCGTTTCCTTTAAAGCACCGCCTGCCACAGATGGCCCGCCCCAATAGACTACCAACGAGTCAAATTCAATTTTCGATGGAACGTGCCAGTTGCTGGGACAGACATTTCGAGGATCTAACACGGCATATTCGCTGTACAATTTGCCATATGCCGCATTCATTCCATTATCAAAATTGTAAAAGCACCGGGCATCAAAATCAAACACACCAATAAGCGGCTGACTCGAGATGAGTGGTATCGGGTCGCCATTGGCATAAGAACTGGTGCGCAGATTCTCGGCCATCCATTCCTGTCCGTTACCCATGATCACGGTCTGGTAGTTGTAGCCATTGAAAGTCACCCCCGGGCCGGGTACTGAGCTGGGTATGTCGGTGGTGAAGCTCAATGCCGAGCCGTAGATGGTCAGGCCATTCTCTGTGGTGGCATAGGCCCTGACGTAATAAGTGGTGTTGTTCGTTAAGTAGCCCGAGGTCAACAATTGAAACGTGCCCGTTCCTTGTCCCGCCATCACCTTGGTGTTGGCCAGTGTAGGATTGGGCCCGGTCCCGAATACGATGCCTCGTTCCATGATCTGCTCAGGAAACGAAGAAGTGACCGAACATATCACGGTGGCATTATGAGTGGTGATGTTGATGACCGACACCGTGGTCACTGTTGGCGTGGGCAATCCTGTTTGAGTGTAGGTGGGTTCGGGCAGCACCACAAAGCCTCCGTTGGTGAGGTAGAGCGTATCGTTGCTCAGGCTCAGGGTCTGGTATTGCTGGTTGCCGGCACTGCGGGCATACAGTGCGTAGGGCACACTGAGCAGTTGGGTGCTGCCCATGGCCACATAATTGGTGCCGCCCGAAACGTCCAAGGCCACAGCAAGGTGGTGGTCGCCCATGCTCCAGTCAATGGCCGCAAACGTGCCGCTTGTGGCCGTGCCGAAGCCAATGGCCACGTTGAAAAGCCCAAAGGCATCGGTGGTGGTGGTGTGGGTCTCGGCATACACGGCCGTGCCCGATATCGGGTCGCCCTGCATGATGGTGAGCTGCAGCCCTATGCTGGCATCGGCCACGGGGTCACCATTGGCATCGCGGGCCACCCCGTTGTAGTTGATGGCCTCGGGCGGGGCCTGGGCCAGGGTAGTGGCGGCATGGATCAGCACACCGAGTACGAGGGTAAATGAACGGTTCATGGTAGGAGACTTCAGTCTTTGATGCAGCGGACAGAAAGAAATGAGGATCTATGCACGTAATCTGAACCCGCTCCATTTGCGGAGTTGCTCAATCTGACCAAAAATGGCCATTGGAAAGTAGGGCTGAAATAAGTGGAGGTCCAAAAATTCGCATCAGTTCCGAGACCGAAGAAATTCCCACTCGAATACATACCCCCAGGTTGTCCGGAAAATCCGCTCGAATTGTCGGCTAAATTCGGAGAAAGCCAATTTGAGGTTGTATCCTTTAATGCCTGTCCCGCCATAGCTGACCCACCATAATAAGCAATCAGCAGGTCAAACTCTGATTTGGTAGGAACATGCCAACCCAATGGACAAACATTCCGAGAATCCATGATTGCATATCCATTATATAGTTTGCCGTAAACAGAATTATTACTGCTTGCAGAATTGTAGTGACCATAGGCTGGAATGCCATCAGATAAGGCCATTCCCTGAATCCAATGCGTGATTGTATCTCCATTGGCGAACCGACTACTTCTCAGGTTCTCACTCATCCATTCTTGACCATTGCCTAAAACTACTGAAGCGTAGTTGTAACCATTGTAAGTAACTCCCGATCCAGTATTCTGGGTAGGGATTGAAGCCGTCATTGTCAGTTCATTCCCGTAGAAAACCAAATGGTTCTCAGTCACCGCAAAAGCACGATAATAGTAGACCTGGCCAGGCTGTAAATAAGGAGGACCAGAGGTGAAAGTGAATAGACCAGAACCCTCGAGCTGATCGTTGGGCGGATAATACTCCGTGGAAACATTTGTGAGGGTATTGTAGGTAGGATTAGGATTTATTCCGCAAACCACCCCGCGAGCGATAATCTGATTGCTATTAATCCCACTAATGGTGCCACCCAAAACAGCATTTATTGTCGAGATATTGGTAGCTGGGGTTGTGACGACTGTAGGAGCAGGAAAGGATACCTGAGTGTATTGCGGAGGCGGCATCACCACAAACCCCCCATTCGTGAGGTAGAGCGTATCGTTGCTCAGGCTCAGGGTCTGGTACTGCTGGTTGCCTGCACTGCGGGCATACAGCGCATAGGGCACACTGAGCAGTTGGGTGCTGCCCATGGCCACGTAATCGGTGCCGCCCGTAATGTCCAAGGCCACGGCCAGGTGGTGGTCGCCTATGCTCCAGTCAATGGCAGCGAACGTGCCGCTGGTGGCCGTGCCGAAGCCAATGGCCACGTTGAAAAGCCCAAAGGCATCGGTGGTGGTGGTGTGGGTCTCGGCATACACGGCCGTGCCGGTGATCGGGTCGCCCTGCATGATGGTGAGCTGCAGCCCGATGGTGGCATCGGCCACGGGGTCGCCATTGGCATCGCGGGCCACCCCGTTGTAGTTGATGGCCTCAGGCGGGGCCTGGGCCAGGGCGGTGAAGCTGACTATGAGCGCGAAGGCAAGGGTGAGGTGGCGCATGATGGTAGAGTCTTTCGGGGTTGATAAGAAATGGGGAGGTCAGTCTTTGATGATGCGGTAGGTGGCCAGTACCTGATCGCCCCTCGCAATGCTGAGTACATACGTGCCACTCGAAAGGGCCTCGATGCTGATCTGCGCACGCGAAGGGCCGGACGGAAAGGCCTCTGAAGTCACCACACGGCCCGCAGCATCGCATATCCTGAGCCGGATGCCATCCGTGGCCAAGGGCCCAAGATCGACCTGAAGGATATCAGCGGTCGGATTGGGATAAACCTGTATGCCCGCAACGACCATGTTTCCGGCATTCACCGCAATGCCCGAATTGCTCACCGTGCCGCTCAGCGCCCCTTGTCCGAGGGTGAACCCATCGGCCAGCAGGGTCTTGACACACAGGTCGCCCACGGTATAGGATAAGGATGCGCTACCGTTGCTGTGGTTATTCCCACCGCATAGCACAGAACCTGTTGTGCTCTGGGCCAGCGCGGTCATCGATGCAGCACTTAGAACCAGGGTAGCGAGTTGTTTTCTCATTCTCTCATGCATTAATCCGATGTGAAGGTAAGCCTTTGCCCTTCCCATTCACTTAACATGATACAAAAACGGGGCTCGTTGTTACACACATCGAAAAATAAATCTGATCCGATACCCGAAAGTGATGAACTGCGCCCTCTGAACTCAAGCCTGTCACGATGGTTCAATGGCCCCTTTTCCCCCACCTTTGCAGCCATGAGCACCATCATATCCCCATCCGTTCTGGCCTGCGACTTTGCCCGCCTGGGCGAGGAGGTGGCCATGGTGAACCGCAGCGCGGCCCAGTGGCTGCACATCGATGTGATGGACGGGGTGTTCGTGCCCAACATATCGTTCGGCATGCCCATCATGGAGGCCATTGCCAAGGTGAGCACCAAGACCATGGATGTGCACCTGATGATCCAGGACCCCGACCGCTACCTGAGCGCTTTCAAGGCCTGCGGGGCCGAGGTGCTGACGGTGCACCACGAAGCCTGCACCCACCTGCACCGTACGGTTCATGCCATAAAGGAATTGGGCATGAGGGCGGGCGTGGCGCTCAATCCACACACACCCGTGCATCTGCTCACCGACATCATGCCCGATCTGGACCTTGTGCTCATCATGAGTGTCAACCCCGGTTTCGGTGGGCAGAAGTTCATTCCACACACCGTTGAGAAAGTGCGGCAGGCGGCCGAGCTGCGCTCCATCACAGGCTCAAAGGCCCTCATTGAGGTTGATGGCGGGGTGAATGCCCAGAACGCCCCTGCACTTGTGCAGGCAGGGGCCGATGTGCTGGTGGCCGGCAACTTCGTTTTCAGTAGCAATGACCCGGAGCGGACCATCGCGGAATTGATCGCCTCCGTCTGAGGTCAGGCCACCTGTTCCTATTCCTTCAATCCCGGAGCGTGTGATTCTCTCACCGTCCGGCCGGAGGTCTGTTAATGTGCCTTACTGCCGTTCACTTCCTGAACACCAGATACACGGCAGCCACCATGAGCACAAGTGCCGAGATGTGGTTCCATTTCAACTGCTCGTTGCGGAACACCACGAGGGTGAATACCATGAACACCACCAATGAGATCACCTCTTGCAGCACCCGCAGCTCGACCAGACTGAACGGCCCACCGTTGCCACGGAACCCGAACCGGTTTGCCGGCACCTGAAAACAGTACTCGAAAAAGGCGATGCCCCAGCTGAGGACGATGATGGCGAACAGGCCCAGTCCCTCGGCCCACTTCATGTCCTTGAACCGCAGGTGCCCGTACCACGCCAGCACCATGAAGATGTTCGATACCGTGAGCAGGGCGATGGTGGACAGTATGCGCATGGGAGCCTTTTGTGCTGCGAGGGCAAATATGAGAGCCCGTTTCTCAAAATACGCAGATCAACGTAGGTCCGGGAGCATCTGCGGCCGAGTTCTTTGCAGCACTAACCAACCAATCATTCCACCATGAAAAAAGTGAATCTCTTCAATCGCGCAGCCCACCTCAGCCTGATGGTGGCCGTAACCCTCAGCACAGCCACCATGACCTCGTGCACTCCCGAAGAGGAGGAGGAGCCCACACCTACTCAGACCGTCCCCCCTACCCCCATGCCGGCTGATGGCAACGGTGTGCTGGCCGCTATTGTCATCCGCACCACACAGACCATCCAGATCCCGGGCATGCCCGATCAGGTGGTGAATGTTGATATGGGAGTCGGTTCGGCCTTCTTCTATGAGAACGGTAACACTTCAACCTTCCTCGATGCAGGCACTGTGACCCTCACCAATCAGGACCTGACCAAACAGACCAACAACAGCTATCTGTACATGCCGAGCGGAACCGATGTGACAGGCATTGATTTCGATGCTGATGGTGTGTCATGGAATGTGACAGGGGCCGGTAGCATCCCTGCCTTCAGCAAGAACCTGGGCAATGCATTCCCCAATGCCGATGCGGTGACCAGCGGAAGCACTGTGACCAAGGCTTCGGGCTACACCCTTACCGCCAGCAACGTGAGCGGTGCCGACTCGGTCTATTTCCAGGTGCACGATGTGGTGGTGGCTCAGCCCAACAACACCAGTTCATACACCTTCACTGCAGCCGAATTGGCCAACGTACCTGCCGGCCCCAGCATTGTGCAGGTGGTGGCCATGAAGATCACCAGCGAGATGGTGAGCGGCAAGATGATGTACTACGTGAAAGAGACTTCTGTTTCCAAGAACATCACGGTGGAATAGTGCAATCCGGAAACAGTCGTGAGGCCGGGCCGCAAGGTTCGGCCTCTTTTTTTTCATCTTCCTTGAGGCAAATTGAATGACGGAGAAAAATGACTGTCGTTGAAGCTCTAAAGCCAAGCATTCAAACATCTTCCAAACGAAACGACCTTACTTATTCAGTGTCACCTCCTTGCCCAGACCATCCAGATCAAGCCCATCAAAGGTGCCGCTGCTCATCATGAGCAGGTTTCGCCTCTTCCATTTCAGGCCCAGCAGGTGGGCGCGCAGCTCTTTCGAGTCGGTGAATACCTCCAGGTCCTTGCGCCCGAAAGCCTTCTTCACCTCTTTCTTGGTGATGTCGGGCAGTTTCTTGTGCTTCAGGGTGTGGGGATTGAAATAGACAATGGCCACATCGGCCCCATCCATCGACCCCTCATATTCCTTCAAAAAATCGCGGTTGAGGCTGCTAAAGGTGTGCAGCTCCATGCAGGCCACCAGATCGCGGTCGGTAAACTGGTCCTTCACGGCCTGCACCGTGGCCTTCAGCTTGCTGGGCGAATGGGCAAAGTCTTTGAACACCGTGGTGCGCTCGCCCTCGGCCACCAGCTCCAGCCGCTTGGCCGCCCCTTTGAATGAGGCAATGGCCTCGTAGAACTGCCCATCGGTGGCGCCCACCGCGCGGCACACCATACGGGCCGCGTTCAGGTTCATCAGGTTGTGCCGCCCGAACACCTTCAGCTTCACCTTGCCCTCGGGGGTCAGCAGGTAGGTCACCCCGTCCTCGGTGATGTGCTCGGGCACCGTGTAAGGTATCTTCACCACATCGGCCTCCGTCTCCTCGGCCACACGCTTCACCTCGGGGTCGTTCACACAGTATATCAGGCGGCCGCCCTTCTCTATCAGTTCAATGAACATGCTGAACTGCTCCACATAGTTCTCGAAGGTGGGAAACACGTTGATGTGGTCCCAGCTTATGCCGCTGATCACCGCAATGTGCGGGCGGTACAGATGGAACTTGGGTCTGCGGTCAATGGGGCTGCTCAGGTACTCATCGCCCTCCAATATGGCCACAGGGGCCTTATCGGTGAGGCGCACCATGGTGTCAAACCCGGCCAATTGGGCCCCCACCATGTAGTCGCAGTCCATGTTGTGGAAGTTGAGCACGTGCAGCACCATGGCCGTGATGGTGGTCTTGCCGTGGCTGCCACCTATCACCACCCGCTTCTTGTCGCGGGTCTGCTCATACAGATACTCGGGATACGAGAACACTTTCAGGCCCAGCTCCTTGGCGCGCAGCAGCTCAGGGTTGTCGGCCCGGGCATGCATGCCCAGGATCACCTGATCCACATCAGCGCCTATCCTTTCAGGAAACCAGCCCAGCTCAGCGGGCAGCAGCCCCAGCTGCTCCAGCCGCGTACGCGAGGGCTCGAATATCTCATCGTCACTCCCCGTCACCACATATCCCTTGCGGTGCAGCGCTATGGCCAGGTTGTGCATGGCGCTCCCCCCTATGGCTATGAAATGCACTCTCATGTCAATGCTGTGTTACCTCTGTGTTACGGCTGCGAAAATACCCGCCCTCGCCAAGGTGGCATGTTAAGGATGTTGGGGGATGAGGAATGCGCCCCCCCACTGTTGGACAGTTGCCCGGCCCCGTCCACTTCAGGGCCCAATCGCTCACGGGCCCTACTATCTGCTGCGTTCCTTCCCCCTTTCACTTTCCTTCCCCACTTTCTACTTGGTTAAAGGGAGCGCAAAACCTAAGTGGTCGCAATTAAATTTCCGTCTGACGATACATTGGATTCAGAGGCATTGCCCGACTGATATTTTATACAGTTTTCCTTTTTTTTCCACTGTTGCTTCTGGCCCGCGCATTCGCTTGCCTCCATATCACCCTGTCTTTCAGCCCGTTTTTTTTCGACCCCTCACTTTTCATTTTTACAGGGCCTCATTTTGGTGCGTCCACCTCGCGCTTTGGTCTTCCTCCCTTACGCTTTGGTCTCTCTCAATTCCGCTTTGAAGAGGCTCCGTACCGCTTTGGTCTCTCTCTTTTTCATTTTGGTCTTCCTCCCCATCGCTTTGAAGAGGCTCCGATCCATTTTGGTCTCTCTCTTTTTCATTTTGGTCTTCCTCCGAAACGCTTTGAAGAGGCTCGGAAACGCTTTGAAGAGGCTCCGGACCATTTTGGTCGGCCTCTTTTTCCCTCCGATTTACCCGAAATTAAATTTCAGAGTTCCCCTCTCCGCCCCAGGCCATCGCTCGGCAGGGCGGGGGCCCCAGAGTCAGTACCCAGGCACTTCTACCTTGGGCCGGTCCGCTCACAACCTCATCCCCAGTCCCCTCATCCCCTCACAGCCTCATCCGCTGTTCCGCTGTAACCTGTACCCTGTAACCCATAACGTGCAACCTGAGGCCCAACAGCTGACAGCTAATTGCTAACAGCTAATGGCTAACACCCAACACCTGTCCCCTCAGTCATCCTGCCTCCTGCCCGCGCGCACCTCCTTCTCATGGCCCAGATGCTGTTCTATCAGGGTCTCAAGGGTGCAGTACACCACAACATCGGGCCTCACCCGCTCCACTATGTGCCGGTTCGCACGGAACTGCCACGAGTCAAAGATCAGCACCGTCTCACTGAAGGCCTCTACAAGGAACGGCCGCGAGAAATCCGTGAACGAGTCACGGATCAACAGCGCCCGCGGGGCCGTGCTATCGCCCTCTATCCGGTACCGGTTCTCAAAGTCCCAAGGGTACGGGAAGGTCGGTATCGGTGCAAACCCGTACTTCTCCACCGTCCGTGCCCGCTGCGCGTTCGATAGCGGGTACCTGTACATGTCCTCCGTGGTGTCATCGCCCAGCACCGACCTGTGGAATCCGCTCTGTCGGTTCGAATCCACCCAGTGCACCGATTCAAAGGGAATCCTGTTCATGTTGGTGAAATCGCGGCTCAGCACCGCATATATCTCCTTCGCGGCCAACGCCCCCGCCTCATAGTTCCAGTGATTGTCCAGCTTGAAGAACAGCTCCGAGGTGTCCTTCGATCGCATCAGGGCCGGAAGCATGTCATGCACCAGCCCCGGAAACCGTCCGTTCAGGCGTTCCATGATCTGCTCCGCCCTGCGTGGCCTGTTTCCAGGTCTCACCTGTATGGGCAGCAACTCAGGGTACACATTTTCTTTTATCGGGATGATGAACCAGTAGCACCTGATGCCTTTGGCCGTCAGATACGCCACACGGTCGGCCCAGATCATCTCCAGGCTGTCCAGCTGAGCATCCGTGAGCTGCAACTTTCCCTCAATGATGTCCCGCTCCTTGCCCCCTTGGAACATCTGCCCGTTGGCACCTATAATGGTCCTCTTCGGGTCAGGCGACACCCTGAAAACTCCCACCGTAACGAGATGAAACACCTGCAGCAGCGGGGTTCGGAACGAGAATGCATCGTTATACCAGTCCTCAAACTGCCCCGGAAAACCATCCAGATAGTTGATGTCCAACGCAGGGAAACGGGCTACCGAGCGGTTCTCATCTTTCCGCTTATACTCCCATATCCCGAGCATGCCATTTACGGTTGGCAGCAGCAGCGCACTGGCAAACAGTACCGGAAGCAGATATGCACGCAGCCTTTCCATCCCTCAGAATCTGAAATAGATGAACGGGTTGTACGTATCGCCCGCAAGAAAAACAGTGCAATAACCCAGCATGGCCAGCACCAGAAGGCTGCGCACCAATTCCGCACCTATGGCGAGCGCAGCATGCCCCTCGGTCATGGCGATCACTCTATGGTAAATGGCCCTGGGCCATGGCGTGGCCGCCAGTAGCGCCACCACCCCCACCGACTGATACAACCCGTTAAGAAAGATCCTGTACGACAGCTCGCCTCCCTGTCCGGCCATGGATCCGATCAGGGCAACGGCACCGTCCATCTCCTCGAGTCTGAAAAAGACCCAGCCTACCAGCACCACCACCATGGTGTAGGCCCAGCCGAATGGCTTTGGAAGCCTTTCCAGCACCTTGCCCCACCCTACCCGCTCCACCATGAGGAAAATGCCGTGAAAGGCTCCCCACACCACAAAGTTCCACGAGGCCCCGTGCCACAGGCCCGTCAGCAGGAACACGATGCTCAGGTTGCGGTACACGCGCCATCCGCCCTGCCGGTTGCCGCCCAGCGGTATGTACACATAGTCGCGGAACCATGTGCTCAGCGATATGTGCCACCTCCGCCAGAAGTCCTTGATGCTCGATGCGATGTACGGGTGGTTGAAATTCTCCAACAGATTGAAACCGAACATCGAGGCCAGCCCGATGGCCATATCGCTGTAACCGGAGAAATCGAAATAGATCTGAAGGGCGTAGGCCACCACACCCAACCAGGCCGCAGGGGTACTCAGTTGCGAAGGGTCCATCCGCAGCACCTCATCCGCCAACGCGCCCATGGTGTTGGCCACCACCACCTTCTTGAACAGACCCGAACAGAACCGCTCCACCCCATCGCGGAACATGACCACCGTGGGCCTGCGCTGCTTCTTTATCTGATCAATGATGTCATGGAAACGCACAATAGGCCCTGCGATAAGCTGTGGGAAGAAGCTCACATACAAGGTGGTCTGGGCCAATGTGATCCGCGTGCGGTCGGCACTGCGATACATGTCCCACAGCATGCTCATCTGCTGAAAGGTGAAGAACGAGATGCCTAATGGCAGTTTTATATGGGGGTCGATAAAATGCCAGTCGGCACCAAGGGCGCTTACCAGCACGTTCAGATTCTCTACAGCAAATCCGATGTACTTGAATATCGCCAATATGATGACATTGAGCAGTACACCTACCTTCAACCACACCATCGGCCTTTCGCTGCGCAGCATCCCTGCACCCACTAGGTGGTTTAGCAGAATACTGCCCATCATGATGAGCGCATAGCTCACCCCTCCCCATGCATAGAAAAGCAGACTGGCGAAAATGAGCACCCCGTTGCCCCATTTTCTCGGCACCAGCAGGTACAGTGCCAGCACCAGAGGCAGAAACGCATACAGGAAGGTGAGCGAACTGAAGAGCATACCTCAGCGACAGAACCGCACAAATGTGCCAAGGGGCAGCCGTTGGCCTGTCGCTGATGGCAGATACAGCCCTCCCAACTCCGATCTTACCTTACCGAAATGGCTGTGCACCAGGCTCTCGCCCACCAGAGCCGACATGCCCATGCTATAGAGATTGAGCACCACGAACCCATGGGGATGAAGCAGTTGATGGCATACCCCCATCATCTCGTCAATGCTGTCCTCCAGCACCCATTTCTCGCCATCGGGCCCGCGCCCATAGGCAGGCGGATCGAGTATGATGCCGTGATACCTGGCCCCTTTGCGTGCCTCGCGCCTGCAGAATTTCATGGCATCGTCCACCATCCAGCGCATCTCGGGCAGTTTGCTGGCCTCACGGTTCTGGTTGGTCCATGTTATGGTCTGCCGCACCGAATCGACATGCGTTACAAACGCACCGGCCTGAGCTGCGGCAAGGCTGGCCCCGCCTGTGTAGGCAAACAGGTTGAGCACATCGGGCCGTGCCACATTTCGCTTCAGGGCTTTCACCTGCGCGGCTATGTACTCCCAGTTGCAGGCCTGCTCAGGAAACAGCCCCACATGGCCGAATCCGGTAAGGGCCAGCCTCAGACGCAGGTCGAGCGCCTCGCTGCGGTATCCGATGGTCCACACATCGGGCATCTCCTGCAGGCGGTTCCATTGGCCCTTATCGCCCACAAAACTCCCCGTTGCCCTAGCCTTGTCGCGCACATAATGGGCATGGGCCCTGGCCTCCCAATCCTTGCGCGGCAGCGAGGCCCGGTAAACCGCCTGCGGCTCAGGCCTTATCAGAGAATACGGCCCGAAGCGTTCTAACTTCTCTCCGCCTCCACTATCAATGAGCTCGTATTCTCTCCAGGACGGGCAGAGCAGATGGTGGTCGGTCATGCCGCAAAGTAAAGGGCACGGGCCATCTCCTGTCACCCAACGGTTCAGTTCGGTCTCATGGCCCTTTTGACCGCTCTACGGTCCTACTCCCAAATGGCTGACATCAATGAAACGGGTATAGAGAGCAGAAAATTGATCCGCTCAGTACAGATCATCAACCATTTCAATGGGTGATGATGATGCGGTGCACCACATCGGTGGCGCGCAGCATATATACCCCTGATGGCCATTCGCCCGTGTCAATGCGCAACATGCCGTTTACATTGGCCGTCAGCATCTTCTTACCCACCGCATCAAACACCTCAATGGCCATGTCATCCTGCTGCGAAGCCATGATCTGTACAAAGTCCCGGGCCGGGTTCGGGTACACCCGCACCACCGACTGCTCCTTCACCACATGGCCTACCGACACGTTATCGTTGTTGCCATTGTAGGTGGGCAGTTGTATCATGAAGTCGCCCGTTCCGTTTGGTACCCGGGCCAGCCCCATGTCAGTGGTCTGGGCGCCATAGTGCAATGAATCAATGAAGCGCAACTGATCATCGAGCAGCATAACGGCCTCTCCGCTGGCCGATAGCTTGAAGTTCATGTGGTTCCAGCCCTGGCTGCTGTCCTCATCGGCCCACAGGATCATATAGCCGCCCGCAGCTATGACCGTGTTGGCGGGTACCTGCCACTTGTTCAGGTTCGCCAGATTGTCGGTCAGGTAATATCCGCTCAGATCCACCTGCGAACTTCCGTTGTTGTACAGTTCCACCCAGTCGTCATACTCGCCTGCATCATCGCTAGCGGTGGCGCTGTTGCTTGCCATCACCTCATTTATCACCACCGGAATATTCAGGGCCTCTTCTAGTTGCACCTGATATACGAACACATCGTGCTCGGCCCCTACCGGCCAGTATGCCACACTCTTGGCCGTGGTGTTGGCCACCGCCTCCACATAGCTCCGTACCCAGGTTCCGGCCGCGTAGCCGGGTATGGCGCCCCCGTACACCCCATCGGCCGCTGCACCATCGTGGTGGGCACCGTCATCATACATCTGGGTCACAGAGAAATTACCTGTGAAGGCATCGGAGTAATACAGATTCACCTGAAACACCCCGCTCGTATGGGTCACATCGGCCCGCACCCAGCCCTGCTCGTTGGCCGCAGGGGCGGTCCACTGGCTCTCGGCCGTGTTCTGATAATACGGGTTGCTGATGGTAGGTGCCACCTGAGCCACCTCGGTATTGGCCAACAGGATGGTCCTCCTGTTGGTGATGAAGGTCTTCAGTGCGGTCACCTCCGAAACGAACTCATTGTACGTGTAAAGCTTGATCGGGTCATCCTGCACCTGCTGGTCAATCTGCGCCTTGTAGGCATCGAGAATACCATTCGTGTTCGCTGGATTGAATATGCCATTAAGTATGGTGCGCATGTGCGCCAGATACCGCTGTCTCCATGCGGGCACGGCCAGCACTTTGTTCAGCAAGGGGTAGTTGGCATTGTCGGCATGATAGAATGGGCTCCAGTTCAGGCCCTGGCTGTTAAGGGCGCTGTTGCCGTCAAACTCTAGCGGGGTCATGCGCCCTGTCTCCACATCGTGGTAGGCGTAATAGTCCATCTTGCCCTTGTACACATAGCTGTCATCGTCTGCAAATGCAATCTCGCAGGCCAGGAACCACAGCACGCGGTCCATGTCGAAATACTGCGGTAGCACGGATTCCAGATTGGCTGTGGCCGTTTGATTCAGCATCTGGCACGCATCGCGCAGGTAGTCCCACGGATTCACCTCATCACTGCTCTTCAAAGTGTAGTAGTCCTGATAGAGGGCCGTATCGGACCCCAGGTAATTGAAAGCCGCGGTGCCATCGCCCCATTGTCCGCCAGGACCAGGGCCCGGACCAGGTCCACCAGTGCTGCGCACATGGGCCCGCCACAGGCTGCCATCGTTGCTGAAGAACCACTCCTTCATCATGTCTTTGTTGAGCTGCTGCACATTGGGATACAGGCCCCAGTCGCCCCCATTGATGTGCAGATGTATGAAATTGGCCTTCACTGCGGGCACGTGGTGGCGTATCTGGTTAGAGTAGAACACCTCGCGTAGGAACGACTCATCCTCAAACGAATTGTTGAGGTTCAGGGTGCTGTATCCCATCAGGTCCTGCCCGCTGATGTACTCGTTCATGTCAATACCGAACGATTTCTTGTTCGAGTTCTGAACGTTCATATAAGAGGTGTTCCCCTTGAATGCCACACCCACGCTGTCGTAGCTGACACCATCCACGGTGAGGGCCGCAGGTATGGGTGTGCGCGTGGTATAGTTGGCCTGCATCTGGCTCCAGTAATTGGCCTGCGGAAACTCCAAATAGAAATCGCGGATCAGGGTACTGTCATACAGCCCCTCGCTTGCCAGGCCGCCTGTGCGCAGATAATGTCCGTCCTGGCTCACATACATGGCACTGGGCAGGTTGAGCCCTTGCGAAAAGGCACCGCTATGTGCGCCCAGCAAGGCCATGGCTATTGCGATAGACTTCAATTCTCTCATGACCATTTTACATCAGGTTTGTGATGCAAACGTATCGGCTGGATCGGGCCATGTCATTACATTTAAGCGAGAGATGTTAATGAGTTGGCATATGACCCCTAGATGGAAAATTCGAGTCTTTTGGAGATGTCAGAGTAAAGAGGAGTGTTTTACCAACGCTCCAAATCTTGGAGACCGAAATAGGCGGATGATTATTTAACAGTGGGTGATGGCCAATACCACCACTCACCCCTTGAACCACTCCAGCGTGGTGCGGAGGCCCGCTTCGATGCTCACCTGTGGGTCGTAGCCCAGAAAGGCCCGGGCCTGCGAGATGTCGGCCAACGAATCCTGGATGTCGCCCTGCCGAGGTGCACGGTAGGTGGGGCGTATATCCGTGCCGATGGCCTCGGCAATACCATTGAAGAGCTGATTCACGGTGGTGCGCTGCCCGAAGGCGATGTTGTAAACCCGGCCCGTGGCACCCGGCACAGTGCTGAACATGGCGCGTATGTTGGCCTGCACTGCATTGTCCACATAGGTGAAGTCGCGGCTCTGCTCACCATCGCCATTGATGTAGGGCGAGCGCCCGTTGAGCAGCGCATCCATGAACAGAGGGATCACGGCCGCGTACGGACCATCGGGTTTTTGATTGGGCCCGAACACGTTGAAATACCTCAATCCCACCACCTCAATACCATAATTGAGGGCATACACCCCCGCGTAGATCTCATTCACCAGTTTGCTGGCGGCATAGGGGCTCAGCGGACTGCCTATGTGCTCCTCGGTCTTGGGCAGCTTGATGCTGTCGCCATAGACACTTGAGGAGCTGGCATACACGAACCTGCGCACATTGGCATCCTTTGCCGCTGTGAGCATGTTCAGGAACCCCGTCACATTGCTGGCGTTGGTGGCCAACGGGGTGAGCAGACTGCGGGGCACACTGCCCAAGGCCGCCTGGTGGGTGATGTAATCCACACCCCTGCACGCCTCGATGCACGTGGCCGCATCGACAATATCACCCTCAATGAACCTGAAATTGGGCCTGCCGATGTGGTGCGCTATGTTGCTCCGTTTGCCTTCGCACAGGTTATCGAGCACCCTCACTTCGCCCGCCCCATGGGCCATCAGATAATTCACAATGTTGCTGCCGATAAAACCGGCACCGCCCGTGACCAGGAAGGTGAATCTGCTGATGTCGGCCGGGTGGAAGGACATGGTCAATCAGGAATTGAGAATTAGGAAATACGAATTAAGAATTAGGAATTGAGCGTGAAGAGTTAGGAATGCTGAATCGTAAAGTGCCCAACGCTATCTCGCAACATACTGCTGCTCATAATACTTCTGGTAACTGCCCGATGTCACGTTGTTCAGCCACGCCTCATTGGCCAGATACCAGTCCACCGTGGCGGGCAGACCTTCCTCAAAGGTGAGGCTCGGCCGCCAGCCCAGTTCGTTCTGCAGTTTTGATGAGTCGATGGCATAGCGCAGGTCGTGGCCGGCACGGTCCTTCACGAAAGTGATCAGCCCCTCCGATGTGCCGGGTTCGCGGCCCAGCTTCTCGTCCATCACCTTGCACAGCAGACGGATCAGGTCGATGTTCGTCCACTCGTTGTTGCCACCGATGTTGTAGGTCTCGCCATTGCCGCCCCTGTGATAGATGGTGTCGATGGCCGCAGCATGGTCAAGCACATACAGCCAGTCGCGCACATTCTCACCTTTACCATAAACGGGTATCGGTTTCATGTTTCTGATGTTGTGGATGGCCAGCGGGATCAGTTTCTCGGGGAAGTGGTTGGGCCCGTAGTTGTTTGAGCAATTGGACACCACAATGGGGAGGCCGTAAGTGTGGTGATAGGCCCGGACCAGGTGGTCGCTGCTGGCCTTGCTGGCCGAGTATGGGCTGCGGGGATCGTAGGCCGTGGTCTCGTAAAAGAAGCCCTCCTCGCCCAGGCTGCCATACACCTCATCGGTGCTGACGTGGTAGAATCGTTTCCCTTCAAAGTTGCCGTTCCATTTGGCGCGGGCGGCATTCAGGAGGTTCACCGTGCCGATAATGTTGGTATGGATGAACTCCATCGGATTGCTGATGCTGCGGTCCACATGCGACTCGGCCGCCAGGTGCACCACCCCCATCACATCATACTTCGCAAAAACGGCATTCACCGCCCCGGCATCCACAATATCGACCTTTTCAAAACGGTAGTTGGGCAGATGGTCCACATCCTTCAGGTTCTCGAGGTTTCCAGCATAGGTCAGTTTGTCGAGGTTGACGATCTGCACATCGGGGTAGCGTGTCACAAAACGCCTTACCACGTGCGATCCGATGAAACCGGCCCCTCCGGTGATGATGATGGTCTTCATGCTTTCAATGAGCAATTAGCAATGAACAAATGGCAATGAGGAGTTCCGTAGTTCCAATGGTTGTGTGCCTCTCCTCCGATCGGTGTTTATCATTCGATTTTGAATACCCGATATTCATCCGATGGCCTTTTCCCAGTTCCACGCATCGCGCATGGCATCGGACATGGTGAGGCGGCTCTTCCAGCCCAGCTTCTCCTCCGCCAGTGCAGTCTCGGCCCAAATGGCCGTGATATCGCCCTCGCGTCTGGGCCCTATGCGGTAGTTGAGTGATTTTCCACTTACATGTTCAAAGGCCACGATGGCCTCCATCACCGAATTTCCTTTGCCCGTGCCCACGTTATACACCTCATATCCGGCCTCCATTCTGCCCTGGGTAACGCGGCCCATGGCGGCCACATGGGCCTCTGCCAGGTCCACCACATGTATGTAGTCGCGTATGCATGTGCCATCAGGCGTTGGGTAGTCGTTGCCGTGCACGGTAAGCTGCTGGCGCTTTCCTATGGCTGTCTGCGTTATGTAGGGCACCAGGTTGTTGGGCACGCCCAGTGGCAACTCACCTATGTGCGCTGACGGGTGTGCACCTATCGGGTTGAAATACCTCAGGGCGATGGCCTCAATGGTGCCTGTTGCCGCCACATCGCGCAGAATGTCCTCGCATATCCGCTTAGTATTGCCGTAGGGCGATGCAGCCTCTTTGCGCGGGGTGGTCTCGGTAACGGGCGAGCGGTCGGGTTCGCCATACACTGTGCATGAGCTGCTGAACACGATGCGCCTCACCCCGTGCCGCTGCATGGCCCCCAGCAGGGACGAGAGGCCTCCCACATTGTTATCATAATACGCCAGCGGCCTCTCAACGCTCTCACCCACGGCCTTAAAGGCTGCGAAGTGGATCACCGCCTCTATGCTGTAATTCCCGAACAGTGCATCGAGCGTGGCCCCATCACATACATTGCCCTCAATGAATGCAGGACGCCTGCCCGAAATGGCCGCTATGCTCCCGACCACCGAGGCCCGCGAATTGCTCAGGTCGTCCAATATCAGCACCTCGTGCCCTGCCTCCTGCAGCGCCACCACGGTGTGCGATCCGATAAAACCTGTGCCGCCAGTTACGAGGATCATTCCACCCAATTATCAATTAGCAATGTGCAATTATCAATTGTCCGTTGGCCTCACAGACTCCTATAATTCAACCCCTTTATCTTGCCTTTGTAAATCCCTTTCAGGTCGTAGAGCAGGCCGTTGCCACCCATGAGGCCAGAGAAATAGGCCTCGTCAAGGTTGAGGTACTGGTGGTGATTCACGGCCACGATCACCGCATCATAGCGGTCGGCCAGTTGGGTGGCCAGCTCAAAGCCGTATTCGTGCTTCACCTCGGCACTGGAGGCAAAGGGATCCACCACGTCCACCCGCACCCCGAAGCTTTCCAGCTCGCGCAGCACATCCACCACCTTCGAGTTGCGGATGTCCGATACGTTCTCCTTGAACGTGGCTCCCATGATAAGCACCCGTGCCTTGGTGCTGTCGGTGCCCATGGCTATGACCTTTTTGACCACCTCCTGCGCCACGTGCGGGCCCATGCCATCGTTCACGCTGCGGCCACTGGTGATCACCTTGCTGTGGTAACCCAATTGCCGCGCCTTGTGGGTGAGGTAATACGGATCGACACCGATGCAGTGCCCGCCCACCAGACCGGGGTAGAACTTGAGGAAGTTCCACTTGGTGCCGGCCGCAGTGAGCACATCGTAAGTGTTGATACCCATCTTGTTGAAGATCATGGAGAGCTCGTTCATCAGGGCAATGTTCACATCGCGCTGGGTGTTCTCAATGATCTTGGCGGCCTCGGCCACCTTGATGCTCGGGGCACGGTGCACACCGGCATCCACCACCAGCTCATACGTTTTGGCTATCTCCTCCAGGCTCTCATCGTCACAGCCGCTCACCACCTTCACAATCTTGGAGAGTGTGTGCTCCTTGTCGCCCGGGTTTATCCTTTCGGGGGAATATCCCACCTTGAAATCGACATTGAACTTCAGTCCCGAAACCTCTTCCAGCACAGGGATGCAGTCCTCTTCGGTGCAGCCGGGATATACCGTGGACTCATACACCACGTAGTCGCCCTTTTTCAGGGCCTTGCCCACGGTGCGCGAGGCGCTGATCACGGGGCGCAGGTCGGGCAGGTTGTGCTCATCGATGGGTGTTGGCACGGCCACGATGAAGAAGTTCACATCCTTCAGGTCGTTGCCATCGGCACTGAAGTGGATGTCGCAGCCATCGAACTCGCTGGCCTCCAGTTCCTCGCTCGGGTCGATGCGATTGCGCATCATGTCCACCCGTTTCTGGTTGATATCGAACCCTACGACTCTGATCTTCTTAGCAAAGGCGAGGGCGATGGGCAGGCCCACGTAGCCGAGGCCGATGAGGGCCAGCTTGCTCTCCTTATCAACAAGGCGCTTGTAGATGCTCATGACTCAATGGTTGTGCTTGAGTAGTTTCTTGTCGCGGTGCGAGTAGATGCGTTCTATGATCTCCACCACCTTCAGCCCTTCGAGAGCGTTGGTGGTAGGCGTGGTGCGGCCCTTGAGGCTGTCCACCACATTCTCAATGATGTAATGGTGGTTGGCGGCCGATCCCTTGTAGGCCCCGTAGTCGTTGGCGGGGTTCGATGGTGCCAGTTCGGGCATGGTGTACCCATCAATGTGGCAGTATTCCACCTCGTTCATGTACTGTCCGCCCACTTTTATGCTGCCCTTCTCCCCTATCACGGTCAGGCTACTCTCCAGATTCCTGTCCCACACCGAGGTGGAGTAATTGAGGCAGCCCATGCCACCGTTAACAAACCGAAAGGCGATGTTGCCCGAGTCCTCGAAATCGGTGCTGCCCGCATGGTTGAAGTCAGCGAAGTTGGCCTTGATATCGGTGATGTCTCCGAAGAGCCAGTACATGATGTCGATGAAGTGCGAGAACTGGGTGAATAGCGTGCCCCCGTCCAGGTCCTGACGGCCTTTCCAGCCACCGGCCTTATAGTAGCGGGCATCGCGGTTCCAGTAGCAGTTCACCTGCACCATGAACACCTCGCCCAGCAGTTTCTTCGATATGACCTCCTTCATCCACTCCGAAGGCGGAGAGTAGCGGTTCTGCATCACACAGAACACCTGCTTTGACATCTGCAGCGCCTTGAAGATGATCTCTTCGCACTGGAGCTTGCTCAGGGCCATAGGTTTTTCGCACACCACATGCTTGCCCGCGCTCAATGCGGCCAGACTGTGGGCACTGTGCAGACCGTTGGGGGTGCATACGTTCACCACATCGAATTCGAGGCCTGAGGCCAACAGGCTTTCGATGGAATTGAAGAACGGCACATTGAAATGGTCGATCTTGAGCGAGTCGGCCGGGGCGGTGTCGCACAGGGCCACCAGTTCCGATTCAGCATTGCGCACAATCATCTCGGCATGGCGCTTACCGATGTGGCCACAACCCACGACTGCGAAACGGACCCTGTTCATTGATGATTGCTGATTGGCGATTGCTGATTGGCGATTGGCGATTGCTGATTGCTGATTGGCTGTGACCTCAGATCCTCTCCACTCTCCCCTCCTTGAGCCGATATTGCTGTCCGCTCTCGGGACAGGTGGCCAGGCCATCCTTATCAAACGAGAGGCGATGGCCGTATTCGCTCATCCATCCCAGTTGACGGGCCGGATTGCCGACCAGCAGCGCATAGGCCGGAACATTCTTGGTGACCACCGCCCCGGCACCGATAAAGGCGAACTCGCCAATGTCGTGGCCGCATACGATAGTGGCATTGGCCCCTATGGAGGCGCCCTTCTTCACCGTGGTGCGGGCATACTGGCCCCTGCGGTTAACGGCACTGCGCGGGTTAGTGACGTTGGTGAACACGCACGATGGGCCGAGGAACACATCGTCCTCGCAGATAACGCCCGTGTAGATGCTCACGTTGTTCTGCACCTTCACGTTGTCGCCCAAAACCACCTCAGGCGATATGACCACATTCTGACCGATGTTGCAGTTCTTCCCGATCACGCATTTGGGCATGATGTGGCTGAAATGCCAGATGCTGGTGCCGTCACCTATCTGGCAGCCTTCATCAATCACTGCGGTCTCGTGTGCTTTGTAGGCCATTATTTGCGGATGTAGCCCTCGAAGGTATTGTGTTCCTTTTTGAAAAGTTCCTCCTGCGAGAGGCTCTTGAAGTACTCGTAGGTGATGCGCAGGCCCTCGGCACGGCTCACCTTGGGTTCCCAACCCAATATGCTGCGGGCCTTGTCTATGTTGGGCTGGCGCTGCATGGGGTCGTCCTGCGGCAGGGGCTTGTAGATCACCTTCTGGGTGGTGCCGGTGAGTTTGATGATCTCCTCAGCAAAGTCCTTGATGGTGATCTCGTTGGGATTGCCGATGTTCACCGGATCGGCATAGTCGCTCAACAGCAGGCGGTAGATGCCCTCGATCAGGTCATCCACGTAGCAGAACGAGCGGGTCTGGCTGCCGTCACCGAATATGGTGAGGTCCTCGCCACGCAGCGCCTGCCCGATAAAGGCCGGTAGCACCCGCCCATCGTTGAGCCGCATGCGCGGGCCGTAGGTGTTGAAGATGCGCACGATGCGCGTCTCCAACCCGTGGTAGCGGTGATAGGCCATGGTGATGGCCTCCTGAAAACGCTTGGCCTCGTCATACACCCCCCGTGGTCCGATGGGGTTCACATTGCCCCAGTACTCCTCGGTCTGCGGGTGCACGGTGGGGTCTCCATACACCTCCGATGTGGAGGCGATGAGCATCCTGGCGCCCTTGGCCTTGGCCAGGCCGAGCAGGTTGTGGGTGCCTAACGATCCCACCTTCAGGGTCTGGATGGGTATCTTGAGATAATCGATGGGGCTGGCTGGCGAGGCGAAGTGCAGGATGTAATCGACATCTCCGGCCACATGCACAAACTGGCTCACATCGTGGTGGTAGAACTCGAACTCCTTGAGTTTGAACAGGTGCTCGATGTTGCGCAGATCGCCTGTTATAAGGTTGTCCATGCCCACCACGCGGAATCCCTCCCTGATGAACCGGTCGCACAGGTGCGAACCAAGGAAACCGGCCGCTCCGGTGATTAGGACCCGCTTTTCGGTGTTCGCCATCTGATGCTTGCTGTGACCTGTTGCCTTTTACCTGTTTCCTCCTCAGGCTGGGGTCACCGTTCTGCGGCCAATGCTGTTGTAGTAGAAACCACGGGCCTCCATGTCCTCCAGTTCGTAGAGGTTGCGTCCATCAAACACCACTTTCCTCTTCAGGCCAGCGGCCATCTGATCGAAATCGGGCGAACGGAACACGCTCCATTCGGTGCAGATGATGAGGGCATCGGCCCCTTTCAGTCCCTGATACATGTCCTCCACAAAGCCTATCCTGTCGCCCATGCGCTCCTTCACATTGGCCATGGCTTCGGGATCGTAGGCGGTGACGGTGGCACCGGCCTTTAGCAGTTCATCTATCACATACAGGGCCGGGGCCTCGCGGATGTCATCGGTATCAGGCTTAAAGGCCAACCCCCAGATGGCGAAATGGCGGCCCTTCAGATCGCCCCCGAAAAAGTCCTTGATCTTGGGGATGATGATGGTCTTCTGTTTCTCGTTCACCTCCATCACCGACTGCAACAGCGGGAACTCGTAGCCCACCTCGGCCGATGACTTGGCCAGGGCCTGCACATCCTTGGGGAAACAGCTGCCCCCGTAGCCGATGCCCGGGAACAGGAACCGCTTACCGATGCGCGTATCGGTGCCTATGCCTATGCGCACCTTGTCCACATCGGCTCCCAGCAGCTCGCACAGGTTGGCTATCTCGTTCATGAAGGTGATCTTGGTGGCCAGGAACGAGTTGGCCGCATACTTCGTGAGCTCGGCACTGCGCTCGTCCATGAATATGATCGGGTTGCCCTGGCGCACATAGGGCTTGTACAGCTCCTCCATGGTGTGGCGGGCGCGTTCGCCACTGGTGCCTATCACCACGCGGTCGGGTTTCAGGAAGTCATCCACTGCAAAGCCCTCGCGCAGGAACTCGGGGTTCGATACCACATCAAAATCCACTGTGGCGTTCTTGGCTATGGCGGCATGCACCTTCTCGGCCGTACCTACGGGCACGGTGCTCTTGTCCACGATCACCTTGTAGTCCTTGATCAACTTGCCCAACTGCTCGGCCACGCCCAGCACATAGCGCAGGTCGGCACTGCCGTCCTCGCCCGGAGGGGTTGGCAGGGCCAGGAATATCACCTTGGCCTTCTCTATGGCACTGGCCAGATCGGTGGTGAAATGCAGCCTCCCGGCCTTGATGTTGCGCTCAAACAGCACATCCAGGTGCGGTTCGTAGATGGGCACCGTGCCGTTGCGCATCTTCTCCACCTTTTTCACATCTATGTCAACGCATATCACGTTGTTGCCAGTCTCCGCGAAGCAGGTGCCCGATACGAGCCCCACATACCCTGTCCCTACTACGGCTATCTCCATGCTATCTGCTGCTGTGCGGCCCTCGGCCGAGCGTTCATTTTTAACGAGGGCGCGAAAGTAACTGGTTTTGGGGATAGGGCACGGAGTGTAGCTGTTAGGTGTTAGGTGCTGGGTACTAGGTCACAGGTGACAGCAGATCAGCACATCATCAATTCACCTCATAATCAAATCACCTCATCTGCCCAGGCCCTACATGAAAAAAGCACCGACCATGGGACCCCCGCCCACGGCCGATGCCTTCGCAGCTAACGGCTAACAGCTAACGAGAACAGCTTTCTCTCACGCCACCACCTGCCTCTGGATGGCGCACCACGGGCTGTTCTTCGTGGCGTCCACCTTGTTCACATAGCGGGCCGCGATATAGAGTATCCTGCCTTCGGCCGTGTCGCCCAGTTTCAGTTCGCTCTTGGCGCGGCTCGTGATGGCGGTCTCGGTCAGTTCGCGTATGCTGGTGGGCGCGGCCACATCCACAGCCTGCAGCACATAGCGCAGCTCTATCAGGTCGGCATCGGGGTGCATGCTCGGTTTGCTGCCGTCCTCCACGGTGCGCACACGCACCACCACCACCCCACCGCCAGTGCTCACAAGGCTCACCGCGGGCCGTTCGCTGATGCCCGGCCGTTCCGATGGGTCCTTGCGCTCGGGCAGGTGAAAGGTGTTGCGGTCTCCGGCCGTGATGTTCGGTGACACGCTCATGCGCGTCAGCAGCGGATTGGCAAACGCTGTGAATTCGCGCTTGATGCGGTTCTTGTTGTCAGTCACTGACCTGGTGCGGATGTCCTCATCGCCAAACTTGGCGTAGGTCGACACCCATTCGGCCTCATAGGCCTCCCAGGCCGTCTTCTCGCCCGAGGTCAGGCCCAGGCGCGTGGCCGTATCGGGCGTGCCAACGCCCAGGGCGGTCTTCGTAGTAGTGATGTACGTGTGGAAATCGCTGTCTGTTGGTGGTACTCTTGATGGCATGATCGTAAAATTTAATTGGTGCTTATGCATGTGAAAGTCCCTGTTCCCGGTCTCTGTGTCCCAGGCCCACTTGGCGGGGCCCTCTCCTTTCGGCCTCTGTACCCGATGCACACTATGGCGCGGGCCGTGCCAAAGACCATGGCCCTATGCCGTGAGGAATCGAAGCTATTCCGTGAGGAATCGAAGCCATTCCGTGAGGAATCGAAGCCATTCCGTGAGGAATCGAAGCCATTCCGTGAGGAATCGAAGCTATTCCGTAAGGAATGGACGCTATTCCGTGAGGAATCGAAGCTATTACGTGAGGAATCGAAGCTATTACGTGAGGAATCGAAGCTATTACGTGAGGAATGGACGCCCGCCCCGAAGCCCAGCCAGACCAATTCAGTTGCGTAGACCCCTATGCCACAGCACATTGCCGCAGAGTTGCCCCGCTTGCCCCGATGGGTGGATGTGCCGAGTGCCGATCGCATGACACAAACCTCCGCACGCCACGCCCCGTGCGCAAGTAGCAGATCTGATACTTGTGCGGTCGACTCAGAATTGCGAATTGCGGTCTATCTCACCCGCCAGCACCAACCTATGGTACACCGCCAGCACCGACTGCACCATGAACGCCCTGCACAGGAACGACAGCCGCTTGCGCACACCCGCCACCGATAGGCCCTCCTCCTCGGCCAACTGCTCCACACTGCGGTCCTGCGCAAAGCGCCACAGGGTGCGCATGTGCGCCATCGTCACTTTTACCGGGCGGCCCTCGGCCCATTCGGGACTGAGCTCCAACACCACACGTTCTCTCACACGTTTTGCCATGGTTGCAGGTCTTTTGAGGTTCATATCCAAGAGGCGTACCCTGCGCCTTTCATTTAAGTGGTCCGTTCGGTCGCTCTCCGCCCCGCTTCCCGCACCCTTGTTCCCTCGTTCCCTGCCCTCCTGACCGAAATACAGAAGCTAAATTGCAAAAGGTCCTTCATATGTCCTCCGCCCCCTTCGCATCAAAATTCTCTCCCTATTTATTTTCTGATGGCCGCCCCACGGCCCCTCCCCCACCCTGTCCCTCAGCCCCTTGGCCGCATCTTTCGGGCCTTCCGCGCCTGGCGGGAAGCTTGATATTGAGAGCGGAAATTGCATTTCCGATGATGATCTGCACAATGGAACGCCCTAGGGTCGTCAAGTAGCCGCACAACAGATATCCATACACTCCTCAGCACCGCGACCCTCAAAAAATTCACCCCACCATTCAACACACTTTGAGCATTTCGCTACATTCGCCTCTGCGGATATGCGAAACCCGTTGTTTCGACTATCCACCTAATAATGGAGGGATATGCGCAATTGAAGGGCGCAGGAGTAGCGACAATAAACGAGTTAGCGGTAATTTTAAAATGACCCTAATAGCAACTATCATAAATAAGTACGGAATTGTACTTGCAAGCGACTCAAACCTAACATCACGTCAAGGGAATTCAGGGTTTGGACAAAAAATATTTCCCATTTCGTACTTGAGGGCTGGCTTGGCGTATTCGGGACTTTATTATTTATCAGGAAAAGATATTGATGAATGGATGATAAAATACATCGAAAATGCGCAATACACAAGCCACACAATTGAAGAATTTGCGAAAACCTTGACGCAGCAATTAACCAATGAATTCAAATCAGAAGAACCAGCCATAATCCACATATGTGGATACTCAAAACGGGAAACGGGCTCGCATGTAGAGCATTGGCACATTGCGAATACCAATTTAGATGAGGTAAGTGGAAACTATTCCTATAAAGGGCACTTTGATTGTAGCAATGATTTTAATTCAGAAACTCAATCGAGACAACGGGAAATGTTAGAAATGTTTGACACAAATTCTCACTTCCATCAATTTTACATCAATGGCTTTCCGCCTGCCAGAATTAGTCTAATGGCAATTAAAAAAAGTATCGAAAATTTACTACCTCAAATTGCCGCACAAGAAACATGGTCTTTTAGAGCTCCGAAAAATATCTTCGAAACCGCTAACTACCTAAAAATGTACCTTGGACTTGTAGAGCAGTTATTTAAAATGAGTGATTACGAAGCACTATTTGTTGGAGGCGAAACTCAAACTTATTTGATACCCGCGCCTTACGATTTAGTTAAGAAATAAAAAAAACTACCGCCAACAACCACTAAACCTAATGAACGTCAGTCGATATTAAGTTTGGTCTGCACGATCCGTGCACGACAAAAGGGCGAAATTTTAAAAGGTATTTTCTTTAGAGTAAATTAGGAATTCATGATCCAAAAAGAGTCAGGTTACTGCATTTGTTACTATGCTGAGCAGAACGCAAAGGCGACTGCATTAAACCTTCTTTCGCTTGGTCACCAATACTTTGCAAGGTCTGTGCATATTGACAGGCTTGATGAACTAGAAAGCATTATTAATGACCCGAATTTTAACGAAATAGCTTGCATTAAGGAAAAGTTGAAACCGTTTCTGTTTGACAATCTGCTGGATGCAATCAAGATTTCAATCTGCTTTGAGAACTATATGAAAGCGAAGTTACTTCTGAATGGGTTTGTGATTCACAAATTGTCAAAGCGACCTAACTACAACCAACTTAGGAAACAACAAGAGAATCACCCAATTTCTCTATTGGAAATAAAGGCCATTGAATCATGGAAAAAAGTCGAAGGACAGGAATACTTCTATTTACCAGGCCTAACTAAACAGACGATCAACTTCACAACAATGTTGGAGAAAAAAGATTACTGGAAGTATATTGCGTTCCCTTCTGACGTAGCCAAAATTGTAAGTGAAATCAACCGACAACGCAACACGCTTCACTTTCTAACTGGCGAACGGGGATTCTATGGCCCTTCGAAAATCGACCAATTAAAAAAGCTGAGGGAATTTGCCCGAATTGAATTGAAAATCCTCCAAAATCAGTTAATAGATGACTTAGGAGAAGACCAAGGAAAGAAAATAAAATAATGACACCACTCCCTCTCAAGCATTCGGAAACATTATGGTATCGGTCAACATGAAAACATATACTAACATTATCTTACTGTCATTTCTTTTAGTGGTGACCGATGTTGCCGCTCAGAAACATTTAATCATTACCGAAAAAGGCGACACGTTAGCTGGGAGGATTATGGAAGTTGAAAAGAAATATGTTGTGTTCACGGATGAATCTAACGAAACTTCAAAAATCCCTCATTCAGAAATAAAGAAGGCTATAAAAAGTGGTCTGAGCTATCCTGTGATTAATGGCCGTTTATCGTTGTTTCCATTTGTGGATAGTGAGAAAGCCGGATTGTACGAGCTGGTAGAAGTGCCTGGGAAGAGTGCTGCACAATTGTTTCAACAGGCGTTGGATGTTGTTAACATGAGTTCCCGTGAATTTAGTAGGCAGGCAGATGGAAGCACAGTAGCTGCAACTTATTCACTTCTTGGAGTAAAATCTGCGAATACTCAAGTGGTTGATTTAATGTTCAAGAATGATATTCCGTTGAAGTATTCTGACGCGAATTCACAGACTTTGATAGTGAAAATTGTAAATAGGTATGAGGGTGGAGGTTTTGGTTGTGTGAGAATAGTGTGGTGGGAATACGATCTGAAATTAAAGTTTAAGGATGGTCGTTACAAGATTGAAGTTGTCAATTTCAAATACAGCCATTTCAGCAATGCCAACACTGCTATAAAGGTTCAATTCTATGGAATGGAGGACGGTAGTGATTGCGGCTCATATGGCAATATTGAGAATCTGCTTCGATGCCAACCTTGTATGAATGAATTCAGAGAGATGTATTCCTATTTAATAGGTGATTCGAGAATATTAATGCAGTATATCCGGAAGGAAATTAAAAAAAACGCCCTTAAAAAGGACGATGACTGGTAACCCCCGACAGATGACCCACGAATATTTGAACCAAATCTATTTCAACAATTCTCTTCTAAATTTTCTAACCACCCATTTGCAAATCTTGCGTACCAATGAACCCAAGACAATACGAAGAATTTGTGTGCGAGTATTTCCGAAGAAAAGGTTATCAAGCGGAAACAACTTCTTACAGCGGAGATTATGGTGTTGACGTTTTCGCAACCAAAGGGAAAGAGAAAATTGCGGTGCAAGCAAAAATGTATGGTGACGGAAGAAAAATAAATCGGCAAATGGTAATGGAACTTCATGGAGCAAAAGATTTTTTTGATTGCACCAAAGCAGTTATCGCAACTGATGGAACATTTTTACCTGATGCTATTAAAGTAGCAGAGAAATTAAAAATTGAAATTCTAACCCTGGATAGTTTACAATCTTTACCGACAGCAAAATCAAACGGAAAAACTTTTGAAGACATTTGGGAGAGATACATAATTCCCCTTCAAGGAAAAACTTTAACTAGGGGCAACGGAGAAACAAACAAAATTTTAAAAGTGGACTGGAGTTGTGTAGAGAGAATTACTTCCAACGGTAGCAAAGGCAAAATCAAAATTGAAATCTTCAAGCAGACAGTAAACAAACTTTTGAAAGACGGTTATATCACAAGAGATGAAATAAATCAAAACTATTCTGGCAGAGCATCATCGGGAGTAGTTTTAGTTTTATCACAAGTTCCGTTCTTCAAAAAGACGGACAATCCAATAGGGCTTCAATATAAAAGAACATGACTCCGCCCGCCCTCTCAGGTATTCCGAAGTATCACTCGTGCGGAACATGACACACGAAGTCTGTGACTTCGCCTTAGAGTCCCCGCCCTCTCTAGTGTTCCGCAGGATCACTTGGTCTGTTCCGCATTACAGCAGTCTGTAACTGCGTGTAAATTGCCTCTTCTTTCGCTTGAGTAAGTGATACTATGAAATTCTTGCTCAATCGTGGGGGAATCAACTTAAATCAAGGATCAATTCTAAAAACTCCTCGCGATGTAACATCAACGCCATTACCAATTCGATAAAGATAAAATCCAAAAACCGTCCAACCAACAACTTGAATAGGGTGAACTCGATTTAATACATCTTCATTTAGGCCATCATTGCCCCAGTACACGAGCCATATTAATCCAAGCGCACAAATTATAACACCTAAAGTTCGCTTAAATAAATTTGGTTTAGGAATAGGACTTCCAATTCTACCACTAAATAATGTAATGATGAAACCAAATAGACTTCCAAGTGAAACACTAAAGAGGAATGATCCAAAAAAACCAATCCTGCGTTTACGCGCTATGAAAAATGCAACCAGAAACGAGATGATTAAATTGAATATAATAAAAATCAAGGAGTTGAAGAACCCCATGATATCATTCTCTGGATTAGAAAACATGACGATAGAAATTTAGCCAAAAGTAGCAAAATTACCCCCCGCCCCCCGCCCGAGCTCGCGTCCCGCGAGTGAGTAGAACTCTGCCTCTGGCATCCTATTATTGACACTCCCAGCCCGATCAAGTGTTCCTCTGTGACTTCGGGCTGAATTCTTGTCCATGTCCTTTCAGTGCAATTCAGTGCGTCTGTGGCTAATAAATGTTCTTCCTGTATCTCCCCCCGCCCCCTCAGATGTTCCTCGGCATCACTTGGGCGGTTCTGCATCGCAGCAGTCTATAACTACGTGTAAATTGCCTCTTCTCTCGCTTGGTCTTTTAGAACCACTCTGGCCTGGACCATGCCGTTCATCTGGCATGCCCACTGTAGAGACGTTGCATGCAACGTCTCTACCGCCATGCAGACCCGCCCCTCAGGCAAAGAACCCCTTCACCGAGCTGATGATGTGATCGAGCTGGTCGGGCTGCATCTCGGTGTGGATGGGCAGTGAGATGACCTTGCGGCACAGTTCGTCCGTGACCGGGAAACCCTTGGCCGAACGGTGGGCGCTGCTAAAGGCCTTCTGTCCGTGCAGGGGAATGGGGTAATAGACCATGCTGGGCACGCCCCGCGCCTCGAGGTACTTTTTCAGCTCATCGCGGTCGGCCCCTTCAAGCTGCATGGTGTACTGATGAAACACGTGCTTTGAGCGCGGGTGACGGAACGGTGTGGTGATCTGCGGAACGGTGGCAAATGCGGCATCGTAGGCATCGGCCAAAGCCGTCCTGCGGGCGATGTAGGCATCTAACTGGCGCAGTTTTACGCGCAGTATGGCGGCCTGCATGGCATCCAACCGAGAGTTGACCCCGATCACATCGTGCACATAGAGGCGGCTTTGCCCGTGCGAGGCGATCATGCGAGCCGAGGCGGCCAGATCATCATTGTTGGTGGTTATGGCCCCGCCATCGCCATAGCAGCCGAGGTTCTTGCTCGGAAAGAAGGAGGTGCAGCCGTAGGTGCCCATGCTGCCGCTCTTGGCCGTGCGGCCATCAGAGAAATGATAATCGCTGCCGATGGCCTGCGCGTTGTCCTCAATGATGTGGATGCCGTGCTCGCGGCCTATCTGCAACAGGGCCTCCATATCGGCACATTGGCCATAGAGGTGCACGGGCACAATGGCCTTGGTGCGCGGGGTGATGGCGGCCCGCACCTGCTCCACATCGAGGCAGAAGGTCCTGGGGTCCACATCCACCAGAACGGGGGTCAAACGGAGAAGTCCTATAACCTCGGCCGTGGCGATGTAAGTGAATGTGGGCGTGATGACCTCATCGCCCGGTTCGAGCCCGAGGGCCATCATCACGATCTGGAGAGCATCGGTGCCATTGGCGCAGGGGATCACATGCTTGCAGCCTTGGTAAGCCTGCAGCTCATCGCGGAAACCGTCCACCTCGGGCCCGCCTATGAAACGGCCCGAGCGGATGACACCGAGCACGGCCGCATCGATCTCGTTCTGCATGTGCTCGTACTGTGTGACGAGATCGACCATCTGGATGGGCTTCATGTACGGGGCTTTTTCTGTGGGCGGGCAAATATAGGAGGGGGGCTATCGGCTCCGAGGCCCCGTTTATCAGCACTGCCAGAGCCTGCCACTGGGGATACTTTTGCGCGCCACAGCGCCCCCACCTATGCCATACGACAAGGACCTGACCGTAGCACGGTATTACGATAAGACCCGGCTCGAGTACCGCCTCATCTGGGGCACCTCGCGCACCATGGGGCTGCATTTCGGCTACTACGATGATGTGGTGGTGAGGCACGATGAGGCAGTGCCCAACATGAACCGCGTGATGGCCGACATGGCAGCGATAGGTGAGGGCGACAGGGTGCTCGATGCCGGTTGCGGGGTGGGCGGGTCGAGCATCTGGCTGGCACAGCACCGTGGGGCACAGGCCACAGGAATAACCCTGAGCAACGGCCAACTGCGCGATGCGGTGGAGGCTGCCCAGCGCCTGCAACTGGGCCACAAGGTGAACTTCGCCCTTGCCGACTACTGCCAGACCCCCTTTGCCGATGCGAGTTTCGACATAGTATGGGCCCTCGAGAGCCAATGCCATGCACCCGATAAACGGGCGTTCTACAAAGAGGCCTTCAGGGTGCTTAAACCGGGCGGCCGGCTGGTGGTGGGCGACTATGCCCGCAACCGCAGACCATTGACCCCGGAGGGTGAGCAGCGCATAGCCGACTGGCTCACCAACCTGTGCATAGGCGACCTGATCACCCTCGATGAGCACAGCCGTTATGCACAGGATGCAGGGCTACAGGTGGCCGAGCTGCGCGTGATTGACAGGCATGTGGAACGTTCGCTGCGCAATGCCTACGAGCACTGCCTTTTCTGGAACGGAATAGCCCAGTTCCTTAACCGGTTCAATATCATATCCGATACCAGCTACGGCAATCTGTTCGGCACCAGGCGCCAGTTCGAGGCGTGGCAGGCCGGTGACTGGTCGTACGTACTGATGCTGTACAGGAAGTGATTCAGCGCTGGGCCTTGCCGCTCTTCTCGTCCTCGGTGCGATAGACATCCACAATGCGCTTCACCAACGGGTGGCGCACAATGTCCTCGTTACCCAGTTCTACAAAAGCAATTCCCTTCACATCGCGGAAGAGTTGCCATGCGCGCCTGAGGCCCGACTCGGCATGGCGCGGCAGGTCCACCTGAGTGACATCGCCCGTTATCACAAATTTGGCCGAATTGCCCATGCGTGTCAGGAACATCCGCATCTGCGCATCGGTGGCATTCTGGGCCTCGTCCAGTATCACAAAGGCATGGTCAAGGGTGCGGCCGCGCATAAATCCGAGGGGCGCTATCTGAATCACCTTGGTCTCCATCAGTTCGGCCAGTTTGCGCGGGGGCAGCATGTCGAGCAGCGCATCGTACAGCGGTTGCAGATAGGGGTCGAGTTTCTCTTTCATGTCGCCCGGCAGAAAACCGATGCTCTCGCCAGCCTCCACGGCCGGGCGTGTGAGGATGATGCGCTTCACCTCGCGGTTCTTCCACGCCCGCACGGCCAGGGCCACAGCCGTGTAGGTCTTGCCCGTTCCGGCCGGACCGATGGCGAAAAGCATGTCGTTCTCGGCTATCTCGGCCACTATCCTGCGCTGGTTGGGCGTGCGGGCCTTGATCAACGACCCTCCGGTGCCGAAAACGAGGATGTCCTTGTCGGCCAAAGCGGTGGTATTCACATCCGATGGCCCATCACTCATCAAGCGGGTGATATCGGCCTCGCCTATGCTGCCGTGCTTGTGGCAATGCTCCACCACCTCCATAAAGCGCAGCTCGAAGAGGGCAAGGGTGTCCTCATCGCCCACGGCCTTGAGCGTGTCGCCCCGCCCTATGAGGCGCAGCTTGGGAAAATTGCGCGTCATGAGGCGCAGACGGGCATCGTTGACCCCGAATATCTCGAGGGGCGGTATACCCTCGATGCTGAACGACCGCTCTCCGACTGTACTGTTCAATCCGATATGCCTTATTGCTTTGACCCGCGCAGGGCCATCAGTAGTTTTGACCGCAGCAAAGAAACGCCCCGGCAGCCATCAGAATGGGCATAGTCACGCTCACCACCGATCTGGGCCTCACCGACCACTATGTAGGACTGGTGAAGGCCCTGATAGTGCAGCGCGCACCCGGGGCCACCCTCATTGACCTGAGCCACCACATAGCCCGTGCCGACCGCCTGCACGGGGCCTCGGTGATACGGCAGGCTTGGCGGGCGTTCAATCAGGGCACGGTTCATCTCATCGGGGTCGATACCCTGCGCAGTCCCGATCTGGGTTTTGTGGCGGCCACCTGGGGCGGACAGTACTTTGTGGCACCCGACAACGGGCTGCTGACGCTGGTGCATGATCAGGCGCCCGAACGCACGTCCGACCTCGCGGGCATCACACGGCAGACGGGCCTGACCGTCTTTCCCGAACGCGACATACTGGCCGTGGCGGTGGCGCATCTGGCGCAGGGAGGTCCGCTCGAGGTGCTGGGCCCGCCTGTGCACAGGCTATACACCTTGCAGGCGCTTGTGCCGCAGATGGAAGGCGCTGATCTGCTCCTGGGCCACGTGATGCAGGTTGACGGTTTCGGCAACCTGATCACCAACATCACCCGGCAGATGTTTGAGGATGCCAGGAGGGGCCGCAGTTTCAACATCATGGCGCGGGGATCCAAGTACCGCATCAGTAAGATTGACTCCCTCTATGCGCAGGATGTGGAGGATCTTAGCCTCCATGCCGATCTGCAGGACGGAGGTGGCGAACTTTTGGCGTTATTTGGAAGCTCAGGACTGCTGGAACTTGCCATGCGCTGGGGACACGCATCCAACATGTTGCACGTACGGGTAACCGACCCCATCAGAATAGAATTCAGATGATCACACGAATTGTAAAACTCACCATACAGGAACATCAGATAGATGAGTTCCTCGCCATGTTCAGCAAGAATGGGCCGCTTATTCGGCAGAGCAAGGGCTGCGAAGAGGTGAAACTGGTGCGCGACATGTACAGGCCCTACATATTCTTCACCATCAGCAAGTGGAAGAGCGAGGCCGATCTGGAACGCTACCGCAGGAGCAAACTATTCAAAGAGACGTGGCAGTTCACCCGGTCATTGTTCATGTTGCCTGCCAAGGCATGGACCACCAATGAACTGGACATTTGAAAGATGATCTTCCCGCTTCCCGAGCTTCATTGACAATAGAAACCCTTTCTCCGTGTTGATTGCCCCATGCACAGGCCACTGATTTTTCTTTTTGGGGGATGGATGTCGGTGCTGGCAATGGTCGGGTGCGAACCCGAAGTGACGGGTGCCGATGCCGCCCTTTGGCAACATTTGCCTGTGGGGGTGTGGCAGATCACATCGCTACAGACCGACACAGGCGATGTCACATCGGAATTCAGGGACTATCGCCTCGACTTCAAAGCCAATCAGAACGTGTATGTCACCGGGCCCGAGGAGTTTGATGGCCTGTGGTGGGTGACTGACAGCACCGCTGGCCTCACCACCATCGAGTTCAGTTTTTCGGCTGCCAGCCCCATGTCGCGCCTCAGTGGCGAGTGGATCGAGAACACCCGCACCGATGACGTGGTGCGCTTTGATCGCCTCTATGGCACCACCGATGTGCTCGAACTGACGCGACAATGAGCCGGCCCGTCCGTTTTTTCCCGTTGTTGTTATTGGTCACGTGCAGCGCAGTGGCCGTGGGTCAGAGCACCGACAGCATCATCCCCAAAAAAAAGTCTTCGTCCAAATGGGGCATTGAGGCGGTATATGCGCCAGCCAGCTACACCGAGAGTGCCATTTTCAGCCTGCAACTCAGCTGGACCGGCAGGAAGCACAGTGTGGCATTGGCCCCGCACGTGGCGCATCAGGAGCTGTTCGCACATCCTGTTCCATGGGAGCGACTTGGTTTTGACCTGCAGTATCTCTTCTTCCCTTTCCGCACCGACCGTATCTGCTCGCCCTATGTCATGTACGACATCGGCTACGCGTACCTCGGAACCACCTACACCGACCGTGCTGTGGTCGATGGCCAGTTTCTCTCGGCTCAGGTCAGATCGTGGTCGCACACCCTGGCGCATCACTTGGGCATTGGCGCCCAGTTCAACATCTACAGGGGGCTTTTTGCCAATGTGGCAATAGCTGCGGGCATCGGCACCTATGGCGAGAATGAGAAGGTGACCCTTACAGGCTCGGGTGTTGTGAACAGAGAACGGTACGAACACCCGTTCAGCAATACCGAGATGGCCCTGATGGCCCGTGTGGGTGTAGGCTACCGCCTGGTGCTGCCCAGACGCGGCTGCGAACAATGTCCGTGAGCGGGCGTTCTGAGCATCAGCCTTCAAAATCTGTCGCCATGCGCCACATCCTCATCACGCTCCTCAGCCTGAACCTATTGAACGCCTGCGGACAGACGGCCCCAAAAGACCCCGACATGAACAAGGACAACGAACATTGGAAAAAGGTGCTGACACCCGAGCAGTACGAGGTGACCTGCAACGAAGGCACCGAGCCGGCATTCACTGGCAAGTACTGGAACCACCACGAGGATGGCACCTATACCTGTGTGCGCTGCGGCACTGCGCTATTTGACAGTAAGACCAAGTACGACAGCGGCAGCGGTTGGCCCAGTTACTACCAACCCACCGAAAAGGGCAACATCTCCGAACATCTGGACAAAAAGTACGGCATGGTGCGCACAGAGGTGCGCTGCGCCAAGTGCGATGCGCACCTGGGGCATCTGTTCAACGATGGGCCACAGCCGACCGGCATGAGGTATTGCATCAACTCAGCATCGCTCAATTTTGAAGGGCGGGGCGAGGGCAAATGACGCGCCCCAGCCTTCAATTGGCATGAACGGATTACCCTTACGGTCAAACATACCTGTCAACCGTTCGTCCTGGAGCTTCAACCGCACATTCGTTGCACTCACAGTTTTCAATTTCATTTCAATTGCTCTGCGAGGAAAATTGCTTGATGGCTCTTGAATAATTCGGGGGCGAGCTGTATTGCAAGCGGATATTCGCACCCATCAGTAATCCGTTTCAGCCCGAACAATGAATACGCGCCAACAGGCCCTCGAACAGTTCAACCGCTTGCTCACCATCATGGACGAGCTGCGCGAACAGTGCCCGTGGGACAGGAAACAGACCCTCGCCACCCTGCGTCCGCTTACCATTGAAGAGACTTACGAGCTGGCCGATGCCATATTGGCCAACGACCTGCAAGAGGTGAAAAAGGAAGTGGGCGACCTTTTCCTACACCTCGTTTTCTACGCACGCATAGGCCGCGAGCAGGGGGCTTTTGATGTTGCCGATGTGCTGGAGGCGATCTGCGACAAACTCATTGCCCGGCATCCGCACATCTATGGCGATGTGAAGGTGGCCAACGAGGAAGAAGTGAAGCAAAACTGGGAGAAACTGAAACTGAAGGAGGGCAACCGCTCGGTACTGGGTGGGGTACCCACTTCGCTGCCGGCCATGGTAAAGGCCACCCGTATACAGGAAAAGGCGCGTGGAGTGGGTTTTGATTGGGATGATAAGACCCAGGTATGGGCCAAAGTGCAGGAAGAACTGGGCGAGCTGAGTGCCGAGATGGATGCCACCGAACCGGATCAGGAAAAAGTTGAAAAGGAGTTTGGAGACGTGATCTTCTCGTTGATCAACTACGCCCGTTTTCTGGGTATCGATCCCGAAACGGCACTCGAAAAGACCAACCGTAAGTTCATCCATCGTTTCAAGTACCTTGAGGAAGGTGCCCGAAAAGATGGCCGCAGCCTGCAGGATATGACCCTGCCAGAAATGGATGCCTATTGGAATGCGGCCAAGGCATCTGATCCGGTGAGCTAATCTTTCAATCCCATCTGAGTGGGTAGTTTAGCCCTATCTCACAGCGTGACACAAGTTACTGGGCGCCATAGCTGCCTACGCTCAATTTTGCCGGACGAAAAAGAACCAACATGAGAGCCATTCACACCATCTACACCCTTTCCATCATTCTATTGGCCACTGCCAGCGGCTGTGCGCAACGCAGCGGTGGCACGGTCAACATAGACAAGGCCGGGTTTGACCGTCTGGTAAAGGAGGAGAATGCCATTGTGATGGACGTGCGCACCCCGGCCGAGGTGAGCGAAGGGATCATAAAAGGCGCAACAGTGTTCATGGACTTTCAGGCCAGCGACTTTGAGCAGAAAATTGCGACCCTCGACAAGTCAAAAACCTACATAGTGTACTGCCGCAGCGGCAGGCGCAGTGCCAGTGCCACTGAAATTATGCAGGGCAAAGGCTTCGGGCATGTCTACAACCTGGAGGGTGGCATAACCGGGTGGAAAGGCGAGACCACGGTTCGTTGATGCTCGACCTGCGCAATCAGATTCCGGGGGCAGCACTTGCCACCGCCATCGGTCTTTTCGCATTCGGCACGGGCGGGCATCTGCCGTGGGGCCTCAACAGCATCGTTCTGGCCCTGTTGCTCGGAATGATTGTTGGAAACCTCTGGCGCGTGCCCGCATCCTTCAATTCGGGCATCGGTTTCACCAGTGGGAAACTGCTCGAGCTGTCCATCCTTTTCCTCGCCTTCAGCATAGACTATCGTGCAGTTGCACGTATCGGCACCACGGGTTTTTTCATTGTTGCCGCGATGGTCACAATCCTTTTGCTTCTCACCATCTACCTGAGCAGATGGGTAAAGTGCCCCGGCAGCACAGGCCATCTAATCGGATTCGGCACCACAATCTGCGGTTCATCGGCCATAGCGGCTCTGGCCCCGACCACCACCACCGATAAAGAGGACATAGGCATAGCCATGGCTGTGGTCAACCTGATGGGCAGCATGGGCATGTTGGCGCTTCCAGCAATATTGCCGGTTCTAGGCCTCACCGATGCGCAGATAGGCCTTATGATAGGTGCCACCTTGCATTCAGTGGGCAATGTGGCCGGAGCCGGTTTTGCCATGGGCGATGCGATAGGCAATACCGCCATTACCGTAAAATTGGCCCGAGTGGCCTTGCTTTCTCCTGCACTCATCGTATTCAACTATATAATCAACAGCCACAGGTCTTTGAATTGGAAGGACCACATGCGTCTGCCGTGGTACCTGTGGGGTTTTATTGGCATAACAGTGGTGAGTTCGCTGGTGCATTGGCCTGAATGGCTCACAGGCACCATGGAAACAGGCGGAAAACTGATACTCACCATAGCCATGGCGGCCATAGGGCTCAAGGTTAGCTTCTCCGTGCTTCTTTACAGTGGCCGCAAAGGGCTCCTGTTCGGGCTGGTGCTGTTCCTGTTGCAACTGGCCGTTGTGGGCGGGTTGATACTTGTGGTCTGACTCAATTGCAGGAATAGGGGCCTTGACTAGGGCTGCCTTTATCAGACAACATCCCTTCGGGAATCGGAAATCTGAGTCCCTTGAAATCGGATAGATAGGAGGCTCCATTAAAACCTGAGCCATTGGACAAAATGAAAAAAGCCGCCCCAGAACAGGGCGGCTTTCGGTGGAAGACGCGAAAGGTGCCTTAGGCCACCAACCTTATCTGCCTCCGCTCCATCATCTCGCGTATGCGCACTAAAGCGTAGCGCATTCGGCCCAGAGCGGTATTGATGCTTACCTGTTGCACCCACGCTATCTCGTGGAAAGGCATGTTGGCATGGGTGCGCATGATCACCACCTCGCGCAGGTCGTATGGCAGTTTGGCCACCAGTTCGCGCATACGCTCATTCACCAGTTCCTTGGCGCGAACCTCGTACTGGTCCTCGACCTCGATAGGAATGAAATCGAGCGGATCGTAGTCATCGGTCGCCCGCTGAATACGCATCTTTCCGCATTTGCGGAAATAGTCCATGGTCACGTTGTGCGCTATGCGCATGACCCACGCACGGAACCGTCCATCATCGGCATACTTGCCCTCCTTCAGAGCATGTATGACCTTCACAATGGTATCGTGGAAAAGATCATCCACCACGCCCGGCCTCTTTACAAGGAGCGTTATGTAGGTGTATATCTTGTCCTTATGTCTCTTTAGGAGCACAGCGAAACAACGCTCGTTGCCGCGCCTGTAAAGGCGTATCAGCTCCTCGTCAGAAAGGGATTCAGCTCGCATGGCACACACACTTTAGTTAGACCGTAGATCCGTACTTCAGCGTAGTGGTGTGCTATGGGCGAGTGGGGGTTGTGGTGTGTAAATTATGGCTGTGCGAACGAGGGTGTATTGCCTTTATTGTGCAAAGCCGAAAAAAAAATTCTGTGGCAACAAATATAGATATTCCGGACCAATGATGCGGCCTATGGCCCCAAGTACATTTGCGCCCCGCCAAAAGCGGACGGCCGAGGGAGCGGAGAATTGAGCAGATGGTGCGGAGCATTGATATAAAGGGAGCGCGGCTCCACAATCTTAAGAACATTGATCTGAGCATACCGCACCGTCAGCTCACGGTGGTCACCGGACTTTCAGGATCGGGCAAGAGCACGCTGGTGTTTGACACCCTGTATGCCGAGGGTCAGCGGAGGTACATTGAGAGCCTGAGCGCCTATGCCCGACAGTTCCTCGGCAAGATAGACAAACCCGAGGTGGATCACATACACGGCATAGCCCCGGCCATTGCCATAAGCCAGAAGGTGCGCAGCAGCAACCCGCGCAGCACCGTGGGCACCACCACCGAGGTTTATGACTACCTCAAATTATTGTTCGCCCGCATTGGCCGCACCTACTCGCCTATAAGTGGACACGAGGTGCGCAGGCATACGGCCGAGACCATCACTGCCTGGCTCATGGCCCTGCCCGATGGCACACGCCTCTCGCTGCTGGCACCCATCGGCACATTTGCAAAGGACGAAGTGCCCAAAAGGCTCGAACTGCTTATGCACCAAGGATTCGTGCGGGTGCGAATAAACGGGGCCACCGTGCGCATTGAGCAGGCGACCGAGTTGCAGCTGACCGCCACTGGCAACACCATTGATGTGGTGACCGACCGCTTAGTGATAAAGGCCGGGGACAACGAACTCGGGACCCGCCTTCCCGATGCAGTGCGAACCGCCCTGAGCGAAGGCCGCAACCGCTGCATGGCTATCATATCATCCGGAGAAAAAGAAGAGACGCTCTCCTTCTCCTCTGATTTTGAGGCCGATGGAATCAGATTTGAAGAGCCTAGCGTTCACCTTTTCAGTTTCAACAATCCGTATGGGGCGTGTAAAAGGTGCGAGGGTTTCGGCAGCATCATCGGCATCGACCCCGAACTCGTGGTGCCCGACCGCTCTAAGTCCATTTTTGAAGAGGCCATTGTGTGCTGGAAAGGAGAGAGCATGGGCAAATGGCGCGAGGATCTGGTACGCGTGGCCCATAAGTTCGACTTTCCTGTACATCGCCCCTTCTACGACCTCACCGATGAACAGGTGCGCCTGGTGTGGAACGGAAACCAGCATTTTCAGGGGCTGCACGCGTTTTTCAGGATGCTGGAGGAGAACAGTTATAAGATCCAGTACAGGGTGATGCTGAGCCGCTACCGGGGCAAGACCACATGCCCCGAATGCAACGGCACGCGCCTGCGCAACGATGCCAACAACGTGCGTGTATGTGGCCGTTCCATCTCTGACCTTGTGCTCATGCCAGTGGACGAACTGGCTGATTTCTTCTCTTCCATTGAATTGAATGAGGAAGAGCGACAGGTTTCGAAACGCATCCTGCTCGAGATCAACTCAAGATTGCGGTTCCTGCTCGATGTAGGTCTGGGCTACCTCACCCTCAACCGCCTCTCCTCTACCCTATCGGGTGGCGAGAGCCAGCGCATACACCTGGCAAGTTCGCTCGGAAGCTCGCTGGTAGGCAGTATGTACATATTGGACGAGCCGAGCATAGGGCTGCATCCGCGCGACACCGCCCGTCTGATCGGGATACTGAAACGCCTGCGCGACCTGGGCAACACCGTGATTGTGGTGGAGCACGATGAGGACATAATGCGCAGTGCCGATATGATCGTGGACATAGGTCCCGAGGCCGGTACAAATGGCGGCAACGTGGTTTTCCGTGGCGATCTGAAAGCCCTCGACAAGGCCGATACCCTCACAGGCCGCTATCTGCGCAATGAGGAGCGCATTGATGTACCTGCATCCAGAAGGCCCGGCAACGGCCAACTGGTGGTGGTGGGTGCCCGCGAGAACAACCTCAAAGGCCTCAACGTGCGTTTTCCGCTCAATTGCCTCGCAGTGGTGACAGGAGTGAGCGGGTCGGGCAAGAGCACGCTGATTAAAGACATCCTCTATCCTGCCGTAGCGCGGCACTTGGCTGGCTATGGCCAGCGCGTGGGCCAATTTGAGCGTCTCGATGGCGACCTGGACCGCATCAAGCATGTCGAGTTTGTGGACCAGGACCCCATCGGTCGCTCATCGCGCAGCAATCCGGTCACGTTCATAAAGGCATACGATGAGATACGCGACCTCTTTGCCGAACTGCCCATTAGCAAACTGAACGGTTTCAAACCAAAACATTTCAGTTTCAATGTTGAAGGTGGTCGGTGCGATGTGTGCGAGGGCGAAGGATCGGTGAAGATCGAGATGCAGTTCATGGCCGATATTGTGATGAAATGCGAGAACTGTAACGGCCAGCGGTTCAAGGCCGAGGTACTCGAGGCGCGATTTCACAATCTGAGCATCAGCGACATACTAAGGCTCACTGTTGACGAAGCCATGGATTTCTTCGGGCAGCACGCGCCAAAGGTGGAAGAGAGGCTCAGACCATTGCAGGATGTGGGACTCGGTTATGTGAAGTTGGGGCAGTCATCAAGCACACTTTCGGGCGGTGAGGCCCAAAGGATTAAACTGGCATCGTTTCTCGGCAAGGGCAAGGGCGACCAGCATGTGCTCTTCATATTCGATGAACCCACTACTGGGCTCCATTTCCACGACATACACAAGTTGCTGAGGTCGTTCGATGCGTTGATCAAGGCAGGGCATTCTGTCGTGCTGATAGAGCATCATCCGGATGTGATTAAGTGTGCTGACCACGTTATCGATCTCGGCCCCGAAGGTGGGAAAGGCGGAGGCACCCTGCTGTTTGAAGGCACACCAGAAGGTCTGGTGAAATGCAAGGAGAGCCACACCGGGCGGGCGTTGCAGGGCAAGTTGGCTTAACAGTGCCCATATCCGAGGGGCTGATATTTCGATGAGCATACCATATCGTACCGGCCCAAGGTCCCATTACTGAACTTTTGGCTACCGGCATCTTCATTCCGCCTCTCTTTTTCGCCAAATTCGCAACCCCTTGGCACGCGGCTGTGCCACCTAAAATAACGGATGAAGAACAGCTATAAGGATCTGATAGAACAGACCTTTGATTTCCCACAGGAGGGATTTGAGGTGCGCGATGCAAGGCTCTATTTCCGTGGCATCGACCTGATGGAGGTGATAGAAGCCTATGGTACCCCGCTCAAACTGAACTACCTGCCCCGCATAAGCGAGCGCATCGAGTATGCTCAGGACCTGTTTGAAAAGGCCATGCGAAAGGTGAATTACGAAGGTGAGTATGTGTACTGTTATTGCACCAAGAGCTCGCACTTCCTGTTTGTGATGGAGGAGGCACTCAAGAACAATATTCACCTAGAGACCTCCTCGGACTATGACATCCACATCATCCGTCAGCTATTTGCGCGCAAGCTGATCAGCAAGGACACGTACATTGTCAACAACGGGTACAAGAAAGAGAACTATTGCCGGCTGATATCGGAACTGATCAACGATGGGTTCAACTGCATCCCGGTGCTCGACAACAAACAGGAGTTGGAGCACTACAAGCGTTTCACCAAGAAACGGAAGGTGAACATCGGTATCCGTATAGCCATCGGAGAAGAACCGCAGAGCAACTACTACACATCGAGGCTCGGCATACGCAACCGCGAGATCATGGATTTTTACCGCAGGGTGCTGATGAAGGAGCGGAGATTCAAGCTCAGGATGCTCCACTTTTTCATTGACAGCGGCATTGAGGACACTACCTACTACTGGAGCGAGCTGCACAAGTGCCTCAAGGTGTACTGCGACCTCAAGAAGATATGCCCAACCCTCGACAGCCTCAACATCGGTGGCGGTTTCCCCATCAAGCACTCGTTGGGAGAGGAATTCGACTATGCTTACATGACCACCGAGATAGTGGCCAACATCAAGCGCATCTGCAACGAGAATGAAGTGCCCGAGCCGAACATCTTTACCGAGTTCGGCAGCTACACGGTGGGAGAGAGCGGGGCCACTATCTATGAGGTGATAGATCAGAAGAAGCAGAACGATGTGGAGGTGTGGAACATGATCGATTCATCGTTCATCACCACCCTGCCCGACACGTGGGCCATCAACGAACGATTCATCCTCTTGGCCGTGAACCGTTGGGACAGCGAGTACGAACGTGTGAACATGGGCGGAATAACCTGCGACAGCCAGGACTACTACAACACCGAGGCGCACATCAACCACATATTTCTGCCCAAATTCTCCCGCACGCAACCGCAGTACATCGGTTTCTTCAACACCGGGGCCTACCAGAACACCTTGGGTGGCTATGGTGGGTTGCAGCACTGCCTCATTCCTTCGCCCAGGCAGGTGATCCTGCGCAAGAATGCCAAAGGCGAGATAGTGCACGAGCTGTTCTGCGATGAGCAGGCGCCCGAGGGCATGCTCCGTACATTGGGCTACCTATGATCAGATTCTGACCTGTGCGGTCATATTCGTTGATTCTAATCACCTTGTCCGATGGATAAGTGCCGATCTTCGTGGGGTCAATAAGCAAGGCCATGTTCAGGACTCTGGTCACGTTCAGTTTTCTCGCTTCCACCCTGCTGGGCATTTCAGGCTGCGATACCGAAGAGGAACCCACCCCTTACCAGACCACACCGTACGAGCTTCAGATCCCGGCCGGACTGCCCGAAATGCCCATCCCGGCCGATAATCCGATGACCGTGGAGGGCGTGGCCCTTGGCAGACGGCTGTTTTATGATGAGATACTGAGCGGAGACAACACACAGAGTTGCGCCAGTTGCCACAAACAGGAATTCGGGTTCAGTGACGATAACCGCTTCAGCGAGGGGATAACCGGGGCATTGGGCAACCGACAGGCCATGGCCCTGATCAATCTGGGATGGAACACCCGTGGCTTTTTCTGGGACGGGCGTGCGGCCACCCTTGAGCAGCAGGCACTGGGCCCGGTGAACAACCCCATTGAGATGAACACCACCTGGCAAGCAGTGGCCGCCAAGCTCAATGCCCATGCTGAATATCCAACGCTTTTCAAACAGGCCTTTGATGCTGATGTGATAGACAGCACCCACGTTACCAAAGCACTTGCTCAGTTCATGCGCACCCTTATCAGCGGCAACTCTCGCATGGACAAATGGTATGTGCGGCAAGAGATTCAGCTCACACAAGAGGAATTGCGGGGCTACACGGTGTTCAATAGCGAAGTTGGCGACTGTTTCCACTGCCACAGTCTGGGCGGTGGGCTCAATACCGACAACAAGTACCACAACAATGGCATGGACACTGTCTTTGCCGACCCTGGCCGTTATGCCGTGACGGGTGATCCGATGGATCTCGGCCGGTTCCGGACCCCCACGCTTCGCAACATCGAGCTCACAGCTCCTTACATGCACGATGGCCGGTTCTTCACGCTTGAAGAGGTCATTGATCATTACAGCGAACATGTGAAAGTGAGCAGCACCGTTGACCCGCTCATGGAACTAGTCGGCTTTGGAGGGGCGCATCTGACTGATGCCGACAAGCAGGCCCTCATAGCGTTCCTGCGCACCTTCACCGATCAGGATTTTGTCAGTAATCCAGATTTCTCAGATCCCGGACAATGAACAGATACCTCCTTTTAGCCTCCGCAACGGCCGCCATTCTGAGCCTAACCGCTTGCGACCCCGAAGGCTGCACTGACCGCGATGCGATCAATTTCGACATCTACGCCATGAATGATGACGGCTCGTGCCGTTATGAGGAGAACAACGTGGCAATCGTATTCAATCACTTGGCAGGTGGGCAGCAACTGCAGCTTGAGACCGAATACACGACTGCCGGAGGCACGAGGTTCAAATTCAGTGATGTGCAGTGGTATATGTGCAATTTCCGTTTCACTGGCGACACCGTTGCCGATGAGCTAAAGGATTCATACATCCTTATCGGGAGCGAAGACGACACTGTACGCCTTTCTAAAGTTAAAAGCGGCACATACCATACATTCGGGCTTATGATCGGGGTCGATTCGGTGGCGAATCACATCGATCCGGCCACGTGGCCCAGTAGCCATGCGCTAAGCAGCAACCAGGACCGATTCATGCACTGGGGCTGGGATCCGGGATTCATCTTTGTGAGCATCATGGGCTATGTCGATACTACTGCCAGTGGAACGGGGCCATTAGATAAGCCATTCAATTTCCACATAGGAACTGAGAAACTGCAACGCGACCTGACGTGGTCCAAGACATTTACAGTGAGCGGGAGCGGTGTAACCTATCTCCCCATCAACATCGATTATCTCCGTCTTTTCGATGGCCTTGACCTGCGCACCCAGAACAGCACACATTCGCTTGGTAGCCAACGCCCCTTGGCCATGCAATATGCCGATGGTTTCCAGGCCGCGTTCACTATGCCCTGACTCGGACATGCGCGGGCTTGCCTTGGCCCTTTTGCTTCTGTGCCTGGCTGGCTGCTCGGTCGATTTACCTCTGCCTGATCCAGCACCGCCCATGGTGGTGATGGATGTGCCTCCCTACTTTCTGCCCTTTGCCTTACCTGCCGATGGAGAATTGACTGAGGCCAAGGTCGCACTGGGCAGAAGGCTCTTTTACGACCCTGTGCTGTCGAGAGACAGCACCATCTCCTGCGCCTCGTGCCACATGCAGGAATCAGCTTTCACAGATGGTCGGGCTGTTTCTCTTGGCATTGATGGCCGCACAACCATGCGCAATGCGCCAACACTGGCCAATCTGGCATGGCAGCCATATCTGTTTGCCGATGGTGGTGTCCCTAGTCTCGAACAACAGGTAGAAGCTCCGGTCTTCGCGCATGAGGAGATGGATTTCTCCTTCAGTGGAATAAACCTCCGGCTCTCCACCGATGACTCGTATGTCCAGGAGTTTGAGGCGGCATTCGGCCGCGAGCCTGATGCGTATGCGATAACCCGTGCCATTGCAGCATTTGAGCGCACAATGGTGAGCGGCAATAGTCGGTTTGACAGGTTTTTTTACATGAATCAGGAAGATGCCCTGACAGAAAGTGAGAAACGCGGATGGCAGATATTTAGCGGGCCGGTGGGCAATTGCACAGCCTGCCATTCTCTGCCGTTCTTCACCGATTTCAGCTTCCGCAACATCGGGCTCTACGAGGCATATGCCGACAGTGGCCGCGCCCGGGTCACCCGTGTCAGTTCCGACAACGGCAGGTTTAAAGTTCCAACCTTGCGCAATGTGGCGCTCACCGCTCCCTACATGCACGATGGTTCAATGCCCGATCTGGAATCGGTGGTTGAGCATTTCTCAAGCGGGGTTAAGGATCATCCTAACCTCGACCCTGAAGTGTATTCCCTCCACTTGACGGATCAGCAGATGGCGGATCTTGTGGCATTCCTCGGTTCGCTCACCGATGTCGGGTTCATCGAAAGAGAAAATCTGGGGAAGCCCTGATGATCATATACGGATGAAATACATCTCGAAGACCGTTTGGGTCCTATCGGTGGTGAGCCTACTTACCGATACCGCCAGCGAGATGCTTTACCCCATTATGCCAATATACCTGCGCTCAATCGGATTCTCAGTCATTCTTATCGGAGTCCTTGAAGGTCTGGCTGAGGCCACCGCTGGACTGAGCAAGGGCTACTTCGGCAAACTGAGCGATGCATCCGGAAAACGGGTTCCCTATGTGCAGTGGGGCTATGCCCTGAGCGCCATATCCAAGCCAATGCTCGCCCTGTGGGCCGCACCGCTATGGGTGTTCGGCAGCCGCACTTTGGACCGTCTGGGCAAAGGTCTGCGCACAGGCGCACGCGATGCACTCCTTAGTGACGAGGCCACCACTGCCACTAAGGGTCGAATATTCGGATTCCATCGCAGCATGGACACGCTCGGAGCCGCCATAGGTCCAGCCCTGGCATTGGCATACCTATACTATCATCCAGAGCATTATGGCACACTGTTCCTGATGGCTGCGGTGCCGGGTGCGCTGGCTGTGCTTGCATCGCTATTCCTCAATCAGAAACATGCTGAGTCGCCTAGTCCGGCCTTCAAAGTCCGTTTCCTCTCCTTTCTCGACTACTCGCAACATGGAGCACCGGCCTACAGGCGACTGCTGGCGGGGCTTCTGGTTTTCGCACTCATCAACAGCAGCGATGTGTTTCTGCTGATCCGCGCCCGCGAAGCCGGGCTTACCGATACCGCTGTCATTGGGTTTTACATCTTTTACAACCTTGTGTACGCCCTCGGTGCGTGGCCGCTCGGCATACTGGCCGACAAGCTCGGACTGCGTCCCATTTTCATTTTGGGCCTGCTGCTCTTTGCCACGGTATATGCAGGCATGGCAATGCATACAGACATGCATGTGCTCATAGGTCTTTTCGTTCTCTATGGCCTTTATGCAGCCGCCACCGAGGGCATTGCAAAGGCATGGATATCGAACATTGTACCCAAAGGAGAGACTGCCACGGCCATAGGGCTCTACGCTGGCCTGCAGAGCATCTGTGCCCTGTTGGCCAGCACCATCACAGGGTTCATCTGGTACCGCTTTGGTGCTCAGGTGGCGCTGGGCGTATCGGCATGCGGGGCCCTGTGCGTGGCGGCATACCTGTTAGTGAGCCGTGTACCGGAGTCCCCTTTTTCCGCTACTGTCGGTCCGGAATAACGGGCCAGCATGTCAAGGACTGCGAAAATCCCACTGAGCATCGCCATTTTCGCAGCATATAAGAGCACCGCATGGCTGACAAGAGACCGAAACCAGCAAAACCGCCCAAATCAGGCGGTGGTGGCGCCAAGGCCATGGCCGGCAAGGTGCTGCGCATTGTTGGCAAGACCATTCTGGGTCTGTTCATCTTCAGTATCGTCTGGGTGCTGATATATCGTTTTGTGCCAGTGCCCATAACTATTCTGCAGGCCACCCGCTGTGCCGAACAGCTAAGTGCGGGCAAGCCCATGCGCCTACAGAAGGATTGGCAACCCATCAGCAACATCAACAACAAGCTGGCACTGGCTGTGGTTTGTGCCGAGGATCAGAAATTCATTGAGCACTATGGGTTTGATGTAGAGGCCATTGAAAAGGCCATGGAGCACAACAAAAAGAGCAGGCGCACACGGGGGGCCAGCACTATCAGCCAACAGACGGCCAAGAATGCCTTTCTGTGGGAGGGCCGCACATGGGTGCGCAAGGGTCTCGAGGTGTATTTCACCTTCCTCATTGAACTGATGTGGCCCAAAGAGCGGATCATGGAGGTATACCTCAACATCATTGAAATGGGCGATGGCATCTATGGTGCACAGGCGGCATCGAAGGCATATTTCAAAAAAGACGCCTTGAAACTGAGTGCCCACGAGGCCGCACTCATTGCCGCCATTCTGCCGAATCCACGCAGGTACTCGGCCACCCGACCAAGTGGCTACGTGCGTGGGCGTCAGGCCTGGATTGTGGGTCAGATGGCCAACCACGGGGGCAGCCTGATGTACGATGAGCCTGATGTGCCACAACCGGTGAAGAAAAAGTCCAATAAGAAGCGCGACAAGGATGCGCTGAAGGAGTGAATGCCGAATACTTAGATGACGGTTGTTGCTGACCAATAAAAAGTTGAATAGAAAGTGATCTTCTTTCCTTTCGATGCATGGTCGGCCATGGCATGATACAATAGACCTGGTACCGGCCAAGGATCTGTTGATGGCCATCTAGGCCACCAATATCTTTGCCGACCTGCTGAACAGGGTTCATGATTCACATAACACGAAGGGAGCGTTTCAACGCAGCACACAAGCTTTACAATAAGGCTTGGACCGAGGCCGAGAACGAAGCGGTGTTCGGCAAGTGCGCCAATGCCAACTGGCACGGACACAATTTTGAGCTGTTTGTGACCGTGAAGGGAGAAGTGAATCCCGAAACCGCATTTGTGGTGAACCTCAAAGACCTGAGTAAAGTAATACGCGAACAGATCATTGATCGCGTGGATCACCGAAACCTCAATGTCGATGTCGATTTCATGCAAAACATCATGCCCAGCACTGAGAATCTGGCCATGGCCATATGGCGCGAGTTGGAACCCGCTGTGGTCGGCATGGGCGCGCAGTTGCACTGCATCAAGTTGGTAGAGACAGAGAACAACTATGTTGAGTATTTCGGGGAATGAATGAGTACCGTGGAAACTTTGACTCATTATGACCTGAATCTGTGAAATGGAACATTAACCGGAAAGAATGCACGCTTATCTTTTCCCTGGACAGGGATCTCAGTTTCCCGGCATGGCCAGACCGCTGTATGAAGACAGCCATGGGGCCCGCGCTATTATGGACCAGGCCGATACGGTGCTCGGTTTCAGTCTCACGTCCATCATGTTCAATGGCACTGAGGAGGATCTTCGGCAGACCAAAGTGACACAACCCGCCATTTTCCTTCACAGCATAGCGGCTGTGGAGAGCATCGGTGAACTGTTCAGACCCGACATGGTGGCGGGACATTCGTTGGGCGAATTCAGTGCGCTTGTCGCAGCCAAGGCTCTCGCATTTGAGGACGGGCTGCGTCTGGTGAGCATTCGCGCCCAGGCCATGCAGCGCGCCTGCGAGGCCCGGCCCGGCACCATGGCGGCCATTCTGGGCATGGAAGATGCCGATGTGGAACGAATCTGCAAGGGCATTGCAGATGATGTGGTGGTGGCAGCCAATTACAATTCGTCCGGACAACTGGTCATATCGGGCACTGTGAGCGGCATAGATGCGGCCTGCGCCAAACTGACCGAGGCCGGGGCCAAACGGGCCATCAAACTGCCTGTGGGCGGTGCGTTCCATTCGCCTTTGATGGAGCCGGCCCGCGAAGAACTGGCCGAGGCTATTCATGCCATCCATTTTGAGCGGCCCATGTGCCCGGTATATCAGAATGTGACCGGGCAGAAAGTTTCGAACCCCGACATCATCAAAGCCAATCTAATATCGCAGCTCACGGCACCTGTGCGGTGGACCCAGACCATGATCGGCATGTTGGACGATGGAGCCAACCAATTCAGCGAAATGGGCCCCGGGGCCGTACTCACTGGACTGTTGCGCAAGGTGAACAGACAGGTGGCGGCCACACAGGTGGGATGATCCAACTATCATCCGTTCGGATTGAAGAGCGTATGCGTTTGTGCCAGGCCTTAAAATTGTCAAAGGGACTTGGTAGACACAGGCAAGAAACCGAATTCCATATGGGAAACCCTCATCTCCCGTTAGGAATAGTACTGATTGTCCTGGTCATATCGGCATCTGCGCAGGCCCAGACCGTGATGGGCCGGGCATCGAAAGAGACATTTAAAGTAGGCGAAGAGATTTCCTTGGAATATCGGGCCGAGATAAATATCGACAGTGCAATTATGCCTGTTGTGGAAGGACTAAAGTTCGGTAGTCCAGCAAAATCCTCCAGCACCACCATCATTAATGGAGTGACAAAACGCAGCACGACATTCAATTTCAGAACAACGGCCGATAAAGGCGGCAGGTATGCTGTTCCATCGCCCCGTTTTGTGGGTAACGAAGAACATCTGAAAGCCAACGTCATATCTGTATTGGCCGAGAATATCCCATTGACCGATGCGGACATCCGGCACATAGCCACGGAAAAGTTGATCAGTGAATTCATGAAGCCAGAAGGCACACGCAATTATGTGATCAGCGGCAAACTTGGCTACATCACAGAGGTGACCAATGGCGAGGCAATCTATCTGCGCGACCTAACAGAGAAAGAGATAGAGGCCATCCGCGCCTTTAACTGATCTTTATCTGCCACACAGCCCTCGCAGGTGGCAGTACTCGCAATTGGCAGTGACTGTTGTCTGTGAGAAAGGGACTTGGGCATTGAGCAACTCCGTCACCACGGGACTGATGGCATCGTTGAACCACTGCTCGGTGTGCTCAGCATCCATTCCACCGGTATGGTCACCGAACACCACCGGATGGGTTTGGCCCGCTGTGGAGCGTAGGAAGTTAATCCCTGCCCTGATGGCCGGTGCAGGCATGTTGCGCATGGCCGCATAGGTGTACACCAGTACCTGAAACGGGTAACTGTAGTCGGCTGTGCCATCCTCGAAGACATCGGCTCCTGCGACTTTCAGTTTGGCGGCTTTCTGTGGGGTGTAGCTGCCCGTCTTGTGGTCGGTGATGCGCAAAGTGCCATCGCGCATCCGGTCTATCCGGTCCAATGTGCCACGCAACCGGACAGAAATGCGACTTCCATTGACCGACACATCCACATCAGTTGTCAATTTATGTTCGATGCCAAGGATGTGGAATCTCCCTTCTTCTGTAGCCACCTTCAGGTCATGATGGAGGGCGCGTTCCACATAGCGCAACACGGCATGTCGGGTCAGCACATCGCGCTCGGCCAAGGGCCGGTCCTGAAGGGTCGAAGTCAGGGCCTGCTGCACCGCATCGGGCACTTTCGGTATAAGGGCTTCTATATCTTCAGCAGACACATCACAACTGATGTAAGGCATATACAAAAGTTCAAGGGCTTTGTGTACCACCGTGCCCAGATCGGCCGCGCCAAGATGGTCCTGCAGTTCATCGGGTTCGCCTGCGCCCACCACATAGTTCATGTAATATCTGAACGGGCAGATGCGGTAGCTGTTAAGGGCCGATGGCGACAACCCTACCGCGGCCAAGGCGAACAGGCGCTCCATGACCATGGCATCCTTGTGTGCAACAAGTGGCACCTGTGGCAGTGCCATGCGCGATGCAGCCTGTGCCTGCTTCTGTGTCCATACCGTGTTGTGGCTGCGCTCAAGCTCCCACTGCCGAATGTAGCGGCTGGGCTCGCCACTGCCCAGTCCCTCAGCATCGGTGCTGTACAGCAGGTGCACCCTGCGCGCCCGTTGCATAAGACGGTAAAAGTGGTAGGCATGCACCGACTCGTGCCAATGGCTGTCGGGAATTTGGTACGCCTTGCGCAGATCAAGAGTCAGGTCAGTCTGGGTGTTCCGCTCGGCCGGTAGCGTGCCCTCATTGACCGAAAGCATGATCACCTCGTCAAAATCAAGGGTGCGGGTCTCCAATAGGCCCATCACTTGAATGCCTTGCAACGGCTCGCCCTGAAATGGCACCTCTGCCATGCGCGCCTGCCCTATAAGCAATGCCACCGCCCCTACCACCGTGGCCTGGGGCATGGTGCCAATGAGATTGCCAATCTGGTTGGCCATGCTCAAGGTGACCTGTGCGAACTCGGTCTGAAAAGCATCGGCCGTGACTGCCTCGCGTTGTAATGCACCACTGGCAAAAGCACCTATGCAACGGGCCATTTCCTCGGGAGTATGCCATGGTTCGAAAAGGAGCTGGCATAGCGCATCAGCCTGGACCTCAGCACGGGCCATGAGGTCGGAATGTGAGAGCATCACCCTGCGCATACGCAGCGGCAGCTCGCGCAACTGCTCGGCATGTGGCATTGAGACAGCCACCACCGGATGGTGCAACAGCCGCGCCACGTGGCGGTGGTAGTAGCCCTTGCCGCTGCGCTGGGCATGCATGTGCATCTCGGTCCAAGCCAGAACGAAACCGTACCATGGCGATGCACGGAACGGGAAACCCATGGTGACATTGAGCGGCCCGGAGCTGGCCGGGAGCGAGTGCAGCAATGGAAGCAACAGCCCCCTGTCGCATAGCACCACGGCCAGACGGGTGGGCTCGGGCGCATCGGGTCGGGCAAGGCATTCGGCCACCAATCGCCCAGCCTCGCGGGCCATGGTCACGCTGTTGGGGCATCCGGTCACACTCACCTCGCAGGGCTGAGTCTGCAACAGATCCTGGACAGGCAATGCCCCGGGACCGAAAACCTGCATGGCATGGCGCAGGTGCTGGCCGGCCTCGTGCACCTCGGGGGTCAGGAAATGACGGTCCGAATCCCAAACAAAAGTGGCGCACCCTTCCAATTGCAGATGGCGTAGAACGGCCAGCTCGGCCGCACTCAAAGCGTTGAGGCCCGCCACCACAAAGTGGGTGTAGGGCAGCAGGTGACGGTAGGCAGCCACACTCTGAGCCGCGAGCCTGTAGGCCAACCCGCTCCAAGCCCTTCCCTGCTCTACCAGATGTTGCTTCAGTTCCCCATGCAATGCGGCCTGCACCGAAAGCCGTTGCAGGTATCGCACCTTCAGGTCTGTTGCCTGACGGCCCGTGGGGTCCCAAGCCTCCATGCGCCTGATCGATACCAGATCGGCTAATAGCGCATCGGTATCTACAAGGCTAAGGTCAGCATCGTTGAGGTCTGCCACAAAAGTGCCCGCCCAGCTCAGGAACGCCTCGAGAGGTTCGGCATCGGCCCCTTCACGTTCACAGTGAAGGCGGTAAAGGGCAATGAGCAGTGCCTGTCGGTCGGGCACCTGAACGCCCGAAAGGCGTTGCATAAGGTCGTCAATGGTCAAAATGGCCGGTGCCCATAGCGCGCTGCCTGCTTCGGCACTGAGCTGTCTGCGCAGAAAAACACCTGCCCTGCGGCTGGGAAGCACCACGCAAACATGACTCAGGTCATTGCCCTGTGCCTGCTTCAGTACAATACGCGCCACCTCGGTGAGAAAGCCGCTATGCATGGGTCAATGATAGGGAGGACAGTCCAAAGGCCATTGGCGGTTCAACACCATGGAATCGTGCGCCAGGTTAAAGGAATCGTTGATTACTCATGAACCCAGTCGCAACGAAAAATCTATCCCCCATTGACAGAAGCCATATAAACCTTTCATTTCCAGCCTTCTATCCTGTTCTCTATCAGCTTCCGAATCTCTACTGCGCCATCCTCATGGCTCACAGATAGGGCAATTGTCTTGCAGCGTTGGTCGAATGAGGAATCATGTACAACACGTTTCATCGCCTCGGCCAACTTGTACGGAGTAATATCCCTATTAAGTCCCGCATTGATCCCCAGGCCTTTTATTTGGATCTGATCAGCCCAAAATGGTTGATCAAAAGCGTGTGGAACAGCTACTTGTGGCACTCCGGCCCGCAGGGCGGCATGCACCGATCCAGCGCCAGCATGATGCACCATTGCGCTACAATGCGGCAGCAACTCTGAGTGTGGCACTGTGCCGACAGTGAGAATATCGGTACACGGCTCTGCGTCTGGTTCGGTCTGCACAATAGCCCGCACACCTGCAAGCCGAGCGGCTCTGTGCAAGAGTTGCGAGGTGGCCCTTGGTGCAAAACCGGTACACGAACCGAAGGTCATCAGCACAGGTGCGGGGCCACGGGCAAGGAACTCTGTGACCTCCGTGGGCAGGGTCGGTGGTATCGAATTACTGCCCACGGCAATCGGTCCTGTCACGGCCACGGTGCCATCTGCTGAGCTCTGAATGGGGCATAGCACTTTACTTGCTGCGATGATGGTAAGTCGGTCACTCATCATCTGCTGCCTGATAACGCTTGAGAATGGCCTGAGGCCCAAGCTTATGCGCTCTGCATTGCCCGGTCGGAAAAGGACATTGGTGAGAATCGCATCGCCCATGTGCCACATGACTGAATTGAGCAGACTGCCCAAGTCTGTGCCGGTGGGCGAAACTGACTGTTGCATCACCCCCTGATGCGAGAAAGTGAGTACCACACGGGGCACACGGGCCAGTTCTGCGGCTGTGGTGAGGGTGTCGCACAGCGGATGACCAATCACCACATCTGCCCCTGCACACAATGTCTGAGAGGCCGCCAACATGGCCTCGGTGGCAGGTGTGTGGAATGCACAGAGCAGGGCCACAAGCTGCACCGCAGGAATGCGCGAACGGCTTAGGGAATAGGGATTGATTTCGGGATTGAAAGCATGATGGGCCAGAACATGCACAGCGCCTGCAGATGCCAATCTGTGGCGGTAGTCTTTGCCATCTACGCTGGTGTAGGCCAAGCTAACGCGGTGGCCAGCGCTGACCAATTCGGCCGCAAGGGCTATGAAAGGCAATATGTCGCCATCGCTGCCCCAGGTCTGCAGCCCGATGTTCAGCGGCCTTTGAGCCATTCGTACACCGAGATGTTTAGACCGATGAGCAACATGCCGTAAAAGACATCCTCAACCGGGATGGTGAGTATGCGCAGGCCGAGATTGTGGGCGTTGTCGTACCATACCACGGGTTCGGACAGACAGGTGCCTGTCAGGATGCCATTGACAATGAGGAAAGGGATGAGGATGACCGCATACGCCCTCAGGAAATGCGGCAACCAGGCGGCTTTGAGCCACAGGAGGTGAATGACGATGAATAGTGCGGTAAGGATGGCTGTCCAAAAGGAGTAAAGACGTGCGGTGTTCATGATGGCCACGACCGCCAGTGCTACAGCCATAATCCAGAAAATGGTGCGGGTAAGTGCATCAGAAGGTTGCCATGTGACAAACCTGTTGAGCACTTCATATGTGAACACACAGCAATATGGAATGGCAAAGAAAAAGAGCAGTTCCTCCACGGGCAGTCCGGCCACTCTAGGCCCCACGGTATAAATGTGGCTGAACCCCCACACACCCAAACGGGTGAAAAGTGAATCCCAAACGATGAAGGCCGCTGCCACAACGATCATGGCGGGGAAAAGGGCCTTCCATCGGCCCACAAAATGGACTTTACTCTCGAATGAGCAGGCCAGCGGCACCCCCACCGAGAGCAGATTGACAAGGAGGTAGGTGAATTCCAAGTAGGATTATCTGTGTCAGATTGAACTCAAGAAAATCCGAAGCATCGCAGGAACAAAGAACCCAGAGAATTGATACCGAAATTACCTTCCTTCCTTGATCGCTGGGTCTCTCTGGCTGATAAACAATCCTCTTAGATCCTTCAATCCTTAGCCGGACGGAAGAACCTGAACGGTACCACCAACATGCCGAAACACTCGCCATCCTCTTTTCCATGGTGTCTGTGATGGGCGAAATGCGCACGTGCCAACCCTTGCAGATAGCGGCCACGGATCTTGTTGCGCCAACCCCAACGGTTGTGAATGATGGCCTCGTGCACCACGAAATATGCGATGCCGTAGATGAGGATACCGATGCCAATGTAGAGCCGGAAATCGCACCCGGCCATGATGCCGAACATCATGCACAACCAACTGGGAATTGCAAAAACAAGCGCAAACAGGTCGTTGCGCTGGTATGGCCTGCCAGTGGGTTGATGGTGATCGACATGTAGAAACCACCCGAAGGTGTGCATCACATACTTGTGCGTGAACCACGCCACGAACTCCATGAACCAGAACGCGGCCACGATCCATCCAATATTTATCAGCACTTGGATCATAGCTTTCCTTGTTCGCGGGCCTTGGCTATGAAATTGGTCATGCGCGTACGCAGTTCCGGGATCTTGAGGGTGGGAATGCGCGATTCGACAAAAGCCAGGTCCGATTTCTTCTTGTCGCTGTAGCCCAACAGGCCCGGCACATTAACCTGTATGGTAAGACGCAGGAAACGCAGCTCCACATTATCGGGTTCCTTGGCCAAGGCAGCCTCTAACCATCCCTTGCCCTCGTTGAAATAACTGAGTTTGTGCATGGGGTTGGCAGCATGGCGGGCCTTGGCCATCCACACAGCGCCCTTATAGCCCAGAAGGGTGTTGTCGTGGCTCACATCTGCTTTCTCAACGCGCTTCTCAAAACGGTAACAGAGGCTGTCGCTTACGAACACCTCGCCAATGCTGTGCCTCAGGTCGTTCAGTAGGGCCGATTGCTGTGCCATGGCAGCCACCTGCATCAGGCCGAGCAAGGCTGCCAAAAGCATGGTGCGCCAAAGGGCCATCATCACATCAGGTTGAGACGGTAACGCACGGCCGAGCGGGCCAGCAGGGCCATCTTCAGCGGATTGGAGATACGTATGCGCCTGCTTACCAGCTCAGTGGCGGGTGTGGCTGTTATCTTCTTGAACAGCGTCCAGTAATACACATAGGCCAGGTATACCCCGAAACGCGCCTTACGTGGCAGCATGCCGATTCCTTTGAGCCCCTCTTCGAAATCGATGCGCATGTCGGCCTCCAACTGCTTCTTCATCGCTTCAGAGAAATTGCTCACATCCACTTCGGGGAAATACGTGCGGCCAAGGTCGAAGTGGTCGGCACGCAGGTCGCGCAGAAAATTGACCTTCTGAAATGCGGATCCCAGGCGCATGGCCGGACCTTTAAGGCGCTGATACTCGGCATCATCGCCATTGCAGAAAACACGCAGACACATGAGGCCCACAACCTCGGCCGATCCGAGGATGTACTTATCGAACCGCTCGCGGTCAAATTTGGCGGGCTCCAGATCCATCTGCATACTGCTGAGGAACTCATCGATCAACTCCCAATCAATCTTATAGGTATTAACGGCCCATTGAAAACTATTCAGGACCGGGTTGAGGCTGATACGGGCGCTTATCGCCTCTCTGGTATCGGCCCGCAACCGCTCAAGCAGTTCTTTCTTTGGAAAATCATGGAGCGAGTCGACCACCTCATCGGCCAGGCGCACGTAACCGTAAATGGCGTGGATGGGGCGGTGCAGATCATTATGCAGACACCTTATGGCCAATGAGAAAGACGTACTATAGGTGCGTGTGAACGCACGACTAACCCGGTCTGATGCCAGGTCGAAAAGGTATTTGCCGTTCGCGTTCATCAATGCACTGTGACCGTGTGTCAACCTAACGTCTGTGCCACCTGTTGAGCAGCAAGGCGGCCAGATATCAGGCTTGGGGGAACACCCGGACCCGGGGTAGTCAATTGGCCTGCAAAGAAAAGATCAGAGACGTGCTTGCTGCGCATGGATGGTTTGAGAATGGCGGTCTGCGCGAGAGTATTGGCCAATCCGAACGCATTGCCGCCAAAAGCATTGTAATCGGACATGAATTCGCGGTGCGCATAGGCCCTAGAGTAAACCACATGCGGCCTGATGCTCTGGCCGGTGCGCTGCTCCAAGCGCTGCATTACTAAATTGAAATAGCGGTCGCGCACCTCTTGGGTATCGTCAAGGTCGGTGGCAATGGGAATAAGGATGAACAGGTTCTCGTACCCATCGGGTGCCACGTTGGGGTCTGTCTTGCCAGGTGCCGATACGTAGAACAGCGGCTCGGTGGGCCACTGGGGGTGGTCGTAGATCTCGGCCATATGCGCGTCCATGTCGCGGTCAAAGAACAGTGTGTGGTGCAACAGGCCATCAATCCTCCTGTTCACCCCTACATAATAAAGCAGGCACGAGGGCGACATCCGTCTCGTGGCCCAATAATGCTCATCATAATTCCGCAACTCGCGTGGCAGCAGGTTCTGCTCCACGTGGTGGTAATCAGCTGCGGCTATCACAGCATCGGCCTGCACGTTCACACCATTGAGCGTAAGTCCTGCGGCTTTTTTATTCTTAATGATAATGGATGAAACAGGGCTGTTGAAATGGAACTGCACACCCTGCTGGCGGCATACCTGCTCCATGGCTTCGGCTATGCGCCACATACCGCCCATGGGGTACCATGTGCCAAGAGCGATATCGGCATAGTTCATCAGGCTGTACATGGCAGGGGTCTGCGCAGGTTTGGCCCCGAGGAAGATGACCGGAAATTCGAGTATGCGCACCAACCGTTCGTCCTTGAAATGCTTCCTGATATAGGTGCTCATGGAACTGAACATGTGCAGGCGAAACACAGCTGGGAGCAGTCGCGGGTCAGCGAATTCGAGCCATGAAAGGCCTGGGCGGTTCACAAAATCGCCCATGCCGATGTTGTACTTGTACTCGGCCTCCTTCAGGAACCTGCGCATCTTGTCGGCCGCACCGCGCTCCATGCTCTCAACCAGAGCGAGGTACTGCTCCATATAGGCCGGGAGGTCAACATGGCTGCCATCGCTGAAATAGACGCGGTATGAGGGGTCGAGGCGCTTGAGGTGGTAGAAATCGGATGTGGTGTGGCCGAACGCGCGGAAGAAATCCTCGAACACATCGGGCATCCAATACCAGCTGGGGCCCATGTCGAAAGTGAATCCATCGGCCTCGTACTTGCGGCCGCGCCCACCGGAGCCGTGGTTCTTTTCGTACACCGAAACATCGAATCCGGCCTTAGCCGCATAGGCCGCTGCGGCCAGCCCAGCAAATCCGGCACCGATGACCGCCACCTTGCGCTTCATGCCGCGAATGTACCCGTTGGCTCTGGCCATGGGTTGATGGGGGTCATTCACCCTATTGAATCCTCCATTTCGGCCCGAAAAAAAAATTTCATCCTCGGAGCAAACCGTAAATAGGTTACGGTGTGCCTGAATGCCTTTGTGCCATCAAAACTGACAAAGACCACAAAGCACCATGGAAACCACCCTTCGCAACACCGCTGAGCTGATGCTCGAACTTACCCTGAATGAATGCAGCCGCAGGATATTCAGGGTGACGACCCCCGAAGGGGACGTGAAATATGTGGAAGTGAGCGACCTGATCGACTTTTCGCGTCCGCTGAGCGAACATGCCGAGAGTTATCCGGTGTACGAGTCAATGGCATCGGCCTGGGCGGCCACCACACGCTACCTGAGTGCCGAGGGGCTGCTGGCCCGCAGCGTATGGCACGAGGACCTGCACGAGTGGGCCGACCTGACCCCGCGCCACATCCATGCAGAGATGCGGCCCATGGTGTATGCCGACCTGTCTGCACTGATCAACGCACTGAGTCTGGAGCAGATGGCCCGTTGCCCACAGGTGCCCATGTGGCTGGCCACCGTGACCGATGGCCGTGTGGCCGAGCTTGAGGAACAACGCATGATGGCCGCCTGATCAATGATCACTCACCCCGAAAAAAACATGAGAACCATGCAGATCACCTTTCTTTCAAACCGACCCGCCCCGCTGCCAAGGGTACACTCGGAGAGCCTTTTTGCCCTGATAGGAGGCACCGATAGCAGCGACCTGGCCCACACATACCACCACCTGCGGAGCGGCTGTGTGCTGAGTCTGCTGCCGGTAACGGGTGGCGAGGGCCGGTTCATGTTCCATCATGTCATGTATGGGCCGTATCATCTGGGCCTGCTTGACAGCCGGCTCTCGCAGCGCATCCTGGAGCTCCAAGCCAACGGAGTGCCTTATAGGGTGACGGTTTCGCGCATTGACCGAGAGAAATACATGCCACCCCGCGCCATTGAGGTTGAACTGGAATGGAGCGTAAGTGCAATGGCGGCATGATTTGAGAAACAGGCGGCAATGGTCACCTTTGCCGCCATGCGCCTCACCATACTCGGCTCCGGATCGGCCATGCCCCTGCCCGAAAGGGGTGCCACTGCGCAACTGTTGCAGTTTGATCATGCGCATTACCTGATAGACTGTGGCGAGGGCACGCAGGTGCAATTGCGCAGATACGGCATGTGGACCGCCAAGCTGCGGGCCATTTTCATCAGCCATCTGCATGGCGACCACTACCTGGGCCTTGTGGGCCTGCTGTGGAGCATGGAACTGTCGGGCAGGCGAAAGCCGCTCCGTATCATCGGACCCGAAGGACTGGAACAGCTAGTCAAGGTGCATTTTGATGGAATGGGGTCGGATCTGAGTTTCACGGTGCATTTCACTTCCACCACGATAGGCGAATGCTACATGGATGAGACGGTCAGCGTGGAGGCCATTCCGCTCAATCACCGCATTGCGTGCCACGGATTCATGTTCAGCGAGCGGCCGAGGCTGCGCAACATCATCAAAGAGAAAGTGCTGCCGCTCGGACTGGTGCCATACCAGTACCTTGACCTACGCAACGGGCTGGATGTGACGCTGCCCAACGGCCAGATACTGAAGAACGATGACCTGACACACGCCCCACCCACCCCGCGCAGATATGTGTATGCCACCGACACACGGCCGGTGCAACTGCCCGCCATTTGCCACGGCTGCGAGCTGCTGTATCACGAGGCCACTTTTTTAGACGATATGAGGGACCGGGCCGAGAGCACGCACCACAGCACCGCATCCGATGCCGCAAGGTGTGCCCTTTCCATTGGCGCGAAAAGGCTGCTGATCGGGCATTTCTCATCGCGCTATACCGATCTGAGACCGCATCTTGAAGAGGCCCGTGGCATATTCCCAGCCACGGAACTGGCCACCGACCTGATGAGTTTTGAAATAGAAAGGACTGACAGGGGTCAGCTGATCTGACCTGTCAATACCCCCAACGAGGTATTGCCCAGCAGAAGGGCGGGCGGTTGCTTTGCGGCCAGATCAGAATCATTCTAAATAAAATGAGACAACACCTCGCCCCCTACCTTTTTGCGGCCATCGCCATCGGCTTCACAGCCTGCGATACAGATGAAGACCCCATTGACCCCAGCTATGCCGTGCCCGATACCTACTCGTTTGAACGCGATGGTGTGAGCACCGTGAATTTTGAAGGACAGACCCAAAGGCTTGATCAGTTGGGGCTGATGGAAGAATACATGAAAGCCGCCAACGTGATTGGTGCGGGCAGCCTGAGTGCGACCACCCTGCGCGACATGTTTGCCAATCGCAATTCGCCATACGTGGGCCGCACTTTCACAAAAGACATCCAATCAAAATGCTTTGCGGCCGATACGACCATGATCATCGGTCTGCTCGATGAGATAGCGATGGTGAGCCAGAACACAGGCCAGGAGGCATCGGCCGGGGTGCCCGGAGTGCTCACCACAGGCAGCACCACCACAGGCAGCGGATATCTGGTCAATGCCAAGGGTACCGACCTCTCGGAGGTGATCCTGAAATCGGTGATGGGCGCATGTTTCTACTATCAGGCCATGGAGGTGTATCTGAGTGCCGACCGTATGGGCACCACGGGCAATGACGACCTCGACACGTTGGGCCGTTACACCCTGATGGAGCACTACTTCGATGAGGCGTTCGGCTACCTCGGCCTGCCTATCGATTACCCATCGGTGCTGACCACTGATGAGGCCCGCCACTGGGGCGAGTACATTTCGAGCCGTAACAGCGACTCGTTGTATACCGGGATAGGTGAGGATCTGATGGAGTCGTTCCGCAAAGGCCGCGCGGCCATAAGCGCCAAAGAACTGGCCGACCGCGATGAGGCCATTGCTGCCATCATGCAGAAGTGGTCGGTGGTGGCAGGCACATCGGCTGTAGACTACCTGCGCAAGAGCAAGAACAGCACCGGGGTGGTGCTTTACAAGCGCAATCACCGCCTATCTGAGGCCATCGGTTTCATGCTCGCAATGAAGTATCATTTCAGCGGAGGAAATGGCAAATTCGCGCCCCTGCACAATTACACCAAGATACAGGATGCCCTTGGTGTGATAGGGCTGCAGACTGACCTTTACACCGTGACCGATACTGACATTGATAACGCCATTGCGCTGATACAGGCCGCCTATCCGGCAGGCACCATCAAGTGAAAAAACCTCTCATGCGAAATCTGTTCCTATTCATTCTTCCTTGTGCATTCTGCATCACAGCGTGCGACACCGACCCCGACCCAACGGTGCAGTGCGACTTTGACCAAAAGGCCATGTTGGCCTATTATGCCGACAGCCTGATAGTGCCCAACCTTGAACAGATGCGCATAGGTGCCATTTTCCTGAACGGGGTGGCCCAAGCGTTTGTGAATGCCCCGAGCCCCGACATGATGGTGGAAGTGCAGGTGTCGTTCGGGGCGTTTGTCACTGCGTACAAGCGTGCGAGCATATATGGGTTCGGGCCGGGCGTGGTGAACGGGATGCCGTTCCGCAACCGGTTCAACACCTACCCTACCGATACGGCAGGCATAGAGGCGAACATAACTGCCGGTACCACTGCGGTGGCAGCAATAGCTGATGATGAAGCGGGCCTGAATGCCATCGCCTATCTCATTTTCGGACCCATCGGCAGCAATTCGACCCAGGCCGCTGCACTCTATGCCGACCCTGCAAGGGGCCAGTACCTTTTGGCATTGACCCAAGAAATACTGGACCGCAGCACTGAGATACGCAATGGTTGGGATGCGTATCGAGAGACGTTTGTAAACACCACCGGAGTGGCCGATGGCAGCCCCATAGCATTGCTGGTCAACGAACTGAATCTTGACTTTGAGACCACGAAGAACTACGGGTTCAAGGTACCGCTGGGCAAATACAACGGGGGCGTGGTCCTGCCTGCCAAGGTGGAACTCTACCACAGCCGCAACAGCATGTTGGCGGCCAAGGCGCACATGGTCGCCCTACGGGATGTCTATAACGGAACGGGTGCCAATGATGGGCCGGGCCTGTACGAGTACCTGCTGTGCCTGCGTGCCGGTGAGGATGCCGATGGGCTGCTGGCCGATGCCATAGACGAACGTTTCCAGGCCATTATAGATGCGATGGAACAGGTGCCCGACCCGCTAGATGCGACCATTGTAACCAATAAGCCCGTGGTGGAGGCTGCACATGATGAGCTGCAGCAGCTTGTCCCGCTTTTGAAGAGCGAGATGCCATCGGCACTCGGTGTGCGCATCAGCTATCAGGATACCGATGGCGATTGAGTCGGTTGGTGGCCGGGTCCCAACGGCCTGTGGCCAACCAAAGGCTAAGGTGGCTGACGGCTGATGTGGTCAAAGCTCCACACTGCGGCCTTCCGTGCTGTTGACATTGCCCCGCTGGTGAGTCTGCGGGTGCTGTTCGGGCTGGCCATGCTGCTGGCCAGTGTGCGTTTCTGGGCCAAAGGATGGATAGATCAGCTGTATATCAGTCCGCAGTACCATTTCACCTACTTTGGTTTTGACTGGGTGAAAGTGCCTCCGGGCGATACCCTTTACTGGATGTACGGCACCATGGCGATGGCCGCACTGTTCATGGCCATCGGGCTGTTGTACCGCGCCTCGGCTTTGACCTTCTTCCTCGTATTCACCTATGTCGAGCTGATTGATGTGACCACTTACCTCAACCATTACTACTTCATCAGTCTTGCATCATTCCTTATGATCATGGTCCCTGCCAACAGGGCCCTTTCTGTTGATTGTATCATCTGGCCCAGCATCCGAGCCGTGCAGGTACCGGCCTGGTGTGCAGGCATTTTCAAATTGCAGCTGGGCATCGTGTACTTCTTTGCAGGGCTGGCCAAGCTGAGCCCCGACTGGATGTTGCGGGCCCAACCGCTCAGCATCTGGCTGCCCCCGCGTGCCGGAATGCCGATAATAGGTTGGGCGTTGAAATACAAGGCCAGTGCCTACCTCTTCTCATGGGCCGGGGCGATTTATGACCTGTTGGTGCCATTCCTCTTATACCGTAAAGGCACGGTACTGATCGCCTATGCGGCCGTTGTGGGATTTCACCTGGTCACAGGGGCGCTGTTCCCCATCGGGGTGTTCCCTATGGTCATGATACTGCTCACCACGGTGTTCTTCCCGGCTGGGTGGCACAACAGGTTCTGGGGCCGGCTGTTCCCGTCATTCATCAACCCGAATAATGACAATGCGCAGGCGATGCCTTCATCCCCGAAGGAAATTGGCCGCACTATTTGGAATCATGTCACGCTGGTGCTCCTCACGCTCTATTTCGCCATTCAGGTGATGATGCCGATGAGGCACATGATATATAGCGGCAACCTGTTTTGGCACGAGCAGGGCTTTCGTTTCTCTTGGAGGGTGATGCTGATGGAGAAGGAAGGTTTGGCACTGTTCACGGTGAAAGACCCTGAGACCGGCCGCACGTGGGAGGTGAACAACCGCCAATACCTGACCCCGGTGCAGGAGAAGTTCATGGCCACACAGCCCGACCTGATATTGCAGTTTGCGCGGATCATTGAGGATAAGTTCAGGATGGAGGGGGTGAATGACCCTGTGGTGACGGCCGATGTGCAGGTGACGCTGAACGGGCGCAGGAGCCGACCCTATGTGCGCCCAGATGTGGACCTGACGGAGATAGAGGATGGATGGGGTGAACGCTGGTGGCTGATGCCGTGGTACGACTGATCATATCCATATCCCTTATAATGTGTGTGGCGATGGATGTCGCGGCACAGGTGACGGTGCGCGGCACTGTGACCGATACCACCGGCACCCCGATGTATGGGGTGACAGTGCATCTGGAAGGGAGGACTGAGAGTCTGCATACGGATGAACAGGGCCGTTATCAGTTCAAGAATCTGCGGCCCGGGCCTAAGACCGTGATCTGTTTCATGCTGGGCCATGGCACCGAAAAGCGCACCATTGACCCGAAGAACGGAGAGCTGACACTCGATTTCGTGTTGCGCCCTTTGGCGGTGAAGATGGCCGATGTGACAGTGACAGCGAAAAGAGATGAGCCCTTTGCACTGACCAGGCTGCTGCCAGTAGAGGGGACAGCCGTGTATGCGGGGCGCAAGACCGAGGTGGTGAACCTGAGCAGCAGCAACGCCAACCTGGCCACCAACAGCGCAAGGCAGGCATTTGCTCGCGTGGCGGGGCTCAACATATGGGAGAGTGATTGCGGTGGACTGCAGATAGGCGTGGGCGGCCGCGGCCTGAGTCCGAGCCGAAACGAGAGTTTCAACACGCGGCAGAACGGTTATGACATAGCGGCCGATGCGCTGGGTTACCCCGAATCGTATTACTCGCCACCCATGCAGGCCATAGACAGGGTGGAGATAGTACGTGGGGCGGCCTCGTTGCAGTTCGGGCCACAGTTCGGTGGGTTGGTGAATTTTGTGATGAAACGCGGTACCGACACCGTACCGATGGCGGTAGAGACCGCCCTTACATCGGGGAGTTACGGGTTCTTCAACGGTTTTGTGGGTGTGGGCGGGCAGGTCAAGGGCCTGAACCATTACACCTATGCACAATACCGACAGGGCGACTGTTGGCGCTGCAACAGCCGGTTCATGCAATACACGGCCGCATCGAGGCTCGAGTACGGTTGGAAAAGGACAGTGGTGCGGGCAGAGTACACGCGCATGGGCTATCTGGCGCAACAGGCGGGCGGCCTCACCGATGCGCAGTTTGCAGCCGATGCGCAGCAGAGCCTGCGCGACCGCAACTGGTTCAAGGTCGATTGGAACCTTGCCAGTGTGGGCATGGAGCACCGCTTTACCGACCGCACATTGGCCGATGTAAGGATATTCGGGTTGCTGGCCCAGCGGCAGGCCATCGGGTATCTGGGTCCGCCATCGCAATCCGATCCTATCGGCAATGCCGGTGCACCGGCCTATGCGAAACTGCGGAATCTCATCAGGGGTGAGTTTGCCAACCTGGGGGCCGAGGCGCGGGTGCTGCACCGGTACAACGTGAGGCAGCGCCCTTGGGTGATGCTCACGGGAGTGCGGGTATACGTGGGCCGCACCGTCAACACGCAGGGTGCCGGCACAGCGGGTGCCGATGCCGACCTCACATTGCTCAGCAGAGATGATGTGGACCGTTCGGTGGGCGAGCACCCGAGCCATAATGTGGCGTGGTTCGCTGAGCACATCTTCAATGTAAAGGAGTGGCTCAGCATAACGCCCGGGGTGCGGGTCGAATACATCAGCACGGGCATGAAGGGCGAGAGCCATCGGCTCTACCGCGACCTGGCAGGCAACATACTGCGCGATAGCGTCACCACAGGCACCGATAGGCGCAACCGCGTGTTCCCACTGTTCGGGCTCGGCCTATCGGCCCGACCACGAAAAGGGGTCGAGGTGTATGCCAACATCTCGCAGAACTACCGGCCCATCAACTTCACCGATCTGTGGACAGCCAATCCCAGCTACCGCGTGGATCCGGGCATGAAAGACGAGACCGGGTTCAATGCCGACCTCGGGGTGCGTGGCACCGTGCGCAACTGGCTCACCTACGATGCCACCCTCTACTGCCTCATGAACTACGGCCGCATCGGCTTCATACAGCGCACCGATCCCGAGCTCTATACCGTCTACCGCCTGCGCACCAACGTGGCCGATGCCCGCACACTGGGCATCGAATCCATGGTCGAGGTCGATGCCGTGCGCCTCTTCGATGCCACCTCCAACCTCAGCCTGCGCCTTATGGCCAACGTGGCCTACACATGGTCGCGCTACCTCAGCGGGGGCAAGGAGGCCGTGGGCGGCAACCAGGTCGAGCTCACCCCCGCCATCATTGCCCGCACCGGCATCACCCTCTCCTATCGCGCGGCATACCTCGCCCTCCAGTTCAATCATACCGCAGCGCAGTACACCGATGCCACCAACGCCCTGTCCACACCCAATGGGGTCAACGGCATCATTCCGGCCTATCAGGTCATCGACCTCAACTTCGGCTACGCCTACAGGCGCTTGGCCATAAGGGTGGGCATCGATAACCTGATCGATGCGCGCTACTTCACCCGCAGGGCCACCGGCTATCCCGGCCCCGGCATCATCCCCAGCGATGGCCGCACGTTCTACATCACGCTGCAAGTGAAGGTGGGGTGATCAGGGCCCAATTGAACCCGGGCTGTTCTGGCCGAATAGGTCAGTGATATACTTATGGCAAAAACGGTTTCAAGCCAGAGTACCTCAGTCAATGACTGAAAGGGTTCTGAACCGAAAGAAAGGTCGTGGCCCAGGAAGCACGGCCATTATTATCAGAACGAGAAATGATTCTGACGATGTGAGACCAAGTGGGAAGGGAATCGGGATAAATCTGAATATTGAGTTGAAAGGGATGTGAAGTACGTAGCTGTTGACATTGATTCAGAAACGTATGACAGGTAATGAGAGACCTGATATGGTAGCTCAGAGTCCGAGCATATTCATCTTGAAACCCATGACCAGACTTATAAGTGAAGAGACTGAAAAAAGAAAAGGAATGACTTTAACCTTGTAATATGTGTTTGATGGAAAGGAAGCGATCATATCAGTATCGTAGAAGATCAGAGGCTTTTAGAAATCGAATTTGGAGATTGAGAAAGAAAAGAAAAGCCAAGATATGAGATAGATGCAGCGGAATGAGTGTAAAAGGCATACAAACATATTGACCCGAAAAACAAGGCAATAAACCCGGGCGGGTGTGCGTTGCATGGACCGAACTACGGAACGGAAGCCATGACAACCCTGAACGAACCGCGGCCCAAGGCACGATACAATTGCAGTCAGTCGGATCTGTATATGCTGGGGTGGATACTGGCGGGGAACTATGACAGGCACAAGGAGCGATTCAAGGCAAAGAGCACGAAGTACACCGATGACACAGGTGCGCAGCTGAGAGAGCTGGTGCGACAGGCGGAACAGATGCCAACCGAGGAGATAAGGACGGCACGGCACGCAGTGGCGCGCATCAAACTGGGGGCAACCGCGGTGGAGTGTCTGGTGATATGGAAGCAGTTGGCCACATACATACGCGATGCGAGCGATCACATGGTGCTGAAGGCAAGGCTGAAGCAGGCGGGAAAGTCGCACTACGCCCGGGCACAGAACGATGAATGGCCACAGGTGGTGGCACTGATGTCGGATGGTGGCGAGTACATAAGGCAGCACAGGGAACAACTGACCGAAGGGGGAATGGTGGAGAATTTTGAGGAGGAATTTGCCGGGTTAGCAGCCGAACTGGGAATACGGCTCACGGAATTCAGGCAGGCGGAGAAGGATGCACGCACGGGTGGCGATGCGAAACTGAAGCTGAGCAATGAGCTGTTCAGACAGGTGATGCGGATGTGCACGGACGGCAGAAACTTCTTTAGGGACTGGCCTGCGGTGCGGCTTGAGTTCACGTTTGTGGCGCTGATGCGCCTGATACGCCACCATGTGCGGAGGCACAGAGTGCACGGTGCGGTGATTCGGGCCACTGACGGGAAACCGGTGGTGTATGCGCTACTGCTGCTGCAAAGGCAACTGCCCACGGGCCTGTATGGGATAGCGATAGAGGGAAGGACTGACCTGGACGGACTGTTTGCTTACACGGGTGTGCGCAAGGGCCGGTACAGGCTGACGGTGCGCACGGAGGGCGGAGAGGATGTGGTAAGGGATGTGGAAGTGGGCGATGGGCCGGTGAGTGTGGGATTGGTGATTGCTGATTGGTGATTGCTGATTGTGGATTGCTGATTGGGGATTGGGGATTGGGGATTGGGTATTGGGGATTGGGCCTGCTTGAAGGTACGGTTCTGGTGAGGGCAGGGAAGCACTGAATATGATGAATACACTGTGTGCATTGAATACGCTCAAAACAACTTTTTAGCCACTGAAACACTGAAAGCGCTGAATATTTTGAAATCACTGGAAAAACGGAATGGCCACTTCAGTCCGGAACTAATTGTTCTGATACGGGCAGGGAAACCTCGTATGCACTGAATGCACTAATAGCAATGAATTTTATGAAAATAATCAATAATAAGATTGCCGCAGATTCGCAGATTAAGACAAGGGTTCTCTTGATTGTAATTGCGCATTGATGAGATTGATGGATAGCCTGAAACAATGGATTTTTATGAAAATAAAAGAAACATGATATGGCTAATGGAACTTTTTTTTTAGCCACTGAATCACTGAATACACTGAAAGCACTGAATTTGGAGTATTGCCACTCCCGCCCAGAACTAATTGTTACGGTACTGGCGGGGAATCACTGAAACACTGAATTCATTGGAAACACTGAAAAAGATTGAATTTCTCCTTTAGGTCTTTGAATGATAGCGTGTGATGCAATTGCAGAATGGGGGTGATAGGCACCGGCCGACCGATGTCACACAACAGGTGAAGGAATTGCTGAAATTTGCGGCCACAGAAAAAAAACCCTACCATGAACCGGAACCTGTCCTACCTGACCATGGCGGCCCTTGTGGGCGGCACAATGAGCCTGATGAGCTGCGGTGAGCAGAAGCCTGCTGAGGACCCGACCGCCAAAGAGAATGCCCGCTACGACATGGACCTTGCCCCCAAGTTGGCAATGTTCGGTACGCTGCCGGCCGTGGCTGCCGGGGCCGAGAATGACCCGAAGGTGAAGCTGGGCCATGCCCTGTATTTTGACCCAAGGCTGTCAAAGAATGAGACCCAGAGCTGCAACACGTGCCACAACCTGGCCACATTCGGGGTAGACAATAAGGCGACATCGGCCGGGGACCTTGGCCAGAACGGGGACCGGAATTCGCCCACGGTGCTCAACGCCTTTCTGCACAGTGTGCAGTTCTGGGACGGCCGTGCGAAGGATGTGGAGGAGCAGGCCGGTATGCCGATCCTGAACCCGGTGGAGATGAACATACCGAACGAGAAGTTCCTGATGGACCGCCTGAAGGGCGTGCCGATGTATGTGGAAATGTTCAAGGCGGCCTATCCTGCCGACAAGGACGCGCTGACGTACACCAACCTGCGCACAGCCATTGCGGCATTCGAAAGGACACTGACCACCCCATCGAGGTTTGACAAGTACCTGGCCGGAGACAAGAGCGCCCTGACATTGGAAGAGAAAAAAGGGATGGCGAGTTTCATAGGTACCGGATGCACGGCCTGCCACAGCGGAGAGCTGGTGGGCGGCAAGATGATGCAGAAGTTCGGGGTGCATGCCAACTACTGGGAATACACCAAGAGCACCAAGATAGACAAGGGTGTGGCGGCCCTTAAAGGCGACAGCACACAGCTATACATGTTCAAGACGCCATCGCTGCGCAATGTGGCTGAGACGGGACCCTATTTCCACGATGGAAGTGTGGCCGACCTGAAGGAGGCGGTGACCATCATGGCCAAAGTGAACCTGAATTACACCTTGAGTGACGCTGAGGCGGCCAACATTGTGGCCTTCCTGAAGTCGATGACGGGCGAAGTGCCGACCTTTGCAAAGACGGCCCCGGCAGGACTGACCGCCTCGGTGAACTGAATATCAGCACATAGCGGGGCCGATGCGCCCCGGAACACGTAGACGCCACCGGAGCCACGGCCTCCCGGTGGCGTTCTTCTTTTAGGCTAGAAAATCAATGAATAACTGAAAGGCGCTGTGCAACATATCGTGTTGGTAGAAGCAACCGAATTGATCAACTTTGCGTCATACAGTCGCTCACCCGCCAGCCGATGCCCCAACCCATACTCCGGCTTCTGTTTCTCTTGATCATCTCAGTGCCCATGGCCATCGTACCGATGGTGGCGGAGGCCTGTAGCCCATGGAGTGCTCTGGGAGTATCATCGAACGTGGTGGGCACTAACCTCCAACTCAATTTTACAAGCAATACAGGCTGGAACTGCTGTTACAGGGTCGATATTGAAGTGGTATGTGCCAATGCGAGTTTTACGGGAGCACCCAACTTCACCTCGAACATCATTTGTAAAAATGGTGGAGGAGGTCCGAGCACAACAAACTCGCTTTCAATCGCCTATCAGACAGTCAATATAGACCTTACCCAATGGTGCCCGGGTACGCAGCTGAAATGGCGGGCCCGCGAGACAAACACCAGCCATGGTCAGGGCAGTGGACCGTATACAGGTACGTTCAATGTGACCGTGCCCGGGGTGGCTGCACCGCTGAGCGCGACCGCGAGCGCAACACCACCCAATGTATGTGCGGGAGGGTGCACCAACCTTACGGCCACGCCTGCGGGAGGATGCGGCAATTACACGTATTCGTGGTCTCCAGCGGGAGGTAACGGAGCTGTTGCCAATGTGTGTCCGGTGGTACCTACCACGTACACGGTTACTGTTACATCGAACGGATCGTGCGGGGCAGCGACAAGCACCACCACGGCAGATGTGACCGTGGGCATAGACCCACCGCCTGTGCCGGGCGTGGCGAGCATAGCACCGACACAGGTATGCACGGGCGACAACACCAACCTGAGCCTTGTGGGTTACACGGGCACCATACAGTGGCAGAGTGCCGCAGCGCCCGGAGGCCCTTGGACAGACATAGCCGGGGCCACAACGGCCAACTACACCTATGGCCCGGTAACGGCTGACACCTATTTCCAGGCGGTGGTGTCGAATGCGTGCATCGGGGTGAACTCGAATACGGTGAGCGTACAGCTGATCATTCCGCCCTTACCGGATTTCACATCCACGCAGGCCTGTGCGAATGTGGCGACCCAGTTCACGGACCAGACCGCGCTGCCAGGCACCATCACGGGTTGGCAGTGGGACTATGGCGATGCAACGGCCTTCGGGGCCACGCAGAACCCGAGCCACCAGTATGCGGCCGCAGGCACTTACAATGCCACCTTGACGGTGACGTTCACTTCGGGATGCATCAATACCGTGACACTGCCCGTGACGGTGATGCCTATGCCTGTGGCCGATTTCAGTTTCGCGCTGGCCTGTGCCGATGCGAACAGTGCGCTCACGGACCTGAGCACGGTGGCAGCACCATCGGTGGTGAACCAATGGGCGTGGGACATACAGAACAACGGGTCGGTGGAGTACAACAGCCAGAACGCCTCGCACAGTTTCGGGACGGGCGGCACCTACACCGTAGGGCTGACGGTGACCACCGATGCGGGCTGCACGGGGTCGGTGGCCCTGCCGGTGGATGCAGCACCCCTGCCAGTGGCAGACTTCAGTGCCACGACCGTGTGCATAGGTGCGACCAACCAGTTCACAGACCAGAGCACGGTGGCGAGCGGCAATGTGACGGGTTGGTCGTGGGATTTCGGTGACGGTAACGTGGCCGCCACGCAGAACCCAACGAACACGTATGCCGCAGCGAACACCTATAATGTGACCTTGACCGTGACCACCGACAACGGCTGCACAGGAACGGTGACCGAACAGGCCTTTGTGACCGACCTGCCCACCCCCGATTTCTCATTCACCCAGGGGTGCGATGGGGTACCGACCCCTTTCACTGACCTGAGCACTGATGTGGCCGGTGTGGCCGCATGGGCATGGGACTTTGACGGTCAGGGAGCATCAGCGCAACAGAACCCGCAGTTTGCATTCAACACAGACGGGACCTATAACGTGACCCTTACGGTGACCTCGTTGGGCGGATGTGTGGATGCCGTGACGTATCCGGTGATCGTGTACCCGAATCCAACCGCAGCATTCACGGCCACCTCGGTGTGTGCCAATCAGGATGTGGCGGACTTCACAGATCTGAGCACGGTAAATGCGCCATCGAACATTGTAGGATGGGCATGGGACATCGGGGCCGATGGCACCACTGAATACCCCACCCAGAATGCCACGCACACCTTTCCGGTGGGCAACATTTATCAGGTGGAACTGGAGGTGGTGACTGAATCGGGATGTACGGACGTGGTGGTGATACCCGTAGTGGCGCACCCTGAACCGGTGGCCGACTTTACGGGAACATCCGTCTGTTTGGGCTTTAACTCAGATTTCACGGATCTTAGCACTGTGGCATCGGGCAACGTGGTGCAATGGGACTGGTCGCTCGGCCCATTGGTGTCGAACCAGCAGAACCCCAGCGTGATATTCCCTACCTCGGGCCCGCAGGTGGTGGATATAATAGTGACAACCGATCAGGGATGCACGGCCACCAGCACCGGAATAGTGAACGTGTATGTGCTGCCCACGGCATCATTCACATTCCTTGATGTGTGTCTGGACGAGGCGGCAGTGTTCAACAGCACGAGCAGCATCCCATCGGGCAGCATCACCCAATACGCTTGGGATTTCGGCAATGCGAACACCTTCAGCGGTCAGGTGCCTGCCGGACAACTTTACCCTGGGGCCGGGGATTACAACATCACGCTGGATGTGGTATCGGACAACGGATGCACGGACAGCGAGACCCAGACCATCACGATACATCCGATACCGGTTGCCAATTTCAGTTTTGATGAGGTGTGCCGACCCTATGCGACAACCTTCACCGACCTGAGCACGGTGACCAATGGCAACACCATTGCGCAATGGAACTGGGATTTCGGGGATTTTCTGAGTGATGTGGTGCAGGACCCTCAGCACACGTATGCCACTTACGGAGGGTACTCGGTGAGTCTGGGGGTGACCTCGAACAACGGCTGTACGCACGGTGTGACGCTGGGCCCGGTTACAGTGCATGCCGACCCAGTGGCAGAGTTTGCGCCTGATCTGGCCAACTGCCTGTATGACACCACCCAGTTCATCAGCCTTGCCACGGTAGAAAACGGCCCGTTGGATGCGATAGACACCTGGAACTGGGATTTTGCAGATGGGTCGTTCTCAACATTGGCTGATACAGTCCACCATTTCACGGTTCCGGGGTTCTATGCTGTGAATCTGGCGGTGGAGACCACATTCGGATGTCAGGACACGGTGACCCACAATGTGGAGATATTCCCACTGCCCGTGGCCGACTTTGCTGCTGATACCACGCGGGGGTGCATGCCCTTTGAGGCGAATTTCAATGATCTGAGCACTATTGCCCCTCCGTACAGCATCATCGGGTGGGAATGGACCTTCGGAGACAGTTCGTCTGTAGTGACATCGCAGTACCCCACCCACCTGTATAACGACCGGAGTATGGATCCGATGAGTTTCGGGGTGTACACTGTGAGTCTGACCGTGACCTCGGCCAATGGCTGTGTGACCGACACCACTTTTGTAGATTATATGTATGCCTACCCTAAGCCGGAGGCGATGTTCACCGTGGACCGTGAGCTGGTGGACATACTTGACCCACGGGTGAAGTTCACCGACCATTCATCGCCCAACGTGACACAGTGGTTCTGGAGTTTCGGTGACGGTGTGACGGGAAGTGACCAGCACCCCACGCATATCTATCCCGACACGTTGGAGTACGATATCACGGAGATAGTGGAGACCGACTATGGCTGTCTGGACACGGCCCAGTACAAGATAGAGGTGGACCCGGTGTTCACGTTTTACATCCCGAACTCATTCACCCCGAACGATGATGCCACCAACCCTACCTGGGGCGGAATGGGGACCGGAGTGAAGACCTACCATGCCACAGTGCACGACCGTTGGGGAGAGCTGCTATTTGAGTCGTTTGACATGATGCAGCGCTGGGACGGCCTGTACAAGGGGAAGGTGGCTCAGATAGGAGTGTATGTGTATGAGATAGAGGTGATGGATGTGAAAGGCGAGGTGCACCGGTATGTGGGCAACGTGAATGTGATCAAATAGCAAGGTGTTAAAATCAGATTAATCAGAGAAGCGAATTTCTTTACTTTCAACCCCTTAACAGAACCGAACATGAACAATGCACCGCTGCATAGAAACCTGGGACAGGTGCTGGCTGTGGTGTTATGCACGGTGATGAGCATGGGTGCAACGTATGCCCAGACCACGGTGACCTTCAACTATACCGGTGCAGCCCAGACATGGACGGTGCCACCCTGTGTGACATCGATTAACGTGGATGTGCGAGGTGCAGAAGGAGGCGGAGGCGCAGGAGGCGGCAACGGGGCCAGGGTGCAGGCCACAATGGCTGTTACGCCCGGTCAGGTATTGCAGATCAATGTAGGCGGGCTGGGGAATTGCCCCGGAGGCGGATTTAACGGAGGGGGCAATGGCCAGAATGCAAACAGCACGGCCAACCGGTCGTGCGGAGGAGGCGGAGCATCGGACATCCGGATAACGCCCTACGCCATGGGGAACCGTGTTGTGGTAGCTGCCGGAGGAGGGGGCATAGGAGGCGGCACGCAGGATGCGGCCGGAGGAAACGGAGGCTGTGCGACCGGAACTGCGGGCACATCACCGTTCGGGCAAGGAGGCGGAGGCGCGACACAGGCAACCGGGGGCACCGGAGGCCCACCGTGGATAGCCAGCGGTCAGGCCGGTACAGCAGGAAGCATAGGACAAGGCGGCAACGGAGGAAATGACCCGTGCTACAACAATTCGCCCGGAGGAGGTGGCGGAGGCGGATATTATGGCGGAGGCGGAGGCGGCAGCGACTGTTTCAGCTCGGCACCCTATGGTGGCGGAAGCGGTGGCGGAGGCAGCAGTCTTGCAGCGGGAGGATCTTGCACAGCGGGTTTCCAGACGGGGAACGGCCTGGTGACCATCACCTATACAATGAACCCCGGCACCCCTGCCCTATTCAATCCGGTGGGGCCCTATTGCTCAGGAGCGGTGATACCGCCCCTGCCGACCACCTCGGTGGACGGTGTGGTGGGCACGTGGTCACCGGCCATAGACAACACAGCGACCACCACCTACAATTTCACCCCGAACCCGGGGCAGTGCGGACTGGCGACCACGTTGACCATCGTGATACTGCCGCTGCCCATATCGGGAGTCGCCTCGTTGGCCCCGGCCACAGTGTGTCCGGGACAGACCACCACCCTGACGCTGAACGGCCAGACCGCTGGGACGACCATACAGTGGCAGAGTGCGCCCGCTGCAGGTGGGCCGTGGACCAACATAGCAGGGGCGACCACCACGCCCTACATCTATGGTCCGGTGAATGCGCCCACGTACTTCCAGGCGGTGGTGACCGATGCCTGTGCGAGTGTCAACTCGAACGTGGTGAACGTACAGTTCAACGCCACTCCGGTGGTGAATTTCTCGGCCACCACGGTGTGTCAGGGCGTAAGCACGCAGTTCACCGACCTGACGGCACAGCCTGCCACCATTACCTCGTGGAGCTGGATATTCGGAGATGGCACCCCCAACTCGAACCAACAGAACCCGACCCACCAATATGCCGCGGCAGGGACATACAATGTGACGCTGAACGTGACATTCAACAACGGGTGCATCGGTACGGTGACGCTGCCAGTGGATGTGATGCCGAACCCAACGGCCGACTTCAGTTCTGCCTTGGCCTGTGCCGATGTGGCCAGTGCGCTGACGGATCTGAGCACGGTGGCTGCACCATCGGTGATAAACGCATGGCAGTGGGACATACTGGATGATGGGTCGGTGGAATACGTGACCCAGAATGCCAATCACACCTTCGGGACAGGCGGCAATTACAATGTGAACCTGACCGTGATAACCGATGCCGGCTGTACGGACAATGTGACCCTGCCCGTGACAGCAGGCGCCATACCCGTGGCGGCATTCACGGCCCCATCGGTATGTGTGGGCGATCCGACCATATTCACCAATCAGAGCAACGTTGCCCTTGGCAACATCACGGGCTGGAGCTGGATATTCGGAGATGGAAACATGTCGGCCGTGCAGAACCCGACCAACACCTATGCCGCAGCGGGCAACTACAATGTGACGCTGACAGTGACCACCAACAACGGATGCACCGACCAGATCATGCAACCTGTGACGGTGATAAACCTGCCCACGCCCAATTTCAGCTCGACCCTGGCATGCGAGGGTGCTGCCACAACATTCACAGACCTGACGCCCGGAGTGATGACCACCTATGCGTGGAACTTTGATGGACTGGGCGTTTCGCCCCAACAAAACCCGCAGTTCACGTTTATCAATGACGGCACCTACAATGTGACCTTGACCGTGACGGCAGGAACAGGGTGTACGGGGACGGTGACCCTGCCTGTGGATGTGATGCCAGGTCCCACGGCTGATTTCGGTTCGAATCTGGTGTGTGCGAATGTGGGCACCCCCCTTACTGACCTTAGCACAGTAGGTGCGCCATCAGTGATCAACGGATGGCAATGGGATATCCTGAATGATGGGAGTGTGGAGTATCTGACCCAGAACCCTAACCATACCTTCGGCATAGGAGGCATATATAATGTGAGCCTGACAGTGACCACCGATGCAGGCTGCACGCACACTGTGACCCTGCCGGTGACGGCCGCCCCGATTCCGGTGGCTGATTTCAGTGCCCCGCCCGTGTGTCTAGGTGCCACAAGCAATTTCACAGACCAGAGCGCTGTGGCGAGTGGTGCGATAACCGGATGGAACTGGGATTTTGGGGATGGGAACGTGGCCGCTACACAGAACCCGACCAACACCTATGCGGCCGCAGGCATCTACAACGTGACCCTGACGGTGACGACCGATAACGGTTGCACCCATACCACCATGGAGCCGGTGATAGTGACCGACCTGCCAACGCCCGATTTCACAGCGACCCAAGTGTGTCAGGGCACGCCCACTTGGTTCACCGACCTGAGTGCCGACCTGGCGGGCATAGCCCAATGGGCATGGGATTTCGGTGGCATGGGAGCATCAGCGTTGCAGGCGCCTCAGTTCACGTTTGCTGCTGACGGCACCTTCAATGTGCAGTTGACCGTCACCTCTGCTGCGGGATGTGTGAACAGCGTGACCTACCCCGTGACTGTGAATCCGAATCCGAATGCTGCATTTACATCGACCTCGGTGTGCGCCCAGCAATTGACCGACCTGACTGATTTGAGCACGGTGAACGCCCCCTCGGTGATCATGGGATGGGCGTGGGATTTCGACTCGAACGGGGTACCGGAGGTCATGACCCAGAATGCGACCACGACATTCCTCACCGGTGGCAGCTACAATGTGAGTCTGGGAGTGGTGACTGATTTTGGATGCACATCGGTGATCACACTGCCGGTGGTGTCGCATCCTGTTCCGGTGGCCGATTTCTCTGGCACATCGGTATGCGAGGGATTTCAGAGCGATTTCACCGATCTGAGCACGGTGACGACAGGGAACATAACGGGTTGGGCGTGGGATCTGGCGGGAACACCAACGAACCAGCAGCATCCGAGCACCACTTTCGGAGGGGCAGGAATTCAGAACATCAGCCTGATTGTGACCACCGACCAAGGCTGCACGCAAACCACCACGGGAACAGTAGAGGTGTATGACCTGCCGATTGCTGACATCATTTTCAGCGATGTGTGCTACGGCAATGTGTCCATTTTCACCGATAACACCTTTGTGGCCAATGGTTCCATTGCCAACTGGGACTGGGACTTCGGGAATGGGAACGTGTTCAACGGACAGTCACCGGGATCGCAGACCTACCCGTCCGCAGGCACCTACACCGTTACGCTGGATGTGACCACTGACCATGGATGTGTGGACAACGCCATCATTCAGACCACCATTCACCCCATCCCTGTGCCGGCATTCACATTCAATAATGTATGCGAGCCCTTTGCCACACAATTCACGGATCAGAGCACGGTGGGCAATGCCAATACGGTTGACCAGTGGGTGTGGCAGTTCGGTGACGGCCTGACGGGTAACGTACAGAATCCGACCCACACTTATGGTTATGGCGAATACATGGTGACCTTGACTGTGACCAGTTCGAACCATTGCACCGCAACGATAACCGATGGACCGGTGACGGTGTATCCAGACCCTGTGGCAGAATTTGCGCAGGACCTGGCCAACTGCCTGTATGACACCACCCAGTTTGTGAGCCTGGCCACGGTGGCCAATTCTCCCATTGACCAGATTGTGTCGTGGAACTGGAATTTCGGGGACGGCAGCAGCTCGGTGGCGAGTGACACCGTGCATCATTTCACAGCACCGGGATTCTATGATGTGCAACTGGCCGTGGAGACCGCCAACGGATGTCAGGACACGGTGAACCACACGGTGGAGATATTCCCAATACCGGTGGCCGCATTCGCTGCCGATACCAATCAGGGCTGTCAGCCGTTCTACGCCACCTTCCTGGATCAGAGCACCTTGCCCCTGCCCTACCTGATCATAGGCTGGGAATGGGATTTCGGTGATGGAAGTTCGCCTGTGAGCTCGCAGTATTGCAGCCACACGTATGATGATCCCAACCTGGATGCGTTGAGCAGCGGGCTGTATGATATCAGTCTGACGGTGACATCGGCCAACGGATGCATGGATGACACCACGGTGGCGGGGTATATTCAGACCTGGCCGAAGCCGGAAGCGCTGTTCACGGTGGACAGAGAGGTGGCCGACATCCTTGACCCACGATTTGAATTCACGGACCATTCGACCCCGAATGTGGTGCAATGGCACTGGGATTTCGGGGACGGGGTGACGGGCGATGAGCAGAACCCCGAGCATATTTATCAGGACACCATCAGCTACAATATCATTGAGCTGGTGACCACGGACCATGGTTGCACCGATACGGCCATGTACAGCGTGGAAGTGAAGCCGGTTTACACCTTCTACATGCCCAACTGCTTCACGCCCGATGCCGATGCAGTGAACGCGACTTGGGAACCGAAGGGCACCGGGGTGAAGGAATACCACCTTCAGATCTTTGACCGCTGGGGCGAGAGGTTGTATGAATCGTTCAGGCTTGAGGACCAATGGGACGGCTCGTTCAAGGGGCAACAGGTGCAGAACGGCAATTACAGCTACATCATAGAGGTGCGCAACGTGCTGAGCGAGGTGTACCACTACAAGGGCAACATCCGCCTGATACGCTGATGCGCCATGCGTTGGCTCATCGCATCCCTCCTACTCATTCCTTTATTCTCTGAGGCCCAGGTAGCCTTTCCGGGTGCCCAAGGATTTGGCCGCTCAGCCGTTGGGGGCCGTGGCGGGGCGGTGATAGAGGTGACCAACCTGAACGACAGCGGGCCGGGCAGCCTTCGCGAGGCCATCGGCACACCGGGGCCGCGTACGGTCGTATTCCGCACTGGCGGAATCATTGAACTGCAAGAAGAGCTGCAGATAACGGAACCGTACATCACCATAGCTGCGCAGACCGCACCTGGCGATGGTGTGGTACTGAAGAACTTCGGGCTGGCGGTGTTTGCGCACGATGTGATCATTCGCGGCCTGCGCGTGCGGCCAGCTGAGGGCCTGCACACCCAAGGCCCAGACAACCGCGACTGCATAGCCATTCAGGACGGTGGACAGAACATCATGATAGACCACTGCTCATTCAGTTGGGGAAGCGATGAGAATGTGAGCATCTGGGGCAGCAACGCGCACCACCTGAGCATACAATGGTGCCACCTGACCGAGGCCCTTTACAGGGGCATTCATCCGAAAGGGCCGCATGGAATGGGGCTGCTTTCAGGCAATGGAGCCACCAATGTAAGTGCGCATCATAACCTGCTGGCGCACAATAACGGGCGCAATCCATTATTTGTGGAGGGACAGGACCTTGAGTTCTGTTGCAACACGGTGTATGACTGGGGTTATGCGAGTGAGTTCCAACAAGGCACCACGAGCATACTGGCCGATGTGCGCAACAACCGGTGGAAACCGCTCACAGGGCCTGTTGATCTTGGTGAGGTGCCCATATCCATTGATTTCAACGCGGGCACGGCCAATGGTTCGCTGCTGATGATCCGCGATAACCTGTGGCCGGGGGGGCCATTCCTTACGGATGCGCAACTGGCGGCTTTCGGGCCCGAGGCGGCCGTGCTGCCCACCACATCGACCCTGAGCGAGACGAGCTCGGTCACGTTGGCGGATGCCGCCACCTGCCACACACAGGTGCTGAACTGGGCCGGGGCCTTGCACCCGCAACCTGATGCGACCGATGTGCGCATCCGCACGCAGGTGCAGGACAGCACAGGGCGAAAGATTGACTGCGTGAATGCGACACCCATTGAACTGGATAACGGCACGGTGATCAATGCCAGTGCCACCACTTTGACCTACAGTGTGTTGGATGATGCCATCAAGTACTCGCCCGAGGGGAGGCAGATAGAGATTGTCAGCGGGACCGGGGCAGGCCAGTTGCGGATGGGCACTGGGGTGACCACCATCGACCTGCCCAATCAGATCGTAGAAGCCACCATAGACCAGCCGTGGACCACCGTGCCCGATGGTACATCGCAGTTCAGGGTGGTGGCACGCTGTACGGAAAATCTGGGAGGATATCCCAGCTACGCGAGCGGCACGCCCTACCCCGATGCCGACCACGATGGCATGCCCGATGACTGGGAAACGGATCAGGGCCTTGACATGAACGACCCGGCAGACCGCAACTCGACCGCGCTGAGCGGAGATGGCTACACAGCATTGGAAGTGTATCTGAACGGCTACTACACCGGAGGGCCGAATGGGATATCGGACCTCGATGCGATGCGGATCAGCATCTATCCGAACCCTGCCTCAGAATCGGTTAGGATTGAATCTGAAACAGAGAGCCGGATGGCCGTGTTTGACCTTTTCGGCCGCACCATTTTGAGTCAACCCAAAAAAAAAACCTGGGACTGGGACCTGAAGGATGCGAACGGTCGGACGGTGGCCGATGGGGTGTATCTGGTGCGCATGGGCAGCGCAGTGCAAAGGCTGGTGATCAGCCGTTGATCTTGGTAGTCAATTCCTGTAGGCGCGTCTGCAACGCGCGGGAAACAGGCACCAATGGGAGGCGCAGCTTGTTCTCGCAGAGGTTCATGTGGTTCAGGATCGCTTTGATACCCCCCGGGTTGCCCTCGGCAAAAATGGCCTGCATGGCATCGAAGAGCAGGTAGTGCCCTTTGCGGGCCTTATCGAGTTCGCCTGCCAGGGAGGCCCGCACCATGTTGCTGAACTCCTTGGCGAAAGCGTTGGCAATGACGCTGATGACGCCATCGGCCCCGGCCGCTATCATGGGCATGGTGAGGGCGTCATCGCCACTGATGACAAGGAACCCCTTGGGCCGGTCGCGGATGATGCGCATCACCTGTTCCATATTGCCCGAGGCCTCCTTGACCGCCACGATGTTGGGCACCTCGTTGGCCAACTGCAACGTGGTCTCGGCCAACACATTTGAACCGGTGCGACCGGGCACATTGTAAAGGATAATGGGCAGCGGGCTGGCCCCTGCCACGGTGCGATAGTGCTCGTAAATGCCGCGCTGGGTGGGTCTGTTGTAGTAGGGCGAAACGCTGAGAATGGCCTTAAGGCCCGTTGTATCGAGGTTGTTGAGCTCCTTGCAGATCTCGGCCGTGTTGTTGCCCCCAACGCCCAACACCAGGGGCAGGCGGCCATCGTTGGCCTCCATGACGCAGTTGAGCACGGCCTGTTTCTCGTCTTTGCTAAGGGTGACACTCTCGCCCGTGGTGCCCAGCACGACCAGGTATTCCACTTTGCCTTTGACAAGGTGCTCGGTGAGGGCCGTGAGGGCGCGGAAATCCACACCGCCATCTTTTCTGAAAGGAGTGACCATGGCCACGCCAGTACCGCGCAGGTTATTCATTGTCAGGGCTTTTTATCGAGTGCATGAAGGTAGTGCAGCACCTGTCTGATAAAGAAGGATATGTCGGCCGTGGGTTCGGCCTCTATCATCAGGTCATAGAAATCCTCGTACCCGTCCTGCCTGCGCCCCACTTTGAAACGGGCGGCACTGGTGGCCGCCACGTGCAGCAAGGGCATGCTGTGGCTCATCTGCAGGTCAATCAGCACATCGAACGGTTCTTTGACGAACAGTGCCACCTTGGGATCGGTAGGCCGGAACTGGAGGTCGACATCGGCATTGGAAAAGAACTCGATGAAGCTACTGGCACTGAGCGAGTCGGCCAGTTGGGCATGGCGCACGTAACCGATGGCCCTCACGCTGCGCTGGCCCTTGCCCTTGAGCTGCTCCACGAGGTCACGCACGGCCTTGAAGTGGCTGTCGTCTGTGCCGCTGAGAATGATGCCGATGCTCTTGGCCTGGGCCAGTCCGATGGCCTGCACCTTGCGCAGCTCGGGCCGGGCGCTGCGAAGCTGATACTCGCCCAACCGCCTGCGGAAGTCATTGAGCCACTCGAGGTCGGGCAGTTTCATGTTGGCGATGTGCGGAGGTGTGGCGGTAAAAAGGGATGCGAAGAAAGCAGTTTCGGTGGAATGTGGGGGTTTCTTTTTAGAGCGGGGAGAACTGTTGCTGACTGAGGCGGATCACGTATTCCATCTGATGCGAATTTCAGATGAGTAAGGATATACAAACGGTTGATAGCTGTTCGTGAGGAGGGGTGGGTGACTAAGAAATTTGCTGACCTTTAATGAATTGAACTGATGATGAGGCATGAGAACACTGACCACTGGGTGGGCTGGAGCCCACCGAATAATAGTCGCGAGGGAAAGACCCTACGCGCCATCACACCGCACAGCCTCGCTCGGTCGGGGAGTTTACCGGAACAACGAGTTTGTTAAATCTGGTAAGCTCGTCATTGCTAAGTGAGGCAGTTACTACCTGTCGTAATGTTAACTCACTTCGTGATTAACAGAATTTATCCGCAGTCCAATTTGGTTCCAAATCCATCATTTGAACAAAATGTTGGGTGTCCTACTTCAAATGGTCAAATTCTATTAGCAACTCCCAGGGTCAAAGTCGGTGGTGATGGCGTAATTCCATACTATAACAATTGTGGTGCCTTGGGTTTTCAAGCTCAGTCAAATCATGTTGGCTTTCAGGCATCACGAACGGGAGAAGGAAGTGCAGCAATAACATTATTGTGGGGAAATCATTGCATCTCTTTTTATGCGGAGAGCAATTTTATCGGGACTCCATTGTCAAACCCATTGACTAATGGGCTTAAGTACAGGGTTCGTTTCTATCTCAGCTTGACCGACTATCATCGCTACGCTTCAAGAAATGTGGGGGCTTATTTCTCCATAGGCCAGCCTCCCGATAACACACCTTATCTCCTATCACTTATTCCTCATGTTCGTTATAGCGGAGATTTTCTAAACCCGTTGTGCTATTGAAAAAGCTGTTTGAAAAAGTTACATAAAAGGTCGTGCAATATGCTCATGTTCATTATTTTAGGGT
>JBIKWM010000091.1:0-3304 GCA_044356305.1 Flavobacteriales bacterium
CCTCGGCCGTTCTGCGGCACGGAAACACCGGCACCTTCTGCGCCAGCCGGACGATGGCCTCGATGGGCGGCACGGTGGCGATGAGCTGTTCGGCCACGTTCACCGCAGCCCTCGGTCCTGTTCGATCCGATCAACCTCGGCCGTGCTGCGGCTTGCGTTGCGCGCGTTGACCGCGTCGCGAAACCGAGCGCCCCAGAGTCGGCGGGATTCCGCGGTCTCGGCGGTGACCATGAAATGAAACAGCCGGTCGATCTCGACGTCGGCCGCGGTGCGCGTGATCGTCGTCATGCCGCCTCCGGTCCGCGTCGGCGTGCGTGCTTGGACCTGCGCAGCTGGCGCGCGTAGAGCGCATGCAGCGCGAGAGCGGCATCGCCCCGCGGCGTCTTCGTGCGCTCGCGCTCGATGTCGCATATCGAGGCAGGTGAAAGCCCGACAGCCTCACCAATTTCGGCGAGCGTCATCCCGTGCGCCCGGAGGGCGCGAATTCGTGCGGACCAAGTGACCATAATCGGGAAATTATGGAATCCCATTCTGTTTGTCAATGGTATCCCATTGACTTCCCGCCCTCCGCCCCAACGGTATTCCGTAACCGAATGTGATCTAATGAGTGACATGAACGCCGGAGAAAGAATTCGCGGGCGTCGAAAGGAGATCGGGATCTCCGTCCAGGCACTTGCCAAGGCCACCGGCGTCGCCGTGCCGACGCTGTACGAGCTCGAGCGCGGTGGCATGCGCGGATCGACGAAGATGCACCTGATCTGCGCCGCGCTGGGTTTGAATCCTGCGTGGGTGGAATCAGGCGCCGGGCCGCGTCTCGCCGATACGAACACGAAGCCGCAAAACACGCCATTTGCGGTGCATAGCGTGATCCTGACGCCGGAGGCAGCGCACTTCGCGGCCGAGTGGGAAAAGCTCGACGAACCGGCCAAGTCTCAAATCTTGGTCATGGTCGAATCACTCGTCGCGGCTCAAGTGCGCGCCAACCGAAAGCGTCGCGCCGAAGCGCCGAAGCTGCTGCCGTCCCCCGCTCCGAAAGCCTGAATCGGTCGATTTTTCGGTCTGCAATCGCTCGTGCCGAAAAGTTATGGGATGCCATTGACTCGCGTTATGGTTTGCCATAATCTCCCCTCCATCGCGGCATTGCGCCGCAGGGAGGTTCCGGCATGTTTCAGGTGCAGTCCGAATTCAGCTGGGTCAAGGGTCCGGCAGTCATAAAGGCCGAATATCACGGCCGCATCGCCATCCTCACGCACGCCGGCGGCGGTGCGTTCAGCGTCGTCCGCGGCACCGAGTACTTGGCGTGCTGCCGGACGATCGGCTACGCGCGGGCCTACGCGCAGAAGCTCGCGCAGCGGGAGGCGGCATGAACGCCGCCCTCGACATCGTCGCGACCTTCGCCGTGTTCCTGATCGGCTTCGGCGCCCTCGGCGGCCTGTACTGGCTGTTCGAGGTCGTGGCGTGGCAGATCGAGAAGCGCCGTCGCGCGCGCGAAGTCCTGCCCGAGCCCAACCCGCGCACGGTCATCCGCCGGCGCTGGAACGTCCCCCTTTGAACGGAGAAAACACGATGAGCGAAACAATCGAACGCGAAGTCCAGTCGACCGGCGATTCGCTGGTCCTTGCCAACCTGTCCCGAGCCGAGCTCGACCAGCAGATCACCACGGCGCGCGCCTTCCCGCGCTCGCTGAAGCGGTTCGTGTCCGAGTGCATGGACATGGCGACGCTCAACGAGCAGGTCGCCGCCGACTGCATCTATGCCTTGCCGCGCGACGGCAAGACGATCGAAGGCCCGAGCGCGCGTCTCGCCGAGATTGTCGCGAGCGCCTGGGGAAACTGCCGCGCCGGGTCGCGGATCGTGTCGGAGGACGCCGAGTTCATCACGGCGCAGGGCGTGTTCCACGACCTTGAGCGCAACGTCTCGATCACCTACGAAGTGCGCCGGCGGATCACGGACCGCAGCGGCCGGCGGTTCAAGCCGGACATGATCGCGGTCACCGGTAACGCGGCCTGCTCGATCGCGCTCCGCAACGCGGTGTTCAAGGGCGTGCCGAAGGCGTTCTGGTCAAGCATTTACGACGCGGCCCGGCAGGCGGCGGTCGGCGACGTCAAGACGATCGCGAACAAGCGCGCGGACGCGCTCTCGTATTTGCAGAAGATGGGCGTGCCCGAGGCGCAGGTCTTGACCGCGCTCGGCATTGCCGGCGTCGAGGACATCGGATCAGATCAGCTCGCGACCCTGCGCGGCCTGATCACCGCCATCAAGGACGGCGACACGACGGTCGATCACGCGTTCGGCGGCGCGGAGCCGGCCGGCGTCGGTAAGCCGCGGGTCGCCGCGCCGAAGGCGAAGCCGCAGACCGAGGCCGCCCCGAGTGCGTGATCTGTCTTTCGACGAGGCATCCCACACCTACCGGCTCGGCGGCGTCATCGTGCCGTCGGTCACCCAGGTGCTGAAGATCCTCGACGACTCGTTCGACCGCGTGCCGCTCGACGTGCTCGAAGCGGCGCGCGAGTTCGGGCAGCACGTCCACAAGGCAGTGGAACTCGATAGCACCGGACAGCTCGACGAGGAGAGCCTCGACCCGGCGCTTGCCGAGTACGTCGCCGGCTGGCGCAAGTTCTTGAAGGATCGCAAGGCGACCGTGATCGAGTCCGAGGTTCGCGTCGCCTCTCGCCGCCTGCGGTACGCCGGGACGCTCGACGCGATCATCGAGATCAACGGCGTCGAGATCCTCGTCGACATCAAGAGCGGCGCCGTCCCGTCGACCGTCGGCCCGCAGACGGCTGCGTATGAATTCGCCGCGCGCGAGTCCGACCGATTCCCCAACCCGCTGCACCGGATGTGCGTGCAGCTCATGCCCAACGATTTTAAGGCAACGGTGCTGCGCGATCGCGGCGACTGGAACGCCTTTGTTTCCGCCCTCAACGTCCACCGATGGAGAAATGCTCAATGACAACGGAGAACGTCGAAGCCCTGCCGGCCGTGCAGCAGGTCACCGGGCAGATTGCCCAGCTTGAAGAATTCGCCCGCAGCTATCACGTCGCGACGCCCGAGCAGTACTCGGCCGGCGCCGCCGATCTGCAGCGCGTGAAGGCCGCGCAGAAGCAGCTGGAAGAAACGCGGACCTCGATCACCGGCCCGATGAATGCCGCGCTGAAGCGCGTGAACGATTTTTTCCGCGCGCCCACCGAACGGCTGGCCGGGATCGAGCGGACGATTAAGGGCCGGCTCGTCGCCTTCGCCGACGAGCAGGAGCGCATCCGCCGAGAGGAACAGCGCAAGGCCGACGAGGCCGCCCGCAAGG
>JBIKWM010000072.1:0-3230 GCA_044356305.1 Flavobacteriales bacterium
CTTCACCACCTTAATCCCACTGCTCAATGTCACCCGCGCAATGCTCGTGCTCGCCGCGCCCGCCTCGTTCGACACCACACACTGATACTCCCCTTCATCTCCAACTCCCATCCGCTCAATCACCAACGTCTCCTGATTCCCACCAACCACCGCATACCCGCCTCCCGCACTCAATCGCCGCCACTCGTACCTCACCGGCAAACTCGTCCGCTCACTCACACGAACCCCCAAACTCACTCGCCGTCCCAACGCCGTCACAACGCTCTGCGGCAACTCCTCAAACTCCACTCCTCCCAACACCTCCAACCGCACAGGCCGACTCTCCACCTTCCCAACCACATTGCTCACCACCACATCGTAAATCCCCGCATCCACTCCACTCACACGATTCACACTCAGTACCTCCGAGCGCGCTCCCTCAATCTCCACACCTCCCTTGCGCCACTGATAACTCAGCGGACCGCTCCCAAGCGCCACCACTCGCAAACTCGCTCCGCCCCCAGGCAACGCCACAACGTCCACCGGTTGCTCCTCAATCCGCACCGCTTCACGCACCGCCACCCGCGCTCCCATACTCACCACCATCCCAGCCGTGTTCCTCACCTCGCACTCATACACCCCAGCGTCGCCAACCCCCGCTGCGCTAACCTCCAACACACTCCCAATCCGCCCCACTAAACCCCGCCCATTCAACTTCCACTGATACCTCAACACGCCACTCCCGCGCGCCTTCACCTCCAACGCAAAACCTTCCCCAGGGTTCACCACAACCCCTCGCGGTTGCTCCACCATCTCAGGCGCACGCTCCAACCCAACCACCACCGGTCGACTCTGCACCTCACCTAACGCTCCTCGCACCACCACCTGGTACACACCCTCCATCGACACCCCAGCCTTCTCAATCCGGTACTGCATCCCCGTCGCACCCACAATGTCGATCCCATCCTTGCGCCACTGATAACTCAGCCCTGTCCCACTCGCCCTCACTCCCAACACCACACTCCCTCCTCGCTCCACTCCCACAAAGCCCTCGCCCCCAGGTTGCACCTCAATCCGCGTCCGCTCCCTCAACTCCACCTTCACCCGGTCCGTCATCACCACAACAGGCACCCCCGCACGCTTGGTACTCGAGGTCACTCGCAACACCCACTCGCCCGCATGCTCGCGCGCGTCGCTCCGCTCCACCACATACCGCGACACATCACCCCCACTAACCGCCACCCCATTCCGATACCACTGATAACTCAACCCAGCCCCTGCCACCACCGCCTCCAACTCAAACCGCTCTCCCTCATCCACACTCACCCCAACAGGCTGCTGCACCACCTCCGGCAAATCCCTCACCCGCAACCGAATCGCTTCCGACTCCACAACCCCAGCTCGGTTCTCAACCTCCAATGTGTACGCCCCCTCGTCCCCCTCAACCACCCCGTTAAGCACATACGTCGCTCCCGTCGCTCCAGGAATCGCCTTCCCATCTCGCTTCCACTGGTAGTAACGCGTCCCCTCTGCCACCTCGTACGCACTCAACTCACGCTTAAGCTCCACGCGTTCACCAGGATCAACCTCCCTCTCCTCAACGCCCCCAACCACCTTCACCCGGGGCACCACCTTCACCACCACCGGTCCCGCCTCCACCACGCTCGCCACTCCACCCACCACCGCTTCTCCCTCCACCCGCACGCGGTACTCCCCTGCGTCCTCCAACCCAACACCCAACCGACGATACACAACCCCCTCACTGCCTCCCACCACCTCGCCGTTCCGCCGCCACTGCCCGCGCGCTCCCATCCCGCTCACCCCCGAATCCAAAACCAACTCGCCCCCCTCCATCACTTCCACAACCCCGCTCATCGCACGCTCCACACGCACCACGTCCCGCACCTTCACCCGCACCGTCTGCGAACTCACCCAATCCAAACCCGCATACACCATCACATCATACTCCCCATCATCCACTTCGCGGGCCGAAGCAACTCGTAACTCCGCACTCTGCCCCCCTCCAAACACTTCCCCGCGCGCTCCCGTTCCATCCCCTCTCACCTCCACCAACGGCACACCCGTATACCCGCTCCCTCCCGACAACACCTCAAACCACGCCACACGCATTCCACCACCAACCCCTCCATCTCTCTCCATCACCGCTCGCACGCGCGCCCCGCTCCCTCCTCCCCCAACCACACTCACCACCGGCTCCTTCGTGTACCCCATCCCCCCATCCGCCACATCCACCCGCTTCACTTCCCCACCAATCACTCCCGCACTCCCGTTCCTCCGCCACCGATACGTCAGCGGATAACCCGTCGCATACAACTCCGCACGCACACTCAGCGCAAAGCTCTCCCCAGGATTGACTTCCACACTCTTCGGCTCCTCCACAATCCTCACCTTGTTCGTCACAAACAACTGCAAACCCTCCAACCGCACCGTGTTCACCTTCCCACTCAACACCACCCCGTACCGCCCAGAATCCTCCACCTTCGTCCGCTCAATCGCGTAACGCACTCCCGTCGCTCCTGCAATGTTCTCGTACCTCGAACCAACCAAGCGCGTCCACTGCACCTGTAAACCACTCCCCTCCGCCTCAACCTCAAACACCACGCCCTCACCCACATACACCCCTCGCGATACCGGTTGCTTCTTCACCACCACCGGTCGATTCACCGTCAATCGCGCCCCCTCAGACACCACGCGCCCTATCCGAATCCGTTCCCCGCGTATCTCCACTTCGTTCTCCACCACCACGTCGTAAACCGCCTCATCCCCCGCTCCAACGCGAGCCGCCTTCAACTCCGCCGCGCGCCCCACTTCACCCAAAATATTCTTCCCGTCCTTGCGCCATTGATAACTCAGCTTCCCACTCCCTTTCGCCTCCACTTTCAGCGAAACCGATCCGCCCGCATTCGCCTCAATACTCACAGGTTGCTTCACAATCTCCACCGCGTTCCCAACCTCCACCACAACCTCCTTCGACACCGCGCGCCCAACCGAGTTGCTCACCAGCACGCGATACAACCCTCCATCCCCGCCTCGCGCATTGCCCACACTCAACACCGCTCCCGTCGCCCCAGGAATCGCCGCTCCATTGCGCTGCCACTGATACGTCAGCGGCCCGCTCCCTTGCGCCACAACCCGCAACTCCATCCGTCCACCAGGCGCCACCACCTGCGACACCGGTTCCGTGCGAATCTCAGGCGCACGCCGCACCAGCACATTCACCGTCCGGCTCG
>JBIKWM010000031.1:0-38129 GCA_044356305.1 Flavobacteriales bacterium
CAATTATCAGAATCTTGGCAGCCCGCTTATATCGGATCAGTGAAGGAAAGTCATTCTTTGGGTCAATAAAGGTGGCTGTATTCACCCCTATCTCACTCATCTCAAACTTAGCCACCTTGTTAGGCAGCTTGGCTATGTACCAAACATCGCCACCTAAAGCTTCAATGAGCAGTGATTCATTGAACACCTCCTTGCCCGTTGCATCATAGGTCTTTGACCTTCCCATCATCTGATTATCGTTGAACTTGGACCACTCTTCCGTCACCGTGCCTGTTGAATCGGTCTGTTTCCATTTGCCTATGAGCCAACGGAACTGATCAATATCCTGTGAGTGGCAGATGCCACTTTGCAAAATGAGGAAGATGACGGGCAAGAAAACTCGCATGTGAATAGGTGTTAAATAACAAGGCCCGATGCTCGAGCATCGGGCCTTGAAAATAGGATTCTTTCAGTCCACTATCAGCGCACTGCGATGCGGCTGCTCTGGGTGCCTCTGTCGGAGCTGAGGCGAACCACATACACACCGGCTGCGAGGCCGTTGATGGTGTATGGATTGTTGCCTGACATCACCGTCCTGCGGCCGAAGCTGTGGATCAGCTGACCGGTGGCGCTGAAGATGTCGATGTCGGCCACCATGTCAGCACCAAGGTTGTTGATGATTAGCTGCTCCTCATCGGTGTACATCTGGACCCCAAAGGCATCGGCTGCAACAGGGGTGCTGCTGAAGTCGGGGTTGAAGTGCACCACGAAACGGTCGGCATCATCGCCCTCGGCCATGCTGAAGGTGTAGGCCCCCGATGTGCGCAGGTCGTGCAGCTTGGCGGTGGCACGGTCCTCAAGGACCACCACGGTGCCCGGCTCGAGGCCCTGAATCTGCTCCACCTTGATGGTGAACGTGCCTGTTGTGCCCGGCTCCATGCCCATGGGCACTGAGAGGCTGCCGCCCTCCAGGTTCGGGTTGCTGTTGAAGCTCATGCGCTCGCCTGCCAAGGTGGTGTACAGGGTGGGCTGGTCGCTGTTGCTCATCAGCTTGTGGGCATCGTAGTCGCTGTCGAATCCGGCTGTGGCTCCGCTCTTGAACACGATGCTCGTCAGGTCTGCGAATCCGTTGCCATCGACCCTGATGCTCACCATGCCGTCATACCATGGGGTCTCCATGAAGAAGGCCGGGTTGCCTGTGGTACGCATGGCGTTGGTCCATGTCCAGCTGCCACTGCTGCCCGTGCGCTTGAAGAAGCCCTGACCTGCTCCGATCGGCTGACCGGGGAAACGGGTCTGGTAGGTGCCGGTGAAGGCTCCGCTGGTCTGCCACAGCGAGGCGGCCGCATCGAACCCTGCCATGGCGGGCAGGTTCACTGGCGATGGGTACGGGTTGGCCAACAGGTGACGGCCGTCTCCGAAGCCTCCGCTGTTGCTCAGCGTGCCCACTACGATGTCGCCCGTGTTCGGTGTGCCGGTGACCCCGAAGGTCAGACTCGGGTACTGGGTGGTGGCGGCATAGCCGCGACCGTTGGTCAGTGTGCCGCTCGAGCGAACGTTCCAGCCCCACTGGAAGCAGTTGGTGGAGAACGTGTTGCTCTGGTTGAACTCGAACACACGGCCATACGGGCTACCGTTGCCGGTGCTGTCTGAACTACAGTTCACCGAGGCTATGATCTGAGCCCCGTTGGGACCATAGACCGTACCGAACTCGTTGATCTGCTGTATGTCGGCATTGTTGATGGCCGAACCCACATAGTGGAAGCCTGTGCCAGTGGCATAGCGCTCCTGGGTGATGTTGCCCGTGTAGGTGCCGGTGCCGGTGAAATCATTGAGGTAAGCCGTCCCCGTGGCGTTCGACACAAGGGTGACCACGCCCGGGGTGGCGTTGAACACACCGCTCGTGAGCGTGAGGGCTCCGGGGTTGGTGGCCGAGCTCGGTGTGATGCGCACATTGGCCCCTGCTGCCAGCGACACACCTGCGGCATTGTCTATGGTCAGGTTGCTGATGTTCGTGTTGGCACGCAGCACCTGAGCTGTGGTACCGCTCATGCGAAGGGTACCGCTACCGGTGATCGAGGTGCCACCCGGGGTGAGCACTCCGGTCACGTTCGCCTTCACATCCAAGGTGGCCGGGCCGCCTCCTGCATCAATGGTCATGGTCGCGTTGCCGTAGAACCACAGACCATTGGCCGTGTGAGAGCCAGGGAATAATGTGATGTCATTGGTCACGTCAGGGATGTACACATTGGTACCGGCACTCGGAACGGGCGCATCGTTGTGCAACCAGTTGCCTGTGTTGGTCCAATCGGTGTTGGTTGTGCCTGTCCACTGATATCCGCGGGTGGCAGTGATCTCGAACGTTCCGCCATTGTTCACAGCTGGCAGACCACGGCCCATGACACGGACGAACACTACCTGACCGGGTGTGAGGCCGCTCTGATAGATGAACGGATAGTTACCGGTTCCACCATCGTCATTGCAGGCGATAGAGGTAAGGGTACCGTTGCAGGTGTTGTCAGATGACGAGAACATGTCAATGATCGCATTGGTCTGGAACACCCCTGCACCCGGACGCACATACACTGCAATGTGACCGGTCGGGCCTACGGTGGCCTTGTACCATACATCACGGCTCACATCGCTCTGGCAGGTGGGATCACCGGGGGCAACGAGCATGGTAGCGGCATAGTTGGTTCCCTGCACCCAGTTGGCCAGGTCGCAGCTCTCACCGTTAGGACCACATGCCAGCCACTTGGCCTCGCAGATCACATCGTTCACAGGCGGTTGCGGCTGTGGGATGATGTTCAGTGTGTAGCCGTTGATGGCCTGTGACGGCAGTGAGGATGATATCACGATATAATAGGTGGTACCAGCGGTCACGGTGAATGGGTCAATGATCAACGGGTTGGTATCGTAATCGTTGGAATCGAATCCGAAGCATGAAGTGGCAGTGCTCGGGCACTGTGTGAACACATGCACCGCAGCGTGCGTGTTGGTTATACCGGACACCTGCAGGGCCAAGGTCTGGTTGGTGGCAGGTGTGAAAGTGTACACGATGTCGTTGCCGTCCATGTAGCTTGCACCGCAGGGTGATGCACTATAGTCATCGGTGTATCCGGCAGTGTATCCGTTGTGGGTGTACGGGATAGAAGATACCGGGATAGCGTTGAGGCACACATCGCCTGCATACCACTTGGCCACGTTAGAGTTGGCACCGTAGCCTACCACATAGCAGTCCTCACGCACATACACATCGTAGTTCGCCACTACAGGGAATGAGATGGAATGTGATGTGGTGTTGCTCGGAAGTGTAGAGGAAGATATGGTTCCACCCACACCTGCAGTTGCCCCAGTGCCCGGAGTGAAGCCAGTAAGACCGTATTCCACTGTGATCGGGCCGGTGCACGATACGCAGTTGAAGTTAACCGTACCCGAGTTGGCACCTGTTATGGTGGTCGGGTTGATGGCCGTCATGGCCTGGCATGGCGGAGTGGGCTTCACCACGAAGTTGTCCATTGAACAGTTATTGCCGAACCTTGAGCGGAACCTCATGGCCACCCAGATGGTAGGCTGGTTGCCAGCTCCTGCCGGTAGGGTAATGGTCTTCAGGTTCCAGCCGTTGGTGCCACCGAGGCGCGTAATCTGTGGCCCAACAACGGTCCAAGTGGTACCGTCTGTCGAGTACTCCAGATAGGCGCCCTCATCGGCAAAACCGGCACCTGTATAGGCAGTGTTGTCATGGAACCAGCGGAACTCCACATCTACACCGACAGTACCTGTGGTGGTAATGGGCGGGCTGATGAGCCTCGATTCGGTGCCTGATGCGAAGTTGTAGGAGTTGAACCACACGAAGTTTGATCCATTGAACGCTGTGGTAGCAGGGTTGATCTGCGCTCCTGTGCTCACAGTGGCATTACCGCCACCGGAAACCTGCTGAACGGTCCAGCATGTGATGGGGAGCACGTCCCAATTCTGGGTATAGGTCAGGGTGAAGTTGGTGCAGGGGGTGATGAACTGAACCGGGCCGCTCCATGTGCTGAAGTCTCCGGCACCGCAATCGCTGCGCACATAACCGTAGTAGGTGGTGAAGGATGAAAGACCGCTTGCAGTAGCTGTAAGGGTACCGCTACCGACCGATCCGCTTGCGGTGGCACCGCCACTGCCCGGCAGACCTGCGGTCCTTATCTCCCACTGGTAACCGACACCAGGTGCGGGGCTGGCTGCGGCCCAATTCAATGTTGCACCTGAAGATGTTATTCCGCTGGCTGTAGGCACGCCCGGTGCCCAGCACGATGGATCTGAAACGGTCAGACAGTAATCCTCTGCCTCACCGGAACCGAATGCGGAACATGCATCACCTGCACCGTTCGGGTTGCCTACAAGCCTAGAACGGATGCGCATGCGCACATCGTTCACTGCTGTGAGCGGCACCGCAATAGATACGGTACCCGTGGTGCCTGCGGTATACACCTGTGTCCACTCACCTGCTGTGAAGGTGTTGCTACCGTCCCAATCGAACCAGACTGAAACTATGGCAGAGGCATCACAGGTGACTGTGAGCGCATACGAACTGGTACGCAGCAGATTGGTCGTGCCGCTCTGATAGCTGTAGTAGGGCGATGCAGAGGCGGTGGTGTTGTTCAATGTGTTTATGGTCACATTGGTGATTGCTGCCGAACCGGTCTGTGTAGGTATGCAGAAGGTGTTGCACTGACAGGCGCTGCCCAGTCCGACAAGGACAGGAGTCGATGTACCGGTGGCAGGGCCGTTGGTGCAGGTGACCACACAACGGTAGTACTTGGCCGCTGTCTGACTCGTGGTCAGGGTACTTGAAGAACCCAGACCTGTTGCGACATTCACGGTGAAGGCGGCATCGTCAGCGCTCTGCCAATCATACGTCACTCCTACACCAACGGTCTGGTTCTGCAGCGAAAGATCGAAGTTCACCCCTGAGCATGCGGTCGGAATTGATGAGATGGTGATTCCGGGCGCTGGTGTACCTGCACAGGGTGCTGGTGCGGTGATTGTGAAACAATAGTCTTCGGTCTCACCCCAGGTGTAGGCGGTCTGAGCGTAGTTGGTGGCCGTAGGGAAGGTGGACTCCACATTTACCACACGCATGCGTGTCACCCCTGGGGTGGCGGTGATAGGTACTGTGAATGATCCGGTCTTGGTGTGGTTGCCCGATGCTGCCACTGGCTGGTTGTAAGCCTGCTCGCCTGCATCAGCAAAATCACCATCCTGATTGTAGTCCACGTAAATCTGGAATCCATTGCCGAAGTTGCCACCGCAAGTTGTCTGGGTCAGGCTAAAGGTCACTGACAAGCCCGCCTCCACAGATGGCCCGGTCACAGATCCTGTGTAGTTGCTGTATCGGTTTGCCACAGAACCGGCACCCGGGGCAAGCGAGGCGCACGTTGAACTGTTGTTCATGGTGCCCACGGTCACATTACTGATGTCCTCATCGGCAGTGTTGCCAGCAAACACCACCGGATACGCGGTGCACTGACAAGCCCCACCCATATCTACGAATACAGGAGTCGAAATACCCGTTGCGGGGCCTGATGAGCAAGTCACCTGACAGCGGTAATACTTTGCTGAGGTCTGGTTGGTAGTCTGGGTAAAGCTGGTGCCCAAGTTGGCCACGTTCACTGTGAATGCGGCATCGTCAGCGCTTTCCCACTGATAGGTCACGCCCACACCTGCGGTCGCGTTCTGGAGCGATAGGTTGAAGTTGACACCGGAACACACCGTGCTGGCTGAACTGATGGTGTTGCCCGGTACAGGGGTGCCTGCGCAAGGCGCTGGGGCTGTGACCGTAAAGCAGTAATCTTCCGTCTCGCCCCAAGTATAGGCCGTTTGAGCATAGTTGGTGGCTGTGGGGAAGGTTCCCTCCACGTTCACCACCCTCATGCGAGTGGTTCCGACCGTAGCCGTCACCGGTACAGTGAATGAACCTGTTACAGTATGGTTACCAGTAATGGTCGAAGGCTGGCTGTAAGCCTGCTCGCCCGCATCAGCAAAATCACCGTCCTGATTGTAATCCACATAAATCTGGAAACCATCACCGAAATTTCCAACGCAGGTTGTCTGAGTCAGGCTGAAGCTCACAGGTAGCCCAGCTTCTACCGAAGGCCCGGTCACTGATCCGGTATAATTGGAGTAGCGCTGATTGATGGAACCCGCTCCCGGGGCAGTGGTCAGGCAGGTGGAGCTGTTGTTCATGGTTCCAACGGTCACGTTAGTGATCTCTTCGTCACCGGTACTACCGGCATATACGGCAGGGTATGCGGTGCACTGGCACGCTCCACCTAGATCGACAAACACCGGAGTTGATGTGCCTGTGGCCGGACCTGTGGAACAGGTGACCTGGCAGCGATAGTATTTAGCTGCGGTCTGGTTGGTGGTCTGCGTAATGCTGGTGCCCAAGCTGGCTACGTTCACGGTGAAGGCAGCATCGTCAGCACTCTGCCACTGGTAGGTGACGCCCACGCCCGCGGTTGCGTTCTGGAGCGATAGGTCGAAGTTGACTCCGGAACATACTGTGCTGGCTGAACTGATGGTGTTGCCCGGGGCAGGAGTACCTGCGCAAGGCGCGGGGGCCGTTACAGTGAAGCAGTAATCTTCTGTCTCACCCCAACCATACGCAATCTGGGCATAGTTGGTGGCGGTAGGGAAGAGAGTCTCCACATTCACTATACGCATACGGGTGGTACCAATCGTGGCAGTCACCGGTACTGTGAATGAACCGGTCTTTGTATGGTTGCCATTTGCGGCCACCGGCTGGCTGTAGGCCTGTTCGCCTGCATCGGCAAAGTCACCGTCCTGGTTGTAGTCCACATAAATCTGAAAGCCGTTGTCGTAATTAAATCCGCAGGTGGTCTGCGTAAGGCTGAAGCTCACGGAGAGACCTGCCTCTACCGATGGCCCTGTCACCAGGCCGGCATAATTTGAGTACCGCTGATTGATGGAACCCGCACCCGGTGCCGTGGTGGCGCAGGTGGAGCTGTTGTTCATGGTTCCAACGGTAACGTTGGTAATCTCCTCATCTCCGGTGAAGCCTGCATAAACGGCAGGGTACGCGGTGCACTGACAGCTGCCGCCCAGGTCGACAAACACAGGGGTCGATGTGCCGGTGGCCGGCCCTGCGGAACATGTGACCTGACATCGGTAGTACTTCGCTGCGGTCTGGCTGGTGGTCTGGGTATTGGTGGTGCCAAGGTTCGTGACGTTCACAGTGAACGCGGCATCGTCAGCACTCTGCCACTGGTAGGTCACTCCCACACCAGCGGTCTGGTTCTGAAGAGAGAGGTTGAAGTTGACACCGGAACATGCTGTGCTCACTGAGCTGATGGTGTTGCCCGGGGCAGGGGTACCTGCGCAGGGCGCAGGGGCTGTGACCGTGAAGCAGTAGTCTTCGGTCTCACCGTACGTATAGGCCAACTGAGCGTAGTTGGTCACGGTCGGGAAAGTTGCCTCGGCACACACCACCCGCATACGGGTGGTACCCACCAGGGCGGTGACCGGAACCGTGAATGACCCTGTCTCGGTATGATTGCCTGTAGTAGCTGCGGGAGCGCTGTACATGGTCTCATCCACATCCGCGAAATCCCCGTCCTGATTCCAATCACAGAAAATCTGGAACCCATTAGCGTAAGAACCACCACAGGTGGTCATGGTCAGGCTGAAGCTCACTGACAGACCGGCCTCTACCGATGGGCCGGTCACAGATCCGGTGTAATTGCTGTACCTGTTCTGAATAGAGCCGGGACCTGGTGCAGTGGTGGCGCAGTTAGAGGTGTTGTTCATACTGCCCACCGTGACATTCGAGATCTCTGAATCGATTGCACTGCTGGCGAAGTTGGTGGGATAGGTGGCGCACTCGCAGTTGCCACCGAGGCCCACAAACACCGCTGTTGATGTGCCCGTGGCAGGCCCGGTAGAACATGTGACCTGACAGCGGTAGTACTTGGCTGAGGTCTGGCTGGTGGTCTGGGTGATTGCCGTGCCAAGGTTAGTCACATTAACCGTGAATGCAGCATCATCCGCACTCTGCCATTGGTAGGTGACGCCAGTGCCTGTAGTGGAATTCTGCAACGACAGGTTGAAGTTGACACCGCTGCATGCCGAGCTCACAGATGAAATTGTATTGCCTGGAGCCGGAGTGCCCGAACAGGCCGGAGGTGCAGTAACGGTGAAACAATAGTCCTCTGTCTCACCATATGTATAGGCCAACTGCGCATAGTTGGTAATGGTCGGGAATGTGGCCTCCACGTTCACGATACGCATGCGCGTGGTTCCCAAAGTGGCCGAGACCGGCACAGTGAATGAACCCGTCTTGGTATGGTTGCCAGTGGCAGCTACCGGTTGGGTATAGACTTGCTCACCGGCATCACCGAAGTTGCCGTTCTGGTTATAGTCCACATAAATCTGGAAGCCGTTGCCAAAGCTGCCTCCGCAAGAGGTCTGGGTAAGGCTGAAACTGACTGATGAACCGGCCTGAACCGAAGGGCCTGTGACGGAGCCGGTGTAATTGCTGTACCTGTTCAGAATAGAGCCGGGACCTGGTGCAGTGGTGGCGCAGGTTGACGCATTGGTCATGGTGCCTACCGTGACACTGGTGATCTCTTCATCTAAAGTGCTTGATGCAAAGTTCACCGCATAGGTGCCACACTGGCACTGATCGGAGATGAGGCTCACAAGCACAGGGGTGGATGTACCGGTGTTGCCTGAACAGGTCACCTGACACCTATAATATTTGCTTGCACCGGCCAATGAGGTCACCTGAGTGGAAGCGGTACCGAGGTTAGTCACTCCCAAAGTGAATGCGGCATTATTGGCACTCTGCCATTGGTAGGTCACTCCTGTGCCACTGGTGGCATTCTGAACCGAAAGGGTGAAGTTGCTGCCTGTGCAGGCAGAACTCGCTGTGGTCAAGGTGTTGCCCGGGGCAGGGGTGCCTGAGCAGGCGGATCCACCTGTATAATTGAACCGTATGTTCGGACGATTGCCGCTGTTGATACTGGTGGCGGTCGCACAGTTCGATGAACCGTCTGTCCTGATGTACCTCGTCATATTGGTAGCCGTTGTATACCGCAACCCTCCATACGGAGAAGCGAACGGATTGGAACCCGTACATATGTCCACCACTATGTTACTTGTACCATTCCATGCGAACGGGGTGGAGAACGCAATCATGTCAAAGTTACCAGCGGTCTGAACTACCGGGGTATATGTGAACGCGGTCCGCACTGTGGTGAACCCTGTTGATATATATGTGGTAGCGTTGGCATTGAGCGTGTGGGCAATCTTGATCGTGTAGTTTGCCCGGGTACCTCCAGCCTCGGAAATGGAAAATCCGAGGCCAGTGAGATTAGCACCAGATGGTAAACCTGCTGCGGTAAGTTCAGCCGCAGTCCACACCATTTGATAGTGGGTATAGTTAAAATACCTCTCGACAGGGTCTGCCACGGTTCCATTGGTCGTGGTTGTTCCGGTTCCGATGGTAATCGACTGCCCTTTCGCCTCACCTATATATAAGGTAGCGACCAGACCTGCTGCCAGCACACCCACAGGGCGGAGCAGGTTACGAACTGATGAGAGCAATGTAGCAGTGCGCATGTGAATGGGTTTAAGTGGAACGGGTTGAAGCAAATGGGTTTGTTGAGCAATCATTAAATCGGTGTTAAAAGTAGAATATGTTTCGATGGCTTGCACTTTTTTTTACGACAAGCACCCCGCCACAACCGACAGAAATTTAAATTCCGATTTAAGGTAATAGCACCTTCATATTGTTTTAATGCTAGTGTTTTCGGGCATTTCAGATAATGGCAAGCACTTTTGAATTAATTTCCCATACGCGAATTTTTCTTTATAAAACTACGTGATTTACGCACAGCATGTCTCATCACAATTTTGGGTGTTGTGTCTATTTCATTGATTTTCTGATTTTTACGATTTACACACGTGAGGCATACTAAATTCATGAAAATGGCATGAATGCTCAAATTCTTCGTTTCGGGCGCAGGAAGGCAGACGATATGGCTGATTGCAGAATGGCACAGGACCTCTTGACGGGGACCGGTTCATACGCCTTTACAGGTCAAAGAGCTACCACTGATAATGCGGTCAATTGTGGAAATCGGAAGTGCAGGTGACTTGGGAAGGAGTGTGGGAGAAAAGAGGCACTGCTTCACGGATCCTGCTGCTTGGCTCCACGGGTCAATGCACCGCTTGATGGCCTCGCCAAACCGACCAGTTGGAAATCCCCAGCTGGAGACCAATGGGGAACGTGGACCAAAGGATCCATCCGAAAAGCTGAGGTCGGCTTTAGGCCGAGTGCACTGCCCCTTGAACATGCCGCGGAATGGGCAGGCAGAAAAAACGCCTGACGGTTTCTTGCGAACCCGCCAGGCGGCACACCATCTATCTGAGCGGCCACGGCCGCCCAAGTGGCTCAGCTGAGCACCTCTACCTTATATGCCCCTTCGACCAGGTCGGAGTTGGTGACATTGAGGTGCGGCCCTACCCCGGGCCCGAGGTCAGCGGCTGTCACGGTACGGCTTTCGCCCGGATTCAGGTTTGCCCCTGCAAGGCAGACACCGGTCTCGGCCACGGTGAGGCAGAAGGTGAGCTTGGCTCCTCCTGTGTTGGTTATCCTAAGTTCAACATCGGGGGCCAGGTCCTTGGTGATGTTGGCGGTGGCCCCTGCATCGACCGTGCCCTCGAAGATGCCATCAGCATCGGCACTGCTACCGTTGCGGGGCAGGTAGGATGTGTCGAAGTAGTCGTTGAACCTATCGGCATCATCTATCATATCAGCCGCGATGATGAGCAGGTTGCGGGTAAGCTGCCGGGTGAGCTCCTTGCGTGTGGCATTGCGCCCGGTGCGCAGCATGTCCTCCTCGGCAAACACCGTGTGCTGGGCGCTACGTGCATTGTTGAAGGCCGATATGGCAGTGTTGATGGCCGTGACCTCGGCCGGGTCGGTGGCGGTGAGGTGGGTGCCGGCTGCACTGGCAAACCGCGTAAGCAGGGTGGTAAGGTCATCGAGGCGGGACATAGAATACTCGGTCATTCCGTAGGGAAAGAAGCTCTCGTAGATGGCACTGTCCGCCCCGAATCGGTACACCACCAGGCCATGGACGCTGCGGATGCGTTCTATCATCGCATCCTTCATCAGGTTGGTGGTTACGGTGAGGTTCTGCCGGATGGCCTCTTTGACCACCAGATCGGTCATGTTGCCGAAATAGCCGGTGTAGCGCGTAGCAGTGTCGGCAATGAGCGGGCTGTAAACCCCACCCGGATTGTTGAGACTGAGGCGCACCATGTGATCGTCAGCGAAGCTGCGCAGGTTGGCATTGGACAGTTTGGGCTCGTCAAACAGGTCCTCGATCAATCTTCCAAGGGTTATCATGATTTCTGATTTATTGGTTGGTATCCCGTGTAATCTGATTGGCTAACGAAGCCTTCGTGGGGATATTGTGTTGCGTTGCATTTTTTTTCGGTGCGCCATCGCAGACTTTGGAACCACGGTCGCACCACCCGCCCGATGTGGGCAGGACAGGACAAGGGACCGGCCCCTCAATCGGGACTGATGTCCGCCTCCCATATATATTAAGGTATAAGGGGCCGAAGCGCCTGGGTCCTCCCCTACCCCATGGATGGGCTCCATGACCAACAGCACGGACCATGCCGCTTGCCATATCGGATGCAGATGGTACTTCCGAAGGTGGAAGGGCCATTCCGGATATTCTGGGTAGTACTTCCGAAAGTGGAAGGGGCTATTCCGAGCGTTCTGGGTGGTACTTCCAAGTGGAAGAGGTATCTCGGGGTCTTTGGGATGGCACTTCTGAAATTGGAAGGGCTAATCCGGACCTTCTGGGTAGTACTTCCGAAAGTGGAAGGGTTATTCCGGGGTCTTTGGGATAGTACTTCCGAAAGTGGAAGGGCCATTCCGGACGTTCTGGGTCGCACTTCCGAAAGTGGAAGGGGTATCTCAGGGTCTTCGGGATGGCACTTCCAAAAGTGGAAGGGCTATTCCGGACGTTCTGGGTTGCACTTCCAAAAGTGGAAGGGGTATCTCAGGGTCTTTGGGATGGCACTTCCCAAAGTGGAAGGGCCACTCCGGACCTTCTGGGTAGTACTGCCGAAAGTGGAAGGGGTATTCTGAAGCTTCAAAATGGCACTTCCGAAAGTGGAAGGCCTATTCCAAACGTTAAGAATGGTACTTCCGAAAGTGGAAGGTGCAAAGGCCAGAACCTTGGTCAATGCTACCGAAAAGGTTGTAGGACGCAAGCGGATGGTCAAGGCCATTGCCATGTGCGGATACACATCCCCATCGCACGGATAGCGGGCCGTTGGATGCGACATTCCCCTAAAACAATCATTAACACATTGAATATCAATTACCATGAAGCGAAATAGACGGTTCTCTACACCCCCATGTGCATAATTGGGCCCTTAGCGCGTTGCGGGGGCACGGCCTCGGGGGCGCACCTTTACAGAAATGATAGTACGTCTTGCAGCCACGGCCCTTATCGGCCTGCATCTATGGGGATGTAAGACCTCTACCGAGGGCACGGCCCAGAACAGGCCGGGCCCGCAGCCAATGCCTGCCCCCACAGCGGCCCCAAAGGTTGACGATGAGCAACGCTGTGCCCAATGGGCCGATTCGGTGATGGCGCGCCTGACCCCACGCGAGCGATTGGCGCAGCTGTTCATGGTGGCGGCCTACAGCAACCGCGATGCTAAGCACATGGCCCTGCTCGACAGTCTGGTGCGGGTGCACAGCATAGGCGGGCTCATCTGGTTCCAAGGGGGGCCGGTGCGGCAGGCGCAGATGAGCAACGCTTTGCAAGCCAGGGCCAAAGTGCCGCTGATGATGGCCATGGATGCCGAATGGGGCCTGGGGATGCGGCTCGACAGCACCATCAGCTACCCAAGGCAGATGACGCTCGGGGCGCTGTCAGATAAGAGCCTGATATACAGGATGGGCACCGAGGTGGCCAAGCACACTCGCAGACTGGGCATGCAGATGGATTTTGCCCCGGTGGTGGACGTGAATGTGAATGCCGCCAACCCGGTGATAGGCACCCGCTCGTTCGGGGAGGAGAAGAAGGATGTAGTGGCGCGCTCGTTGGAATATATGCGCGGCCTGCAGGACAGCCGCGTGCTGGCCAGCGCCAAGCACTTCCCGGGCCATGGCGACACCGAGACCGACTCTCACCTCGACCTGCCTGTGATACGCCACGACCGCGCCCGGCTCGACAGCGTGGAGCTGTACCCCTTCCGCGAGCTGTTCAGGGCCGGGGTGAAGAGTGTGATGGTGGCCCACCTGAGCATTCCGGCCATTGACACCACCACCAATCTGGCCGGAACGCTGAGCACCAAGGTGGTGCAGGGCCTGCTGCGCGATGAGATGGGATTCAAGGGCCTCGTTTTCACCGATGCGCTGAACATGAAGGGGGTGGCCAAATACTACAGGCCCGGTGAGGTGGAGGTGAAGGCCTTCCTGGCCGGGAACGATGTGATGCTCTTTGCCGAAGATGTGCCCAAGGCGCTCGACAGCCTGCTGCATGCGGTGGACAGCGGGCTGGTGAGCCAGGCCGACATAGATGCGCGGTGCCGCAAGGTGCTGATGGCCAAGGCATGGGCCGGATTGGACCGCTACAGACCCATTGACACAAAGAACCTCTACGAGGACCTGACCACGGCCGAGGCCAAGGGCCTGCGTGAGGAAATGATAAGCAAGAGTCTGACCCTGCTGACCAACAGGGACAGCATTGTGCCGCTGCGCCCGGCACCGGCCGACACACTGGCCTGTGTGGTGATGGGCGGCAAAGAGGGCAACGCGTTCCAAGAGATGCTGGGACGCTACTGGCCCACCAAGGACCTCATCATCCCAATGGATATGAAATCAGAAGAGGTCGACACCCTGTTGAAGCGGCTGGAGCGCTACAGAACGGTGGTGATAGCGCTGGAGGGCACCAACAGCAAACGCCCGCAGAACTACGGCATCACGGCCATGGCCGATAGCCTGATGGCACGTATATGCCGCAGCCACCCCACGGTGGTGGCCACCTTCGGCATACCGTATCTGATAGGCAACCTGAGCTGCGCCAACTATGCCAGGGCCCTGGTGGCGGCCTACGAGCTGAATGCCACCACCGAAGGGTATGCCGCGCAGCTGATCATGGGCGGCATAGGGGCCGAAGGAACGCTGCCTGTAACCGTTTCGGACAGATGGAAACGCGGCACGGGCCTGCGCACCAAGGCCACACGGATTGGCTATGGCACTCCTTATCAGCGCGGTATGGATGCCGAGACCCTGAAGGGCATTGACCGGATCATGGATCAGGCCATTGCCGACAGGGCCGCCCCCGGTGCGCAGATCCTGGTGGTGCGCGATGGCATGGTGGTGTACGAGCGCAACATGGGCACGCACATGTACGATGCCAAGAGGCCGGTGCGCCCCACCGACCTGTACGACCTGGCCAGTGTGACCAAGGTGAGCGCCACGCTGCCAGCCTTCATGCAACTGGTGGACCAGGGCAAGGTGAAACTAGATGACCAGGTGAGCGACCACCTGCAGCGCCTGTGGGCCACCGACAAGAGCGAGATGACCTTCAGGGAGATGCTGGCGCACTTCGCACGGCTCAAGTCGTGGACACCGTTCTATAAGAACACGCTCACAGACGGCTACATATCAAGGCGTTACTACCGCACCATGCCGTCAGACAGTTTTCCGCATCAGGTGGCCGAGGACCTGTATCTGCGGTTCGATTACCCCGACACCATGCGCTCCATTGTGGACCGGAGTGAGCTGCTGCCCACCCATGAGTACAAGTACAGCGATCTGGCCTACTACTACCTGCGCGAGGTTGTGGAGAAGTATGCCCGCAAACAACTCGACACGGTGACCATGGAGTCGTTCTATCGCCCCATGGGCCTGCGCAGCATGGGCTACCTGCCGCTCAACAGGTTTGATAAAGACCGGATAGTGCCCACCGAGTACGATGACTATTTCCGCAATCAGCTGGTGCACGGCCATGTGCACGACCAAGGGGCGGCCATGCTTGGAGGCATAGGCGGCCATGCGGGACTGTTCAGCCACGGCCGCGACCTGGCCGCCCTCATGCAGATGTACCTCAACAACGGCACCTACGGTGGACGTAGGTACGTGAGCGATGCCACCATGAAAGAGTTTGTCAAGTGCCAGTACTGCGCCAAGGGCAACCGCAGAGGGGTGGGCTTTGACCGTCCGGCACAGGGTGGCGAGGGCCCCACCTGCGAGTGCGTGTCGTTTGCCAGTTTCGGGCACACGGGCTTCACTGGCACCATGGCGTGGGCCGACCCCGAGCAGGGCATCATCTACATCTTCCTGAGCAACAGGGTATATCCCGATGCCGACAACAATAAGCTGGTGAAACAGAACGTGCGCACCCGCATACAGCAGGTGATCTACGATTCCATTGTGAAGCGGAGGTGAGCGGGGCCCATTGGCACACCGAGGAAACCAGGGTGCTACAGGTCCTTGGTACGGAATACGCGCATGGCCGCCAGAATTGGCAGTGCGACCCAGAGCAGCAGCATCCCGGAGGAGAAGACGTAGCCGAGGCTCCCCCCGAAGAAATCCTTAAAAAACGCTCCAGTGTAGCCCATCAGGGCAGAGACATCGAGCTGCAGGATCATAAGGATGCGTGCAAGGTCAACGGGATTAAGGGCAATGAGAGCCACAGTCACCTTCTCCAACGGATAGTCGCTGAAACTGTAAAGCACCCACAGCACAAAGGCATCATAGATGAGAGAGAAGTAGAACCAGAACAGCAGGGCCACCCCGATGGCCTTGGCCTTGTCGCGGGTGAGCACAGACCCAAGGAAAGCCAGGGACACAAACACCAACGTGAGTATGACCCCGGAATATAGCAGCGCCAGCCCGCTCTGATCTGCCCCGTAGAAGAGCATGGGAACACCTAGCCCTATGAGGTAAGCCATGCAGAGCGAAACAGATACGGCCAAATACTGCGCAAGGAACACCACCCTTCGGTTCACAGGCTGCGACAGCATCAGCTCAATGAACTCATATGAGTTATAGAAATGGATGGTGGTGAAAACGATACTCACCAGCGGCACCACGATAAGCAGCACGTTCATCAGGCTCAGCACTACTTTGGAGGTGTCGGAGTCGAGTTGGAACATGCCCACAGCACTCAAAAGCAGAAAAGCGGTATAGAACAGAATGAACCGTGTGCGCAGAATATCATAGAGCACATATTTCACTATCCGCAACATGTTCTCAGGTATCAGTGGGCCACAGCCTGTTGGGTCATTATGTGCGAGATCGCCTTGCCCAAACGTTCGTGGCCGGTCTGCTGCTTCAGCTTGTCTATGGGATCGTCATAGGCCACGCGCCCCTCGTTGATGTAGATGAGATGGGTGGTGAGCTCGTCAAGGTCGCTCATGATGTGTGATGTGATGAGGATCAGCTTGCCCTTGGCCTTCTCGGTCTTGACCTTGTCCTTGAGCAGTTCAACAGCCACGGGATCAAGGCCGGCCGTTGGTTCGTCCAAAATGAGGATGGAGGGGTCAAAAAGGAAGGCCAACGCGGCACTCACCTTCTGCCGGGTGCCGCCCGACAGGGTGTGCAAGGGCTTGTCATAGAGCCTTGTGAGTTGGAACGCCTCTACCAGGTCATCATCAAGCCCAGTGGTGCGCCTGCGTATGTTCCGCATCATGTCCATGAGCTGCCCTATCCGCATGTTGTCGGGATACCGGCCTATCTGTGGCATGTAGCCGATCTGGTCACGGTAGGCCCATTGTCCCTTAATGTCGGTGCCGTTCACCGCTATCAGCCCAGAGGTGGGTATCACCAACCCCAGGATACTCTTGATCAACGTGGTCTTGCCCGACCCATTGGGCCCGATGAAGGCATAGGAGGTGCCCTGTGCCAATTGCAGGCTCACCCCGTCCAAGGCCCACAGACCCTTGAAATTCTTGCGTACATCACTGACCGAGATCATGGGGCCTCATTTCGGGTGATAGGTCTTTGAGATTAACGGGGGTCATCACCGGCATCACTTTTTCAGCCCTGTCGAGCAGAAAGACAAGGAAACTTCGCCAGATCAACATGGCCGAGGGTATGCGTTCACTGATCACCGAGAAAAGGCTCACGGGGTTGAAAGGCACATCGCCCGTGCCATTACGGTCAAGATCATAGCCCTCGTACTTGTCCCAGTAATTGTGCTCGAACGTGTTCAACACCGTGTTGCCGTTGGTGGTGATATCGAAGGTGTTGCTCTGAAAGTTGTTCAGCGCAAAGGTGTTGCCATCGCAACTTGCCTGGAGCTTTATAGCGCGGCCGTTCTTGCGGAAAAGGTTGTGTTCAAAGCGGGTGCGACTGCTGCCCTCCATGTAAATACCACTTGTGTTGCCAATAAAACGGTTGTTGAGCACCTCACTGTCGCTGATATCCTTGAGCAGCAGTCCGTAGGCCGCAGTGCCCCAATTGTCCTCAAAGGTGTTGCCATGCATGCGCACATGGCGGGTGTACATGACTGAAACGCCTGCCCCGTTGTGACGGAAAGTGTTGTTCTCATAGGCATCATCATGCGAGAACATGAAGTGAAGGCCATAGCGCATATTGCGCTGGCTGAGGTTGTTGCGGATCGAGCTCTTGGTCACGAATTCGAAGTAAATGCCATCGCGGTGGCCGGTCACCTCATTGCCGATGATCTCGGCTTGTTCGCATTTCCACAGATGAATGCCATTGCCCAATTGATACTCGAATTCGGCCGAGGCGCTGAGGTAGTTCCTCTCAATTTGGGCGAAATTGCTGTTGGAAAGGTGTATGCCGAAAAATGTGTCCTCCAGACGGTTGTCAGTGATCCTTACATGGTGTGCATCAAGGCACTTGATGCCGGCCGGGTCCTCCATGCTCGACCGGCTGGAGTTGATGATGCGGAAACCTTGAACTGTGACATGCGCGGCAGCGATAGTGATCAGTTCGTGCTTCATCTCACCATCCAAGGTGGGCATGCCGTCCCCTATCAGGCTCAGCCTTTTCCTTATCACGATGTTCCCTTCCCTGTAAATCCCCGGTGCGACAAGCACTGTATCGCCATCAGCTGCCGTCCCTACGGCTTTCGTTATGGACATCCCCGCCTTGCCTCCGGCACGGATCACCTTGGCCTCTGCGACAATGGAGCAGGACAGAAGCACCGATATCAGGATCATTCTCATTCAAAAATGGCCTTTACGTCCTGCCAGGTCATCGGGCTGCCGTCCCATTTCCGAGCGTTCTCATCGCGCACAGCGCAATCACTGAACACTGCTACCTGACTGGCCATGGGGCTGCGCACTGCCGGTGATTGAACGAAACAGGCCTCTGACACACTTACCAGTTGTTCGGGACGCAAGTAGTCAATGAACAGCAGATGGCTCAGCGAGCTCTCCTCAATTTCGTTCTTCTGCATGAAGCTGATGAGACAGTTCACATCATCGAACTTGTGCACCTTACCCTTGGATGTGATCAGCTCGGCACCAAAACGTGTGTCCATCAGAGTCATCTGACAATGTTCGCAGGCATCGGTACCATAGCGGATGGGCTCTGGTTCTGTTCCACAGCCTGCCATGAATACCACGGCCGTCATTAAGATCGTTATTCTTCTCATCATGTTCAATCCTTGTTGCGTAGGATGTCGAGAGCCAAAGCACCAACTGTTAGAACCCCAGTAGTGATGAATGCCCACCCCCCGATGTCCGGAGCCGAATAGGCGATGAAATTGAGCAGTTCCTTGGTCCCGATCAAAGGGGGCTGATAGGCCATGCCCGGCACCTTGATAGCGGCCGTGGGGTCCAGGTTGTGCCCATAGTCATAGCCCCATAGCCAGAAATCAACCATGCCGCTGATGCCGATGATCACGAACATGGTCAGGAATCCCCACAGTATCCATCTCCTACCAACGGCCGCGGTAGTCAATCCTGCCACCATGATGAACCCCACCAGGGCGGGCATGATGGCAAACTCGGGGAACATCTCAACCTTGATGTGCTTCATGCCGATGTAGTGGTTCAGTCCGTTGATGATCTCCACATCGCCCGTTATGTTGTCCAGCCAGATGTATAGGCTCAGACCTTCGGGGTATTGTGGGGCCCACATCCAGATGTACCAGATGGGAGTGAAATACGTGATGATGAGCAGCAGAGAGGCCAATGCCATGACCAGCCGCGTCATAGGAAGCAACTTCTTCATGATGTGATGTTGTGATGGACCGGAACAGTGCGACTGTACTTTGGATGGCAACAGTCGCGGAAAATCATTCAAAAAAACGGCCGCTGCAGCGCAAATGGCTGCTGCAGCGGCCGCGGTCAAGTCACTTACTTCGGGCCGGTCTGCCCGAGCGAGAAGGTTAGCGGCACATTGCTGCTTGCCGGTGACACCCTCAGGTAGCCCTGCATCTCCTGGTGCAATGCCGAGCAGAAGTCTGTGCAATAGAAGGGTACCACACCTACACGGTCCGGAACCCACTTCAAGGTCTGGGTGGCCCCTGGCATGATCAGCAGTTCGGCCGCGTTGGCACCTTTGATGGCAAAGCCATGCGGCACATCCCAGTCCTGCTCCAGATTGGTGACGTGGAAGTACACCTCATCGCCCAATTTTACTCCTTCGATGTTGTCGGGCGAGAAGTGCGAGCGGATACTGGTCATGTACACATGTACCTCTTTCCCTTTACGTTCCACCTTGGCCTGGCCTTCACCCTTCGATGCATAAGGATGCTGGTTCTCTTCCAGCTTATAGAACTTCACCTGCTTGTCCTTGATCAGGCTGGCGGGCAGGGCCTCGGCATAGTGCGGTTCTCCAATGGTCGGGAAGTCGAGCAGCAGTTGCATCTTATCGCCTGATATATCATACAACTGGGCCGATTGGCACAGTTCGGGCCCGGTGGGCAGGTAGCGGTCCTTGGTTATCTTGTTGTAGGCGATCAGGTACTTGCCATGCGGCTTGGCAGATGGTCCACCAGGAATGCAGATGTGACCTACCGAGTAGTACGTTGGGGCACGGTCGAGCACCTGTAACGTGGCAATGTCCCATTTCACCACTTCAGACGAAACGAACATGGATGTATAGGCACTTCCCTTACCATCAAACTCCGTATGCAAAGGGCCGAGGCCGGGCTTTTCTACAATGCCATGCAGGGCAGACTCGTATCGGATCACAGGGTGGCCGGCATATTCACCTTCAAAATCCTTGGCCTCAATGGCCTTCATGAGTTTTGTGTAGGAGAATACAGGGATCTGAGCGGCCAATTTGCCACTGCCCACGATGTATTCACCAGATGGGTCCACATCGCAACCATGGGGTGATTTAGGGCAAGGAACGAAGTAGATGATATCCTTCAGCACCAGCGGATCGAGCTGTAGCACCTCCTCCATCATGGTCGATGTGGCTGAATGGGTCTTGTGGTCCATCTTGTTGTGGGCGTAGCGGGCCTTGGTCTTGGTGCCCTTGCCTTCCTGGATGTACTGCTCGGCCTTTTTCCAGTTCACTGCCATAATGAAGTCCTTGTCCTTCTGTGAGGCATTCACCTCGAGCAAAGAATAGGCCGCCTCGCTGTTATAGCAGGAGAAGAAGAACCACCCGTGCGATGGGCCCTTGCCCGCACGGGCGAGGTCAAAGTTCACAGGCGGTGCCACCAGCTGAAAAGCAAGGTTCATCTCTCCCTGAGGCGAAACGCTGATGAAGCTCACCGTACCCCTGAAGTTCTCCTTGTAGGTGCTGATGGGCACATCGCGCTGGGCATCCTCACCGATGGGCACAGAGAAGCGCGAACTGGCCACCACATACTCCGAATTCTCGGTGATGAAAGGTGATGAGTGATTGCCACCGCTGTTGGGCAGTTCAATGATCTCCTCGGTGTCAAAGGTGGTCAGGTCCACACGGGCAACGCGGGGCGTGTTGTTCGCATTGCCAAAGGCCCATCTGCCATCGTGCTCGCCCTTGGTCTGCGAGAGTGCGATGTGGTGAAGGTCGTCCCAGGGTACAAAACCATGCGAGGTGTTCAGCATGGGCTTTGATTCTTCGCTGAATCCGTAGCCCTTTTCAGCATCGACCGAGAATACGGGCACTACGCGGAATACCCGGCCCGATGGCAGACCCACTACGCTCATCTGGCCATTGAATCCGCCCGAGATGATGTTGTAGAACTCATCGTGCTGGCCAGGCGGCACATAGGCTTTCACGGCAGCATCGCCCACGCCTACCTGACCTGGGGTCTTGGGCTTACAGCCCGGTAGCAGCGCACCCACCACCATGGCGGCCAGTGCAGTGCCTTTGAGAATTGAATGTGTTGTGTTCATGTTCAGATCGGTTTAGGAAGTTTCAGTTCATTGATTGTTCAGATTACTCAGGCAGCAGGACAGCATCTATCACATGGATGACCCCATTCGAGGCCTCCACAGATGCAACGATGTTGGCCCCGTTCACTTTCACCTTGTCACCCTCTTTGGTGATTGTGATGTTCTTACCGCTCACCTGGTTCAAGGTCATTCCGTCCTGCATCAGGTTGGTCCTTATCACACCCACATACACATGGTGCTCAAGGATGTGCGTGAGCTTTTCCTTGTTCTCGGGTTTGAGCAGGGTCTCAACTGTGCCCGCAGGTAGAGCGTCAAATGCCGAGTTGACCGGTGCGAACACCGTAAATGGCCCGACATTGGAAAGGACATCCACCAGTCCGGCAGTGGTCACTGCTGTCACTAGCGTGGCGTGGTCCTCAGATCCGACTGCAATCTGCACCACATTGGGTTTGGAAGTTTCGTCTTTCACGGCCGATTGGCCAGCTCCAGGTGCCACTCCACCGGTGGCTGATGTGTCGGCAGCAGGTTGCGAACAAGTGGCCAGCAGCGTTGCGCAGACGCTGGCGGTCAGCAATTGTAGGATTGGTGTTCTCATGATTCTGATTGGTTATGGTGTTACGCTTGGTGTGTGTTCGGCCGGTTCAGCCCTTAGTGGCTTCATCCTTCTTGCCTTGGGTGTCCTCATCGTTCTTGCGCATGAACTCAAGTACAGATCGGGCATCGCCAGTAGAGAGGTTCTGGTTGGGCATGCGCATGAGGCACTCCTCGAGAAGGGCCTGAGCGGCTGGATCCTTATCCAGCATCACTTCCGTATTGGTTATCATGTTCATGATCCACTCGGGCCTTCTGCGGTTTGTGATACCCGCGAAACCAGGGCCCACCACCCGCATTTCGTCCAGCTTGTGGCACGATGAGCATTTCATCTCGTAGATGGCCTTACCGGCCACCACCATGGACTGTTCAAGTGGGTCAGTCAGTTTCACCTCGGTAATGGCACCGATGCCCTTGGGGTCGGAACTTGGTTTTTCCAACATTGACTGTGCCGGGGCGGCCTCGGGTTTAGGGGCGTCACCACCGCCACAGGCAGAGATGAGGGCCGCAGAACTTAAGGTCATTGAAAAAAGGAACCTTTTCATGGTATTGAGATTGATGGTTGGTTTTGATGATTTCAGATCGGTATGGCTCTCACTTCATGACTTTTCCGCATCAGTCCAGTAAGGACCAATGAGATGCCGACCGGCATTGGGATCGATGCCAGAAAAAGGAGAAAATGGTAGTTCGGAATGAAGCCTGCCTCCATCCACAGTAAGGTGCCTTGGCCCATGAGGAGGAACTCAGTGATAACAAATCCCGCCAGAATCAACAACCATCCCCGCTTGTCCGAAGGCTGATAAGGAAGATGGCCTTGCTCAAGGAGTACTCCGGCTACACTGAAGGTGACCGAACCGAGTACGATGAGGTGAATGAACCCGATCACGTAATTCTTGATGGTGTATGATATGGTGGCCACAACCGGAAGCGCTACTGCTATCTGTATCATCACCTTTAGCAACAAGGCAAGAAGGCCGGCCAGCAGCAGCCAGTGCTTGGGGTCGTTCACCTTGGCCTGCACATGCAGCACGTTGGCAATGGGCCACAGGATCAGCCCAAAGGCAATGGCCTGCACCACCACGCCAAGACTGTTGACATAAAACAGTGCCGGTACCGGTGTACTCCAGGTCACGCTCAGGGTAAAAGTGAGTATGAGCGAGAATGTCAGAATCCAGAACCCGCGGCCGATGCCTGTTCTAAGTCCATTTCCAAGACCAGTATGCCTGAGCAGAATGGCAAACACCCCGAAAGTGAGCCACCCGTTGAGTTGGAAATGAAGGAACCATTGAATGCACATGAAGTAAAGAGGATGCAGCCTACCGAGTATGGCCACTACCGGCCCGATGGCCAACAATCCGATGAAGGAAACAAGCATCCAGATCACCGACCAGCGGGCGAATCTCACTGAGACATCACCTCTGCTGGCATTGAGGTCAGCCAACATGCGTTTAGAGAAAATAGTCGCGCTCACAAGATGGAGCAGGCCGAACAGGATACTTGCCATTCCATAGCCCTGCAAGGGGAACGATACGGTCATGCCCACACAGGCAAGGACATTAATGGCCAGCACACCCCTGTACCGGGCAGAACGGCTATTATCTGTGACGAATACCGTGAGCAGTCCACCACTTATCAGCATGAAGGCCCAACCCATAAGGGCCACATGAGAATGCGCATGCAGGATGTTCTTGTAACTCAACAGAGGAATTGACCAAACGAACATGTATCGCATGGCAAGTCCAAGCAGAGATGCTATCAGGAAGAAAGAAGCGGCCGCCTTCCACCAGGATCGCATAAACACTCTGTTCAGCATCCCGGTCCCCGTTTCCACATCATATGTGATTGTGTTCGTCACCACTTCCTGGTTCATTAGGCCATGGCTGGCTGTGTTGATAGGGTGCGGGGGAAAAGAATGTTGTTCTCAAGATGCACATGCTTGTGCAGGTCTCTCTCAAAATCGGCCAGCATGGCAAAGGCCACCCTATAGGTCTGGCAACCATCTGCAGGGCAGATGTATCCATGTGTCAAGGCCGAAATCTCTTTGAACCTTGCCCCTTCTATCTCATGTTCCTTCTTGAAGTGATCCAGGTTGACAGGAACCTCCTCATAGCGGATGTTTGGGAAAAGTTCCGACTCCTCAAGGTCCATATGCTCAATCAGGGCCGTTGCAGATTCACTGAAGAGAGTGGAGATGCTGTACAATTCCGGATGCCTCGTTCCATGCACCGTACAGAGTTTACTCAGATATGACCTGATAATCGGCACAGTCCGCCTCACATAGGCATGATGCTCCGAAATGACCACATCGATCAAAGTGCCGTTGGACATGCTCTGATATTGCCTCTGAGGAGCGGAATCAAGTGCTGTTCGCAGTTCATCCAGCATCTGATTCAGGTCTATGTTATCTCTGCCACATGCCTTGCCCAGACTCACACCTCCACCGCAACAGAAGTCGATTCCGTGGGCTGTGAAAACGGCTGCTGTCCGATAGTCAGATGCAACCAGCGCGGAGATCAAGGAATTTTCGGTCATTTCCATCTTATAAAGAGTTGTGGATCTTTTTATCCTTTTTTAGTTTAGAAAATCAAATGACCAATCTTGTCCTGTGATTCCGATAATCCTCTGCCACGTCATCAAGCGAAGTGTTGATCAGCACATTGCTGTATCTATCTCGGAGCGCAACAAAATGATCGTGAACCGCACATGGATGCTCAGAGGAACATGATTCAAGACCGAGCACGCAGTTCCTGATCATGCCGTCACCGTCAAAAATTCTTACCACATCCATCAGGCTGATCTCCGCGTTGGACTGACTAATTTCAAATCCGCCCTGTGGTCCACGCAATGAGACGAGGAGCCCACCTTTCACAAGCTGTTGCAGAATTTTTGCTGTGAACGCTTCAGGCGACTTGATCTGAGAGGAAATCTCCCTAAGCCCTACACGCTTACCACTTTCCTGGTTGGCTCTGATGTAGATCATGGTCTTGATTGCGTACTCGCAGGCCTTAGAGAAGAACACTGTTCCGTGCTTTGGGCCAAACGTATTGGCATCGGGATAAGGACAAAGAGTCTCAAGTCAGCTCTGAAACTGATTTTCGACAGCTCGGATAAGACCCCACCCCTTTGACGTGCGGGACTTGGTACGCAAAATCTGTGACCTTGTGAATAAGTCGAGCCGCCATCTACCTTGACCTAACAAAGGCCTTGACCATGAGGACCTCAAAAAGTTCCAAAACCATGATGACGTCTGCCTCATCAATTTTTTCACAATTGGTCGTAATAGGTGTTCACACACGTGCGCACCCGCATACAGCAGGTGATCTACGATTCCATTGTGAAGCGGAGGTGAGCGGGGCCTCTTGGCACACCTTAACATATTGTAGCACAGGCCCAATTTCAAGACGCCCTGCATTGGCGTTATTTGCGGCCGTGTACATTTCACCCATTCACATGAGAAACAGATACCTCGTACCCATGGCACTGGCTGCCGTTGCCGTCACCTCGTGTTCCGAACAACCCAAGGAAGAACCCATTGCCTACCCCGAGACCAGAAGGGACTCAACGGTGGTCGATGACTATTTCGGCACCAAGGTGGCCGACCCCTACCGCTGGCTCGAGGATGACAACAGCGCTGAGACCAAGGCCTGGGTGGAGGCGCAGAACAAGGTGACATTCGGCTATCTGGCCAAGCTGGCCGGGCGCGACAGCATAAAGCAGCGGCTTACCGAGCTGTATGACTACGAGCGCTATACCGCCCCCTTCCGCAAGGGCGGACGCTACTTCTATTACAAAAATGACGGCATGCAGAACCAGAGCGTGCTGTATGTGCTCGACAGCCTGAGTGCCGAACCCCGTGTGCTGATAGATCCGAACACACTGAGCGCTGACGGTACTGTGGCCCTGGGGCCGGTGGCCGCCTCGAAGGACGGGAAGTACTTTGCCTACCAGACCAGCGCGAGCGGTAGCGACTGGAGCGACATCCACATCATCGACATGGGCACCGGAAAGACCCTCGATGATCAGATAAAATGGGTGAAATTCAGTGGTATTGCATGGAAAGGGAATGGCTTTTTCTACTGCCGCTACGATGCCCCGGCCGAGGGTCAGGCGCTGAGCGGCAAGGTGCAGTTTCACAAGGTGTACTTCCACAAGGTGGGCACCCCGCAGGAGCAGGACGAACTGGTGTATTGGAACAAGGAACAGCCCCTGCGCAACTACGGAGTGGGAGTGCCTGATAGCGAGGATGCCGTGCTGCTGTTTGAGAGCGAGAGCACAAGCGGAACGGGCCTCTACTTCAAGGCCGATGGACAAAAGGAATTCACGCAGGTGGCAGCCGGATTTGAGCATGACTACAACGTGGTGGACTACCGAGATGGCAAACTGCTGGTGCTGACCGACAAAGGCGCGCCCAACAACCGACTGGTACTGATTGACCCAAAGAAACCCCAGCCCGAGAACTGGACCGAGGTGATAGCCCAGAAGGAATACCTGATGGAGGGCGTGCAGGTGGCCGGTGGCAAGCTGGTGGCCACGTGCCTGAAGGATGTGACCACCCAATTGGAGATTCACAGCGCTGACGGCAAGTTTGAGCGTGCCGTAGAGCTCCCGACCAAGGGCGAGGCATCGTTCAGTGGCAGCAAAGAGGATGCAACGGCCTTCTTCGCCTTCACATCCTTCAATTACCCCACCACCATATTCAGGTATGACATGGGCACCGGTACCAGCGAGGTGTTCAAGAAGCCCGAGGTTGGTTTCAATCCTGAGGACTATGAAGTGAAACAGGTGTTCTATCCGAGCAAGGACGGCACGAAGGTGCCCATGTTCATTGTGCACCGCAAGGGTCTGGCCCTGGATGGCAACAACCCTACCCTACTCTACGGCTACGGTGGATTCAACATCAACATCACCCCGAAATTCTCGGCCAACAACATCGCTTTCCTCGAGCGCGGGGGCATCTACGCACAGGCCAACATGCGCGGTGGGGGCGAGTATGGCGAGGAATGGCACAAGGCCGGCACCAAACTGCAGAAGCAGAATGTGTTTGATGACTTTATTGCCGCGGCCGAGTATCTGATCAAGGAGAAATACACGAGCAATCAGAAGATAGCCATCTCTGGGCGGAGCAACGGGGGCCTGCTGGTAGGGGCCTGCATGGTGCAGCGGCCCGACCTGTTCAAGGTGGCCCTGCCGGCCGTGGGCGTGCTGGACATGCTCAGGTTCCACCGTTTCACCATCGGGTGGGCCTGGAAGGCCGACTACGGCAGCAGCGAGGACGAGGCTGAGTTCCGTGCGCTACATGCCTATTCGCCCCTGCACAACATCAAGGACGGGGTGGAGTATCCCGCCACGCTGGTCACCACGGCCGACCATGACGACCGTGTGGTGCCTGCCCACTCCTTCAAGTTCATATCGCAGCTGCAGCGCAGCCACAAGGGCAGCAATCCTGTGCTTATCCGCATTGATGTGAATGCCGGCCATGGCGCAGGGAAGCCCCTCTCTAAGACCATTGAGGAGAATGCCGATGTGTGGGCCTTTGTGTTCCACCATCTGGGTGTGAAGTGAGTGAACTATGAACCAAGGCCCGGACAGGATGCGCTCCTGTCCGGGCCTTTGCTTTTCTCACACCCGTACGCCCATCACGCAGATATCATCGGTCTGCGACTCGTACCCGCGCCACGAGGTGAAGGCATCTAACAGGGCCTTCTTCTGATCCTGCATAGGCTTCGGGCTGTGCAGGTGCAGCAGGTCGCGGAACTTGCGTGTCATGAACTTCTTTCCATCGGGACCGCCCATCTGGTCCTGAAAACCATCGGAGAACAGATAGATGCAGTCGCCCGGTAGCAGGGCCAGTTCCTGTTGGGTGAAGGGCAGCTCGCGGTCGTGGAAACCAACGGGCCTGCGGTCGGCCTTCAGCTGGATCATCTCATCGCCACGGGCCACCCAGAGCGGATTGTTGGCCCCAGCGTAGGTCAGGGTCATGTGCACGGGGTCGAGGGCACACAGAGCTATGTCCATGCCATCGCGCACGGTGGCGGCCGACCCCTCAAAGGCCAGGAGCAGGTCGAGGGTCATCTGCATCAGCACATCCTTGGGGCGGGTGAGCCCCATATCGTTGAGGCAATGGCTCAGGCTGTTCAGACCTATTACGCTGAGCATGGCACCCGGTACCCCGTGGCCGGTGCAGTCGCCCACGGCCAGATATACGATGCCATTGGACCGTCCCACCCAATAGAAATCGCCCGAGACGATATCGCGGGGCAGGTACAGCAGGAACGACTCAGGCAGCACATTGCCCAGCGCACCTGTGCTCGGCATTACAGCCTCCTGCAACCTGCGCGCATAGTTGATGCTCTCAAGCATCTCGTGGTTCTGGCGTTCCACCTCGCGTTTCTCGCGCACCACCTCGGCCGTGCGCTCAACCACGGTGGCCTCCAGTTCGCGCTGGCGCAATCTGAGCGACCGCGTGCGCAGGGCCACTGCGGCATACACGATGAGCGCGAGCAGGATAAGGTAGAAGAGATAGGCCCACCACGTCTGCCACCACGGGGGCAGCACCTCAAATGAATACGTCACGGGACTGCCCCACTGCTGAGCCCCGCCAATGGCCATCACCTCAAATGTGTATGCACCATGCGGAATGTTGCGGTAATCGGCCTTGGCCTCGGTGCTCGGTGCGCTCCATTCATCGCTGATTCCGCGCATACGGTAGCTGTAGCGCACTTTCTCGGGAGCCGCCCAATCGATGCCAGAGAAGTGGAAGGTGAGGTGATTGCGGTCGAATGGCACCTCGAGGCCCAAGGGGAAATTGCTGAACGGTACCACTTCGGTGAAGGCAAGGTCGCCCCGAAGGCTATCGGGCAGATTGCGGAAATCGACCGCCCCTCCGTTGAGGTCGATACCATGGATCTGCACCTTGGGGGCATTGAGGCTGGGTCTGAAGAGGCCGAGGTCGAGCCGGACCAAGCCTTTTCCGCTGCCCCACCAGGCGTTGCGGCTGCGGTCCAGATGGGCGCTATTGAGGTAGAAGTCCACAGCGCGCAGGCCATCGGTGCTGCCGAAGGTGCTGATGCGCAAGGGTCCCGAATCGGGCACCACGATGCGGTTGAGGCCGCGCTCGGTGCTCACCCACAGCACGGTGCCCTCTTCCATCGCAGCAGTATCTTCCAAAAGTCCCCACACATAATCGGACGTAAGGCCCTCGACCTCGGTGATGTACGTGATCTGCCCTTTATGGATGTGGCACAGGCCGCCCCCTTTGGTGCCCACCCAGATACGGCCGCGGCTGTCGCGCAGCATGGCGCTCACGCGGTTGTCGGGCAGGCCCTCGCGCTCGGTGATGTGCATCAGTCTGCCATGGCCGATATGGGCCACACCTCCGCCATCGGTGCCGGCCCAGATGGAGCCGTCAGGGTCGTTGAGCAGGGTGCTGAGGCGGTTGCTGGCAAGGCCAGTGCGCTCGCTGTAAATGGTCACCCCATCTGTGCCGAAGCGGCATAGCCCGCCCCCGGTGCCGGCCCACAGGTTGCCGCCTGCATCAACATTCAGGCAACTGACAATGCCACTCGGAAGGCCCTGCTTATCACTCACCACCTCGAGCCTGCGGCCCATCATGTGCACCAGCCCGCTGCCGTTGGTACCGAACCACATATGGCCGGCCGTGTCGCGCACCGCACTGAGCACATAGTTGGAAGGCATGCCCTGATCGACCGTGAAAGGAGCAAACGAACTGCCATTGAACCGGACGGCCCCGCCTGAGTTGGTGCCGAACCACTTCTGCCCCACGCTGTCCTCGGCTATGGCCCAGACTATGTTTGACCCCATCCCCTCCCCGGTCGCAATGGTGCTGAAGGAGCGCGGGTTGTGGCGGGCCGCCCCTCCCCCATCGGTACCGAACCAATGGTAGCCAGCATCGTCCTGCATGGCGCACAGCACATTGTCCGATGGCATGCCGTCAGCCACCCGCAGTTGCTGCATGGTGCGCCCGTCCCAATGGCACACGCCCCCATCGCTGGTGCAGTACCAGATCTCACCGTCACGGTCCTCGCGCACACTCCACACCACATCGCTGCTCATGCCCTGTGCGCTGCCAATGCGGGCAAATCCTTTTCCATCGTATCGGCAGGCCCCGCCTCCGTTGGTGGCCAGCCACATGTTGCCCTTCGAGTCGCGGTGGAGGCCCCATACCTTGTTACTGGCGAGTCCGTCCTTTTCAGTGAAATGGGTGAAGGTGGTGCCATCGAACATGCAGGCCCCGCCCCCGTTGGTGCCGAACCACATGCGCCCCTGGGCATCTTCAGCCACGGCCCAGATCCTGTTGGACGACAGGCCCTCTTTCATGGTGAAATGTGTGACAGTATCGCCCTTGACGCGGATGGCCCCTGAGCTGTTGGTGCCCAGCCACATGGCCCCGCGCGAATCCTCGTACATGGCCCAGATGCGGCCCGAGGCCAGCCCTTCCTTCACATCGAGCTGATAGAATGCATCGCCATCATAGCGGGTAATGCCCCCACCGTTGGTACCGAACCAAAGCTGACCGCTGCGGTCCTGTACCATGCACTTCACCACATTGCTGGTGAGCCCTTCGCGCACGGTGTAGTGGGCAAACGACCGGCCGTCATAGCGCGATGCCCCGCCACCGTTGGTGCCCAACCAGATGTAGCCCTGGCGGTCCTGCAGCACAGACCATACGAATGTCGAACTCATGCCCTGGTCCACATCGAGATATTGGATGTGCCGTGTGGCGTTGTCTTTCATGCGGGCGGGCTGCGCCTGAACCGTGCGCGGCAACAGGCACGGGACCCTTGTGGCCACGCGGACGAGCGGAACCCCTGTGGGCACCGTATCGCCCAGCGGATTGACCAGGAAATGATCCTTGCCCCCTGCCACAAACGGTCTGCGCACCAGGGCGGAATCAACCACAGGAATCACACGCAGGCTGTCCTCAGTAAGGGGCCTGCCCGATGCGAACGGCACCGGTACGGGTTCCTTGATGGCAACTGATGCGGCCTCCTCCAGACTATCGGCCGATATGATCTGCGGCACCATGGGCAGCGTGCGCCCCGTGATCACAGTATCGCCCTGGGTGTTGACTATGGGCCGCACCGTATCACCGTTCACACGGTTCAGCACCAGGCCGTTTGCTGTATCAATGGGCAGGGTGCGCGGTGCAGGGAAAAGCTGGGCTGGCATACGCCCTTGGTCCGGCCCCGGCCCTGTGCATGCCGCGAACAGGGCCATCAGCCCCGGTATGCACCGACCTAAGACCTTGCTGCCGCTCATGTGCGCAAAGATGGGGGCGTGAGTGCTGGGCGCAATAAGCAGGTCAATCCCCTCTGCTCAGATCAGTCCTATCCAATTTTCACTGCAACCGAACGCTGTCAGTGCTCTACCAATCTGCAACGGTGTGGTGTTGCAATAAACAGTCAGGAACCGCTACACCCCTTGGTGCGCCCATTCAACCCATCCAGGTCAAGTAACAACCCTAACTCACTGCACCACCCGCGGCCTCATGCCCCGCAGGCCCATGTCCACCACATATTCGCCTTTCAGAGGTTCGTAAAGGCCATTGGCCACCAGATCCTTCCACTCAAAGCTCTTGTTGATGCTGAGCGACACTTCCACCTCAATGTCCTCGGTCTCGCTGCCCGTGATGGTCAGAGCCTGCGGAAATGCGCCAGTGACCACACAGCTGCCGCTGGGGATGGGGCTGGTATTGAACAGAGGATTGGGTACAGTGGTGACGGGCGCTGTACCGGTCTGGGTGCTTGTGATGCCCAAATACGTGCCCTCAAATCCCCAATATCCCTGCGCCACATTGGCATTCACGTTCTGTACCGAGGTCTTGATGGTGTAATCGGTGAGATAGGTGCGGAAACCCACGAAAGAGGCGATGGTACCCGTGAAATTGCCGTTTATGGCAAAACCCGATATGGAGGTGTCAATGCGCATCTGGATATCATAGTTCTGATAGGCCAATGAGACGCGCAGCCACTCGTAGGTGCCGGGAGTGATGTCTTTGAGCGGACTCTCGAAGAACACCTCGCCATCGTTCTTTACCATGGCCTGGGTGTGGTCAATGGCGTTCTGTCCGCCTACGGTGGTCTCTGGCTGATGGTAAACGACCGTGCCCTGCCCCAGAAGGGTGTACATGCTGGGGGCAAGTTCTATGTAATGCGAGCTGATGCCATTGAAAACGGGATCCTGCCCGGCATTTCCGGCCGGGATGGTGACGGGTGTGCCGAGATTTCCAAGCCGCTCCTGTGTAGGGTCCAGCTTATAGCGGAAAATGAGCTTCGGCCCATCTGTATCCACCGGGTCCTCGTCCTTGCACGAGGCAGTGAGCACTACAGCCGCGGCCATCAGGAGGCGCGGCACTATCAAACGGATGTTGTTCATAATGAAGGGGTGATGTATGGGAAGGCAAAGGTATGGGCTTGGCAACTTCGCCATCCGATGCATCCCGTCAGGCTCATAGCGCTTCTCCTCGCCTTTTTGACGGGCGCTGTTCAGGCGCAGGAAAAGAGCACCTACACCTATTGGGAGCGATACGACATAGCCCGCCTACAGATCGCATCGCACCACGCATCGCGGGCCATACGCACCTTGGAGCAGCTGCGCAGGGAAGACTCGGCACAGGTCAATGTGGCCTACCTGCTGTCGGTGGCCTACATCATCAAGAACACGAAGAATGCCGAGGCCATACGCAATCTCGAGTTTGTGGATGCCAATTTCCACGACCTGAAGGCGGTGAGCGGGGTGTCGCCACCTGCGCACCTCTACTACTACATGGTGCTGGCCTACACGCGGGCCAACCGCTGTCAGGACGCCTATGCGGCCCTGGCCCGCTTCGAAACGCTCACCGACCGCTCGGACGAGTATTACATCACAGATGGGCGCAAATGGGCCGGGCTGTGCAACGAGCCCACCGCCCAGTTGGCCGCACCCAAGGAGCGCATCGTACAGCGCAAGGTGGAGACACGTCCGCTGAGGTACAGCACCGGATCGAGGCTGTACGGGGTGCAGGTGGCCGCCCTGCTGCAGCCGCAGCTCACATCGCGGCTCGAGGGCCTGAGCAACATCGAGGTGTTTGTTGACAACGAAGGGGTGTTCCGTTACGTGATCGGCAACTTCATCTACCGCTCGCAGGCCGAGAAATTACTGGAATCCATCAAGGCAAAAGACTACCCCGATGCGTTTGTGGTGGAGATAACCGATGCCGACCTGTTCCCCCTCGAGGTGGTGAGTGTGGACCAACGTTCGCTCAAGGCGCCCATTGCAGGGCCCATCAGTTTCAGGGTGCAGCTGGCAGCCTTCCGCGAGCCGCTGCCCGAACTGGTGGCACGGTTCTACCTCGAAATTGAGGGCATAGAACAGATGCGGTACGATGACCTCACACTGCTGCTAGTGGGCCATTGGGCCAGCTACGATGAGGCCACCGCCTTCCGCGACTCACTTCATGCCAAAGGATTTACCGATGCATTTATCATAGCCATTGAGGGCGGCCGCAAACTGCCGCTTGAAGATGCCCTGCTGCACCTCGGCATCCCCATCGAGGGACCGAAGAAGTGACAGCGGTGACTACTGTTACCTTCGCGCCCCTTCAAAAAAACGACCTCATGGCCCTTCAGTGTGGAATTGTCGGTCTGCCCAACGTGGGTAAATCGACCCTGTTCAATTGTCTCAGCAACGCCAAGGCGCAGGCAGCCAACTTCCCCTTCTGCACCATAGAGCCCAACGTGGGCGTGATCACCGTGCCCGACCCGCGCCTCGAGGCGCTGGCCGAGATAGTGAACCCCCAGCGTGTGGTGCCCACCACCATTGAGATAGTGGACATAGCCGGCCTGGTAAAGGGCGCCAGCAAGGGCGAAGGACTGGGCAATCAGTTTCTGGCCAACATCCGCGAGACCGATGCCATCATCCATGTGCTGCGGTGCTTCGATGATCCCAACGTGATCCACGTGGACGGCAAGGTGGACCCTATTCACGACAAGGAGGTGATTGATACCGAGCTCCAGTTCAAGGACCTGGAAACGGTGGACAAGCGCATTGACAAGGTGCGCAGGGCCGCGCTATCGGGCGATAAGGACGCCAAGAAGGAATTTGAGGTGCTCGAGCTGCTCAAGGCCCATCTGGAGAAAGGCCTATCGGCACGCTCGTGCCCGCTCGATGACAACCAATGGGAAGTGGCCCGCACCTTTCAGCTCCTTACGGCCAAGCCCGTGCTGTATGTGTGCAACGTGGACGAGGCTGCAGTGGTGAAAGGCAACGTGCACAGCGAGAAGGTGCGGCAGGCCGTTAAGGACGAGAATGCCGAGGTGCTGCTCATCTCGGCCGCCATTGAGGCCGACATTGCCCAATTGGACACCTACGAGGAGAGGCAGATGTTCCTTGCCGATCTCGGACTGGAAGAGGCCGGGGTGAACAAGCTGATCCGTGCGGCCTACCACCTGCTGCACCTGCAGACCTATTTTACCGCGGGCGAGAAAGAGGTGCGCGCCTGGACCATACGCAAGGGCATGACCGCCCCACAGGCGGCCGGGGTGATCCATACCGATTTCGAGAAGGGATTCATACGGGCCGAGACCATCCACTACGCTGACTATATCAAGTACCGCAGCGAGGCCGCATGCAAAGAGGCCGGCAGGCTACAGGTGGAAGGCAAAGAGTACATCGTGCACGATGGCGATGTGATGCACTTTCGGTTCAATGTGTGAGGCTGGTGCGCTATAATCCTAACGGCAACTGACCCCTCGGTTTCCCTGGTCATTGCCATCTTAGTCCTCTGATAAGTCCGGTGGGGCACTCCCCTCACTTCCTCACCACCGCGCGGGCCACAAGGCGCTGACCGCCCGGGTTGGCGCTGAGCACGTAGGTGCCTGCCCGTTGGCCTGATAGGTCCACCTCGCCCGTACCGTCAGCCTGGAGGTAGAACCTGAGCACCGGGCGACCGCTGGCATCGGTCACATCCACGGGCTCGCCTTTGGTGGCGCAGGGCACGTTCACCTTCACGCAGCCCGAAGTGGGATTGGGCGAGAGGGTCATGGCGCAGCGCACCGGGTTGTTATGGGCAATGCCCGATTGCGGGTCTATGGCCACCGTGGCATGGGCCGAATCGGCATGGATGGGTTCGGCCAGGTTGAGCACCAATGCCAAGATGGCCTTGGTAACATCGGCAGCAAAGGGCAGGGTGACGGTGCCGAGCGTGTCGCCCGGGCCGTGGTAGTTGGGATTGCGCGAATCGGCCCCGTCCGAGATGTGCAGCGCCCGGTAGCCGGCATCCCAGAAGGCGGCATGGTCGCTCCTGCGGGCATCAGGTATCAGTTCGCCATTTCCGGGGATTACAATGGTGCCGATAAGCAGCGAAGGCACATGGATGGCCGCCAGACTGTCGAACGCCACGCCCAATGGGGCTGATATGCCGTTCGGGGTGCTGATGATGAAGTTGCCCCTGAACTCATTGGCCACCAGCTCGGCATACAGTTCGGGGTAGAAATCCTCCATCCCTGCGGGGAAGGTCTGGGTGTTAGGTACCTCCGTGTAATACCCGATCATGTCGGCATTGATCACCCCCGCAATGTCCTCGTAGGGCATGATGCCGTCCACCACATACTGTTCGCTGCCCAGCAGGCCCGATTCCTCGAGGTCAAAGGCGATGAACTGCACTGAGTGGCGCATGGGCAGGTCGCGTATGATTCGCATCACCTCCAACAGCCCGGCCCATGCGCTGGCATTGTCATCGGCCCCGGGCGAATCATCGACCGTGTCGTAATGGCCCTGCACGATGTAGGTGCTGGCATTGTAAACCAGCCCGGGCTTGCGGCCCACCAGGTTCATGCCCGTATAATTGCCAAAGGGCACCGCGTGCTGCCGCACAGAAAGGCCATGGTCGGCATAGATGGTCTGCAGCGTGTCGCGCACCCACTGCAGCTTGGCAGCGCCCGTGGTGCGGTGGCGGATCCCCTGCAGCCACGACAGGCTCTGGGCCATGCGCACGGTGTCCACCATGTCAACCAGGGGCTGTATGTCGATGGGCTGATGGTCATCGGCAGTGAGCAAGACGCGCATCTGGCCCACAAAGGGGGCTATCGAATCAGGGTAGGTCCATTGGGCTGTGCGCAGCGCACCGGGCTGCACGGGGTAACCCACATCGCCTGTGGCATCGGTGGCCGCATACTGGAAACTCACCCCACCATCTATGCTCAGGCTCAGGCTTACCTCGGCCGCATCAGACTCCGCATCGGTGAGGGTGTAGGTCACCGTGAGGTGGTTCTGGACCGTATCGGCCAGCACCTGCTGTATATTGACCAGCGGCACCTGATTCTGGGCCATGGCCGCAGCAGCACCGAGCCACAGCACTGCCGCTGAGGTATAGAATGTTCTCATCTGATCGGGAATGGGGTGACCTCAAAAGTAGGAAGGGCCGATGGCATCGCTCCACCGGCCCTTTAAGGTTCATTGTGCTGTGCGGCTCAGTCAGCGGTAAGTTTGATTAATATGCCTAAATCGCTCGACCATGGCGCAGCTCAGGCATGTGAGCGGCTCCATCATTCATTTCAAATCACCACAACCCTCCGGCTGTCGATGATGCTGCCATCTGCAATGAGTTTGGAGTGGTAAACACCCGGAATTAAATGTATCCCTAACGTGGCATTGCCGCTGCCCGGCTGTACGCCCTGCACATGCACCACCCTCCCAGCCATATCTGTTACCTGCCATTGCAGCGTTTTAGTGGCCATGCTCTGGTAGCTCATATAAACCTCTCCGTTGCTGGGGTTCGGCCAAATTGTTACTTGCCCACTGCCCATTGCCAATTGCTCCTCCACCCCCACCGCCTCATTGGGCTCTCTTACCACCTCGGCCTCTTCATATTCTTGTATCGTATCTATTTCAACAACAGAAACATCATCGACAAAATAAAAGGCTACTTCCCAATAACAGATTGATGGTTGAGTGCCGCCTTCATTGAGATTCAGGGTGTCCGAATTGGCATACCCATCAAAATTGCCGATGGTCAGGTAATTCTCTCCTCCTTGAGCAATGAATTCACCTTGAATCTTAGTCCATCCTAACTTATTGGCGAGAAAACCACCACTATATCCCACTTGCGGATTAAGTGACAACAACAAAGGAATTGAATTCGAAGGTGGACCCAATGAGAAATACACACCAATATTTCGACATGCGAAACGGGCATTATCAGCTAAACTCAGAAATAAACGTACTTGATATGATTTACCATTTTCCAAAGGAGCGGTCAAAGGGGTTCCAATAAAATTACCTTCAACAAAGAAAGAAAGGCAATGATTATTATGCACCAAGGCTAAATCTGCCATGCCTACTCCAGAATGTGCACCACCCCAGCCTAAGATGTTTAATTGTGAGTGATAGCTTGTTGATCCGCAGTCATTGTAATAAGATATACCCCCATCTCCACCAACTTTCTCCCATGGTATGGCAAGTTGTATCTGGTAGTTAGAGCTTGGGCAGCCGACATTATTTTCGAACGATGGGTTCGGAACCAAGTTGGTCTGAGACCATGACTGCCATGATCCAAGTAGGATTATGGCAGTCAAGAATAAGCGGCTCATCACTTAGTAATGATGAGTTTATCAGAGACAACTTGAACATTACTTCGGAATATCCGCCAATAGTAGATCCCACTTCGAAATACGGTAACATCTAATTGGTTATTACCTAATTGCAGATAATGTTCAGTTACCTTTTGCCCTAAAGAAGAGAACAATTCAATTCTCCAATTGGCTTCTTCAAAATCGCTTACACTAATACTAAGGTGGTCTTTTGCTGGATTTGGATTAACGTAGGCAGAATAAAGTGCAGGTGATTCTGGACTTTGTTCCGTTGCTTGATTCTCATCTCCTCGCCTTTCTGAAGTGGGAAGATTCATGATCTCGCACTCATGCACCCTTGTATATGGAATAGTGTCATTGATACCCAGCGCTGTTCGAGCCAGAAGAACCGCACGGCCATATTCCATTGGGCACTGCTCCGCCAAATGATTCAATGTGCTGTCTTGGATATTCGAGTATGCGACATTCTTAATGCGCTGTTGTACAAAATTGCTATCTGGGAACAGGGTGTTTAACCCGTTGTGCTATTGAAAAAGCTGTTTGAAAAAGTTACATAAAAGGTCGTGCAATATGCTCATGTTCATTATTTTAGGGTGTCGAATCCAAATAATG
>JBIKWM010000075.1:0-3095 GCA_044356305.1 Flavobacteriales bacterium
CCAATCTCTTCGCGATAGAAAGCGGCCAAGTCGCTACCACCACCTACCAAGCTCATGCGTAGAGGAGTTTTGCTGACGATCATCCGAGCGCCTCCACGAAATTTTCGGAAACAATAAAATCGACAAACTCGCGCGATATACACCTTTCGGGGCTCACAAACACGTTTGCTGTCAACGGTTTGATTATTCCACCGAAATCAGCGTTATCGGGCTGACATGGACCAGCTGCGGCAGCAGGTTTTTCTGGCGACACAGGGTCGTCAGACACCCAGATTTTAACTGCATCATGCACCCCAGCCAAGCTCCCGACGACAAGCGCAGTACCACCTTCGATCAAAACCAAATCGTCTATTCCGATTGAATGGTCGAGAATCAACCCGCGGTCGCCCCCCGCTGAGCACCACGAAATCGGCTCACTCACATGAAGTCGCCCAGCGGAGTTAACAAAGCTAGAAATCATCTCTCTAACGGAGTCGATTTTCCGGCTCTTAAGACTTTCCTTATCATCTATTTTCATTTCATCAATGCTTGAATCTATGCAACCATCTAATGAAATAAGGTGCGCCACATAGCCTAAAGTAGTTAATAACTCCTTAAAAACTTGGGCTACACGGCGCCGCCGCCCCACAGCGTCGCCTCCTATCAGGACCAGCCGTTTACCATGGCTCGCCGAAACAATTGGCGAAATAAGGCGACTTAGATTGGCATGACCATCGAGAACCCAGTCAACGGCATCAGAAAGAGTAGGAAAAATATAATCTGGTTTGGCAGCATACTTAGAATCAGCACCGGCATAACCGGTAGTTAATAAAACTGTGCGCAGGCCCGCCCTTCGCCCAGCCTCAACATCAGATGTCGCATCACCGATCATCCAGCTATCGCGACGATTCACCTCCAGCTCACGGCATGCTTGGTCGATAAGCCCAGTCGAGGGCTTTCTGCAACAACATACGACCTTTAGCTCATCGACCTCTCCCGCGAACCCTTTATCCGGATGATGCGGACAATAGTACAATCGATCAACAAAGCCGCCATTTTTACCGATTTCCCAGTCCAACCGCGCGTGCACCTTATCAAGCCCGTCAAATGTAAGCTCTCCACGAGCGACAACCGGTTGATTGGTAACAACCACCGCCAACACTCCGCTGTGATTGAGGCGACGGATGGCTGCGCCAACCCCTGGTAAAAGAGCAAGATGATCGGGAGACTTAAGGTGATTGATCTGCTCAATCAAAGTGCCGTCTCGATCCAAAAATACAGCGCTTCGAAGCTGACGACCTGACATCCTCTCGGGCAGCCCTGATGCAAAGTCCCTCTCGACTTTAGCGAGACGCTCAGGCGTCCCTACGTCTTTAATGTATTCAGGACTAACGTAACCCAGCAAGCGGCGCCCTTGCGAGAGCATTTGTGGGAACATTTGCTTAGCTATATCCGCTTTTCCGAAATCCGACGTCGCCTCTACTATTCCTTTACGCTGTAACACGTAGAGCGCAGCATTAACTAAGTTTCGGGCCTCCCGTCCCGGAGGATGAGGATACGGTAAGATGCTCTTTACAACACCGTGCCGATCGATCTCAACAAGATCTGAATCATGTGGATGATCGTTCGGATGCAAAAACAGTGTTCCATCAACCCCAGACGACGCATGAGCACTCCAGAATCTGCGCAAATCAACATCGATATAAGTATCGCCGTACAGCAACAAGAAGCGATCAGCCAGTACTGGCAGCGCATCCCTGAGCGCACCCGCCGTGCCGCGAGGATGCTGCTCAATAACGTATGTCAAATTTACGCCGAATTTTTTCCCGTCGCCAAAATATTCGATGATTTTTTGGTATTTGTACTGAGCAAGCACCGCTACCTCATAAAAGCCGTGCTTTCGGCAGAGCTCGATTTGGTGCTCTAAGATCGGCTTTCCTATTAGCGGCACCATCGGTTTCGGCAATTCTCCGCTGACCGACTTCAACCGAGTCCCCTGGCCACCCGCCAAGATGGCGACTTCACATCGACCGACGTTGTTAGGCGCGTCGCCATCAAATATTCGATCATTATCTATCATGTTTTTTCAAAAACCCCCAGCAGACTCGGCTATTATCGACCGAACTTACACCCTACTTTTAAACACAATTAATAACCCACATGACTTAAATAAATTAAACCGCTACTCCTCAAGCGAGAGATAGCGGAAACCTCGCATCAACGCGGAACGCACGCTGCTGAGGCTTGGCCCTCCTGAGAACACACGACCGCTGACGTGCCACGTTTAAGGAATGTGCACACACGTCATTGCCATCCACGTGACACGGCAACAACTGGTATATTTTCTTGCAAGGCAACCTCTTCAATAGCGGTCTGAACGGCCTGAGTGGACGATAATTGCGGCGACCACCCTAAATTCAAAAGACGGGCGACCGAGTACTTGACGTACGGTACGTCACCGACCCAGCCTTTATTGCCCTCACCATAACTAATGGTCGCACCTGGACTAACACGCCGGCAGACGGACTCGGCGATAAAGCGAACCGTCACCCCACCGTCTGTCGGCCCGATGTTCACAGGAAACATCCTCGGAAGATCGCGCCTATTCCTAACGTGTATCATCGCAGAAACTAAATCTGAAACATGAAGGTAAGCCTTGTTTTGCGATCCATCACCCAGAACACTAAGATTTCTGTGATCAGCTTTCAGCCGTCTAATGAAATCCAATATGACTCCATGGGTCGCGGGAGCACCAACCACGTTAGGAAAGCGGAACAAATTCGCTCGCGACAAGTATGCTTCAACCGCCGCAGAAATAAGACCTTCAGAAGCGAGCTTCATAGCTCCGTAATTTGAAATCGGCAGCAGCGGACCCACACCCTCATGGAGTTCATTTTCACCAAGATCACCATAAATCGCTGAACTTGACGCAAAGTGAAGTACGCCGACCCCTAACTCTCGCATCGCATTAAGCAACGACAGAGTCGTCATGAACGTATCACGCAAATCTACCGTTGGATCAGCAACTCCCGCCTGGATATCAGAATTCGCCGCAAAATGCCAAACCTCGTCAATCCGACCAAACTCGCTCGCACGCTGAAACGCTTCGAGGGTTA
>JBIKWM010000066.1:0-3092 GCA_044356305.1 Flavobacteriales bacterium
CGAGTTTCATTTCAACCTGAAAATCTCATCTTCAAGGTGGATGAAGAGGTCAACTTCATTCTCAAAGTAGAGCTGGACCGGATGATTGCATCAAAAGAGATAGACCTCGGGATACATGTCAACGATGTTGAAGGCAACCGCATTCATCATTTCAGCAACAGGTTAAGAGGCATTGAGCTGAGGGGTGATTCGAGCGGAATTGCTGTAAAAGTGGGGTTCGCAAACCATCTGAGAGCGGGTGAATACCGCCTTAGTATCTACATGGCGGCCAACGATGAACAACTTTTGTGGCTGCCCGACCACTTCGCCTTTAGAATAGATGGCCCAGCACCCTATGGCTATCACACAGTCAGCGCGGTGCAGGCCCCGGTGGTGGTACCGTTCAACATGGATCAGGTCTGATGGCACGGCCTCCGGTACTTGTAACAGCATGTAACAGGCCCATCCAGACGCGCCAATTACTTCATTGCATTGCCGATGAGGGAGTTGCGCAGGTATTCGCACATATCGATATACCGAAAGGTGGCAGTGATGCGGCCCATACTGAGGTGGCCGCGCTTTTCGATGAGCCGTGGCCGTTCCATCTGCAACTGACTGTTGCAGAGCAGCATCTGGGCTGCAAAATGGCCATGGAAAATGCCATCGACCATTTTTTCAGGCTGAATGAGGAAGGCATCATACTGGAGGACGATTGCCTGCCGCAGCCGGGGTTCTTCGATTTCGTGGAGCGAATGCTCGGACTGTATCGCCTTAGAGCAGATGTAATGATGGTGAGCGCGCATCTTCCCATCGGTAAATGGCACAACGGGAGTGACCATGCACTCACGGCCACCGGACAGATCTGGGGCTGGGCCACTTGGCGCAGGGCGTGGCAGTTGCACAGGAATCAGCGCGAAGCGGGCATGAAGATGGACGCAGAAGTGATCCGCAACCGGTTCGGTGATACTCCCATGGCCGCGGAATTGACCTTACACACCACGGAGGCGATAAATGGGCAGCTCGATACATGGGATTACCAATGGATGCATACCGTGCACCACGCCAACGGACTGTGCGCCATGCCCACAAAGAACCTGGTGCTCAACAACGGTTTTGGGACCGATGCCACCCATACACCCACAGAGCCCAAGTGGCACCTACTGTTGCGCGACATCAGATCAACGGACATGGCCCTCGGGCCTGCGCCTGACAATAGGGACCGTGAGTTGGAAATGGCCATATACCGAACTGTGCGTGGCAACATCCGGATACCCTTTAATAGGCCATCATCCTGGTACAGTCAATCAGGCAGGGACGCAGTGAACCTGAAAATTGCCCATCTTAACACAGCTGCACAGGGTGGCGGTGCTGAGCGGCTTATGCGCGACCTGATGTCGGCCCAAAGAGATGACAATGAAGTGAACGCCCTTGTGGCCCATGGTGCCGACTTTACACAGCACCTCTACCCCATCGTCAGCGGATTGAAATGGCTTGGACTTGCAGGGTCTAGGCCCGATCTGGCCAGAAGCATCAGCGCATTGCCATCGGTGCCCGATGTCATCCACCTGCACAATCTGCACGGCACGGGCCTTTCAGTCAGGAATCTGGAAACCATAAGCAACAAAATTCCGATTCTCTGGACCCTGCACGACCAGTGGTTGCTGGCCGATGGCGATGGCCATCCGTTCACTCCTTCAAGTTCATCATCATCCAAAATAAAAACGATCAAACAGATGGTGGATGAGGGGCGGATGCGTCTGGTCGCGCCATCGGTATGGCTGGCCGACCGTGTGAGTGCCCATTTGAATGTGCCCGTGCACGTTGTTCGGAACGGGATTGACACCAGCATTTTCCGTCCGGTCGACAAGCCCCGAAAAGGACTTCTATTCGTGGCGAACAGGCCCGAGACCAATCCATACAAGGATTTCGGTACGCTTCGCGAAGCATGGAGGATGCTGAATAAGACATCTCAGGAACCGATAGACCTGCTCTGCGTTGGTGGTGAGTTGAGAACAGAAAAACATGGAGAAGGAACGCTGTCAATAATCCCATTTATCACTGATAGACAGGTCCTTGCATCGCATCATCAGCGTTGCGCGGTGTACGTCCATGCCTCACTAGACGATAACTTCCCCCTTTCGCTCTTAGAAGCTCTGGCATGCGGGGCGAAAAGTGTGGCGGCACAGGTGGGAGGCATTCCGGAGGTAGAGGCTGACCCGCACTTGTTGCGCCTGTACACCTGCCGAGATGCCGATAATCTGGCCACGGCCATCCTCGCTGCATTGAGCGACCACACCCCTGATTCTAGGGGTGCATACGACATCCGCGACACAGCAGCCGCCTACTTGGGGCATTATGCCGACATTTCGGGCCGTGGCTGATGTTACCATAGTGATACCTGTTCTGAACGGTGCGACCCATATTGAGGGAGCCATCCGTTCGGTGCTGGAGCAAGATGTGGAGGTGCAACTGATAGTGGTTGATGGAGGCAGCACCGATGGCACATCAGAGATAGTGCGCGCTTATGGAGATTCACTGACTCTGCTGCCAGGCCCCGACACAGGCCAATCTGAAGCGATCAACCGTGGGCTGCGCATGGCCAAGGGAACATGGTTCAACTGGCTGGGGGCCGATGACCGATTACAGCAGGGTGCGTTGCGAAAGGTGCTGGAAGCAGGAACAACGGCCGATGTGGTAGCGGGCCGATGCCGTCACATCGATTCGGCTGGTCGCACTCTTGCCGTGGGCGGTACCGTTGTGCAGCCCACCATTGAGGCCACCATGGCCCACTATAGCATGGGCCAACCTGCGCATTTCTATCGCACGGAAAGAATATTGGCACTGAACGGGACGGACCCCGCGCTGCACTATTGCATGGACATGGATCTCTGGTTCAGATATCTCATTCAAAATGAATTGAATAATGTAATAATATTGGATGAGGAGTTGGCCGTGTTCGCACATCACGAATCCTCAAAGACGGTGGCTCAGAAACAGCAGATGCGGGCTGAACGCTACGCTATCTGGAAGTCGGTGGCACTGGCAGGAGGAATGTCCGATCAGCTTCCTGAATTGGATGAACGGGCCAGTAGCATCGCACTGAATTATCCTTT
>JBIKWM010000060.1:0-10895 GCA_044356305.1 Flavobacteriales bacterium
CACGGCACCATGGTCTAAAAGCACCTCGTTGCCTCTGCCCGTGGCGATGGGGCGGCCCAGCATATCGGTGAGGGTCCATGCATCGATGGCAGCGGTGGAACGGATCAGGAGCCGGTCGGTGAAGGGGTTGGGGTACACCGTTAGGTGCATGTCGCGCTCTGCGATGCTGGCAAACGGCTGTCCGGCCGCCATGAGGAACCCATCGGGTTCGGCCACCAACGGAGTCAAGGAGGGGCCTACCAGTGTGGTGGGCCCATCGAAGGTGCCCGCCACGTAGATGCTGCCCACACCGTCTGTCGCCACGGCCCCGATCACCTCGTTGGCCTCATCGCCCGGTTGCAGGGTGTAGCGCAGGGTGCCATCGGCCCGCAGGCACAGCACAAAGCCATCGAGGGCCACCACGTTGTCGAGGGTGGCGATGCCGAAATCGGCCAGACCTTGAAACGTGCCCGCAAACAGGATGGTGTCGGTGCCCTGCACGCGCACATCGGCAGCCGCATCATCGAGGGTGCCGCCACCGCTTATGATCCATGCATTGGCGAGGGTGGGGTGGAAGCGGGCCACAAAGGCGTCCTTCAGCCCGTTGGATGTGACCCCGTTGCTGCCCGATGAGGTGAGCAGGGCAAAGGTGCCGGCCACGTATGTGTTGCCCAGGTCATCTACATCCATGGCCACGGATCGGGCCTCGCCCATGCCATCGAGCGTCTCGTAGTGGGTAAGGGTGGTGAGGAGGCTGTCCCAGCGGGTGACGAGAATGTCGTAGCTGCCGTCTGACACATGGTCCACATCGTTGGTGGCGGCCTTGAGGGTGGCGGTGAAATCGATGGTGGCGCGCACCGTGCCATCGCTCACTGCACGGATGGCCGTGGCCTGCGAGGTGCCCGTGGCTGTCACCGGGCTGATGGCCGAAAGCGGGTTGAGGGTGGTGTCGAGCCGGGCCATGAAGAAATGGTCGGTGCCCGAGGCATTGTTCAGTGTGGAGGTGCCCACCGCCATGCTGGCCGATGCAAAGGCCCCGCAGAGATACACCGACAGGCCATCGGCCGCCAGATCGATGCCATAGGCCACATCATCGGCCGTGCCCCCGAACCGCTTCAGCCAAAGGCCCTTGCCGCTGGGGCTGAGCTTGAGCACGAACACATCGCGCCCACCGCTGCTTGTCACTTCGAGCAGGTCGCTAGAGGCGGTGCCGCTGAAATAGCCGCAGGCATATATGTGGCCCGCGCTGTCGCGCACCATGCTGTTCACCTGCGTGTTGCCATCGGCATAGAGTATGCTCACCTCCTCGAGGGTGCGGTAGCTGCTGTAGGTGAGAAAATAGGCGTTGTCAGGCACCAGCGCCCCGTAGCTGTGCCCCTCGTAGGGCTGCAACTGTTCGGCAAAACTGCCCGCCACCACAGGCCAGCCGTCCTCATCGCACAGCATGTCGGTCACCGTAAGGTGGCCCGTGCAGGGTATGGGCATGGCCCAGTTGAGGTCGGGCGGGGTCTGGGCCAGGGCCGAGTGGGCCATTACCATAAGTGCCGTGCCTGTTGCGGCCCGTATCGTGTTTTTCATCACCTTCGTTGAATGTATCGACAAATGAACGGCTTCGCATTAAACCTACAGCGCTTGTCGGGGTCAACCACTCATATCACCCGAGCCATGAAGAAATTGATGACCGCCTGTATGCTGGCCTCTGCGCCCTGCATGGCCCAGAACCCGGTACTTCATCCGTCCATCGGCCTGGCAGCTGAACCGCAGCCCACCGATGCCATCTGTACTGTTACGGATTACAACAATGACTTTGAGAACAATGGTCCGGAGGTGGGCGACACGGCCACCGACTTCACGCTCTATTCCATTGATGGTGTCCCTTTCAATCTGGCGGCTGCCCTGCAGGCCGGGCGACCGGTGCTGATGGTGGCGGGCAGTTACACCTGCCCCATCTTCAGGAACAAGATGAACCTGGTGAACACCATTGCTCAGGACTATGCCGGTATGCTGACGGTGGTGGTGATCTATACCATCGAGGCCCACCCTGAGAACGACCTGAGCCCATACACGGGGCAGGTGAACCCCACGCAGCAGAACATCAATCAGGGCATACTTTACGACCAGCCCACCACCTACGGACAGCGGCTGGCCATAGCACAGGACATGTTCGATGCCACACCTGCCGTGCCTGACATGTTCTATTTCGATGGACCATGCAACCCTTGGTGGAACCACTACGGCCCGGCACCCAACAACAGCTACCTGATAGATACCACAGGCATCATCCTGTCCAAGCACCCGTGGTTCGATGATTACCCTGACAATATCCTCTGCGAACTGGAGCAGCATTTCGGGTTGCCCACCACCGACTGCGATGTGCAGACCGGGGGATCGATCACCGTGACCCTTACCGGCCAGAACGTGACGGGCACTGCGGGTCAGACTGTATATGGCACGGCCGACATAGTGAACAGCACCGATGCCATGGTACGGGTGGCGGTGGTGCGCATCATTGAGAATCTGCCCGCAGACTGGACCAGCTCGATGTGCATAACAACCTGCCTTGACGATGCGGTGGATGCCGACACCGTGGAGGTGGACCCCAATTCCACGCAGAGTTTCAGCATCGATTTCCATACAGGGGCCACGCCCGACACAGGGCAGGTGCGCATCGGGTTCCGCAACACGGGCGATGCCACCAACGAGTTCGCACATTGGTTTCAGTGCATCACAGTTGAGGCCAATGGCACCACAGAGGGCAGTGCGGGCAGATATGCCCTGTATCCGAACCCGACCACCGGACCCATACGTCTGGTGCCACAGGGCAGCGGCACTGTTCCATACTCTTTTGATGTGTTTGACCTGAATGGTAGGATGGTGCACCGTTCAAGCCAGGTGACCGGGGCGGTGGATATAGATGCCCACCTCGATGCCGGAACCTATGTGCTGCTGCTGAGCGATGAGGAAGGTGGCCGCCATGCCGAGATACTCACCGTGATGCGCTGACCTGCGCGGGCGGAATAAGTCCGACCTTCGCGCCATGCGACAGCTTCTCTTTTCGCTCCTTCTCAGCCTCGTGTGCCTCGGTGCCATGGCCCAGGACAGGGCCCAGCGGGTGTACACCTTTGATGTGAAAGAGGAGATAGGCCCGCCCATCTGGCTCAAGATGCAGAAGGCATTTGCCCAGGCCGAGGAGTGGAATGCCGACCTGATCCTGCTGCACATGAACACGTATGGGGGCATGGTGATACATGCCGATTCGATGCGCACACGCATCCTCAATTCGAAGATTCCGGTGTGGGTGTTCATCGACAACAATGCGGCCAGTGCCGGGGCGCTCATCGCCATATCGTGCGACAGCATATACATGCGGCAGGGGGCCAACATAGGGGCCGCCACCGTGGTGGACCAGACAGGTGGCGAGATGCCCGACAAGTATCAGAGCTACATGCGCAGCACCATGCGCAGCACGGCCGAGGCCAAGGGCCGCAACCCCGACATTGCGCAGGCCATGGTAGATGCCAGCATACACATTGACGGCATCATTGACAGCGGTAAGGTGCTCACATTCACCGCATCAGAGGCCATTACCCACGGTTTCTGTGAAGGTATGTACGAGAACATACCCGACCTGCTGACCGCCAACGGCATTGATGTGCAGGAGATGCGCAGGTATGAGCCCACCACCCTCGAGACGGTGATAGGCTGGCTGGTGAACCCTGCTGTGAGCGGACTGCTGATCATGGTAATCATAGGCGGCATCTACTTCGAGTTGCAGACCCCCGGAGTGGGTTTCCCATTGGCTGCGGCTGCAACGGCCGCTGCGCTCTACTTCGCCCCGCTCTACCTCGAGGGGCTGGCCGAGAACTGGGAGATACTCGTGTTCCTCGCGGGCCTGGTGCTGCTGATGCTCGAGGTGTTTGTGATTCCCGGTTTCGGGGTGGCGGGCATATCGGGCATCGCGCTCATGGTAGCGGGCCTCACACTGGCACTGATGGGCAATGTGGGCCTCGAGTTCGCCCCCACGTGGCCCGAACAGCTCACCACGGCCTTGGGCACGGTCATCCTATCGGCCGTGGGCGGCACCTTCCTGTCATTCTATCTGGCCAAGCGCCTCATCACCTCCAAGGCCATGCACCCCCTGGTGCTCGACAGCACACAGCCCAGCAGCGATGGTTTTGTGGGGGTTGATGTGAGCCTGCGCCAGCTGATAGGGCAGGAGGGGAGCGCCTACACGGTGCTGCGCCCATCGGGCAAGGTGGAGGTGAACGGTGAGGTGTATGATGCCACATCGCACACCGGTTTCATTGACCGTGGCGCCAAGGTGCGCATCGTGGCCTTCGAGACCGGGACATTGGTGGTGAGGGAAAAACTTGATTCGTAGTGAACATGGGAAATGCCACAGATGCGCAGATTTTCAGGAGAAAGGGACAGGCATTTTTCTCAATAACTTGATTTCGGAATCAGAAAAGACCTCCTGAAACAGTAAAGAACAGACAAACAGTTTGTTAGCCACTGAAACACTGAAGGCACTGAAATTTCACTGAGTTATTTTCTTTCTTTTCAGTGTGTTCAGTGTTTCAGTGGCAAACAGTAATTTCAATAGACATAAAGAGATGATTGTCATAGTCTTACTATTTCGCTGATTCCGAGCTCACTTCCGTTATGATCTTTGCATTTGCGGAAATGATCTCTTTTTATCTCCTCGAACTTTGAATCCGCCCTGACTGTGTTTCACTACGCTCAACATTAAATCTCGAACCTAACCCCTCCCAACCCCATGACCCGCACCGGAGCCCAGCTTGCCGTTTATGCCCTTGAGCAGATAGGGGTGAAGAACACCTTCGGCATACCCGGGGTGCACAACACCGAGATATATGACGAACTGAACAAGAGCGAACAGATTCGGCCTGTGCTGGTGACGCACGAGGGCTGTGGGGCCTTCATGGCCGATGGCATATCGCGCACCAGCGGAACCATCGGCACGCTGGTGATAGTGCCCGCGGCCGGCACCACCCATGCCATGAGCGGCATTGGCGAGGCTTTTCTGGACGGCATACCCATGCTTGTGCTATCGGGTGGCACCCGCACCGACAGCGGCCGCCACTACCAACTGCATCAGCTCGACCAGATGGAGCTTGTGAAACCCCTCACCAAGGCGCAGTTCAGGGCCGAGCGGCACGAGGACATCATACCGCTCATCTACAAGGCATACGACATTGCGGTGAGTGGCGAACCTGGGCCCGTGTTTGTTGAGATACCCGTGAACCTGCAACTATTCACAGGCGAGGTGGCCGACCTGCCCACCTACAGCCCCAAGGCCCGCGCCAATCAGCCCGATCCCAAGGCCATAGCCGCAGCCGTTGACCGCCTGATGCAGGCCCAGCGCCCCGTGATCTATGTGGGCTGGGGCGCTGTGGATGCGCACGACCTCACCGTTGAGCTGGCCGACCTGCTGGGCGCACCCGTCAGCACCACGCTGCAGGGCAAGAGCTCGTTCCCGCACGACCATCCGCTGCACACGGGCGTGGCCTTCGGGGCTACCGGCAAACCTGCTGCCCAGAACGCATTCAAGGACCACGACTGCATGTTGGCCGTAGGGGTGCGCTTTGCCGAACTTGCCACGGGCAGCTATGGCATCAAGGACCCTGTGGGGCTTATCCATGCCGACATCAATCCCACGGTGTTCAACAAGAACTACCGTGCCGAGCTGACCATTGAGGGCGATGCGCGCGAGGTGTTGCGCCTCATACTGGAGGGCCTGCGCACCAAGGGGCACACCACAAGGCCCGACAAGGTGGCCCTGGCCGCACAGATAAAGGCCGACCACGAGCGCTACACGGCCGAATGGATGACCGACCCGAAAAAGGACCGCGTGTCGCCCGGGCTGTTCTTCCGCTCGCTGCGCAGGCAGATAGAGCGCGATGCCTTCATTGTGGTGGACGATGGCACCCACACTTTCCTAACGGCCGAGCTCATGGACGTGTACCACCCGCGCCACTTCATATCGCCCACCGACTACAATGCCATGGGCTACTGCGTGCCCGCGGCCATAGGCACCAAGCTGCGCAACCCCGACAGGCAGGTGGTGGGCATTGTGGGCGATGGCGCCTTCCTCATGACCGGCATGGAACTGCTCACCGCCAGCAGCCTCGACATTGCCCCCATCATCTTCATCTTTCATGACGGTGAGCTGGGGCAGATAGCTCAGCTGCAGGAGATTCCGCTAAACCGAAAGACCTGTACCGTGATAGGCGATGCCAAGTTCAGCGGCATGGCTGCGGCCAGCGGTGCGCATTACATCGACATGGACAACGATGCCCAGATTGATGCTTCCATAGCCGAGGCCATTCGGGTGAGCTCAGAGGGCACCCCCGTGCTGGTGGATGTGCGAATAGATTACAGCAAGAAGACCATGCTCACCAAAGGCGTGGTGAAGACCAACCTGAGCCGTTTCCCGCTCAAGGAGAAGATCCGCTTCATAGGCCGCGCCATCAAGCGGCATGTGCTGGGATGAGGGGAGTGCTGATTGCTGATTGTGGATTGCTGATTGTTGATTGATGAATGGGGTCTGCCTCAGTCATGCGGGACTGATTGTGGATTGATGAGCGGGGCGAGATATGGTCATGCAGGTCAACTGCAGACCAAAGCCTATCTTGCTTTCGCAGACTTCTTCATTTTTACCTCACCACCAGTTTACCTCGTAGTAAAAGGCCTGTGGTGCCGGTCAGTTCATAGAGGTATAGGCCATTGGACAGATCGTCTGTGGGGATGACGGTTCTGTTGGTGGAAAGTACCTGTTGTCTTATCAACTGTCCGGTGGTGCTGCGGATTTTGAGGGTCAAGGCACCCGTCTGACCGATGGAACCCACCTCGACTGTGATCTGGTCCTGGGCAGGGTTAGGGTAGAGGAGGACGTCAGTATGCTCCGCAGAGGCGATATCGGTAGAGGATCCGAACCCGAACACCAGACCGCGGTCAGCCTGACCGCCTTTCCAGGTCATGCCGTACATGTTGCCCCCCACTAGGATGAGAGAGCCCCAAGGTTCGCGCCCAGTGGCCTGCCCGGTGAAGTCAAATAAACGTTGGAACCCCGTGCCATCAAACCCGATGCGGAAGATGTAACCCATTTGGTCCACCCCTCCGAAGGTGCTGAGGCCGTATAGGAAATCGCCATCGGTTATGAGCGCACCGGACGGCAGTCCACCGAGATCGCTGAAGGTATCAAACTCCAATAGGGTGCTGTATCCGGTGCCGTCTGTGCCTAAACGGAACACCGTGCCCGCATTGTTGGCCCCTCCATAGCGCGTCATGCCATAGAGCACCCCGCCCTCGAGCAGCAGTGCGCCCCGTGGGCCACCCTGTCCGCCATCGTTGGTGTCGAATGTGTGCAGCACTGAATAGTCTGTACCGTCAGGCAGCATACTGAACACTGTGCCGCAGCAATTCTGGATACCCCCAGCGGCCATCATGCCATAGAGCCGAGTGCCATCGGTTATCAGCGTTCCCCATGGGCCATAGCCACCGTTGGTGGGGCCGAAGGTGAGGTCGCGCAACTTGGTGTAACCTGTGCCATCGGTATTGACCTTGAAAATGGTGCCCAGATCCTCATTGCCCCCGTATTGGGTCATGCCATAGAGGGTGTTGCCTATGAGGAGCAGCGAACCGGACGGGTTGCCGCCATCGGGGTAGCCGGTGAAATCGTGCAGCTTGGTGAATCCTGATCCGTCCTTACCCACCTTGAATACGGTGCCTTTGCCAGTAAAGCCCGTGGCCCCTTCCATGGAGGTCATGCCATAGAGGAATGTGCCATCGGTGATCAGACTTCCGTTCGGATAGATGCCCGGGCCAGGCACCGCTGCCGTGAACTGGTACACATTGCTGAAGTCGGAACCATCGGTCCTGACACGGAAGATGTTGCCCATATTCTCCTGTCCTCCGGTACGGGTCATGCCGTAGAGGTGGGTGCCATCATGGATCAGGTCACCGTACGGATATTCACCATTGGGCATACCGATAAAATCGACCAGCTTGGTGTACTGGGCTGAGCACTGCAACGTACCCAGGGCGATGATGGAGGCAAGGATGTTGCGTAGCATGGGAGTGAGTTATTGATGCTGCCAATATCTGAGCATCAGACTCACAGCCGGTTACGTGGATTTACTTAAAATTATGCATCGCCATTTGCCTTGGGTGATGGAGGGCATGCGGACATACAGCCCACCGACCATCTAATTCCCATTATCCTATGGCCTGCTATCTAACCGCCTACTTTGCTGCGTGCAGGCCGATGGATGCTAACGGGCACCGAAATAATTGTCTTGGCCCTTTAAACCATAGGCGGAGGATTCTGTCAGAGCCGCGCCCTGTCTTCACATAAAACCTGTATCCCGATACCATGATCAGATTCTATCCCTTCGTATTCCACGTTATTGCCCTGTGCCTGAGCAGCTTACCGCTACTGACATTGGCCCAGACACACAACATCATTCTGGGCCGACCCACCGATGTATCGGTCACCGCAAGCATATTCTTCGACTATCAGGCTGATCATTACATAGAATACGGTACCTCACCGGGCAACTATTCTGCAACGCTGCCCACCCTGACCAATGTGGCGTGGACCCCTGACGAGGTGCTCATAGCGGGGCTTGTGCCCGACACGCGGTATTACTACCGGATGCGTTACAGGCCCTCGGGCTCAGGCCCGTTTGCCGCTACAGCGGAGTACGACTTCATGACGCAGCGCGCATCGGGCAGCACATTCACCTTCACCATCGAGGCCGATGAACACCTGTATGACAAGAAAGGGGTGGACAACCTGTACCGCATCACACTGGCCAACCAAAAGGCCGATGAACCTGATTTCATGATCAGCCTGGGGGATATTTTCGGAGATGACCATGAGCCCACCACCACCACCTTGGCCGATATGGACTCTTTGCATTATGCCTATCGACCATTTCTGGGCGAGATATGCCCTTCGGTGCCGTTCTATGTGTGCCTGGGCAACCACGAGGGCGAAAATGACTATTACCTCGACTCGGTGCCACCCTACAACATAGGCGTGTCGGGCACGCTGACCAGAAAGAAGTACTACCCTAACCCGTATCCTGACGGATTCTACACGGGCAACACCACTGCAGAGGGATTCGGGATGGACCTGCCTGAGAACTATTTCGCTTTCACCTGGGGCGATGCCCTGTTCGTGGTGCTCGATGTGTACCGCACGCAATGCGCCAACACCCTGGTGCCCAAGCCTCAGGGCTGGAACTGGACCCTTGGCGAGGTGCAGTACCAATGGTTGCTGAGTACCCTGCAGAGCAGCACCGCCACACACAAGTTTGTGTTTGCGCACCATGTAAGGGGACAGGGCCGTGGCGGCATACTGCCCGCTGCGTTCTATGAGTGGGGCGGCATTCAGCAGAACAGCGGTAATTACACATTTGATGTGAACCGACCCGGATGGCCCATGCCCATTCAGACCATGTTTGAGACCTATGGGGTGGACATATTCTTTCAGGGCCACGACCACCTTTTTGCGCACGAGGTGCTGAACGGGGTGACGTATCAGACGGTGCCCATGGCGGCTGACTCGACCTACGAGATAGGGATGCTGGCCAACGCTGACCAGTTCACAGCCGACACGCTTGACGGGTCGGGGCACCTGAGGGTGACCGTGACACCGGAATGTGCCACCGTTGATTACATAAGGGCCTACCTGCCTGCCGATACCAGTGCCACGCAGCAGAACGGTGAAGTGGCGTTCTCATACACCATTGGTGAATGCCTGGCCACGGCAGCAGAACAGGAAACCCGCACTGCGCTTGTGGCCTATCCGGTGCCTGCATCAGACAGGGTGGCCCTGCGCATACCGGCCGATATGACCAACGTGCGTGTGGTTCTGTTCGACATGACCGGCCGCGAGGTGCTGCATACCCAATCGGCACAACTGGATGTGAGCGGCCTGCCCGAAGGGGTCTATTCGCTCAGGGTGTTAGCTGACCAAAGGGAGGAAAGGACCAGGATCCTGGTGGCCCGATAGGGGATCGGATTCCTCCGATCGATAAGACAGCCCGCCCAGTGTCCTTAACGGGTGGAGTGCAGCCCTATCACGTTGCCCTCGGTGTCCATGCAGATGGCGCAGAAACCATGCTCGCCAATGGGGAACTTGTCCTGCAGCACCTGTCCACCGGCAGCCTGAACGCGGCTGGCCTCTGTGGCGCAGTCATCGCAAGTGAAATAGGCAAGGGTGCCGCCCTGTCCGGGTCTCATCTCCTTGGTCTTGCACAGGGCCCCGCTGATGTTGCCCTCGCCCTCGGCCCATGGGAAACTGACCATCTCGAGGTCACCGAAGTCGCCCGGCATGGGCATAGGGGTCATCTTTATCTGCAGCACCGCCTCGTAGAAACGCTGTGCGCGGGCCATGTCGTCCACATAGATCTCGATCCAGGTGAAGGGGTTCTTTGCCTTGGTTGCCATGATGATAGGTTTGGATGGATATGATGATGAAAGAGGCGGCCAGATAGGATAGGGGGCGGGGTTACCGTTGGGGCGCATCGCTTGCGCCCTTTTCTTTGACGGCTCGCTGTCATCCATCGATTCACATTTTAGGTAGTAGCACAATATATTTGCTCATATTCAATCAATTGAAGAGATAATCATCGAATCTGAAATTTAAAATAAGAGGCACCGAATCGAGCCTGATGAGGCAACGATGACCTTAAACAGATGGTCTGCCTCACCGATTGATGATCGTATGAACCATTAATACCACGAACATGAACAAATCAAGATCAGTCACTGCCAGCGCCCTGTGCCTCATGCTGCTGCCTGGCGCCCTTGCCGCACAGACCGCTACGGTGGACATACCCGACCTGAACGCCACGGTGATGGACCAGACGCGGCTGTTGCTGGGT
>JBIKWM010000088.1:0-3051 GCA_044356305.1 Flavobacteriales bacterium
GTCGTTCACGATCGGCGAGATGTAGTCCATCCGGCTGATCGTGCAGACGTACTGGTTCCAGTCGTGGTGCTCGCCCAGCTTCTCGAAGCCTGAGTGGAGGTAGCCGATGTGGGGCGTCGCCCGGGCGACCCGCTCGCCGTCGATCTCGAGCACGAGCCGGAGGGTCGTGTGGGTCGCGGGGTGCTGCGGGCCGAAGTTCAGGACCCACCGGTCGGGGGCCTGCACGTGGTCCTTGAGGTACTCGGTGCTCTCGATGTCGAGTCCGAGCACTTGGTCGGGTTGGAGTTGGTAAGGCATCGGGGGACTTTGGGCGGGCGGGCCCCGGCGGGACCCCCCGGGGAAGGTCCGGAGTATAGGGTCGGAGGCGAGTCCCACCCGACTCCATCCGAGCTCACCAGCCGTCGAGGTCCAGCACGAAGGGATTGGTTCGCCGCTCGGCCCCGATGGTGGTCGCCGGTCCATGTCCGGGCAGCACCCGGGTGGCATCCGGCAGCCGCAACAGCACCTCCCGCAGCGACCGCTTCAGGGCCTCGGGATCGCTCGTCGGGAAATCCACGCGACCGATCGAGCCCGCGAAGAGCGTGTCCCCCACGATCGCGACCGGCGGCTCGGCCCCGGTCCCGGCATCGGTGGGACCTTCGAGCCCGTGGATGAGGGCGATGCCGCCGGGACTGTGACCGGGCACGTGCCGTACGGTCCACTCGGTGCCGGCGAGTTCGAGTCGCTCGCCGTCCCGGAGGAAGCGGGTCGGCGGCGTCACCCGGACCTCGCGCCCCGAGAACGCCGAGAGGTTCAGCATGGGCTCGCCGTTGAAATCCCGCTCCGCCTCATGGGCGAGGACGGGAAGCGACCCGAAGGCCGAGAGCACCTCGTCGAGCCCCGCGATGTGATCGACATGGGCGTGGGTCAGGATCACCGCGACCGGTCGCAGGCCCGCGGCACGGACATGCTCGATGAGCGGCCTCGGCCGCTGCCCGCAATCGACGATCCAGCATGCCTTCGGGTCCGACGGGACCCGGGCATCGGGCACCGTGACCACATGGCAGTTGGTCTGCCAGTCACCGAGCGGGAAGGTCGCGATCTCGGGCCGCGCGGGTCGGGTATGGGGCGAAGGCATGCCAAAGCGTACTCCGGCCCGCCCATGACCCGTTACACTCGCGCCGTGGCCTCCCCTGCCGCCCTCCGCACTCCGGCCGGAACGCTCGCGACGATCCTCCTGATCGCCACCGTCGGCTGCGACACGATCTCGAGCGACCTCGAGAGCTTCGGGGACAGCTTCTCGCCTCCCACCCCGCTCGAGGCGGCGACCTGGGCGGTCGACACCACCGACTCCGAGAACCAGCGGCGCGGCATCGCCCTGCTCGCCTCGGCACCGTGGGGCGGGGCGGAGGCGTACGTGCGGCTGTACCGGCTCTACATCGAGGAGAACTCCGACCCCCTCGTCAAGGCCTTCGCGCTGAAGGCGATCGGTCGCCACGGCGACGCGAGCGACGCCGTCCTGGTCGCCGGCCAGCTGGAGAGCCCGTTCACGATCGTCCGCATGGAAGCCGCCCGGGCCCTGCAGCGGCTGCACGATCCGGTCGTGATGGACGCGATCTGCCGGCGGCTCAACCGGCCCGACGAGGAGCCCGAGATCCGGATCGAACTGGCCATCGCCCTCGGCCAGTACCGGAAGGAATCGGTGTTCCAGGCTCTCGTCATGGCCCTCGGCCAGCGCGAGCTCGGCGTCAACTGGGCCGCGCTCGATTCGCTCGAGACCCTGACGGGCCAGGATTTCGGCCTCGACCAGGCCGTGTGGCTCTCGTGGCGGACCGCGACGACCGACCCGTTCCTCGACGACGAGCGCTACCTCTACCCGGTCTTCCGGAGGGAACTCGACTTCATCGACTACATCGTGTTCTGGCAGCCCGTCGTGTTCGAGGAACCCGGAGTTCCCATCGGCACGTCGCTGACCGGGATCCGACGGACCTACGAGGGCGAGCCTCCGCCGGCGAACGTCCCGCTCCCTCCGAGCCCGTCCCCGCCGACGGATTCGACACCCGCGTCGCCCTGAAAGCCGTCCCGCCTCGTGCGACGCGATTCCGACCTGCCCCAGCCATCGGCGTCTCCCGACGACCCGCCGGATCCGGTCCTCGCCCTCGAGGAAGCGGAGGCCGCCATCGACGAGGCGGGAACCATCCGCTCGGGAAAGCTCGCGGGAAAGGGCATCTGGGCGGCGATGTGGATCGTCGCGCTCCCGGTGCTCCTGCAGCAATCGCTCGCGGCCATGGTCGGACTGGTCGACAAGCTCATCGCCGGGAGCCTGCCGGGCGAGATCGTCGTCCCGGCGCTCGACGGCATCGGGATCGGCTCGTACGTGGGCTGGTTCATCTCGATCGCGATGACCGGTCTCGGCGTCGGGGCGCAGGCGATCATCTCGCGCGGCATGGGCGGAGGCCGGCCCGAGGAGAGCGAGCGGGCCCTCGGCCAGTCCATGACCTTCGCGATCGCCTGGGGAGCCCTCGTCGGCGGGGTGATGTGGATCGCCGCCGAGCCGCTCGCCCGCGTCGCCGACCTGACACCGGCGGCGATGGAATGCTGCCGGACCTACGTCCGCACCATCGCGGTCTCGATGCCCTTCTGCGGCCTCATGATGGTCGGCGGGATGGCGATGCACGGGGCCGGCGAGGCGACGCGTCCCGCGCTGATCGCCCTCGGCGTGAACGCGATCAACGTGCTGTTCTCGTGGCTCATCTCGGGAGTCGACCTGCGGATGTTCGGCTGGACGGTCCCGCACCCGCTCGAACTCGACCCGCTTCGCTACGGCGTGTTCGGCATCGCGGCCGGAACGGCGATCAGCTACCTCTTCGGCGGCATCGCCACGGTCTGGGTGCTCCACCGCGGGGTCAAGGACCTCCGGCTGAAACGGGCGGATCTCGCCCCGGATCCCTCGATGGGCCGTCGCATCGTCCGGATCGGCATCCCGAACTTCCTCGAGGGGCTCGCGATGTGGGGCGTCCAGCTCTTCGTGATGCTCTTCATCGGGATGTCCGACCGCGACCATGCCGGGGG
>JBIKWM010000032.1:0-36509 GCA_044356305.1 Flavobacteriales bacterium
CTGGATCTCCGTTGTTCGACCCCGCCCACCACATCATTGGCCAGCTATTTGGTGGCACGGCCAGCTGCTCAAACAATGTGGATGATTACTACGGCCGTTTCAGTGTGAGCTGGAACACTGGCACGACCGCTGCAACACGCCTGCGCGACTGGCTCGACCCATCGAACACGGCCACCACCCTCGATGGCTGGGACCCTAACGCCCCAGTACTGGCGCTCGATGCCGGACTGACTGGGCTGACCGGAATAGCATCTGGTGCCATTCAGTGCGATGATCAGGTGACCATTTCGTACACCCTGCGCAACTACGGTACCGACCCTCTCACCAGCGCCACCGTGGAATGGACCATTGATGGCGTGGCCCAGACCCCTTACAACTGGACCGGAAACCTCACCACCAACCAGACCACCACAGTCAATCTGCCCACGCAGGCCTATACCGCAGGCCTGCATACGGTGACGTTTGCCGTTACCATGGCCAACGGTAGCACCGACCCCAATGCCAACAATGATCAGGTTTCAGTATCATTTACAATTGTACTCGGCTCCGAGGCGCAGGTTGTGCTCACCACCGATCAGTATGGCGAAGAAACTTCATGGGACATAGCCGATGCCAATGGCAATGTGGTGGCGTCCGGTTCTGGCTACGGTGCCAGTGCCGATTACACCATTCCAGCCTGCCTGGCCGATGGGTGCTACACCTTTACCATTTATGATTCGTATGGCGATGGCATGTGCTGTGAATTTGGTAATGGCAGCTACGAGCTGAGGGACCCGTTCGGGGTACTTATCACATCGGGTGGGTCATTTCAGGACCTTGAGAGTTATGATTTCTGCCTGCCGTTCATCGTTGAGCCACCGGTGGCCGCGTTCACAAGTTCGAGCACGACAGTGTGTACCGGCAATACGGTCAATTTCACCAATCAGAGCACGCCTACCAACGGCAGCTCGTATGCTTGGACATTCCAAGGGGGCACACCGGCCACGAGCACTGCGGCCAACCCATCGGTGACCTACGCATCGGCCGGTACTTACAACGTCAGTCTCACGGTGACCAACTCGGCCGGTACCGACACCCAGGCCTCCAATAACCTGATCACGGTGAACGCCAGCCCAAGTGCCACGGCCACATCGACCCCTGTTGATGTGACCACCGGAGGCAGCAACGGCACCGCCACGGTGAGTGTGACCGGTGGTACTGCGCCATACACCTACGATTGGAATCCCGGCACGGGCAACAGCGAGACGGTCAATGGCCTGAATGCCGGGAATTACACCGTGACCGTGACCGATGCAAACGGTTGCACCGCCAGCGCACAGACAGTGGTAGGCAGCAATGTGGGCATGGCCGATGCCTCTTGGGCCACAGCCGTTCGCCTTTTCCCAAATCCGACCCAGGGACAGCTGATGGTGGAACTGCCCGATGGAATACATGCCACCGAGGCCCAGCTCATAGATATGACCGGCCGCACCCTGGCCCGTTACAGCATCAACGGCAACGGCCGCCTGAGCCTCGACCTGCGTGGCATGACCGAGGGGCTGTACCACCTGCGCATCAGCACTGCTAGCCAGAGCGCTGTGTTCAAAGTGGCTCTGATGGACTGACCATCGGAATAATCCTGATTCAGAAGACCCCGCCCGGATCATCCGGACGGGGTCTTTTCAGTTGGTAAGGGGAGAGTCGTGCCTGATCAGTCAGTTCAGATCTGAGTTCTGACTGGCAGGGTTCGGCTTTAGGCGCTTTTGGGGCAAATGCGGAACATCATTTCTTCTCCGGCTCTTTCTGCGCCACAATGGTGCGCGATAGCCGCCCCTGATCGTAAACGGCCTTGAACGTCACACTGCCATCGCGCTCCATGTAGGTGCTGGTGCCGTGCAGGCGGCCGTCCTTATAGGATGTGATGAACCACACGGTGCCGGTCTCATACATGCCTTTGGTGAGGCCCTCCTGTTTACCGTCCTTGTAAGTGATCTCTTGAAACGGCCCACCGTTGGGGTACCACAGTTTCCAGATGCCTTGCTTCACCCCTTTGGTGTAAAGGCCCGTTTCCTTCATCACCCCGTTGTCGTGCCATTCTTTTGACAGGCCGTCCATCAGTCCATCGGTGTAGTTCACCTCGCTCTGCTTGAGCCCATTGGGGTACCACAGCTCGCACAGTCCGTTCTTAACTCCTTCTTTGAAATTGTTCTTGAACCGCTGCTTGCCATCTTCCTGCCAGCCTTCCCAAAGGCCGTCCATCTTTCCTTTGATGAAGCTGCCACGCTCTTTCATGGCACCATTGGCATGCCAACTGGTCCATTCGCCCGTTTCTTTATCACCCTCAAAGGCTCCTTTACTTAGATCCTTGCCGTCTTCGTACCACCGCTGCCACTGTCCCGATCGCAGGCCTTGGGCAAATCCGCCCTCCTTCCATCGGGTGCCTGTCTCTTCGTAATAGTAGGTCCACGAACCGCTGAGGCGGTCGTCTTTGAATTCGCCCTCACTGCCCAGTTTCCCGTTCCTATAGTAGAATTGCCAACGGCCCTGCCTCTTGTCGGCCACAAATGGGCCTTTCATCTCAGTCTTACCGTTATCGTACCACCACTCAAAGTTGCCTTCCTTCAATCCTTTGGCATAGCGGCCCTCAATGCTCTTGGCACCGTTCTCATGGAACTCGGCCACCGGACCCTCGGGTTCATCGGCCACGTAGGCCAACGAACGTTTCAGTTTCCCGTTGGGATGATACCATTTCCAAAGGCCGTCTTTGCGGCCATTCTTCATATTCCCCTCAAACTCAATCTTCCCATCGGCAAAATAGCTCTTGTTAAGGCCGTTGTCCATCTCCAGCACACTTAGCACCCTACCGTTGCGGTACTTGCACTCCCAACGGCCCACCTTGCGGCCCTGCTCGTAGCTGCCTGTGCAGCAGGGCTTGCCGTCATCATAGAAAGTCTGCCACGCTCCGTGGGGCACGGTATCTATCCTGAACCCTTTCTCTTTTACCTGCCCGTTGGGCCACTTGGTCTCGTATGCCGACTGGGCGTAGGATGCCGACAGGCCGGTGGCCGCGAGCAGAAGGAGTATCCTCATTTTCATCACCGTACAAATGAAACGGATAGGCCATGCAGCGTGCTCCCTTGCGCGCGTTACTTTTCAGCCGACTATTGACACGGTAATTCCATAGCAAGTGGGCACCCTCGACCTCATCCTCACCCGCACTCATATCCTTGCCGGGGTGCTGGTGCTTCTTTCGGGTCTGGCCAATGTCGTTATGCGGCCCAAGGGAGGTAAGTGGCATAGACTTGTGGGCAAGATGTATGTGGCAGGCATGGCCACCATTTTCCTCTCGTCCATAGCCATCCTCACTCTTTTCAGGTTCAATCTGTTCCTATTGGTCATAGCCATTTTCAGTTTCTATATGTGTTTCAGTGGCTACCGGGTGCTGAGGCGCAAGAAGATGGGCCAGCAGACCTGGGTGGACTATGCCGGGGCCGCCATTGCCGGAGTGGCGGGTGCCGGGCTGACGCTGTTCGGCATATACGGTATGGTGATAAAAGGCGTTGATGTCCTTTACATCCTCTGCATCGTGTTCGGCCTCTCGACCCTGAATGCGGTGAGGGCCGACATTAACGCATTCCGTGGCCGCGGCATGGACGACCGCATGTGGGGGTTCTATCAGCACCTACAGGCCATGCTGGGCAGTTACATAGCGGCTGTGACGGCCTTTGCGGTGCAGAATGGCGACCGTTTCGCACCGGATTTCGAGCATCAATGGCTGTTCTGGGTGGTGCCGCCTGTGGTGGGCACCACCTGCATCGTGTACATGGTGCGGCATTACCGCAATAAACATAGCGCAGCCTGATGTACACGGTGGTGCAGGTGCTTGTCATGTTCGCCTTCCCGGCCCTGGTGGCCGAGGTGGCCAAATGCAACCGCATGGCAGGCATGATAGGCCCCGTGGTGCTGTGCTACGGCCTGGGCCTGCTGTTGGGCAATCTGCCCAGCAGCCCTGTGGATGTGGCCCTGAGCCAGAGTGTGGCCGAGGCCGTGATACCCGTGGCCATTGCGCTCATGCTGTTCAGTACCCGATTCGTAAGCTGGTTCCGCTATGCCGGGCGGGCGGTGTTCTCGTTCGGCCTGCAGATGCTGGCGGTGATCATCGTATCGCTCACATTGCCGCTACTGTTCAGGCATCTGGCCACCGACCGCCCCGACCTGTGGAAGATAAGCGGCATGCTGGTGGGGGTGTACACCGGTGGTACCCCCAACCTGGCTGCCATCGGCACCGCGCTTGGTGCGGGCAACGAGACCTTCATAGCACTCAATGCCTGCGATCTGCTCATGAGTGCCACCTACCTGCTGCTGCTCATGACCGTGGCACAGCGGCTGGCCCTGAGGTTCCTTCCATCGTTTGTGCCACTGCCCGAAACCGATCGCGATTCCACGTTCCATTACCTCAACCAGCAGAAGGATCTCTCAATGCAGCGTATGGCGCTGCACCTCGCGGGCATGGTGCTGCTGGCAGCGGCCATCATGGGCCTGAGTGTGGGGTTCTCGCTGCTGGTGGCCGATGCCATCACGGCTCCAAACGTCATGCTCGGGGTCACCACGCTCAGCATAGCCGCGTCTTTTATCCCGTATGTGCGCAACGTGCCCAAGACCTACGAGCTGGGCGAGTATTTCCTGCTGGTGTTCTGCCTCGGCATTGGCTCCATATCAAATGCCACCGTGTTGGCGCAGACCAGCCCCGCACTGCTGGCTTACGTGGCCGCCATGATGTGGCTCTCCATCCTGGTGCATTTTGCGCTGTCATGGCTGTTCAGGGTCGATGCCGACACCATGCTCATCACCAGCGTGGCGGGCATATTCGGCCCGGCCTTCATTGGCCCGGTGGCAGCCGTGCTCAAGAACCGCGACATAGTGGTATCGGGCCTCACCACCGGACTGGTGGGCTATGCCGTGGCCAACTACCTGGGGCTGGCGGTGGCCCATGCCGTGCGGGCCATCTATTTCTGAAGGAGACGGTTCAGTGCCTCAGGGAGTGGGCACATCGGGCGTCAGAGAATTCAGCACGATATCGGGCACGGGTATGCTCAGTTCATCATGATGTTCGGGGATGCGCAGGGCAGTGCCGGTATCTATATAGGGTGGCAGGGCAGCCCGTAGGTCGGCATCGCCCACCATTAAAGTGCTTATGGTAAAGCGGCCCTCTTCATTTGCGGTGGCGCGGGCACCGCTCTGCACGAGTGTGATAACGGCACCCGCTGCCGGAGCGCCCCCGGGCAGCAGCACCCGCCCGCTCAGCACCGCAGCAGGTCCTTTGCCCGCATACAGCAGGCCCCAGGCTCGGGCCTTGTCGCGCATGCTCGAGGGCGATTCTTCGCTGTAGAAGGTCTCTACCTCGTTCCATATGCGCCTTATCAGGCGGTCGGCCTCCTTGTTCAGGGCCTCGAGCGCCTCTTGGGCGTTGTTGAGGTTGAGGTGCAGCGTGCTCTGTGTGATTATGGCGGCCTGAGCAGCAGTGGCGGCCGCCTGCACCTCGCCCGCATCGGGGTTGGCCATGGGCAGGCCACCGGCCGCCACACGGGCCGCATCGCCTGTCACTATGGCCTTGCACCAGTACAGCACGAGGCTCTCCTTTAGCATATCGGGCACACGGTCGCTATCGGTATCGAGCCCGTAGTTTGCCCGATGCGCCTTTCTGTACTTGCCCCGAGCCACCCCCAGATTGAACACCTGTATGAAATGGTTGGCCAGCGTGCGCGCCTCGTTCACCGCTGCGTTCTTGGTGGGGGTGTGCGCGGTCTGTTCTGCCATGGCGTGTTGCACCGCACGTATGCGGGCCGTGTAAAGGGGCTGCATGGCCACCAGGCGTGCTGCTGTGGCGCTGCTAAGTACCTGGGTGCCGGGTGCCTGATTGATAAGCGCGTTGTGCGCCCCGTTAAGGGCATTCGCGCGGCCTGCTATGGTGCGGGGTAAGAGACGGATCATGGTTGTGGTGTGCGGTCAGCGATCGGTGGAGGTAACGACTGTGTATGAGGCCTCTGAGGGAATGATCTTCAATTTTCAGGTCGTTATATTAGTATCTATCGGCCAGTTCATAAGCTGTAGAACAGTTATCTCTGAAAGGATATAATGATCGATCATTGATTCATTAAGCATATTCATATCTATATAGATATTGAGCAAATGTACATCAAGTATATAAATATGGATTGATTAAATGATAAACAAATATATTAGATAATTCTGAATGATATACTGATTTCATAAATATGCAATGAGCATATAAATATTGATATGATGCCTGTAAATATAAACAGACCTAATGTTGAAAATCACATGGCATTTTATCATGTGTGAAAGAAACAGATAAAATTATTCGTATTAGCATCACACATGCGAATAGTATATATTGCTCTACATATTGAGCTTTCGTATGTGCACAGTAAGCACAGCAATCCTGTGCCAATGGCTGTAAGACCTCAACTACGCCAGTAATCCGGCCTGACTGTGGCTTTCTGGCCTATCCTCAATATTCCATCAGCCTTTCCACCATGGACCCGAAGCGGTCCTTGGGCAGAAAGTTCCATTCCAGCTTAGATGAGAACGGCACGGGGGTGTCGAGGCTGGCGCAGCGCAGCACGGGGGCATCGAGGTGCCCGAAGCAGTTCTCGGTTATCCATGCTGATATATCGGAGCTGATGCTGCCCGTAAGGGTGTCTTCGTGCAATATGATGGCACGGCCCGTTCTGCGCACAGTGGCTGCCACCGCCTCCTGGTCAAAGGGCAGCAGGGTGCGCAGGTCGAGCAGATCGGCTTTGATTTGCGGGTTCCTGTCAAGATATTCCATGGCCCAATGCACCCCGATGCCGTAGGTTATGATGCTCAGGTCGGTGCCCTCGCGCACCAGCGCTGCCTTGCCAAGGGGCAGGTTGTAGTAGCCCTTGGGCACCTGCCCTTTCACGCTGCGGTATAGGGCCTTCTGCTCAAAGTAGATCACCGGGTTAGGGTCCTCAATGGCACTTATCAGCAGGCCTTTGGCATCGGCCGGAAATGCGGGGTACACCACCTTTAGGCCGGGTGTGTGGTAAAACCACGCCTCGTTGCTCTGGCTATGGAAGGGCCCAGCGCCCACGCCTGCCCCGGTGGGCATGCGCACCACCACATCGGCATTTTGGCCCCAGCGGTAGTGCATCTTGGCCAGATTGTTCACTATCTGATTGAATCCGCAGGTCACAAAATCAGCGAACTGCATCTCCACCATGGCCTTCATGCCTCTTATGCTGAGGCCGAGGCCCGCACCTACAATGGCACTCTCGCACAGAGGTGTGTTGCGTACCCGGCCTTTGCCAAATTCGTCAACAAAACCCTCGGTCACCTTGAAAACGCCCCCGTATTCGGCTATGTCCTGCCCCATCAGCACCAGGCCTTGGTGCCTTCGCATGGCCTCGCGCAGCCCATCGCTTATGGCATCTACCAGGCGCATCTCCTCGGTGGCGCTGGCCGGTGTTTCCTCTTTCTGCACAAACGGTGCATAGATGTCGGCCAGTTCTGCAGCGGTATCGGGCGTTATATCCGGCTCATTGAAAGCGTATTCAAGCCCCGTTTCAATCTGCTTGCGGAACTCGGCCCTGAGTTCTTCCACCCATTCGGGCGTGACTATCCCGGTTTCGAGCAGAAACCGCTCGTAGTTCTCCATCGGGTCCTTCTTGGCCCATTCATCAAACAGTTCCTGCGGAACGTATTTGGTGCCACTGGCCTCCTCGTGGCCGCGCATCCTGAAGGTGAGGCACTCAAATATCACCGGCCTCGGATTCTGCCGCAGGTCGGCAGCCAATCGCTTTGCAGCCGTATATACCTCCACAATGTTATTGCCGTCCACCTGCACGGCCTCCATACCATAGCCGATGCCCTTATCAATGAACTGCTTGCACCTGAACTGCTCGTTGCTGGGCGTACTTAGGCCGTAGCCGTTGTTCTCTATCACAAAGATCACGGGCAGTTGCCACACGGCCGCCACGTTGAGGCTCTCGTGAAAGTCGCCCTCGCTCGATCCGCCATCGCCCGAAAAGACAGCCGTCACCTTCTTTTCCCCTTTGAGCAGGTGCGAAAGCGCAATGCCATCGGCCAGACCCATCTGCGGCCCGAGGTGCGATATCATGCCAATGATGTGGTGCGCATTGCTTCCAAAGTGGAAACTCCGCTCGCGCCCTTTGCTGAACCCGTTCGCCTTGCCCTGAAACTGCGCGAAAAGCTGGCCGAGGTCCATGCCCCGACCCGTGAAAACGCCCAGGTTGCGGTGCATGGGAAGGATGTACTCATCGGAATCCAATGCCGCGGTGAGTCCGCACGATATGGCCTCTTGCCCGATGCCAGAGAACCACTTGCTCACCCGGCCCTGACGCAGCAGCACCAGCATCTTCTCCTCTATCATGCGCGGCAACAGGATGGCCCGGTAGAGGTGTTTCAGTTCATCGGTGGTAAGTCCTTCCCTGTTGAATTGCATGGTGTATGCGCGTTTTTTTGCGGGCGGCAAAAGTAGGCGGGGCACCTGCTGCGAACTGAACGGGCCCCATCATGTTCACCATGGCATTGGGTACATTCGCGCCTTAGATGAAAAGGGCCGCACCGGTGGGCGAAAAGGCAGTGATAACGGGAATGGGAGTGGTGTCGGCCATGGGCCTGGGCAAGGATGCAGTGCTGCACTCAATGCTGCACGGCCTTACAGGTGTGGGCCGTACCAGGTTCCTCGATTCTAGGCTTGCCGAGACGCATCTGTTTGGTGAGGTGGGGCACTCATCGGCCCAATTGGCCGAAATGGCGGGCATCACCGACCATGCCGCCCTGCCTCGCACCACGCTGTTGGCCATGGTGGCTGCCACAGAGGCACTTGCCGATGCAGGGCTTAAGGGTGCCGATATGCCCTTGGTAAGTGCCACCAGTGTGGGCGGCATGGACCGCAGCGAGGAGTATCTGCGTCAGCGGCTTGCTGACGACCACCAGCGCGTGGCCGACCTTTTGACCCACGATTGCGGCATGAACACCGACCTGCTTGCCATGCATCTAGGCCTGCACCTGGGCCGCACCACAGTCAGCACAGCGTGCAGCGGTGGGGCCAACGCGATCATGATCGGTGCGCGGATGATAAGGCACGGCCTGGCCGACCGTGTGCTGGTAGGCGGGGCTGACGGTCTATGCCGTTTCACCGCCAATGGGTTCAACGCGCTGATGATCCTTGACCGCGAATGGTCCAGACCATTCAGTGCCGATAGGGCAGGGCTTAATCTGGGCGAAGGGGCGGCCTTTCTTGTATTGGAGAGCGAGCGGTCGGGCATGGCCCGCGGGGCGCACATCTGGGGCGCAGTGGCCGGATACGCCAATACGAACGATGCGTATCACCAGACGGCAAGTTCGCCCGAAGGCGAAGGAGCCTACCTCGCCATGGCCACAGCCTTGAAAGTGGCTGGCACTGATCCATCTGAAGTTGATCACATCAACGCACACGGCACCGCCACCCCGAACAATGATGCCAGTGAGAGCGCTGCGATCAACCGCCTTTTCGGGGTGAATGTGCCGCCTGTGGTGAGCACCAAATCCTATACGGGACATACACTGGCCGCATCAGGGGCCATAGAGGCTGTCATCTCCCTGTTGTGCATTCAGCATGGAGTGGTGCCCGCAGCGCTCAATCTGCGTGTGCCGATGCCCGAGAACACTTGGTCTCCATCTCCCATCATCATCCAAAAAGAATTGCATACCGTTGTATCCAATTCCTTTGGGTTCGGGGGAAACAATACATCGTTGGTCTTCAAAAAAGCAGTATCGTGAACATCTACCTCCACAGTTGCTCGGCCATCACGGCTCAGCCCACTTTCGGTGGGGTGGAGGGCGTATGGGTGCCCATCGGGACCGATGCTGTCCTTTTAGAACCTGACTACAAGGCCTACATAGCCCCCGCCATGCTGAGGCGTATGAGCAAGGTGCTGCGCATGAGTGTGACCTGCGCCACCGATGCGGTGAGTGCGGCCTCTCTGGAGCGCACCGATGCCGTGATAGTGGGCACCGGTCTGGGTTGCGTGCGCGACACGCTGCGCTTTATGGACGACATGCATCAGGGTCATGAGGGGGTGCTTTCGCCCACCGCATTCATCCAGAGCACGCACAACAGCATGGCCGGGCAGATTGCGCTGAGCCTTGGTATCAAAGGATATAACCTTACCCATGTGCAGGGCATGGTGAGCTTCGAGATGGCCGTAGCCGATGCCATGGGCTATCTGTCCGATTATCCGGAACACACAGTGCTGCTCGGTGCCATGGACGAACAGACCGATGAACTGCGTTCCATTCTTGGCCGATTGGCTCAGGATTTAGGCCGACCAATGCCCATCCTTGGCGAAGGGGCCGCTCTTTTTGTGGCATCGGGTAGGGCAGAGGGTGCTGTTTGCAGCATCGCACATGCATCTACCCATCATCAGAAAGTCGATAGGGGATATATTTCTAAGGTTCTGATTGAGAATGATCTGAATGATGTTGATGTGATCATTGGTCCAGATGAGTTCAGCTCCTTGGGCCGATGGCATATAGATGCCTCCAAGTATCTTGGACTTTCGTTCAGCCTGTCGGGGCTGTCCACGGCCCTTGCTTTCGGGCTTATCAATGGCCAGGTGCAGCTTTCTACTTTTCGCAATGGGGCCAATGGCCCTGTGCGCTCAGTTGCCGTGGTCACCACATTCGGCCATTCCGCTGGCCTTGTAGTGCTTGAGAAAGTGTGAGGTACCATCGGTTCAATATCCTTTCGTATGGCGCCCTGCTGGTGCTGCTGCCGGCCGTGGCGCTGGGCCTGGTGGGGTTGAAAGCCATCCTGGTTTGGGCCGTGGTGCATGGGTCTGTGCTGTTCACTGGGGCCATGGTGCCGCAACTGGCATTTTTCCTTACACCCATCCGTAAGGGGCAGCGGCCAGGGCTGGCCATCACATTCGATGACGGCCCTGTGCCTGACATCACTCCCAAAGTGCTTGATGTATTGAAGGTGAACGGTGTAAAGGCCACGTTCTTCTGCAAGGGCCATCTGGTGGATGAGCACCCCGAACTGGCGGCACGCATGGTGGACGAAGGGCATATCATTGCCAATCATACCTACTGGCACCGCTATAGCTGGGGTTGGAACCGATATGAGTCGGCCCGCAACGAGATCATGGAGGGACAGCGGGCCATAAAACGCGCCACGGGCAGGCTGAGTCTATGGTTCAGGCCACCTTTTGGCATCACCAACCCGCATATTGCGCGGGCAGTGCGCTCATTGGGCCTGTCGGTGGTGGCGTGGGACCTGCGCAGCCTTGATACGCTTGCCGCCACACCCGATCAGGTGATGGCGCGTCTCAGACCTTTCCTGAAAGGAGCATCCATACTTCTGCTGCACGATCATCTGCCCAATACTCCTGAGGTGGTGCAGCGCGTCATTGACCTTTGCCGACTCGATGGCACAGAGATTGTCCCGCTCGACAGCCTTATTGATCCCAAGCCCTATGGTTAGAGCCGTACTTTTCCTCATGTGCCTCACGTCTGCCTCCTTGGCGCAAGACTGGGCGCCTGTGCCGCTCACTGATGCCCGAGTGAAGACATTGCGCGATGGGTTGGCCGCCATGCGTTCCATTCAGGGTGACATGACCCAGACCAAGACCTTCAGTTTCATGACCAAGCCATTGGTGAGCACGGGATATTTCCGCTATGCCACAGGCGACCGTATGCGATGGGAGTTTGTGAAACCATCGGCTTACTGCATTTTGATCGATGGGCAGAAAGTGCGATTGAAGGAGAACGGTGCAGAGAAGGACCTGCGCAGCGTGGACCGTGTGATGCGTCAGGTGAAGGAGGTGATCATCGGTTGCATAAATGGGAGCATTATCGCAGATCCAGCATATAAGGCCGAGGCATGGGTGAAGGGGCAGGAACTGCGCATCACCATGCAGCCCAAGGACAGGCGTATGCGCGAGCTGATCGCTGGCATCGAGATCATTTTCGGTCCTACGGCAAAGGACCTGCGAAGCGTTAGACTCACCGACCCATCGGGCGATGCCACGCTTGTAACATTCCAGTCGATACGCATCAATGAGAGCATCGCTGATCGCACTTTCACTGATTTTTAGCCTATCGGCCTGCGGCCCGGCACTCAAAGACAGGCCGTATGTGATACCGCCCGGTTCTGAGCGAATGTTCAATGTCGAACTCGGTTTTTTCGGCTCATCGGTGAATGGTTTTCTCGCTGTCCGCCATGCCGAACCTGGCCGCTACAGATTCAATATCTCGTCTCTGTCGGGCTCGTCCATGTTAGAGGTGGAATGGCGTGGCCACCGCTGGGTGCGCCATCACGCCAGCCGCATCATGCAGAAACCCTTTGTGGTGGCGCAGCTTAAGCGTGACCTGTTCCTCATATATCTTGGATTCGGTCATGCACGGGGAACCCGCCTCAAACAGCGCACATATCACCGAAACGGACATCGTTTCCTTGTGCAGCGCAGCTCTGACGGACATATAACAGAGGTTACAGAGCAGGCATGGACCGGTAGACCCTTGCGGAGGGTGGTGTACACATTTGATGGGAATGGCATCACAAACATGGAGATGCGCGACCTTCGCTTCCCGTTAAGGATCAATGTGAGTCCCATCGCTGAATGAGAACCCGACCGGCTGATTTCTTCTCAACCTTATCGGTGCATTCTGAAGGCTCCGAGCACACGGTGCTGGTTCGCCTCCATGCTGATCACGCAGTGTATTCGGGCCATTTCCCCGGAAATCCGGTGGCACCGGGTGTACTGCTCACAGATATGGTGCGCAGAGTGGCCGGCCAGATCATTGGGCACGATGTGCGGCTTGCCTCGGCTCGTCAGATCAAGTTTCTGCAGGTGATCAATCCGAATGTGGTAAGGGAACTGGTTCTGAACATTCGACTCAATGAGTCTGAACAAGGCTTATCGATGACCTGTTCAGCCTCTGCAGAAAGTGTGACCTACTTCAAGTTTATAGGTGAGCTTGCCTGAATCATCAAAGGATAGGTTGGTGTCTCTGGGTGCGTGCATCCTGATTCCCACATACAATAATGAGAAGACCCTTGCCCGTGAAATTGATGGCATGTTGGCCGTCACCGATCGGGTCATTGTGGTCAATGATGGCTCCACGGATCATACAGCGAGCATCTTGCAGCGATACGCTGACCTCATTTCCGTGGTGACGCACCCCGTAAACCAGGGCAAGGGCATGGCACTGCGAAACGGATTCAAAGAGGCCATCAGGCAGGGTTACCGTTATGCTATAACCATCGACAGCGATGGGCAGCACTATCCCGATGATCTGCCGGTGTTTCTTGATGCTATGGCCTCTGCTCCAGGTGTCATGGTCATGGGTAGTAGGAACCTGCAGGCGGAGGGAATGCCGGGCAAGAACTCGTTCGCCAATAGATTCAGCAATTTCTGGTTCTGGGTACAGACCGGTCTCGATATGCCCGACACCCAGACGGGATACCGTGCGTATCCACTGGAACCCATCAGTCAGATGAGGTTCTTCACAACCCGTTTTGAATTTGAGATAGAGGTGATTGTGAAACTGGCCTGGGCCGGGGTTCCTTTCAGGTCGGTGCCCATCAAGGTGCTTTACGACCCCAACGAGCGGGTCACGCACTTCAGGCCGGGCCCCGATTTCACACGCATCAGCCTGCTCAATACCTACCTCACGCTGCTCACTTTGCTCTGGTACCTGCCCAAACGACTGTTGCAGGACGGGCGCATCTTTCGTATCATCCGCGATGAGGCTTTGAAGCCGCAGGAATCAATTCAGCGCAAGGCGGCCAGTATCGGTCTGGGTTTCTTCTTCGGCATTGTCCCCATATGGGGCTTTCAATTGGCCATCGGCATACCGACCGCGGTTTTCCTGCGGTTGAACAAGGTGCTTTTCATCGCTGCGGCCAACATCAGCATCCCCCCGCTCATCCCGTTCATCATCTGGGCCAGTTACCTGACCGGACGGATTTATGTGAATGATGAAGTGATTCAGATAACTGATATATCATCACTTACACTTGATGATATTCACAACAACTTCATGCAATACGTGTCAGGGGGCGTCACATTGGCCCTCTTGGCAGGTGCCATAGGGTACTCAGTCAGCTTGGTTCTTTTTAAGGTTTTTGGCAGACGTTGATCATTGATCAAAGGCATTCCTACAAACCAAAACCAGTAATAGAAAGTCCCGACTTACCTGATTAGATGGAACTTCCCATATACGGTACGTTCTATACCATTAGGGTCCATGTAGATGAGCATATAGGTGTAAGTGCCGATGGGGGCCTCTTCCCCTCCTGCGTAACCGTCCCACCCGCTATTAGGGTCAACGGTATAGAACATCTCGCGGCCCCAGCGGTCGTATATCGAGAAAACGCTCCAGCGCAATCCGAGTAGACTCGGTTTCAGCACATCGTTAAGTCCGTTGCCATTTGGCGTGAAAGCCGTTGGTATATAGACGAAACTTTCAGGATCTACGCGAATGGTCTCTTCGTCCTCGTCCCAGCAGGCACCGTTCATAGCACGTAATGTGATGGTGTAAGTACCACTATCTTGATAAGTATGGACAGGGTTCTGTTGAGTGCCGTTGGCACCATCACCAAAATCCCAGCTCCATGTGGTTGCATGTTGGCTCTGATCCAGAAAATGCACCCTAGGGTCCAACATGGTGATTCCCACATTCGGGTTCGGTTCAAACTCCGCCTCAGGTGTGATATTGACCCGAATCATGTTATTCAGTGTCAAAGTACTGGTACACCCGAAATCACTGGCAACAGTGAGCGAAACATCATAGAACCCGCTGTCGGTGTATACGTGCGATACAATGTCGCCATTGGCAACCAGTCCGCCCCCGAAATCCCAATCATAAGAGGCAATGCTACCTGTGGCTATAGTAGTGAGGTCATCGAACAACACCGCGTGCGGAGTACAGCCCTCGGCATTGTCAACGGTGAACAGTGGAACAGGGTAGGGGTGTACCACCGCCTGGGTGGTGCCAGTTGCCACACAACCGCTGTCTGATGTAGCAGTTAGGCTCACATCAAACACCGCATCCATCGGATACACCCACATGCTGTCGAGAGGTGTAATGGTGTTGCCATCTCCTAAGTCCCACACCCACGAAACAATGGTGGCATCTTGGGGCACAGTGCCATTGGTCAGCACTGTGGTATCGCCAACACATACTTCAGTGGCGCTGATGCTAACGCTCGGAGTGTTGTTCACCCAGACCGTATCAATGAAAGAATCTCCGCAGCCCATATCTGTATAGGCGGTCAGTTCTACCTCATACAGCCCATCTGTAGGGAACTGATGCTGGGGATTCTGGGTGTTGTCAATGGCCGACCCGTCACCAAAATCCCAATCCCAAGCCGAAATGGTGTAGGTGCCCAGAACTGTGGTCTGATCTGTGAAGGAGGTCTGCTGGCCTTCGCAAGCGATGGTGAAATCGTAATCAGCTACAGGATTGTCGTGGATATTGAGAGTAATGGTGGTCTGATCGCTACATCCATTGCCAGCTGTAACCAGGAGAATAGGGTTGTATGTGCCAAAATACTGGTAGGCGAAAGTGGGATCGGGCAAAGTGCTGGTTGTGTTTGGTAGGCCTGGGATCAAAGCGTTCTCGCGGAAATTCCAAAGAATGGAAGTCAGCTGTCCAAGTGTTCCGTTCTGGAACTGAATGGTCTCGCCTTCGCAGAAATCCGGACCATTGACCACGTTGATGATAGCCGTTGGAACAGCAACAACCACTGCTGATTGCGTCTCGTTGTCAATGCATCCATCGGCAGTGGTCACAGTCAGTGTGACATTGTAGGTATTAGCGCTGCCGTAAGTATGCGTTGGCGCGGCCAGAAGGCTTGTGATCCCATCACCGAAATCCCAGAGCTGGCCAATAATGTTGCCTGTGCTTGAGTGCGTGTAGGAGGTTGGAGACCCTTCGCACACATCAGTTATAGGGTCAATCACAGCCGTGGGCAATGGAGCCACAGTAAGGGTCATATCATCCGAGTTCTGGCAGCCGTTCACATCAGTCAATGTCACTGTGTACACCGTGGTGACACTGGCCGTGGCTAGGGGTGCCTGCACCACATCGCTGTTCAACCCAGCGGCAGGCGACCATTGAAAACTGCCTGTGCCCAAGGCACTGAGAATGGCCTGCCCGTTCTGACAGACTGTGAGGTCTGGTCCTGCATTCACAGCAGGCAATGGATTAACGGTGATGGTGACCTGATCGGTATTGACACACCCGAAGGCATCGGTACCAGTAAGGGTGTATGTGGTGGTGGTCGTTGGCGTTACGGCAGTTACAGGGTCAATCGCATCTGTCAGGTCGGTGATGGGCGACCATGAGTAGTTCACTGCACCGCTACCTGCCATATTCATTGGTGCGTTGATACAAACCACCTGATCAGGACCGGCATCAACTGCGGGCGGAGGATTGACATTAACAGTCACCTGATCAGTGGCTGTGCAGTTCTGGTTTGTAGTGAAAGTGAGTGTGTAGGTAGTGGTGGCCCCAGGGCTAGCAGTAGGCGATGGTGCTGCAGGATTGGTCAGCGCAGTTACCGGGTTCCAAGAGTAAGTCCCTGATCCGAGCGCGTTTGGGTTGTTCAGTTGGATGTTGCCACCCAGACAGATGTTTAGGTCAGGGCCGAGGTTGACTGTTGGTACAGGATTCACGCTCACCTGAACATTGTCAGTCGCGGTACATCCGTTCGCATCAGTCACGGTTACCACATAGGTCACCGTGGCTGCCGGATTTGCCTGAGGGTTCGCCACATTGTCCGCACTGAGGCCAGTGCTGGGCGACCAACTGTATTGCGTGCCTCCTATAGCGACCAGATTGGCTGCGGTTCCGGCACAAACGGTCTGGTCGAGGCCCGCATTCGCAATCGGTAGTGGATTCACGTTCACAGTGACATCATCAGCATCGGTACAACCGTTGGCATCGGTCACTGTCAGGGTGTACACAGTATTTGCCACTGGATTGGCTGTCGGTGCCTGGGCATTCGTGCTGCTCAACCCCGCTGGAGGATTCCATTGGTAACTCACCCCGCCCGATCCACCTAATTGGGTAGGTGTGCCTATGCACATGCTCTGGTCGGCACCGGCATCGGCAGTCGGCAACGGATTCACAGTCACATTAACCTGATCGGAACCTGTACATCCGTTAATATCGGTCACTGAGAGCGTGTAGGTGGTATTGACCAACGGAGTGGCCAACGGAGTGGCCGTGCTGGTGCTATTCAGGCCTGCGGCCGGAGACCACGCGTAGGTGCCTATCACATTGGTGTTCGGGTTGTTCAACGAAACACCTGTCCCTTCACAAATGCTCACATCTGGTCCGGCATTGACCGTAGGAGCGGGCACAATTGTGACCTGACTGGTCTGGCTCTGCGTGCAACCTTCACTGGTGATTGTGACTGTTACATTGTAATTACCTGCTGCAGCATATGTGTGCGTTGGGGTGGCGCCCACACCGTTCGTACCATCACCGAAATCCCACTGGATATTTGTGATATTGCCTGTGGCGGTGGTGGAGGTGGAGGTGAACTGCACCGGCATGCCCGGGCAGTTGCCCACATTGCTCATAGTGAAGTTCGGATTGAGCTGATTACAGAACTGTTGCTGGTTCGAAGCACCACCGGTAGCACCGGTGAAACCCCAATAGACACTCGGTAATGCAGCCGCCAGGTTGCCTACCCATGTCATGCGCAGAACACCGTCAAAAAGCACATTGAGCTGTTGGATAGCTGGGTCCCAGTTCACTTCCAAAAGGTGCCAGGCGCAATCTTCCACATTGCCGCTCGTGGCACTGGCCTGGGTAGGTCCAGCAAGGTTATTGGCCCCTCCATGGTTCACATCGCCATTCAGTTGCAGGCTAATGTGATCGACCGCAGGATCTGTCGCATTCTGATAGGTGTCAATCTCAACTGCCAGCGATGGAACAATGCCCTGATATCCAAGGCCTCCTCCAGCTGATCCGGCATTTACACTAAGTGGCTGAAGAACAAAGGCAATGCCATCGGCACCACCATCATTACATCCCAAAAAGACATCGAAATTGAAATTAAACGGGTTGTTCAGGTTAATCTGGTTCACATTCCACACAGAGCCGTTCATGTTGCCAGCGTCAGGCGTCAGCTCATAGCAGTTGCAACTGGTCTGTGTGGCATTGTTGTTCACCTGATACTGGGCATAGGCAGTATAAGCACTGCCAAATACCGCCAGCGCAATAAGGCCACAACGTATCTCTGACAAGTTCATCTGAACAGCTTCACATTACCGGTTATCACATGCGGTTCGCCCAGCACGTCCATCAGCTTGAACACATAGACATAAGCACCTTGTTGAACCATCTCACCGTTCATCGTTCCGTCCCATCCGTGCTCTTTCTGATACGATTCAAAAATCACCTGACCCCACCGGTTGTAGATGAAAAGCTGGAATTGAGCCACTCCGGTCCCCTGACCGTTAAACACTTCGTTATACCCATCGGCATTGGGTGTGAATGCGGCTGGCACCCAGAAAGTGAACACAGGCTTTATCTCAATCTTGGCCTGGGTGGTATCGACACACCCGAAATCGGTGGTGACCGTCTGGGTGACGAGGTAGGTGATAGTATCGAGGTATGTGTGGCTCGGATTCTCCACTATGGCCGAGGTGCCATCACCGAAAGTCCATTGCCATTGGGTCACATTTGCACTGCTCTGGTCAGTGAACCTGATGGTCGGATCAAGGATATCTGTCAACCATTTATTGGCTGTGAACTGGGCATCAGGCTTCGGATGCACCTTGATGTAATCAACGAGGCTGTCGATACTGGTGCAACCATTGGCTGAGGTCACCTCCAAAGTGACCGTATAGCTCTGGGAATCGAATGGGCCGAGGTTTCGGTTTTCAAATGTGTTGGTCGGATATTGGGCCGAAACACCGTTACCATCACCGAAATCCCAACTCCAAGAGGCCAGACCGTAGGGCTGTGCAATGGAGCTCTGATCAGTGAACTGCACTCTGAATGGCTGACAACCTTCCAATGTATCAGCAGCAAAATCGACCACAGGCAAAGGGTAGATCTCTACAGTATGCGAAATGGTATCAGAACACTGATTATTGGTCTGAACAATGAGAGTGACCGGATAGAAACCCGGAGCAACATAGGTGTGGGTGTCAGTCTCAAGGGCAGATATGCCTCCATCGCCAAAGGTCCATGACCAGACCGTGATGCTATCGGCACCAGTGGCCTGAACAGAACTGCCATCCACAAAGGGTGTTGTCAGGTTCAGGCAATTGGCAAGGTCATCAGCAAATGAGGCCACCGGATTCGGATACACTACAATTGGCCCATAATCGACTGATGCTGTGCAACCTACCCCGCTTAATAAATCCAGATTTACGGTGTAATACCCCGGATTGGCATAGGTGTGCTGCATGGCCTGACCTTGGCTGTTGGTACCATCACCAAAATTCCAGGTCCACTCGCTTATTACATACGGGCCGTTGGGGTTCGAAAGATCAGTGAATACGGTAGGCTCTCCGTGACAGACATTCTCAAAAGAGAAATCGGCCGTAGGGATGGGGAATATCTCCTGCGTCTGGGTAAGGGTGTCGGTGCACCCGTAATTCGAAGTCACGATCAGTGTCACAGGAAATGTGCCCACCGAATTGTAAGTCTGTCCAGGCGGATTGGCCAGATATGAACTGTTGCCGTTTCCGAAATTCCATTGATGGAGGTTGATGGATCCGCTCGGAATGCTTGACTGCTGACCGAATACCGCTGTGGTACCCAGACAGACATTGGTGACTAAGAAATCGGCCACAGGCAAAACAAAAACATCAGCTGTGTGAGTCACCGTATCGCGGCATCCCTGATCGGTCTCAATCATCAATGTGATGTTGTGCGTACCCGTGGTCGGAAGAACCGCTTGGGTCACCGGATTGAATGATGCCACCCCAGCCCCGAAATCCCATTCCCACTGCACAATGTTGGAACCGGCCAGGGTCACAGATTGGTCATAGAAATAATTGGGCTGCATCAGGCAGGCACCTGTGGCGGTGAATTCAGCGGTTGGTTTCGGGAAGACCGTCACGTTGATGGTCGTGTCGTCCACACAGCCCATGTCAGATGTCACCTCAAGATTCACAGCATACAGGCCATACTGCGCGTAGGTATGTGTTGGATCGGCAATGGCTGAACTGTTCCCATCGCCCAACGAATAGTCGTACTGCACTATGGTGCCCACCGATGCATCAGTGAACTGCATCAGTGTACCGATGCAATCGTTAACTGGTGGGATGAACGAAGCAGTAGGCTGAGGCATCACAGTCACCAACATGCTATCGGTCTGCTGGCATCCGTTCACATTGGTCAACAGCGCATAGTACATGGTGGTGGCCGCGGGTGTGGCCACCGGGTTCTGAATGTTCGGGTTACTGAAGTCAGCTGCCGGGCTCCAAGAGAAGTTCCCGTTACCAACCGCATTCATCTGTGCCGTCCCGAATTGACAGATGGTCTGGTCCGCTCCGGCATTTACAACCGGCAGCGGATTCACTGTCAGTACCATGTCATCGGTGGCGGAGCAACCGTTGGCGGCTGTGACCGTGAGTGTGAAAATTGTGGTCGTACTTCCTGAGAATGTCGGAGCAGCAAGAGTAGGATCGTCCAAGTCAATGGGCGGTACCCAATTGTAGGTGGCCCCACCGAAACCACTCAGTGTGGTGGTGTTTCCAAAGCAGATTGACTGATCGGGTCCTGCGTTGGGCGTAGGCGATGGAAGGATGGTCACTGTGACATCGTCCGTACCAACGCAACCGTTGGCATCAGTCACATTCACAGTGTAAAGCGTAGTTACGCTTGGCGATGCGAAAGGAGTGGCGATATTCGGATTATCGAGCGAGAGCGCGTTGTTCCATAGATATTGCACCCCACCTGTCCCATTGAGCTGAACGGCATCGCCCGAACAGATGCTGACATCCGCCCCGGCATCGGCCACCACAGCAGGCAGTTCGAACAGAGACACGTAATCGGTATCTGAGCACCCGCCTATGGTAGCGATCATCATGTAATCTTCCTGCCCCACGGGGTTCGCCAGCATGTTGGCACCGTTTGACACGAATGTCCCAGCGGGCATTAGGTACCATGCATAAGAGTTGCCGCCCGTTCCAGTAACCAGTACCGCATTGCCAGCACAATAGTTGATGTCGGGCCCGGCATTTGCCACAGGGATCGGGTCAACAGTCACCGTGGCCTGATCCACTGCAGGGGTCAGGTTGCAGAAATCGGTCATTGTGACGGTGTAAACCGTTGTATTGGCAGGGTTAACGGTAACTGTATCGCCCACACCACCCCCATTGCTCCATGAGTAAGTATACGGAGGGGCGCCACCCGTACCCGATGCCCACAGCGGTACAGGCCCACCGCAAAGCGATGTATCACCAAAAGCCTGCACCTGTAAGGGCGCAACATCATTAATGAGAATGAATACCGTGTCGTTGGCGCAAGGAGTGGTCTGCACTATCACATACACCGTCTCAATTCCATCATTGACCCCATCTACCTGCGCATCTATAAGGAAACTTGCCTGTGTCTGACCCGCAGGGATGGTGATGGAGCCTGGCAATAGGGTGTAGTCGGTGCCATTAATGGCGGTTCCTTGCAGGGTGTAGGTCAGAGTGTAAGGCTGAGCCAAAGCCTGACCAAGTGTGAAGGTCACTGTACCTGCCGAGCATCCCTCATATGCTGTGTTATCAGCCGTCAATGTGGTGGCCTGAATGGTCACGTTGCCTGCGCTGAGCGACCCGGCCTCAAGGAATACCCCTGATTCCCAAAGTCCGTCACCCGCATCTGCGATCATGATGCGCAGGTGATAGGTCTGACACGCCTGCACCGCGCGTGTCGCAGTCAGTACCGTAGTGAATCCATCAAACTGAATGGTGGCCCCACCGGCATTATTCACATAATATTGACTGAACGAGCTGCCGTTCACATTATCAATGGTCACAGGAGTATTTGCAGTACCGGGAACAATAGCAAGGTTCTGTTGGCCAGCGATACCTGGACCACTGATATAAAAAGCGAAGGCGTCATTGAATCCTGTATTGACAAACTCCGGATATTCCTCGCTGCCGAATACATATCGGAAATTGATCAGATTACTCTGTGGGATGAAATCAAACTCAAGGATGAACCCGTCTTGTGTCGCAGCCCCAGCCTGCGCATTCAATTCAGGTATTCCAGGTGTGGGAAGGTCCTGAGTGGCACTTCCTGTGTTGTTAGGGCCAATGCACACGCCCGCTGCACCCGTGGTGAGGATTATTCCGTTATTGAATCCGATGTTGCTTGTGCCGTTAAATGATCCAGCGGCCGAGGCTTGCCCTGTAATGGTGGCATTGCTCACGGCAACACCGGGCCCTGCAAGAATCTGAGCCAATTGAGTCGCGGTAAGACCAGGGGTCACAGCAATCTGCGCCTGCGCCATTGTGGCAGAAACAAGGGGAAGGACATTGGCGAGAAAAACAATCAGGCCCCTGAACGGGCGCGGGTAGTTGTTGAACATGTCAAATGGTAGGTACCGCCTGCTTTTTCAATGTGCAAGGATAAGACATTGCATAAGGGCTTAGGTTGCCTGTTGTCAGAGTGAAATGAACAGTTTGTTCAGCGGTTCTCAATTGAAGGGATTGTTAGGCATGAAGGGCGTTTGATGAACTGAAAAACGCCTTGCAGCCAACCAATATCCCTCACTCTTTAACCCTTGCCGCGCGTTCCGTATCATTGTACCGCTATGCAAAGGGTGCTCGACAGGTTGGAAATGGCGCAGTCCGGACGCGAAAGACTGTTCGCTCTACTCATTGATCCTGACCGTACCTCTGGGCCAGAGCTTGAGCGTGTGATTGAGCGCGCTGCCGAGGCTGGCACTGATCTTTTCTATGTTGGCGGTAGCCTGATGATGGACGACAACCTTGTGCGCACTGTGCGCACCATCAAGCGCCTCACCGATGTGCCAGTGGTTCTTTTTCCGGGCGATCAGATGCAGGTGACATCAGAGGCCGATGCCATTCTGCTGCTCTCGGTCATCTCTGGCCGCAACCCCGAGATGCTCATCGGCCGTCATGTCATGGCCGCCCCTCGCCTTAAGTCCAGTGGGCTTGAAGTGATCCCTACCGGTTACATGCTCATTGACAGCGGCAGGCCAACAACCGCTTCCTACATGAGTGGCACATTACCAATACCGCACGACAAGCCCGATATTGCCGCTTGCACTGCTTTGGCCGGTGAGCAACTGGGTCTGCGACTCATTTTCATGGATGGTGGTTCGGGTGCTCAGAACTCAGTGAGTAGCGACATGATAGGATCGGTGCGCCAGCAACTGAGCGTTCCTTTGGTGATAGGAGGTGGGATCAGAACCCCTGAGGCCGTGCGCGAGAAATTTGAAGCCGGTGCCGATGTGGTAGTGGTAGGCAATGCCATTGAGAAGAACCCTGCCCTGTTGGCCGAGATGGTCCTGGCCTCTAAAGCCTAACTGGGCCACGTGAATTCGGCTATCGGACCTTATCGCCCAGCATAGGCACAAAACGGAACGAACCGTGGCGTGCCTCGCTAAGGCTCCCATCAGCCTCTTTCCGGATGGTGAGCATCTCTTGCCCATCGGCCCAATCTACAGGGATAACCAAAATGCCTCCGGCCACTAACTGATCAGTGAGTGCATCGGGCACAAAGGGCGCTCCGGCCGTCACTATCACCCTGTCAAACGGGGCAAAGGATGGAAGGCCCAGATAGCCATCGCCATACAACGTTCGGACCTGATACCCCAGAGAAGGAAGCAACAGGCGTGTGCGGTCAAAAAGCTCTTTCTGCCGTTCCACACTGAAAACCTTGGCGCCCAGTTCGGCCAGTACCGATGCCTGATAGCCCGAGCCGGTCCCTATTTCCAACACCTTCATTCCTTTGGTCACCTGTAGCAGTGTGCTCTGGTGCGCCACAGTAGAAGGCTGCGAAATGGTCTGCCCGGCACCTATCTGAAAAGCCACATCTTCGTAGGCCTGACGGTCAAAGGCACTGTCGAGGTAGAGGTGTCGCGGCACCCGGCCCATCGCTGCCAGAACGGTTTCAGTGAATACGCCCTTTTCGCGCAACTTCTCTATCAGCAGCCTGCGCTGGCCCTGATGTCGGGGCGTGTCTCTCGCATGGCGTGCCTGAGCGGTGGTCATGGGCCAAAAGTAGGGTGGGGGATAGGGCCCTGCCCACCACAGCAAAGGCTCTATTTATGAAGGATTCTGTGTTGATAATTGAAAATCAGCGCACCCCACGGCCCCTTCTGTACCGATACTTTCGGCCATTGATATGACTGCCACAGTGAGTGGGCGCAACGTGCGCATCGGGGTGCTGGGTGCCGGACATCTGGGCAAGATTCACCTCCGCCTGCTTTTAGAGACCGAAGGATTTGATGTGGTCGGGTTCTATGATCCAGATCCCGCCAAGTGCGCAGAAGCCACACAACTTTTCGGTCTGAAGTGTTTCGATTCCATTGATACGCTCATCGACCAGGTGGACGCAGTAAATGTTGTGACACCCACTCTTTCACATTTCGATTGTGCCCAACGGGCGCTAAGGGCATCGAAGCACGTTTTTATTGAGAAGCCCCTGACCAACACTGTTGAAGAGGCACAGTCGCTGATAAAACTCTCGCACGAGGCCGATACCGTTGTTCAGGTAGGGCATGTGGAGCGCTTCAACCCTGCTTTTGTTGCAGCTGCCCCATTTTGCGATCAGCCTATGTTCATTGAGGCCCATCGCCTCGCCCCGTTCAATCCGCGCGGCACGGATGTGCCTGTGGTGCTTGACCTCATGATCCACGACATCGACATTGTTCTGAGCATCGTCCGTTCGAATGTCAAGCGCATCAGCGCCAGCGGGGTGCCTGTGGTCAGCGATACTCCCGACATTGCAAATGCCCGAATCGAGTTCGACAACGGATGCGTGGCCAACATTACGGCCAGCCGCATCAGTTTCAAGGCCATGCGAAAGATGCGGGTGTTTCAGCGCGATGCCTACATCGCCATCGATTTCCTGAAAAAGAAGACTGATATCGTGCGGCTCGATGATGTGCAAGGCGAGCCCAGACCCGATGACATGCTTGTTGAGCTGGCCGGTGGACGCAGGCGCAAAGTGAGTTTCGGCCTGCCCGAGGTGCAAGATACCAACGCTATTCAAGAGGAACTGCGCGCTTTCAGGCATTGCATCGTGAATGGGGGCACACCGCCCGTTACCATCGATGACGGCTTCAATGCCCTCAGCGTGGCTCACCGCATTGTAGAGCGTATGTCGCTCAATCAGGACATCCTCTCGTCCTGACCGCGCCTCATTTTAGCGCACCACGGCCAACCTCCTGCTGTGGTTACCGTGCTTACCGGATACGGTCAGGGTATAAAGTCCATCAGGCAGACCATCCAAAGAGATAATGGCTCTTTTTTCTTTGGGCTGATGGATGAGCATCTGCCTTCCTGCCACATCGGTCAACAGTATCCGGGTGTTGGATGTCGGTTCCTCGGTCAGATTGATATGTAACACATCAGATGCGGGATTGGGCCACATCTGCACCATCTGATGTTGCTCATCAATTCCTTCAACTATTGAATACGGAATGGCCAACGAGGCCGCCATGCCGATGCTCAGGCGCGCTATGCGATGGAAATATCCCTGATCGAAATACTGCACCCTGTCTGTGGTGGTGTGATAATGCGGATTGCCATCGTTGTCAAAATCCTCGATCATCAGCAACGCACTGTACCCTTTGGTCCAGAACGAGGCGTGGTCGCTGTAGGTGGCGCCCGGATTGTTCACCTGTAGGTCGAGGTTGATCCCATAAGCTGTGTTCATGTAAACCGCCAGGTCAGAAATCTGCATGCTCTGCGCTATGGGCTTGGTATGCACCCGGGCCTTGTTGTCGCCATCTCCATCGTAGGCTATGGCGTCCATGTTGATCACCGCAATGATGCTATCCTCGGCCGCCAGTGCCTGGGTAGCGTAATAGGCGCTCCCCGTCAGTCCGTACTCCTCTTCATCCCAAAGGGCGAATACAATGGTGTAGGCGTACTGCTGACCCTCAGTGAGTACCCGGGCAGCCTCTAGCACTGCCGCAGTACCGCTGCCATCATCATCGGCTGCGGGCGAGGTGTTGCCCGTTGGCATGCTGTCGTAGTGCCCGCATAAGATCACCTTCTGGTTCGGATACAATAGGCCCGGATAGGTGGCAAGCACATTCTCTCCTGCCGCACCGAAGGTCTGCACGGTGGTATTCAGCCCCAACTGCTGCAGGCGTTGTTGCAGGTAGTCGGCTGCAAGGGCATTGCCCGCATTCAGCTTGTTGCGCGATGTGATGGTGCTTGCCGTGCCGTTTATCCCGACTGCGAATTCCCCCGAAATGGCGCTGGCGTTGTACATCAGCGAATCGATGTTCACCTCATCGATCAGACCCTGGATCAAAGGGTCCTGTGCCTGTGCCGATGTGGTTGTTGCCAGCACAATGGCTGCAATGGTGTGGCGAATGTTCCGATTCATAGGGCAAACGTAAGGGTATAACGTTCATCCGATCAACCCTTTCCTTTTCACCCAAAAATGAAAGAAGGCCCTGAATAGGGCCTTCTCAAGTAGCGGGGGCAGGACTCGAACCTACGACCTTCGGGTTATGAGCCCGACGAGCTACCACTGCTCCACCCCGCAGTATGTTCTGCTTTCTGTGTTATTGCCTTACGGCTCACCTTCATTGGGGCCGCGAAAATAATAATCAGTTCCTTTGCACCGAGAAAAATTATCAACAGCAGGCGAAATGGCGCACCGCGCAGGATTTGTGAGCATTGTAGGTAGGCCTAACGCAGGCAAGAGCACACTCTTGAACCGCCTTGTGGGCGAGCGATTGAGTGCCATGAGCCCCAAGGCTCAGACCACGAGGCACCGTATCCTGGGAATTTTCAATGATGAGGAGACCCAGATCGTTTTGAGCGATACGCCCGGGATCATTGACCCCGCATATCTGTTGCATGAAGGAATGATGGATGCCGTGAACCGGTCAGTGAGCGATGCCGATGCATTGATATGCCTGGCCGAGATAGGCGAGAACCCTGAGGAGAGTCCGCTGAAGCGATTGGAGCATCTGCAATGCCCCGTACTGGTGGCGCTGAATAAATGTGACCTGCACCCGACCGAGAAGGTGAGTGCGGAAACTGAAAGGTGGAGATCCACTTTCCCTGCGGCCGAAGTGATTGTGCTATCGGCCCTACAGGGCGATGGCACCGATGCCCTCCTTGCCCGACTTCGGGAGCTGATGCCCGAGCATCCACCTTATTTTGATAAGGACGAGTTGACTGACCGTCCAGTGCGGTTCTTTGTAGGCGAGGCCATAAGGGAGAAGATGCTGCTCCTTTATAAGAAAGAGGTGCCGTACAGTGTTGAGGTGGTGGTTGAGGAGTACAAGGAAGGTAAGGACGGCATTGACCGCATCATGGCCACTGTGTTCTGCGAGCGCGAAAGCCAAAAGCAGATCATTATAGGCCGTGGTGGCGATGCGATAAAAAGACTTGGAATTGAAGCCCGTGGGGCCATTGAGCAACTCGTGGGACGGCAGGTGCATCTGGCACTGAGCGTGAAGGTCCGCAAGGACTGGCGCAGCGACCCACTGGCATTGAAACGGTTCGGATACTTGGAAAAATGAGCGGAGTAGTAGCAATTGTAGGTAGGCCCAACGTGGGCAAATCGACCTTTTTCAATAGGATGATAGGTGAGAGGCGCGCCATTGTCGATGCAGTGGCGGGCGTTACCCGCGACCGTACCTACGGCACCAGCGACTGGAACGGGAAGTCGTTCACGCTCATAGACTCTGGCGGCTATGTGCAGGGCAGCGATGACATCTTTGAAGATGAGATCCGCAAACAGGTGCGTATCGCCATCAGAGAGGCCGATGTAATCCTATTCCTCGTAGATGTGGCCGAGGGCGTGACGCCCGATGATGAGGCAGTGGCTGAGATCCTGCGCAAGACATCGAAGCCCGTATTGTTGGTGGTGAACAAGGTGGACGGCAGCAACCGGACGGAGCTGGCCACCGAATTCTACGCTTTGGGGCTGGGCGATTACTTCTGCATCTCGAGCATGAGCGGAAGCGGCACAGGCGACCTGTTGGATGCGGTCGCAGCGCGCCTCGAAGCCGACCCGGAGGAAGATGCGGAGAGCGAAGGACCCGCCCCTTTGCCGCGCATAGCCATTGTCGGTAGGCCGAATGTCGGTAAATCGAGCCTGACCAACGCCCTGCTCAACGAGAACCGGAACATTGTCACCGACATAGCCGGCACCACGCGCGACAGCGTTGACAGCCATTACAATGCATTCGGGCACGAACTGATCCTTGTCGACACGGCCGGCATCCGCAAGAAGAACAAGGTGGAAGAGGACCTTGAGTTCTACTCTGTGATGCGCGCCATACGGGCCATCGAATCGGCCGATGTGTGTGTGTTGGTCATTGACGCCACGGTCGGTTTTGATGCCCAGGACATGAACATCGTTCACCTTACCCAGAAGAACGGAAAGGGCCTCGTGGTTGCCGTCAACAAATGGGACACGGTGGAGAAGGACACCATGAGCACCAAGCAATGGACCGAGGCCATCCACAAGAAGATGGAACCGTACACAGATGTGCCCATCCTGTTCATATCGGCCATGACCAAACAGCGCATCCATAAGCTGGTAGAGACCGCCATGGAGGTGTTTGATAACCGCGCACGCAAGATCCAGACGCGCAGACTGAATGAGGCGCTGCTGCCGCTGATCGATCAGAATCCGCCACCATCAGGCCGAGGGCTGCATGTGAAGGTCAAATTCATCACCCAACTACCTACGAAGGTGCCTTCGTTCGCATTCTTCTGCAATCACCCGAAAGAGGTGAAAGACCCCTATTACAGGTACCTCGAGAACCGGATGCGCGAGATGTTCAAATTTTCCGGTGTGCCCATCAGGATCTATTTCAGGGAGAAATAGAAGGCTGTGGGATTTGATGGGGCATGATATTCCTTTGCATCATGTCGCGCTTCAGGGCCATTGTTCTTTTCGCTGTGCTGATGGCGCCCTGCCTTGCATCGGCACAGGACCTGGGCGTGGACGGTTGCGCGCTGGTAAGGCAAAGATTGAATTCAATATCCCGGCCTAAGGTGCTGGCAGCAGGTGCTGTCAACATGACCTATGCCCGGTGCCAATGGCAGGTGGACCCATCTGTTGATGGCATACAAGGGGCCGTGGCACTGCATTTCAGGGCAGGGGAGGAGATGGGCGCTCTTGAGCTCGACCTGATCAAGCCCCTCACGGTCGATAGCATCACCCATGCCTCTGGGCCATTGACATTCGTCCACACCGATGACCACATCCTCACCATCGACCTGCCTGACCTGATGGCACAGGGCACGCTCGACTCCATCACGGTCTATTACCACGGCAGCCCTTCATCATCGGGTTTCGGGTCGTTTATCAAGGCCGATCACCACGGCACGCCCATCATCTGGACCCTGAGCGAACCTTACGGTGCGCGCGACTGGTGGCCCTGCCGTCAGGACCTGATTGACAAGATCGACTCCATCGATGTCCATCTCATCACGCCACAGGCCTATCGCGGCATCAGCAACGGCATGCCCGTGAGCGAGACCGTTTCCGGTGGTCTGCGCACCATCCATTGGCGGCACCGATATCCCATTGCCACCTATCTGGTGTGCCTTGCAGTCACCGATTATGTTGACATTCAGGAGACTGTTCAGCTCAGTCAGGGGCCCATGCCGCTGTTGAGCCACTGCTATTCCGAAGACACCGTTGTGGCCACCGAGGGATTTCACCTTGCGGCCGAACCGCTCGTGTTCTTCGATACGCTTTTGGGTCCGTATCCTTTCCGCAACGAACGTTACGGCCAGGTGCAGTTCGGGTGGGGCGGAGGCATGGAGCATCAGACCTGCTCCTTTGTGGGCGGCTGGTGGTACGAACTGATCACACACGAGCTGGCCCACCAGTGGTTCGGTGATCTGGTCACCTGCGGCTCGTGGGAGGACATCTGGCTCAACGAGGGTTTTGCCACCTATATGCAGGGGCTTTGCTTCTACTACCTGCAACCCTGGCGCTGGCACGAGTTCATCGGGCCCAAGATGGAACAGGTGATGAGCGAACCCAATGGGTCGGTGCTTTGCTCAGATACCACCCAGGTGGGACGCATTTTCAGCGGGCGGCTCTCTTACAGCAAGGGGGCCATGATCCTGCATCAGTTGCGGTGGCTCATTGGCGATGCAGCCTTCTATCAGGCCCTGCGCAACTATCTGGCCGACCCTGTGCTCACCTACGCATTCACCCGCACCGAGAATCTGAGGCAGCACTTCGAGGCCACATCGGGCCGCGACCTGAGCGGATACTTCAACGACTGGTACCGGGGCGAAGGCTACCCCAAGCACCATGTGCGCTGGTCGCAGGCTGCGGATGGGCAGTTCTATTGCACCGTCAACCAGACCCGGTCGCATACATCGGTCAGTTATTTTGAGATGGATGTGCCGCTGCGTCTCTATGGCGGAGGCCGCGACACCACGCTGCGACTAGAGGTTGGGGCCGATGGACAGGCCTTCTTCCACGATATCCCTTTCCATATCGATAGCATCCATATTGATCCCGACCGATGGACAATCACCAAGAACGGAACCGTGACCGCCCTCTTTGACGACACTCCCGAGGCGGGCGTACTGGCCGATGTATGGCCCAATCCGAATGTGGGCGACCTGAACATCCGCATCATCAATCTTGTTTCCGGACAGGAAGTGAATGTGAGCATGTATGACATGGCCGGCCGCGAACTCTACCGCACCACACTCTCGGGTACCGAACTGTATATCGATACCGACCGGTTTGCGCAGGATGTGCTGCTGCTGGTGCTGCGCACGCCCTTGGGCACCGACTCCAGACGCATCATCCGCATCGAGCCCTGAGCCATGGCGTGCACCGGTCAGCGTCAGCTTTTCTCCATCGCACTGTGCGCCCTGCTCTTTTTCCTTCGGGTGGATGTAAGGGCCCAGGACAACGACTACGCCCTCACCGATGGGTTCTATCTCACCTTCGAGGACCTGCGCCACAACCGACCTGTGACTCTGGCAGCCATTATCACAAAGGAGGATGTGCGCTCACAGGATTTCATGTACCTCGTGCTCGATGCCGATAGCCTCCGCTACTACGATGCCCTGGGCGATGCACACGCAATAGCCTCCGAAAAGGTGTGGGGCTTTTGCCGCAACGGACAGGTACATATTCAGACCGATGACGACATGGCCCGCATACCTGTCCTCGGCAGCATATCGCACTTCACAGCCACGGTGGTCACCGTCACACCCGTGAGTCAACCTTTCTACGACCCCTATTTCGGGCCCACCAACAATACCGTGAATGCCCGTAGCACCGAGCTGCGCCAGTTCGTCCTCGATATGGCCACCGGCCGCGTGCTGCCTTACACCGAGGACAATGTGGCCACCCTTTTGGCCCGCGATGCCGCCCTCAGTGCCGAGTTCGATGCCCTGCCCGCCCGCAGGCGCAAAGACTCACTCTTCCTCTTTATCCGCAGGTTCAATGCGGCCCATCCGCTGCTGTTCGGTAACTGAGGGGCAATAAATCGGGGAGGTCAAAGGGCTGTTTTTCTATTTTCTGTGGTGCACTGACCACCGCAATACCACGTGCAGAAAAAAATGTGATTCCACGCAGTCTTACCAGAAGGGCTTTTTCATGTGACGGTGATGTAGGAGCAGTTCGCTGGGCGGCCTTGGACATTTCCCGTTGCGAAACCGGGGTAAGGGAGCGTGTGCGAGCCTGCAGGAAGCGTTCCGTAGAGTGAGGTCTTCCGAACGGCCCGGAACGCGCGGAAAGCGACCGTCTCCGAGTTTCGCAGAGAAATGTCCACCAGCCTTGATTTTTTGATCCTTTTGTATCAAGACAAAAGGATGAATTGTGATACTCCCGAGCGAGCTCTAGGACAGGTACAATTGCGGGTAATCACTAAAAAAACGTGGTCCGCGCCTCACGCAGCCTTGAGGCTCAATATCTCAACTTCCAGACCCTTGCTCATGGCATCGTTCGCCTTTTCGAGAACTAGCCTTGCCATGGGGCTTTCCAGATGATAATGGCCGCATTGGCCACATATAAGTGCCGGCACCTGTTTCAGGATCACTACCGCCTCATCTCGGGTCAGAACAACGGTAGTCACTCCTTCCTTCAGCATACCGGTCTCGCAGAGGGTGCATTTCATAGCTCAGGTAGTCTTCTGGTTTTAAGGTCTTCGAGAAAAGTATCTGTATCGGGCTCGTAAATGGTTATCACAGAACAGCGCTGCTCAGTCTCGTTGATTCCTATGGCCACATGCAAGGGTCTGCCGTTCACAAATTTATGCACAAGAAGTTTAGGATATGGCTGTGCATTCGGCTTTTCCTCTATCACAACGCCAAACTCAAGCAATTCAAGTACCTTAGCTTCAGATACCAGTCTTTGAAACATGCGCAGCAGAGCATGGTCTGTATAGGTGACACTTGCAAAAGTTCTTCCGCAGACTTTGAACATAGAGAGCGAAGGAATGGCCGCTGAGATGAACCTGGCATCACGCCATTGTTCTTGACTTCTTATCACCTTTCCGCCTACCTTGGTCTCATGCCAACAGCATATCCCGAGAACGTCTCGACCTATATAAAGGCTTTCACGCGTCTGCGCAGGTCAAGTACCAACGGGGGGGCACCGCACAAGCCTATTTTGTTATTGGCTGTGCTGCAATGGGCGGCACAGGGAGGCATAGAGCGTGGACAGGTGTTCATCACACCGGAACTTGTGGCTCTGTTCCGTAGCAATTGGAACCACTTGGTATCAGGCAAATTCGATTGCCTCATGTCCCTTCCATTCTTTCACATGCGCACAGAGGGTTTTTGGAAACTGGTGCCCAGACAAGGGGCCATTGACCTCGAGAACATGGCGCAGTTCACCAAGTCGCTCACACGGCTCGATGCCGCCATTGCTTACGCACAGCTGAACGATGACCTCTTTGCGCTTATGCTGGATAAGGAGGCCAACATGCTGTTGCAGCAAACGCTGTTGCAGCGGTATTTCCCAGATGCCACTAAGAGCAACAGCCCCACACCCTATGGGCAGTTGGACATATTCCCTGACATAAGCCGCCAGATATTGCAGGAGGACCCTGCCACCTACAGGGCCAAGATCGATCTGTTGCTGCACGACCACAATGATGAGGACCTGTTTGTGCGCAGCAGCATGTTCAAGCGCGACATACCCAAGGTGTACGACATGCGCTGCGCCATTTCGGGCATGCGCGTCAGTGCCACGGCCAACATCAGCATGGTGGATGCATGCCACATCATACCCTTTGCAGAGAGCCATGACGACACCATCAGCAACGGCATTGCCCTGTGCCCCACGCTGCACCGCGCCTTCGACCGCGGCCTGATCTCCATCTCCACCGATTACACCGTGCTGGTCTCATCCGCCTTTACAGAGCAGCCCGGTGAGTATGGCCTCAAACGCTTTGCGGGCCGCCCTTTACAACTGCCGACCGAAAAGAAATTCTGGCCGGGAAAGGAGAATCTGGAGTGGCATAGGAGGGAAGTGTTTGGCAATTGAAGGGATTCACCCAAACAACCTTCCCTGTTTGTTTTCCGTTCCCTGTAAATACCGAGGAGAATAAGGCGATGGAGGTACCATCACACCGCCATAGCGGTTCACTGTTTCAGTGATGTTGTTCATCACCCACGGCAGGTCTTTGGTCAGCATATCTGTGGTGTAGCGCAGCACCGACCACCCTGCACTTTCCATCATGTTGTTGCGGACCTTGTCTTTCTCAATGCGCGGTTTGCTGTTGTGGTAGGTGTCGCCATCGCACTCCACATCTATGTTCCTGTTCTTGCAGAAAATGGCAAAGTCGAGGATGAGCTCCTTTTTACTGACCACCATCAGGTACTGCCTCTCGGCCGGAATGCTTAAGGCATAAAAAGAATCCCACAACAGGTTCTCCAACGGACTGTCGTTGAACAGGTGATTGATCTCACGGGCCACAGGCCGGAAGAACTTCTCCTCAGTGGTTGGGATGAACAACAGTCTGCGCGGCCGCAGACTTATGAACGGCTCTTCAAGGACTGACAGATTCCTGAGGCCGATCAGGAAATAATCTGTCTGTGCCCTTGGGTGGTATGGCTCATCTGGCACGGCCTCAATGCGCCTGCGCACCTTTACATACTGCACCTCTGCATACCATTTCACCTGAAAGGCCTCGTCTCCGAACTCTTTGGGAAAGTAGAAGGCCACGTGAGTCAGCGTTCCATCCCGTACTATCTCCGGTGCCCTGCTCGCTGGGATGCGGTAAATACCCGTCTGTTGCAGCAAGGCCCAGTCCTTCTTGGTGTGGAGGAGGGCTATGAGGACAGTGTTGGCGGTTAATGCACGCATACCACCAACCCACGAAAGTAGGATTCTCAACCCAAAGAGTAAGTGGAGTTATAAATTCTACTCGAATCCACAGATAGAAATCAGAAGTTGCAACATGGAGGGAAGTACTATGTGAAAGTGAGACATGGACTTCGGATGTAATAGGGTTTCTGATTTTCGTGGTAGTACTTTTGTTCCGATATGGCGTCCGCAGATCAAATCAAGAGTTTAATCCGTTCATTCGGAGAAGGTGACGAAGAACGATTCTTCACCTCAGCCATTCAAATTGCCGCCACTGAGGCAAGGCAAGGCCACACGGCTTTTGCCCAAGAGTTGAAGTCATTGATCGAAAAAGCGCGGAAGAACCGCTCTCTCTCATTCCTTGACCGGAACAAGACCATTCCACTCTCACTTCCTAAAAGGGAACTTCATGAGCTCATAGAGGTATTTCAACCCAAGGTCAAGTTGGGAGACATGGTTCTAGCACCTGAGGTGAAGGAGCATTTGGACCGTGTGGTAAGAGAGCAGCAGAAATGGGAAATGCTGCGCCAGCATAATCTAATGCCGATCAGAAAATTGTTGCTGCAAGGCCCTCCCGGATGCGGGAAGACGATGACAGCTCAAGCACTTGCCGGTGAGTTGGGCATTCCTGTCTTTATCGTTAGGCTGGATGGACTCATCTCAAAATTCATGGGTGAGTCCATTTCCAAGTTGCGGTTGATATTCGAAGCCATGCCCGACCATCGTGGAGTGTATCTCTTCGATGAGTTCGACTCCATAGGGTCTCACAGAGACCAAGGCCAAGATGTGGGCGAAATCAAACGGGTTCTGAACAGCTTCCTCATCAACATCGAGAAGGATCAAAGCAACAGCATCATCATTGCGGCAACCAATTTGCCAGACTCATTGGACAGGGCGCTTTTCAGAAGATTTGATAACATAATCACCTACCCGCTACCTGCTGAAAAGGAGATTGCGGATACCATGAAGAAGAATCTTTCGGGCTTCAAATTTGAAGGGAGAGTTGATTTGAAAGGTTTCGCCAAGGAAGCAATCGGCCTTAACTACTCTGAGGTGGTCCGTGCCTGTGAGGAGACCATCAAGGCTATGATCATGTCTGGCCGCAAGGCACTCACAAAAGAAGACCTGTTGACGGCCATTCGCAAAAGAAGGTTCTAAATGGCTGATGGCAGGAGACTTGCCCACATTAGTGGTATTCAGAGGTTTTCCTCGGAATTGACCTATAAAGGGAAACCCGGTCGTGGCAGGGATGCCGTACTACGAAATCGAGCTCAGCATGGTGCGAGAATACGTCAGCAACTTGAAGCGGTTCGAGAGCAATTCCATCTTTCTAAGGATGTTGAGCTGCCACCGGAATTAGTTCGCGATGACGCATTATATGTTGAAATTTATTCCTCATGGGGTACGGAATTGAAGTTTGACCAGCTTCATTCTGACAAAGGCATTTATGAACTACTGACCATCGATAGGGAGGTAAACCCCTCGTTGGAGGGTCAGTACAGAACCAGAGCAGTGGTCATGCTGACCGAAGGTGGTATCAGCCACTTTTTGAAACGCGTCAATCTATATCTCAACGAGAACACCAAGAAGAATGGTGTTCTGACCGATAAGCCGAAAGCAAACGATCTCATAGCCAATATCGAAGAAATCCAAAGAGCCACTTTGAAAGCGTTCTGGAAGGACGGGCCGGAATTCCCATTCCCACAGCCTAATGAAGTAGTTTGGTGGGAGGTATGGTTCAGACGCACCTCAGATCCCCAAAGTATTCAGAGGGCTATCGACAATCTAACCGCAATTGAAGCTCAGATAGGAGTTTCAGAGTTGAAATTCCCTGAACATGTAGTGAGGCTTGTTAAGGGTTCCGCCAATCAGCTTTCTCAATCCCTTCTTCTATTAGATAGCCTGTCAGAGCTTAGAAAGCCACAGGAAACCGCAGATTTCATCCTTCGTTCTGATGTGACCTTGCTTGAACGGCAGGAATG
>JBIKWM010000089.1:0-3011 GCA_044356305.1 Flavobacteriales bacterium
CGCGAAGCCACTGACGAACTTCTCGGCGACCGCCTTGTCCAGGGAACCCATGCGCACCGCGACCGGCTCACCCTCGCGGGAGAGGGCGACGGTGTAGTCGCCGGCCTTCTCGATCGCCGCGATGCCGAGCACCTCGATGTTTCCGCTCTCCATCGGGATCATGGCGCCGCCGGGCTGTGACTGGAAGGACTCGAACTTCACCTCGGCCCCGTCGGCGGTCGTGATCTTCACGTCGACCTTCGCCGGTCCCTGCGCGGAGTAGGTCGTCCCGTCGATCTCGTCCTCGGACATGACGATCAGGCCGAGCATGCCTTCCGACAGCGTCATCGTGGTCGAGGAAGGAGTCGCGGCCTTTCGGACCGGGATCGATCCGTCCTGGAAGCCCTTCACCAAGGACGTGAGCTCGTTCACGCCTCCTCGCGTCGCGAGGACACCGACGACGGCGCCGACGAGGGAGACGACCGCAAGCAGGAGGAGGAGGTTCGCGAGGCAACCGCCGCGGGGATGGATTCGTGACCGGATTCGCATGGCAGACTCCAGAGGGGGAGCGTTGGAAGGGAGCTATCCTCCTCGGCGGAGGCCAGCGATGGGCAAACTACCACGGGTCGACCGTTTCCTTCGGATGCTCCTGCCGGCACTTTTTGCGGCATTCCCGCTGGCCGGTACCGGCTGCACCAAGGTCGCCGGCACCGGCCGAAACCAATTGAACTTCATGTCGCTCGAGCAGGAGACCTCGCTCGGCGACGAGGCCTACGCCGAGATGCTCGCCGGGAAGAAGGTCATCACCACCGGCCCCGACGCCGAGCGGGTGCGGCGGATCGGGGCGAACATCGCCGACGCGGCCCGCCGTCTCCACCCCGACATCGCCGGCGGATTCGTGTGGGAATTCAAGCTCATCGACGAGCCGCAGACGGTGAACGCGTGGGCCCTGCCCGGCGGAAAGTGCGCGGTCTACACGGGCCTCCTCCCCGTGGCCGACAACGACGATCGCCTGGCGGTGGTCGTGGGCCACGAGGTCGCCCATGCGATCGCCCGGCACGGGGCCGAGCGGATGTCGCAGCAGATGGCGGTCGAGATCGCACTCGCCGGGGCGGGGGCGGGGCTTTCGATGTCGACGATGTCGCCCGCGGCCCAGGAGGCCACCATGGCGGCCCTCGGTGTCGGGACCGAGATCGGCGTGGCCCTGCCGTACAGCCGCCTGCAGGAGAACGAGGCCGACGAGGTCGGGCTCATGCTTTCCGCCGAGGCCGGCTACGACCCGCGGGAGGCGATCGAGCTCTGGCGTCGCATGGACGCCGCGGCGGGCGGAGGGGCACCGCCCGAGTTCCTCTCGACGCATCCGGCGAACGAGACCCGTATCGAACGGCTCGAGCGGCTGATGCCCGAGGCGGTGCGTCGGTGGGAGGCCCGGACGGGTCGGAAGGCGAACTGAGATCGAGCGGCGGCCTCCCGTCGAACGCGTGAGCGATCGACCGGCGGCCCGGGGCACGGGTGGGCTGCGGCTCGACGGTCTGTGCGGCGGTTGCGGGTGCCGGGACCGTCTCGACCCGCCGGCAACGGGTCGGTCGGATCGGGCTTGGGGCGATCGCGGTCGAGGGCTGCCCGATAAGACGTTCTTCGCCCGCCGAGACGGTCGGGGCTGCGGGCCCTCGGCTACACTCGGGGCTCCCGCGATCCTTCGGGATCCGGGCAGGCCTCATGAGCGTCTCCTCCACTGGCCCATCGCATGGCCCTTCGAAGGGATCGTCGCCCGGGTGGCCGTCGGCGGACGACCGTTCCGCGGGACGAACCGGCACGCTTTCCGGGGCAGGATCGGGCTTTTCCGGGCTTTCCGGGGCGATCGAGGGGCTCCGCGAGCGGGCCCGAAGGGCGTTGGCCCATGGTTGGCCGCGTGTCGAGGTCGAGATCGAGGGCGGGGATCCGCTCGCGTTCCTCTCGTTCCAGCGGCCCGGACAGCGGGCGTACTTTCGCGGTCGGGATGGCCTGTTCGCCTCGGCGATGGTCGGTCGGGCTCTTTCGGCCGATCGGCTCGACGACCCGGCGATCCGGGCGTTCCTCGCCGCGGTGCCCGAGGCCCGCGGGTTCGCCGCGATGCGATTCGACACCGCCCGCGAGGCGGGTGAGGAGTGGTCGGCCTTCTCGTCCGGGACGGTCTCGGTGCCCGCGGTGGAGATGGTCCGCCAAGGCCTCCGCTGCGTGCTCGCGGCCAACCTCGTGGGCGACGGCCGGGCCACGCTCGCGACGCTCGACCGGCTGGTGGCCGGCGGCCGGGCGGTCGGATCCGGAGCGGCCGCCGTGGCGGGTTCGTCGGCCGGCGACTCGAGCCCGTCGGCCTGGCAGACCTCGGTGAAGGCGACGCTCGAGACGATCGCGAAAGGCGCGGTCCGCAAGGTGGTCCTCGCCCGGACCCGGTCGTTCCGCCTGCAGGATCCGGTCGACCCGTGCGGCATGCTCGCGCGGCTCGCCGAGAGCGAGCCCGGCACGTACCAGTTCCTCATCGAGCCCGTCGAGGGCGTGGCGTTCGTCGGTGCGAGTCCCGAACGGCTCTTCCGGCGGACCGGCCAGGTCGTCGAGAGCGAGGCGGTGGCCGGCACGAGGAAGCGCGGCGAGACGCCCGAGCGTGACGCGTCGCTTGCGGCGGAATTGCTCGCCTCCGAGAAGGACCGGCACGAGCAGGGCCTCGTGCTGAATCGCATCGTCGAGCGGCTCGCGGCCCTCGCGGGCGAGGTCACCGTGGCGGGCAGCCCGCGGCTGCTGCGGCTCGCCCACGTGCAGCATCTCCGTTCGCTCGTCTCGGCCACGCTCGCCGGCGATGATCCCGAGTCGGCCGACGCGGCGGTGCTGGCGGCGCTCCATCCGACGCCCGCGGTGTGCGGGCTTCCCACCGAGAAGGCCCACGCGATCATCCGCGCCTGCGAGCCCTTCGATCGTGGCCTGTACGCCGGGCCGGTCGGCGTCTTCGGGGCCGACACCGAGTTCTGCGTGGCGATCCGCTCGGCGCTCCTCGCCGG